>NZ_JBSSAF010000010.1:0-292511 GCF_054058375.1 Pseudomonas sp. TE24901
TGGCCGAACGCAGGCTTGAATCCGTGGGTAACCCGGCAGGACGCCGGGTTAGCCGCCCCGCGCCATGGATGGCGCGTGGCGGCGGCCCACGGATTCAAGCCGGAGTGAGGGCATGCCGAGCCTAGGCGAGGCACCGAGTGTTGGGGCAAGAGCCTTTTGGTTACTTTTGGGCTCTTTCCAAAAGTGACCCGCCGTAAGGGCGGAACCCTAAGCAGCCGTTACCGCAGCAACGGATATGTACTCAACCCCCACAATTCCCCCCAATCCCCTCCCCCCCAAACGCCCGCCGAACAAACCCCGTCGAATCCCCCAACGACCCATTCACCGTCCCCGAATGATCCAGCTCCGGATAAAAATGCCACTCCACCCGATCCCCCACCCTGCACGCCTCCCTCACCAACGCCTTCTGCCCCGGCACAAACACATCACGGTCCTTACCGCCCGTCCCCAAAAACACCGGAACATCGGTTTTCAACGTGGGATACGCCGACTCACGATAAACCCGCTCCAACGCCACCTTGGGCGAACGCTTGAAGCTGTTATTGAACGTCAACCCATCCGCCACCACCCGCTGCTCAATGGCATGCAAACAGTCCTCCTGGCTGGCCTTGAACGCCGGCAACGCCTGATCAGCCAAGTAATCGGTCGGCACAAAGGAAGGATCAAGCAAAGCCGCCGTACTCAGCCGCAACAGGTTGTAGGCAAACGTCGGCACCACCGAACGACGCGCCTCTTCAAGCTCGGGGCTTTTGCCGTGGGTGTGGGTCGAGGCATAAGGCGTGCCCGTCGCCACCACGCCGACAAGTTCCACCTCCGGCGCATAGGCCTTGGCCGACACCGCCGTGGCAAACGCCGCACGGCCGCCCTGGGATTGGCCAAACACCACCACCCGCCGAGACAGGTTGAATCCCCCCGCACCCACCGCACGAATACTGTCGAGCACGCCATAGGCCAGCGGGCGGGTCAGCCCGTAAGGGTGCAAACCCGGCGTGCCCAACCCCTGATAGTCAGTCGCGACAATCGCATAACCCTGGTCGAGCCAATAGTTGAGGTAACGCGTGTCCCGTGGGCTGCGCGCGTTCAGTGACGGCGCGCACCGGTCAGCGCTGCCGACCGTGCCGTGGGCCCAGGCCATCAGCGGCCAGCCACCGGCAGGCGGTGTGCCCTTGGGCACGAACAGCGCACCGGACACCGCGATGGGCGTGCGGTTGTCGAGCCCGTCGGTGGAGGAATAGAGAATGCGCAGGTTCTGCGCGGCCGACGCCAGGCTCTGTGGCGGCGTCAAAGCCTCGCTGCGCAGCAGCTTGCCTGGCACCGTCGGCACCGGGCCGTTCCAGGTGTAGAAACCCTCGGCAGCGCTGCTACTGCCCGCGATCAACACCCACAGCAACGCCCACCCACGCATCGACGATCACCAGCCTTCTTTCAATATGCGCAATTCCAGGTACTGCAACAGCATGAGGGTCTTGCCGTCGACAATCTCACCGCTCTGCACCATGGCCAGGGCCTGCTCGAAGCCCAGTTCAAGCACTTCAATGTCTTCGCCCTCTTCCTCGATGCCGCCGCCACTGCCCACCTGGTCGCCTGGCTGGTACTCACCGATGAAAAAGTGAATGCGCTCGGTCACCGAACCCGGACTCATGAAGGCCGAGTAGATTTTTTCCACATGATGGACGCGGTAACCGGTCTCTTCTTCGGCTTCCAGGCGGATGCGTTCTTCGGGGCTGGCGTTGTCGAGCAAACCGGCAGCGGCTTCGATCAGGTAGCCGTGGTAGTCGTTGACGAAGGTGGGCATGCGGAACTGACGGATCAGCAGCACGGTGCGTTGCGCACGGTTGTACAACAGGATGGTCGCGCCATTGCCTCGGTCGTAGACCTCACGGGTCTGGGCCTGCCAGGTGCCGTCCTGGCGGCGCAGGTCGAAGCTGTATTTCTTGAGGATGTACCAGTTGTCCGAGAGGGTTTCTTCGGCGTTGATGCGAACGGGGCTGTTGTCCATGGTCGGTCCTTAGCGCGTGGAAGGTGGAGCATGTGGTTGCGCCAAGGCCAGCGTCAAGCGGATCACTTGCGGCTACAATCGCGCTCCACGAAGGATCTCTCCAGGTTCAAGGAAATGATGCTGCACATCCCGACGCTACGGATAGTGGTGCGCGTCCAAAGCGCGGGGGCGCAATCGAGTTCAGGTGCCAGCAACCGTCTGAGCCGGCGCCTGCTTGATACGCGACCAGGCGGCGGCGACTTCCTCGGCGCTGTGCGCTTTTACCCGCGCGAGGTCCCGCGGGTAATCCACTCCGGGGTTTTCCGTGAACCGCGTCGCGGTGAATTGGCCATTGCTGGCGCGCAAGATATAGCCCGTGTCGTCGCACTGCGCACTGGCCAGGAATACCACGCCCGGTGTCACCCAGTCCGGTTTGAGTTCGTCCGGCTCTTCAGTCACGCCCCACATGCGGGTCTTGGCCACCGGGGAGATCGCGTTGACGCGAATACCGGCCGGCGCGCCCTCATGGCTCAGCGCATTCATGATGCCCAGTTGCGCCATCTTGCCGGCACTGTAGGCCGCCAGCCCCGTCTGCTCGTACTGCGCATACATGGCGCGGTCGGAGGTGGTGAGAATGATGCGCGGTGAGCGGGAGCGCAGCAGGTGCGGCCAGGCGTGCTTGCACAACCAGAGTGGCGCGTAGAGGTTGATATCCATGGCCCGTTGCAGGAACGCGGGGTCGAGGTCTTCGATGTTTTGGTAGCCCACCCAGCCAGCGTTGTGGATCAGGATATCGAGCTGCCCGAAGGCCTCGATCGTGTGCGCGATCAGTTGCCGGCAACCCTCTTGCTGGGATAAGTCGCCCGCTATGCCGATCACCGTCAGGCCTTCAGCCTGCAACGCCTGGGCGGCGGCCTGTACCACCGATGGGTCGGCACCTGCCCCCACCTGATCGGCCCCGATGTCACTGATCACCACCCGGGCGCCGCCCATGGCCAGCGCTCGTGCATAACTGAGTCCCAACCCGCGTGCGCCACCGGTGACAATCGCGGTTTTTCCTGTGAAATCCATAGACGTGCTCTCCTGTTCGGCTGCCCACCCTAACAACCCGTGACGGGCTTGTTCAATGCTGTAACACTTTGCAAGCTATCGCCCCTGACGGTGGTCGAATTAATTCCTGCCCGCGCAAGCCATCTGGTAAAACCCGTGCTTCGCCTTTGTCCTGGAACCTTCATGTCATCTCGTTTTATGTCTCGCCTGGGCCTGCGCTGGTTTCCCCTGTTGTGCATGGCGTTGTTGATCGTCGGCCTGCCGGTGGGCTGCGCCGTGCTGCAACACAAGGAACGCGAGCTGGTGTTTCGCATCGAGCCTGGCACGGCGGGTTGGTACACCGGCTTGCCGAAAGCCGTGCAGGAGTTCGACCTCAAGCCCGCCAGTTTCAAGTCGGGGCAGAATATTCACGGCTGGTGGTGGCCGGCAGACAAGCAGGACGCCCCGGCGATCCTCTACCTGCACGGCGTGCGCTGGAACCTCACCGGGCAGCTGTTTCGCATTGAGCAGTTGCACGCGCTGGGCTATTCGGTGCTGGCCATCGACTATCGCGGTTTCGGCCAGAGCCAGGGCGACTTGCCTTCAGAAACCAGCGTGTACGAAGACGCGCGCATTGCCTGGGAGCGCTTCCAGGTGCTGCAGCCCGACCCAAGCAAACGCCTGCTCTACGGGCACTCATTGGGCGGCGCCGTGGCCATCGACCTCGCGGCCGAGCTAAGCAAACAAAACCCGGTGCCGGTACGCGGGCTGGTGATCGAATCCACGTTCACCTCCCTGGCCGATGTCGCCACCGCCGTGGCCAACACCTCGTTGCCGGTGCGCTGGTTGCTGTCGCAGAAATTCGATTCGATCGACAAGATCGCCGAAGTGCACATGCCGCTGCTGGTGGTGCACGGCCTCGACGACCGCTATGTACCGCCGCGTTTCAGCCAGCAGTTGTTCGATGCCGCCCAGGACCCCAAGCGGTTGTTGCTGGTGCCCGGTGCCAGTCATAACAACAGCATGAGCCTGGCGGGTCGCAGCTATGGCCAGGCGCTGGACAACCTGATGCGCGCGAAGGTGCCAGCACAGGTGGTGACACACTCCACAGGTCGCAACGGCGACTCCTGAAAGCACTTTTCGGCACCCGGTCTGCGCTTGACTGTCAAGCGCAAACCCTGCCCATACTGGCCCACGCCGGCAGTTGATCAAATATTAACCGCGGGTTAAATCGCCAACCCTGCCGGGCCTTCGTAAAGTTATCCACAGAGATACCCACGGTTTTCGTGGACAACTCTTTTTATTTTTTTACGATTTTTTTGCTCAATAAATGCTTTCAGGAAATGTACCCGGCAGCAGAATTTCGCGGTTCACATCGCGTATATCGTTATAGCCACACAACGCCATCGACACGTCCAACTCACGGGCGATGATGTCCAGCGCCTTGGTCACGCCCGCCTCGCCCATCGCACCCAAACCGTACAAATGCGGCCGCCCGATCAAAGTGCCTTTTGCGCCCAGTGCCATCGCCTTGAGCACGTCTTGCCCGGAGCGAATACCACCGTCGAGCCACACTTCAATCCGTTTGCCCACGGCCTCGACGATTGCCGGCAACTGGCTGATGCTCGACGGCGCGCCGTCCAACTGGCGGCCGCCGTGGTTGCTCACCACCAACGCATCGGCGCCGGAATCGGCCGCCAGCCGCGCATCTTCCACATCGAGGATGCCCTTGATGATCAGCTTGCCGCCCCAGCATTTCTTGATCCACTCCACATCGTCCCAGCTCAGGCGCGGGTCGAATTGCTGGGCGGTCCACGACGACAGCGAACTCATGTCGGCCACACCTTTTACATGCCCGACAATGTTGCCAAAGCCCCGGCGTTTGGTGCCAAGCATGCCCATTACCCAACGCGGTTTGGTGGCCATGTTGAGGATATTCGGCAAGGTCAGTTTGGGCGGCGCCGAGAGGCCATTGATCAAGTCCTTGTGGCGCTGGCCAAGGATCTGCAGGTCCAGGGTCAGCACCAATGCGTCCACGCCTGCGGCCTTGGCGCGCTCGATCAACTGCTCGATGAACGCGCGGTCGCGCATCACGTACAACTGGAACCAGAACGGTTGGCCGACGTGTTCGGCAATGTCTTCCAGGGAACAGATACTCATGGTCGACAAGGTGTAGCGCAGGCCAAACGCGGCGGCGGCGCGGGCGGTGAGGATCTCGCCGTCGGCATGCTGCATGCCGGCCAACCCGGTCGGCGCCAGGGCCACCGGCATGGCCATGTCCTGGCCGATCATGGTGGCGCGGATCGAACGCGAATCGATGTTGCGCGCCACCCGCTGGCGGAATTTGATCTGGGCAAAATCGCTTTCATTTGCCCGGTAGGTGCTTTCAGTCCAGGAGCCGGAATCGGCGTAGTCGTAAAACATCCTTGGGACACGTTTTTGCGCGAGCTTGCGTAAGTCTTCGATGGTTGTGATCAACGACATCGGGGTCACCTCTCCCTGAACTGAACACAGAGAGTAAGCGTAGATCCGCCATACAACCAGCCATTGCGTTTACATCACCCGAGGGCTAATCTCGCACAAACCCGCAAAAAGACGCACAAACATGCAAAACACCCATCACGCCATCGACCTGCCCTCATTGCGCAAGCAGAAGATCCTGTTGCTGCTGGAGCGCGACGGCAAAGTCACCGCCGCTGAACTGGTGGAACATTTTGCCGTGTCCCAGGACACCATCCGCCGCGACCTCGGCGAGCTTGCGGCAGCCGGTCTTTTGCAACGTGTCCACGGCGGCGCCCTGCCCCGGCCCAAAGACACCGGCAAGGATTTTTTCACCCGTGTCGGCGAGACCAACGACGCCAAGCGCCAGCTCGCGCAATTGGCCGCAGACCGTGTGGAAGACGGGCAGATTGTGCTGTTCGATTCCGGCTCGACCACCTTGAAAATCGCCCAATCCTTGCCACGCAACATCCGCCTGACGGTGGTCACGCCGTCACCGATGATTGCCATCGCCCTGGCCGATCACCCCAACGTCAAAGTGATTCTGGCCGGTGGCCAACTCAACCCGGCGACCCTTTCCACCAGCGGGCATGAAACCGTTCGCCTGATTGAAAGCGTCAAGGCAGACCTGCTGTTTACCGGCGTGTGCGCGCTGCACCCGCAGATCGGCATCAGCTCGCTGCATTTTGATGAAGTGGCGGTCAAACAGGCCCTGCTCGACAGCGCCTCACACGTAGTGGCGGTGACCATGGCGGACAAACTCGGCGCCGTGGAGCCCTTTATCGTGGCGCCATGCAGCCGAATCCATACGTTGATTACCGAATGGCATGTGCCGAGTGTCGAGGCGTACGAGCAGTTAGGCTTGGAGGTGTTGAGGGTGGAGGTCGAGTAGGTACAAGGCGTCAGCCACCGCATGCCCGCTGGCGGTGTTATCGAAAATGCACCATGTGAGAATACCCTGCGCAACCGACTGCTCGAGCAGGCGCGCAAACGCCTGCACACGCTCCAGGCCATAGGCGCTGTGATAAAGACGCGGTGAACCGTGCAGACGCCAATAACGCACGCCTTGCCAACCGCCGGGGCTCGCCCCGCGTTCGATCACGGGTGGGTCAGCAGCTACCCGCGCCACCTGGAAACGCTCCAACAACGCCTCGGCCTTGAGCCAACTGGCATGACGCGGTTCAAGCACAATGGCTCCGGTATAGCGTTGGCGCAGAGCGGTGAAAAACGTTGCAGCCACGCCTGGCTCATAGCTCAGTGAGGGAGGCAGTTGCACCAGCAAACAGCCTAGCTTTTGACCCAAGTGCAGGCATTGCTCAATGAACTCATCCAGGGCGGTCTCACAGTATTGCAAGCGAAGTTCATGGGTGATGTTTTTCGGCAATTTGACTGAAAAGCGAAATGCCGATGGCACCGAGTCGTGCCAACGCTCATAGGTCTTGGCCAAATGCGGGCGGTAAAACGAACTGTTGATTTCCACCGCATTCAAGCGCATTGCGTAGCGCTGTAAATGCGTGCCCTCGCCTTTAAAGGCCGACGCGTATTGCCGAGGCAAGCTCCACCCCGCACAGCCCACAAACAGCGGCGCCGTCAAAACAGCACCGCAGCCGCATCGCGCATGAAAATCTCAATGGTCTTGGGGCCCACACCATCAAACTCACCCAGGCGTTTTTCAAACGCCTGGCGATTATTACTGGCGTCGCGCATCTGCGTGATGTTGCCCGCGTATTCCGCGTTCAGTTTGGCACTCAGATCGAGCAGGCGCTGTGCGGTGGACTCGTCATAACGCACGTAATGCGCGCGCCCCAGCATCGCGACTAATTCGCGGGAGGTGCAATGTTGCAACTTGCGCGCCGTGTCCCGGCCCTCTTCCTCGACAATCACCCGATAAGCCTGGGCCGCGATGGGCGCCTGGATGCGTTTACCCATTAGGAAGCTGGCAAGAAACCATTTGAACAGGCTGCTGTTGTCTTCAGGCGTGAGCTCAATGCCCAGTTCCGATGCACTAATTGAACGAGCCATGGTTATTCCCCCAGCATGGGATCGGAGCTTTTTTCATCACAGGCGAACGGGATCATGGCGGTGACTCCTGGCAGTTGAACGACCCTTGAAGCAGCGGCCCTGTAAACAGCAGAGGCCCACTCTGAGGGGATAGTTCAAGGAAATTGCCCGGGCAGACCATCGGAGAAATAAACGCGAATTAATTTAAACCTTCGGCGCACACGCCCGCTCAACAGACGGTAGCCACACCTTCCCACCCAACGTTCGCCACAGGAGACACCCCACCATGAGTTCCCGACTCACTGCCAAGAAGATCCTGATCATCACCTCCAACACGGGTATCGAGCGCGACGAACTGCTCAAGCCTCTGCAGCAACTGCGCGGCGATGGCGCGACCGTGACCCACGCTTCCAGCAAGGGCGGTACGACCCAGACATTTGTGGGCGACACCGAGAAAGATAAGGCGGTGGAATCCGACACTAAATTGTCCGAGGTCTCCAGCGCCGACTTTGACGCCCTGATCATCCCAGGTGGCACTGTAAATGCCGATACCCTGCGCCAGGACACGGCAGCTCTCAAGCTGATCAATGAGTTCGTCAAAGCCGGCAAAACCGTGGCGGCCATCTGTCACGGGCCGTGGGCGTTGATCGACGCTGGCGTCATCAAGGGCAAGACCCTCACCTCGTACAAAAGCGTGCGCACGGATCTGATCAACGCCGGAGCTGCCGAATGGGTGGATGCACAGGTCAAGGAGTGCAAGGCCAATGGATGGGCGCTGATCACCTCACGCACGCCAGACGATTTGCCGGCATTCAACGACGCCATCGCCAAGGCTGTTGCCGGTTGATGGCCTGGCACTGAACGAAAACAGGCGCCCTGGGGCGCCTGTTTTTTTAACGGCAGTTTCAGCTTCGACGGTGATCGGGCATCTCGCGCTTGGGCCCGAACATGGCCCAGGCGATGAGCCCAAACAGCGGCACAAAAATCAGAATGATCAGCCACAGCCCCTTGGTCTCCCAGCCACCAGTGCTGCGTAATACAATGTTGATTGCCCACAGCTCCAACAGCAGCAGAATCACCGCCAAACCGATCCAGACATAGTCTATTTGCATGCGTCACCTCCTGAGGTCGTATGCATTAGGTCAAGGGATCGGCGTGAGGGTTCATTAAAACTGCCCGGCGATGGCCTTTCGTCGCGCACGGGGAAATTTTCCAAACTTTGGTTCCAGGCCATGACTCCCACTAGGTAAGCCCCCTTGAATTGACCCGGAGGCGGCGAAACATGGAAAAGGGATCACGTCATGAAGACCGATATCTCGCGCAACATCGTGTTGATCATCTGCCTCGCCGGATGGCTGGGCAGCCCGGCCCATGCGGCCTTCGGCGATGACACCAGCCCACCGCCCAGCTTGAGTGGGGACAATGCCGCAGGCTCTGCCCTGCCGCCAGGCACCTACCCCAGCAGCCCCGCCGACAGCGACAAGAAAGCCGATTCGACGCCGAAAAAAGACAGCGTCAAACCGGCCCCCAAACCCAAGCACCGCAGCGATAAAACCCAGCCGAGCCGCACACCTCGCACCGGGAGTTAGCAGCTTATTCGCTGCCGTCGTAGTCGCCGATAAAGTCCAGGCGCTGGTCCAGCCACTGCCGGACAATTTCCCGCGCTGCCCTGCGTGCGTCATCGGCCGATAGCCCGCGCGCTCGCTGCAACCAGGTCGCCGTCACTTGCCGTGCCGGCTCGATGGCGGCCAGTGCCTGCTGACGGGATTTTTTTGGCCACAGCGCGTCATCGGTCCAGCTGCTTATAGCGGCGGCGGGATCCTGCGCGGGCGCCGCCGGCGTGAGGAAGTCCCGTGGCGATACGGTTGCCCGAAGCCCCAGTACATTCCACGCGGCGTAGCTGGCAAAGCGGATGGTGCCCGTGTTGCCGCTGGCCGTGGAGATGGCCGGGTCGAAAGCGGCGTCCAGCTGTTTCCAGGGCGTTTGCTTGAACAAGTCACCTTGCGGCGCACACACGGGCGCGAAGGTATCGCGGGTGGAGCCGTACAAAGGCCCGAATGCTGCGTACGCATCCGCGCCGTGGCGACTGAACACAAAGCAGTGCACATAGGCGCGCTGGTCACCGAAAAACACGTACTGCGCACGCTCGATCATCATGCGCAGCAGGGTCAGCATGACCTGGTCGCGGCTGACCTTGGGGTCGTTGTCCAGGTCCTGGTAAATCCCCCAGGGGAAACTGTCGGTCTTGAGCACCGCCAACACCTGCTGGCGGTTGGCGTCGGCTTCTTCAGCGGTCACCCCGCTGGTGGGTTCGAAACGTTGCAGGTACACCAGCCAGGCCGCAGCCAGCTCACTCGTCGGGTAACCGCGCAAGCCCTTGGCGGCGTCGGCCGGGCGGTCGGGAATGCTGGCGATGATCGCGTCCAGCTGGGCGGTGTCCGGCTGGGTGAGCGTGCCCACTTCGACCACCCGTTGGCTCAACAAGGGTTGCAGGCAGGCGACATCAACGCCGCAGGCATTGCGGGTTTGCAGCCAGGCGCGTTGGCCGTTGCGCAACGCCTCACGCGGCGCGCCTTCGAGCTTGGCCATGGCACGCCGGTAGTGTTCGCCCAGCGTGGTGTCGAGGCGGCTCAATTCGGCATTGGCGCAGAGTGTCTGCTCGACGGGTGTGGCGGCTTTCTTGCAATCAAAGGAGGCTGCCCAGGCCGGTGTACCGGCACCCAGCAGTACCCCGGCGAGCCACAACAACGAAACGTATTTTTTGACCCTGCAATCCATGGCGATCCTTGAAGATGAGGCGTTGAAGGCGCGTAGTGTGCCGCGCCTGTTGCCGATTACAAAGCCTCATCTCGGGTGGCGTCAAAGCGCTCCCGCGCTTGGCGAAATGCGTCAGCGTTGTCCACCACCCAACTCCACAGCGGGAACATGTTCACCAACAACTGTGTGCCGAGGGGTGACAGCGCGTATTCGACCCGGGGCGGTACCTCTGCGAAGTCGTGGCGCAGCACCAGGCCATCGCGTTCCAACTGGCGCAGCGTGCGGGTCAGCATGCGCTGGGTCACGCCTTTCATTCGCCGGCCGATCTCGGCATGGCGCAACCGGCCGTTCACCCCCAGCACATGCACGATCCCCAGGGACCAGCGGTTGCCGGCATGGGTCAGCAGCTCGCGCTTGAGGCCGTCATCGTCTGCGCTCAGGGCATCGCAGGCCGCTTGCGAGCGTCGGATGATCTCGTGGTTATCCATGCGGGTCTCCCGGTATCACTGGTGTGCCTTCTTATGCGTGGCGATGAATTCTGCAAGCATGCCACGACTTTCAACCTCGACGGAGAACCCTATGACCCCTTCTTCCATTCTGATACTCGGTGCCGGGGAACTGGGCATGGCTGTGCTGCAAGCGCTGGCCGCTTCGACCGCCTCACACACCACGCGAATAGCGGTAATGCTACGCCCTGCCAGCCTGCAATCGGCCACCGCCCGGCAGCTGCAAACATTGGGTATCGAGTTGCTCGCCGGCGACTTGCAGAACGACAGCCAAAGCACCCTCGCCGCGCTTTTCGCACCCTTCGCCACGGTCATCTGTTGCACCGGGTTTGCCGCAGGCCCGGGCACCCAGCGCAAGCTCGCACGGGCGGCCATTGAAGGCGGCGTGCAGCGCTACGTGCCGTGGCAATTTGGCGTGGACTACGACGTGATCGGTCGCGGCAGCCCGCAGGATACCTTCGATGAACAGCTGGATGTACGCGACCTGCTACGTGGCCAACAAGGCACACAGTGGCTGATTATCTCCACCGGGATGTTCACCAGTTTCCTGTTCGAACCGTCCTTCGGCGTGGTCGATTTACCCAACAATACCGTGCATGCCCTGGGCGATTGGGACACCGCCGTCACCGTCACCACCCCGGAGGATATCGGCCGGCTGACGGCGCAGATCGTGCTGGCGCAACCGCCACTCACCAACCAGGTGGTGTTCACTGCCGGCGACACCCTGACCTACGGGCAACTGGCCGATACCGTGGACGCGGTGCTGGGCATCACCCTGAACCGCGAGCGTTGGTCGGTGCCGCATTTACAGGCGGAACTGGCCGAGACGCCGCACGACAACCTGAAGAAATACCGTGCCGTATTCGCCCAGGGCAACGGCGTGGCCTGGGACCCCGCCGTGACCTTCAATGCACAGCATCAGATTGCGGTGACAGACGTCGAAAGCTGGATCCGCCAGCACCTCACGGCACCGGCAACCACCCGTTGAACTCACCCCGGGCCGTCAACGGACACCAGGCGAAATCCCCCACGGGCGTCGGCAACGGCTGACGCTCGGCCGCCATCAATGCACCGCCCTTCCAATCGAATACCCGCGTACCTCGCCAGGCCAGGACCACACCCCGGGCCTGGCTGTCGTCCGTGTTGACCCAGCACGCAGCCGCAGCGGCCATGAACGCTTCGATCGGCTCGTCGTCGATCTGCGTGCGATAGGCTGAGCCGAGCAGCCAGCGGCAGATATTCAGGTGGTAGGTCCAGTCCAGCGGCGGCTGGTTGCGGTAGGCCCAGGTCATGAAACTGCGGAACAGGTTCAGGCCTTCCGGTGGGTCGAGCTTGAGCAACGCCGGGCAGATGTCGAACAAGGTGTGCCAATGGGGCAGCAGGCGTGCATCCAGGTGCACGAAACAACGGGAATTGCTCGGGTAGTCAGGCAGAGTCGGTTCTGCGCGCAGGCGACGGGACGCCTTGCTGACCAGGCGGCGAGCGCCGGCAGGCAATACAGGGTTCATGGAACGCACTCACAGTCGTGACGATAGAACGCCCCCTGGTCACAGGAGGCCCAAGGCACACGTCAGAAAGCGGGAGAAGCGCGGGGGTTGGCCGACGGCCAGGAATATCGCGGAGGCGCCTTGCTGCGCCGTTCATGGGCCGGGCGTGGGGTTTGCCCAAGGCCGAGCAACCAGGCCAGGCCGATCAGGAACACGATGGCGACGGTCACCGCGTTGCACACCGGGCAGGCAAAGTAGTTCGAGATGTTGCTGGACGCCGGGTTACTCAACCCTTTGTCGGAAAGTGGCGCCTGCTTGCCCTCCACGGAACAGAACGCGCCACCGATCCCGTTGAGCTGCTGGCCCATCATCTGGCCATGCCCCAAACCGCAGACGAACACGTTCATCAGCACGCAGAAGTACAGGGTCCAGGCGATCAGGGCGCGGTCGGGATGGCTCAATTTCATGGCGGCGACTCTACCACCGAAGCCGCGCAGGGATGAAGCACGACGCGCCCCTGTGGCAGAACGTCGCAGATTACGTGGGCTGGCCTGGGTTGGTAGACTGTGCGCCCGCATCGTTACTCCTTTCCCAAGCCTGATGTGCAGCTCCAGAGCAATGCAGGCGTTTCACAGGATGCACAGTTGATGAGTACGTTATTCACCCGCCGCAAAGTGCTGACCGGTATGGGCCTGTTGGGCCTGGGCAGCCTGCTGGGCGGCTGTGACTACAGCCCCAAGCTGAACTTCAAGTACGGCAAGGACCTCAGTGACAAGATCATGGGCCGCACCTTCAAGCTCAAGAACACCGACGGCGAGACCGTCACCCTGAGTTCGTACCGTGGCCTGATGCCGGTGGTGTTCTTCGGTTTTACCCAATGCCCGGCGGTGTGCCCCACCACCCTGGCGCGTGCCGCCCAGGCCAAGAAGCTGATGGGCCGCGATGGCGAGATCATGCAGGTGGTGTTCATCACCCTCGACCCCGAACGCGACACCCCGGAAATCCTCGACAAGTACGTCAAGGCCTTCGACCCCAGCTTCGAAGCGCTGTACGGCACCCCGGAAGAGATCGCCGTGGCCGCCAAGGAATTCGGGATCTTTTATGAAAAGATCCCCGCCGGCGACACCTACACCCTGTCCCACACCGCCACCAGTTTTGTCTTCGACACCCGTGGCAACCTGCGCCTGGGCCTGCAGGCGTCCCTTACCGCTAAAGAGTGCGCAGAAGACCTGCTCACCGTCATGGAGGTCTGCTAATGACTGCCGTTCAACACCTCAAGCGCCTGACCCTCGGTCTCACCCTGCTGGGCCTCGCCGCCCACGCCAGCGCCCAGGTGCTGGTCACCGACGCCTGGGTGCGCGCCACCGTGCCGGGCCAGTCGTCCAGCGGTGCCTTCATGACCGTCACCGCCGATACCGACAGCAAGTTGCTGAGCGTAGCCACGCCAGTGGCCAAGGACGTGCAGATCCATGAGATGAGCATGAAGGACGACGTGATGCGCATGGGCCCGGTGGACTCGGTTGCCCTGCCCGCCGGCAAGGCGGTCACCCTCGACCCGAATGGCTACCACGTGATGCTGATGGGCCTGACCGGCCAGATCAAAGAAGGCGACCAGGTGCCGCTGACCCTCACGGTTCAAGACGCCAAAGGCAACAAACAAACGATCGACATCAAGGCCCCCGCCCGCGCCCTCGACGGCATGGACCACAGCAAAATGCACTGACTGTAGTGAGCGGGCTTGCCCCGCGCGGCGGCGTATCAGACAACCCCCAAGCGCCAGGTCGATCGCCGTTTGGTGTGTCAGGTAGGGGTTGGGGGACTGATACGCCGCGGCGCGGGGCAAGCCCGCTCACTACAGGTTTGGCTCACGTAAAAAGTCGATCAGGGCCCGCAGTTTGCGGCTGACGCGGCGGCGGCTGGGGTAATACAGGGTGTACCCGGGCAGCGTCGGGCACCAGTCTTCGAACAGGCTCACCAGTTCGCCTCGCGCAATCAGCGGGTCGATATGCCCGCTGATCATGTAGCCGATCCCCAACCCGTCCAGCACGCTTTGCACCAGCGCCGATGAGTCGTTGACGATCATCCGCCCGCTCACCGGCAGCAACAGTGTCTCCTGGCCCCTGGCCAAATCCCAACGCTCCACCACGCCACTCGACGCACGAAAGCCGATGCAGTTGTGCTGCAGCAATTCGCCCGGGTGTTTCGGCGTGCCGTATCGGGCGAGATAGCCAGGGGACGCGATCACATGCATACGCAACGCCGGCCCGACCTTGACCGCGACCATGTCCTGCTCGACGAAATCCCCAAAGCGAATGCCCGCGTCGAAGCCCAGGCGCACGATGTCGACCAGGGCATTTTCCAGGGTCAGTTCCAGGTCGATCTGCGGGTGGGCTTCAAGAAACGCCGACAACAGCGGTTGCAGCACCGTCAAGTAGCCGGCACGGGGCACGTTGAGGCGCAGCAAGCCAGACGGCAAGCCGCTGCTGTCGCCCACCTCCTGGGCCGCTGCCGTCAGTGCGTTCACGGCCGGCTGCACCTTGGCCAGGAACCCCGCCCCCGCTTCCGTCAGGCTCACGCTGCGGGTGGTGCGGTTGAACAGCGCGACACCCAGGCGCTGTTCCAGGTTGCGGATCACCTGGCTCACCGCCGAGGGCGACACGCCCAGGCGCACGGCGGCGGCCGAAAAGCTCGCGTGTTCGGCGACACACACAAAGGTCACCAGCCCGTCGAGTTGATCCTGGCGCATAGGTTGCTCCGCAGAAAAGGCACGGTATAGCACAGGCATTATGAAGATTGGCTTCAAAGCCTTAACGACATACATAAAAGCTCTGCCATCAACACTTACTATATATTTTCAATCTGCAAACAGACCCGATAGCCTGATTCTGCCGCCCTCGCCTGCGCGACAGCGGCCCACAATTCCAAAAATAAATCGGGTATCCCTGTGAACACATCCCCTCGCGCCCTGAAAAGCCTGCTCCACCTGGCGGTGGCTTTCGCCCTCTTCAACAGTTTCGGCGCCCAGGCGGCCAATACCGGCGAGCTGCCGTGCGCCACCACCGAACAATGCGCTGCCCAAGCGGCAAAAGTCGGCGCCACCCCCGACAGTTCGCAAACCGAACACAAAGCCAAGGGCGACCCGACCCAGACCCAGTTCGCCTGGCTGAACCGCATCAACAAAGCCTCGATCGTGATGCTCACCGAAGAAGGCATCGTCAAGCCCGAGATGGGCCAGAAGATCGCCGGTGGCGTGCGCTACGCCATCGCCCAGGCCGACCAGCCCGGTGGCACGCGCCCGAGTGACGTGCTGCAACTGGAAAAAATCATGACCGACAAGATCGGCCCGGAAGCCTCGCTGATCCACTCCGGCCGCAGCCGCCAGGACATGCTCGCCACCTACCGCCTGGCCGCCTTGCGCAGCCAGGTGCTGGCCTACAGCGAAGCGCTCAACGCCACGCGCCTGCGCCTGCTGAACATTGCCGATAAAAACGTCGACACGCTGGTGCCCGCTTACACTAATGGCGTGCAGGCCATGCCCATCAGCTATGCGCATTACCTGTTGGCCTTCGAGGCGGCGTTTGACCGCGACGGCCAGCGCATCCGTGAGCTGTACACGCGCCTGAACAAGAGCCCGATGGGCACGGCGGTGCTGGCGAACTCGGCGTACCCGCTGAACCGCGAACGCCTGGCCGAGCTGCTGGGTTTTGATGGGGTGCGTGAGAACTCGCTGGATTCGAGCCAAGTGTCGACCTACGACATCCCGATTGAAGCCGCCAACCTGGCCTCGTCCTCGGCGATCCGCGTGGGCGCGATGATCGGCGACATCCACACCCAGTACCATCAGATCCGCCCGTGGCTGCTGCTGGATGAAGAAGCCACCTACACCAGCAGCGCGATGCCGCAAAAACGCAACCCGGGCTTGCTGATGCGTGCCCGTGAAAGCGCCTCGGACGTGGTCGGCCTGGCGCAGGCGGTGACCCTGCGTGCCCACAACGTCACCACCGGCATGACCGACTACAAGTTCGCCTTCGACTCCCTGGGCGTGTTCCGCTCCACCAAGGAGATGTTCGAAGCCACCGACGCGGTGCTCGACGCGTTGCAGATCAACCCGCAGCGCGCGCTGGAAGAGCTGGAGTCGGAATGGACCACCTCGATGGAATTGGCCGACACCCTGGAGCGCCAATTCAAGGTGCCGTTCCGCATCGGCCACAGCTTTGCCTCGCTGATCGTGACCGAAGCCCGCAGCAACGGCACCACGCCGAAAACCTTCCCGTATGCCGATGCGCAGAAGCTGTATAGCCAGGCAGCGGACAAGTACAAGTGGACGCCCAACACCTTGCCACTCGATGAGGCCGGTTTCCGCGCGGCGCTGTCGCCGACCACCATGGTGCAGACCCGCAAAGGCACCGGCGGCCCGCAACCGCAAGAGGTCAAGCGCATGCTGGTGGAGGCGCGCAAGACGCTGGAAGGCGATCAGCAGTGGCTGAAAGAGCGACGTGAAAAGCTGCAGAACGCCGAAGGCAACCTCGACAAAGCCTTCGACAAACTGGCCAACACCAAAGGCTGACACGCGGTTCAACAATGTGGGAGCAAGCCCGCTCCCACATTTGCTCCGCGTCGGCCTCAGCTCGCCAACTCCCGCCGCAACACCGCCCGGTCAATCGATCGTTGCCATGCGCAGATCGCCAGGCAGGCCACGCAGTTGCCCAGTACATTGGTCAACGAGCGGCACTTCATCAATCGCTCCACGCCCAGCAACAACCCGACGCCTTCCAGCGGCACCAGTTGCAGGATGTTCAATGTCGCAATCAGGGTAAACAGCGCCGAACCCGCCACGCTGGTGGAGCTCAACGAGGTGATCAGGCAGATCACCAGCACCGCGAGCAATTGCGGCAGGGCCATCTCCACACCGGCCATGTGCGCGAGGAACATGATCGCGGTGGTCAGGTACAGATTGGTGCCGGCCAGGTTGAAGGTGTAGCCGGTGGTCAACACCAGGCGTACCAATTGGCGGTCGCAGCCCAAGGCTTCGAGTTTGTTCACGCACCCCGGAAGAGCAGCCACGGAAGAGCCGGTGAATGTCACCAATAACAACTCTTCTTTTAAATAAATAATCAGACTGGATAACTTAACGCCGACCCAACGCGTGACAGCGGCAAATACCACACCCACAAATAACGCACTGACCAGATAAATAACCACCACAAACTTCAACAAGGGTAATACCGAACTAACGCCGTATTTACCCACCACAAATGCCATCGCCCCAAAGGCTGCCAAAGGGGCAAACTTCAAGATAATCCGCAACAGATAGAACAGGCCCTGCACACCCGCCTCCAGCCAGCCCAGGCAGCGGTTGCCGACGCGGCTACCCCGCCCCAGCAGCAGCCCGCAGACAACGGCAACGCACATCACCTGCAGCACCAGGCTTTGGGCAAACACGTGATACAGCGTGGAAGACGCCGACAACAGCGACAGTTCGTGCAGGAAGCCTTCAGCCGGTAACGGGGGCGTCGGCAACGCGCTGTGCTCCAGGTTGAACACCCAGCCGGTTGCCATGCCCACCACCAGCGCAGCGCAAGACATCAATTGGAAATACACGATGATCCGCCGCACGACATGGCGGTGATGGGGTTCGCGCTTGATCCCAGCAACACCGGTGGACACCAGCACAAACAGCAGGAACGGCATCAATAAACCGACCAACTTGATGAACGCGTCACTGAGCACTTTCATCTCGATTGCCAGGTCCGGATAAACCAGGCCCAACGTCATGCCCAGTGCGATGGCAATCAGAATAGGCAGGGTTCCGTTCTGGGTATATCGGGTGAGCATCGGCACTCCGGCATGTTTTTACTTATTGTTATTGTCGGCATCCGACACTTTCGGCATATTGACCGCCTGGCCGCTGCAGGCCGCAAATAATAAAGTCTTGTCACGGGATATACCACCATGGAACTTCGCCATTTACGTTATTTCATCATGGTGGCCGAAGAGCGACATTTCACCCGTGCCGCTGCGCGCCTGAACATGCAGCAACCGCCCCTCAGCCAACAGATCCGCGCCCTTGAAAAGGAACTGGGCTTCGACCTGTTCAAGCGTCACCCCAAGGGCGTCGACCTCACGGCCGGCGGCCTGGTGTTTCTGGAGGAGGCCCGGGTGATCCTGGCCCGGGTCGAGCACGGCTCGCTCAAGGCGTCCCGGGCCGCCCAAGGCATCGAAGGCACCCTGGTGATCGGCTTCACCAGCTCCGCCGCCGCCCACCCGCTGATCCCGCGCATCATCCGCGCCTACCGCGAGCGCTACCCCGGCGTGGAACTGTCGATCAACGAAGGCAGTGCCCGGGAAGTGACCGAGGACAGTATCGAAAAACGCCTCGACATCGGCATCCTCCGCGCACCCGTCAGCACCCACCAGAGCCTGACCTTCCACCGCCTGCTCAACGAAGAAATGCTGCTCGCACTGCCCACCGGCCACCCCCTGCTGAACGACGCGGCCATCCCCCTGGTCGCCCTTAAGGACGAGCGCTTCATCCTGGTCCGCCGCCCGGGCGCGCCGGGCATGTACGCCAACCTGATCAAAGCCTGCCAGAACGCCGGCTTCGAGCCCAGGATCGCCTTTGAAGTGGAACGCATGCTGACCAACGTCAGCCTGGTGGCAGCCGGCGAAGGCATCTCGGTGGTGCCCGCTTCCATGCGCGATGTGCACCGTGAAAGCGTGGTGTACTGCCGGATCAAGGACGCCCGCCCGAAATTGCTGGCGCCGATCACGCTGGTGCGCCGTACTTTCAACCCATCAGCGCCGCTGCAAAATTTCATCGAACTGGCGCGGGAATTAAGCGGGATCTATCGCAAGGCATGAAACGTCTTTTTTCTGCTTCAATCCACGATAAACAGCTTCGCCCCGACCCGCGTCGAGGAACGATGGCCTTCCATGTCATTGCCCACTTGATAACTCATTCCGGGTGTTAGGACGAACTCTCGACCGTCCTCCAGCTCCGTGTGCAACTCGCCTTCGAGGCACAACAGGACATGCCCTCTCCAGCACCAGTGATCCGCCAGGTAGCCCGGGGTGTATTCCACCATGCGCACGCGGGTGGTGCCGAAGTGACAGGTCCGCCATAAGGCACTGCCCGTGACGCCGGGGTGAAGCTGTGCTTCGAGGGTTGACCAATCGGTGGTGCCAAACGCAACAGCAGTGAGATCCATGATGTACTCGGTCGTCAGTTAACATGACGTGAAACTAACGGCCTGCTCGGTTGGGCGGTAGACACAGATCACCTGCTTTTGTGGGATACAGGCACGCGCCTTTGTTATCCTGCCGCCCTGCCCTCATGGACACGAGCCTATGCAGATCAACCCCGACTACATCCTTTTCGACACCGAGCACTGGCGGCTCAACCATCACCAGGCGTCGAAGCTGCCGGGTTACCTGATGCTGGGAGCCAAGGCGCCGATCCATTCGTTGGCGGATATGCCGGAGGCGGCGCTGGCAGAGTTGGGCGGGTTGCTGGCCAAAGTACAACGGGTGATGGAAACGCACCTGCAACCCAAATGGCTGTACATCAGCCGGTATGGGCACATGCCAGGCTTCCCCCTGCATTTTCATTTCATCCCGGTGTATGACTGGGTTGAAGCGGCCTTCTGGCGAGATGAGCGCTACCGCGCGCTGCAGGATTTCGGCACGCAAGGGCACGGGCATACGGTGACGGATGGCGCTGACCTGACGCTGTTTGTCTGGCGAGAGTTTGGAGAAAACCCTGTACCACCCACGATCCACGGACCTTCGGTGCCTCAAGTCATCGAAGCGCTGCGCGCACGCTTCCGGGCTTAACACCGACCCTGTAGGCGCTGGCTCGCCAGCGATAGCGGTGGTTCAGGCAACATCTGCTTCAGCCGTGCCACCGCCTTCGCAGGCAAGCCAGCTCCCACAGGGATCCCTGATTCAGGCGTTTTCATTTCCCACCCGGGTGAATGAATAACGGTCGATATCCGTGCGCAGTGTCCAGCCCTGCCCTTGCCAATAGCGGGCCGCTTCTGTGTTGGTCTTGAACACGTCAAGGTGGCATTTGTGGATGCCCAGTTGTTCAAGCTCCGTAAGACAACGTTGCACCAAGGCCTGGGCAATGCCCTGGCGGCGATACGCCGGCAGCACCAGCAGGTGCTGCAAATAACCACGACGGCCATCGTGGCCGCACATCACGCAGGCCACCAACCGGTCGCTGTCTTGCGCCACGAAACTCATACCCGGGTTGCGCGCCAAATAACGTTCGGTGGCCTCGCGGGAGTCGGCGTCGCGCAGGGAAATACCGGGGGTGTCTTGCATCAGTTCGAGCACCGCGTCGTAGTCGGCAGTGCTCATCACACGAATGTTGACCATGGTCCTGAAAGCCCTCTGAGTGAGGGCCCAGTGTGCCTGCACCGGCACCGGTCGTGCACCCATGAATGCACGACCGGATAAGCACTTGAATCAACGCAACTGGAACCAGGTGGTTTTCAACTGCGTGTACTTGTCGAACGAGTGCAACGACAGGTCCCGCCCGAACCCGGACTGTTTGCCGCCACCAAAGGGCACTGTCACATCCAGCGCGTCGACGGTGTTGACCGACACCGTACCGGCCTTGAGGGCGCGGGCAACGCGGTGTGCGCGGTTGAGGTCGTCGCTCCACACCGACGCGGCCAGGCCATAAATACTCGCGTTGGCTTGCTGGATCGCCTGTTCTTCCGTGTCGAAAGCACTGATGGCGAGCACCGGGCCGAACACCTCGTTACGGGCAAGCGCCATGTGCGAAGTCACGTCGCCAAACACCGTGGGCTGGATGAAGTTTGACGAGCCGTTGATCGTCAACTGCTGGCCGCCACACAAGAGCCGGGCGCCCTCGCCTTGGGCCTGTTCGATGGCCTGCAGGATATGCGCGGTTTGCCCACGGTCGACAATGGCGCCGGCAGCGCTGCGCGGGTCTAGGGGATCGCCGGGCATCCAGGCGCGGGACTTGGCAATCACGCGCTCGACGAACTCGTCATGGATGGAACGTTGTACATACAGCCGCGAGTTGGCCGAACACACTTCGCCCTGGTTGAAGAAAATCCCGAACGCGGCCTTCTCCGCTGCCAGGTCCAGATCCTGGCAGTCTTCGAACACCAGGTTCGGGCTTTTGCCCCCGCACTCCAGCCACACCTGCTTCAGGTTCGATTGCGCGGAATACTGCATGAAGTACTTGCCCACCTGCGTGGAGCCGGTGAACACCAGGCAATCCACATCAGGGTGCAGGCCCAGGGCTTTACCGGCGCTTTCGCCGAGGCCGGGCACCACATTGAGCACGCCTTCGGGGATACCCGCTTCGAGGGCGAGCTGGGCCAGGCGCAACGCAGAAAACGGCGACTGCTCGGCGGGCTTGAGCACCACGCTGTTGCCGGCCGCCAAGGCTGGGGCCAGCTTCCACGCGGCCATGTCCAGCGGGAAATTCCATGGCACCACGGCCGCCACCACGCCCAGGGCTTCACGGGTAATGGTTGCCAGTGCGGTATGGGCCGTGGGGGCGACTTGATCGTAGAGCTTGTCGAGCGCCTCGCCGTACCAGGCGAACACATGGGCCGCGCCGGGCACGTCGATGTGATAGGCGTCCATCACTGGCTTGCCCATGTTCAGCGAGTCGAGCAGCGCCAGCTCTTCGCGGTGGGTCATCAACAACTCGGAGAGCTTGATGAGGATTTTCTTGCGCTCCACCGGCGCCATGCGCCGCCACGGGCCGGTTTCAAAGGCCTGGCGTGCGCTGCGTACGGCCAGGTCGACTTCCATTTCGCCACAGGCGGCCACCCGTGCGAGCACCTGGTTGTTGGCGGGGTTGATGGCGTCGAAGGTCGCCCCGGAGGCCGCACTCACGGCGCGGCCGCCGATCAAGGCGGTGTTGATAAAGCGCTGGCGGGCAACGCGCTGTTGCCAGTAATCAAGATCGAACACGGTGTGCTCCCAATGGATTTCGGAGGGATAAGAAGGGTTATTCAGCGATCTGCAATTCGGGCATCTTCACGCTCAAGCCCCGGGTGATACCCAGCAGGCAAAGCAGCCCCAGGCCCATCCAGCACAGGCCGATGGTGAAGGACATGCTCGACAGGCTGGTCCACAACCAGATCGTGCTGAGAAACCCCAGGGCCGGCAGCGCGGCGTACAGCAGGTAGTTGCGCAGGCCACGCAGTTTCTGGTCGACCAGGTAATGCTTGATCACCGCCAGATTCACCGCCGAGAACGCGAACAGCGCCCCGAAGCTGATCATGTTGGCCACGGTGTCCAGGGTGATGAACAAGGCAATCAACGAGAACAGGCTGACCAGCACAATCGCCGTGGCCGGCACGCGCTTTTTCGTTACCAGCTTGCCGAGTACCCGGGGTAATGCGCCGTCACGGCCCATGGCAAACAGCACTCGCGACACGCTGGCCTGGGACACCATCGCCGAGGCAAAACAGCCGGCAACGTAGGTGGCGGTAAAGGCGGTCACCAGCATTTCCCCACCCACGCGGCGCATCACATCCACCGAGGCGGAATCGGGGTCAGCGAAGCTGTTCCACTCGGGAAACACCATCTGGGCGAAATACGAGACCAGCAGGAACAACAAGCCGCCAATCAATGACACCAGCAGGATGGCCAGCGGGATGGTGCGGCGCGGGTTGGGGGTTTCCTCGGCCATGGTCGACACCGCATCAAAGCCCAGGAACGACAGGCACAACACCGCCGCCCCCGCCATGATCAGTGGCGCGCTGAAACCTTCATGGTGGAACGGCGCGAGCAGCGAAACCGGTGCTGCTTGCTCGTTCAGGTTGTGCACCGACAACGCCACGAACACCACGATAAACACCAGTTGGGCCACGATCAGCACCCAGTTGACCCGGGTGATCGACTCGATGCCCACCAGGTTGAGCCCCGTCACCAGGGCAATCGAGCCGAGCACCCACACGGCGGTCGGCACACCGGGGAAGTATTCCGACAGGTAGATGCCGATCAGCAGGTAACTGAGCAGCGGCAGGAAGATGTAGTCGAGCAGCAGCGTCCACCCGGCGATAAAACCGAAACACGCGCCAAACGCCTTGCGGGTGTAGGAGTAGACCGACCCCGAATAAGGATGGGCCTGGACCATGCGCCCGTAGCTGTAGGCGGTCAGCAACATCGCGGCGAGGGTCAGCATGTAGGCGGTCGGCAAGTGCCCACGGGTCATCTGGGTGACCAGGCCATAGGTGGTGAACACCGCCAGCGGGACCATGTAGGCCAGGCCGAACAGGATCAGCCCGACCAGGCCCAGTGGCTGGCGGAAGCGTCGACCGCTAGAAGGTGCAGCGGACGCAGGATGGGAGGGGGTATCGGCCACGTTTTTTATTGTCGTCATGGGTGACTCCTGGAAATCGGCATGCAGGGCGTCGCGGCATGCGATGAGATCGATGCCGTTCAAGCGCTGTCGGAAGGCGATCACTCACCCCTCTGCGTGGAGGGGTGAGCGGGTCACATCAGAGTTTTCCCGCGATCCGCGCGGTGCGGTCGATTGCGATGCGGGTCTTGTCGACCAGTTCATCCAGCTCCGCGCGGGTGGCCACCAGGGCCGGCGCCATGATCATGCGGCCAAGGGTTGAGCGAATGATCACGCCCTCTTCGAAGCCGAAGGTGCGGCACTGCCAGGCCAGGTCGTTTTCATTGGCGAAGCGTTTGCGGGTGCTTTTGTCTTCGGCAAACTGCAAGGCTGCGAGCAGGCCGGTGCCCTGGATCTCGCCGATCATCGGGTGGTTGCCAAACACCTCGTGCAGGATCTTTTGCAGGTACGGCCCGGTGTCATCCTTCACCTGGCGCACGATGCCTTCATCGCGAAGGGCCTTGAGGTTGGCCAACGCCACCGCCGCCGCCACCGGGTGCCCGGAATAGGTCAGCCCGTGGGCGAACACCCCGCCCCGCTCCACCAGCGCATCGGCGATGCGTTTGCTCAACACCAGGCCGCCCATGGGCACGTAGCCGGAAGTCAGGCCCTTGGCGATCGACAAGGTATCGGGCTCGAAACCGAAGTGCTGGTGGGCGAACCACTCGCCAGTGCGGCCAAAGCCCCCGATCACTTCATCGGCGCACAGCAACACATCGTATTGACGGCAGATGCGCTGGATCTCGGGCCAGTAGCTTTCCGGCGGGAAGATCATGCCGCCAGCGCCCTGGAACGGCTCGGCGATAAAGCCCGCGACGTTTTCAGCGCCCAGTTCAAGGATCTTTTCTTCCAGTTGCAGCGCGCAGCGGCGACCGAACTCGGCTGGCGTCAAGTCGCCGCCTTGGGCATACCAATAGGGTTCGTCGATGTGTGCAACGTCCGGAATCAGGCCACCCATCTCGTGCATGAACTTCATGCCGCCCAGCGCGGAAGCCGCCAGGGTGGAGCCGTGATAGCCGTTCCAGCGGCCGATCATGATCTTCTTCTGTGGCTGGCCCTCCACCTGCCAGTAGCGGCGCACGGTGCGGATCAGCACCTCGTTGGCCTCGGAACCGGAGTTGGTGTAGATCACATGGCTGTAGTGAGCCGGCAGCAGGCTGAACAGCAGCTCCGACAGCTCGACCACCGCAGGGTGGGTGGTGTGGAAAAATAGGTTGTAGTAAGCCAGTTGATCCATCTGCGCCGCGGCGGCAGCGGTCAGGTCTTTGCGGCCATAGCCCAATTGCGTGCACCACAGGCCCGACATGCCGTCCAGGTAACGTTTGCCTTCACTGTCCCACAGGTACAGGCCCTCGCCGCGCACCATCACACGCGGGCCTTCGGCGTTCAGCGCTTTTTGATCGACGAAAGCGTGGATGTGGTGGGCCGCATCGGACGCCTGGTAATCCTCGGTGCGACGGTTCAGGTGGGCGGGTAGATTCATGGCGGTTCTCTCTTATTAGTGGTGACGCAAGGGGGAGCAACGCCGCTCAGCGGTGCTTGCTCATGTAGCTTTCAAGGGGGTCTTTGCTCAGCACGCCCTGGGCTTCGGCGAGCGAGTCGATAAACAGGGCAAACAGCTCCGACTGCGCGCCGATATCGAGCTTGGTATAGATGTGTTTGCGGTGGGATTTGATCGTGTCTTCCGAGACTTCGAGGCGCTCGGCCAGCGAACGGGTGGAGTGGCCGCGCAGGATCAGCTGGGCGATCCGGCATTCACGCTCGGTCAGGATCGACGAGCCAAAGTTGTTCAGTGCCGAGTGAATGCGCTGCTCCAACTCATTGGCAAAGCGCGCGCCCTGGGCGTCCAGGCCCACAAAGTGTTTACCCAGCACGGCCAGCAGCCACGGCGCGATGCGCTTGAACTGCGCGGTGGTGGCCGCGTCGAGCTTCTGGGTGAACGCCAGCGACACCGCCAGGCTCGAGCCATTACCCGACTGCAGCAGGTAGTTGAGTTCATCCTCCAGGTGGGAGTGCCGGTAGAACGACTGGAAGTACTCGCTGAGTTCGAAGTGGTCGGGGGCGACGTCGGCCAGGGCATAGCAGCCCGAGCTGACGCCCTCGACGCAGGCGCCGTAGAACGGGTCGAGCAGATAGAACCCGGACAGGTACTGGCGCACATTGCCCTGGGGCAGCCACGGCCCATCCAGCTCGAACAGGGCGCTGGGCATGCCGCCACGCGGGTACCAATACAGTGTCGTGGCCTGGATCGGTTGCAGGTAACCGAGGGCCTCGAACAGGGTGGCGGCGAAACCCGCTTGCCCGATGCTCTCGGTGACCCGGGCCATCTGTTCAAACCACTGCGCGGAAGAAAGCCGGTCGTTTTCCACTTCGAAGACTCGCTCAAGGAACTGCGAGAATGCTCACACACATAGCCCCTCATCGAAATCACCCGATAGGGTGAGCCTGCATTCGATATTTATGCTCACTTCCCAGCTTAATAATATTTTATTAAAAACCGCCCTCCCCCTAGCCTTGAAGTCATGCCCAAGCTGAATCCAACTGCATTACGCAAGGACAGACACATGACCCAAGCAATAACAAAAATAGACACCCTCGTCGTGGGAGCCGGTCAGGCTGGCGTGGCCATGAGCGAGCACTTGAGCAAGCAAGGTGTGCCGCACCTGGTGCTGGAGCGCAGCCGCATTGCCGAGCGCTGGCGCACCGGGCGCTGGGATTCGCTGGTGGCGAACGGCCCGGCCTGGCATGACCGTTTTCCGGGGCTGGCATTCGATGACGTCGCCGACGATGCATTCGCGCCCAAAGAGCGCGTCGCGGATTACTTCGAAGCCTACGCACGCAAATTCAACGCGCCGATTCGTACCGGTGTGGACGTTACCTCCGTGGTGCGCAATGTCGGCCGCCCAGGCTTTACCGTGCACACCAGCGAAGGCGTGATTGAGGCCAACCGCGTCGTCGCGGCGACCGGGCCGTTCCAGAAGCCGGTGATCCCGGCCATCGCCCCCAAAGACACCGCGCTGCACCAGATCCACTCCGCCGACTACCGCAACCCGGCACAACTGCCAGCCGGTGCCGTGCTGGTGGTGGGCGCCGGTTCGTCCGGCGTGCAGATTGCCGATGAGCTGCAGCGCTCCGGGCGCCAGGTGTACCTGTCGGTCGGTGCCCATGACCGCCCGCCTCGCGCCTACCGCAACCGCGACTTCTGCTGGTGGCTCGGTGTGCTCGGCGAATGGGACCAAGCGGCCATGAAGCCCGGGCGCGAACACGTGACCATCGCGGTCAGCGGTGCCCACGGCGGCAAGACCATCGACTTCCGTGAACTGGCCCAGCAAGGCATGACCCTGGTCGGCCTCACCCAGTCGTTCAATGGCAGCGTCGCCACGTTCCAGCCGAACCTGGTGGACAACCTGGCCCGTGGCGATGAGAACTACCTGGCCCTGCTGGATGCCGCCGATGCCTACATCGAACGCAACGGCCTGGACCTGCCGCTGGAACCCGAAGCGCGCCGCGTGTTCCCCGACGCCGAGTGCATCAAGCAGCCGATCCTGGAGCTGGACCTGGTCGCGGCCGGCATCACCTCGATCATCTGGGCCACCGGCTTTGCCGTGGACTACAGCTGGCTGAAAGTCGAGGCCTTCGACGCCGCTGGCAAGCCAGCGCACCAGCGCGGGGTCTCCACCGAAGCCGGGATCTACTTCCTCGGTTTGCCGTGGCAGTCGCGCCGTGGCTCGTCGTTTATCTGGGGGGTGTGGCACGACGCCAAATACGTGGCCGACCACATCGCCATCCAGCGCCAATACCTTGAATACCGCGAAGCCGCCCCGGTGGTTCGCCAGTCCCCTGTCAGCGCCTGATCACTTATTGCCGGAGTTTTTTTGATGCCTACTCACACTCGCATCCGCATGTTCAACACCAAGGAAACCTACCCCAACCAGAGCCTGGACAACGACCTCTGCCAAGCCGTGCGCGCCGGCAACACCGTGTATGTGCGCGGCCAGGTAGGCACCGATTTCGAGGGTAACCTGATCGGCCTCGGCGATCCGCGTGCCCAGGCCGAACAGGCGATGAAAAACGTCAAGCAACTGCTGGAAGAAGCCGGCTCCGACCTGTCGCACATCGTCAAGACCACCACCTACCTGATCGACCCGCGCTACCGCGAGCCGGTGTACCAGGAAGTCGGCAAGTGGCTCAAGGGCGTGTTCCCGATCTCCACCGGGTTGGTGGTGTCGGCCCTCGGCCAGCCGCAGTGGCTGATGGAAATTGATGTGATCGCGGTTATTCCCGAATAAGGAGCGCCACCATGACCTTTTCAATCGTCGCCCGTTGCGCCGAGACCGGCCAGCTAGGCATCGCCATCAGCTCATCGAGCATTGCCGTAGGTGCCCGCTGCCCATGGCTGCGGCCCGGCGTGGGCGCGGTGTCGACCCAGAACATCACCCTGCCGGCCCTGGGCCCGGACGTGCTCGATTGGCTGGAACAGGGCCTGGCCCCGGCTGAAGCCATCGATAAAGCATTGACGAGCAACGGCTACAGCCAATACCGGCAACTGACGGCGATTGATCACCTGGGCCGCACCGTGCATTTCAGCGGCAGTGAAACCTTGGGCACCCACCATGCGGTCTCCGGTGAGCAGTGTGTGGCGGCAGGCAACATGCTCGCCGACCGCGCGGTGATCCAGGCCATGGTCACGGCGTTTGAAAGCGGCGAAGGCCAATTGGCGGATCGCCTGTTGGCCGCGATGCACGCCGCCATCGCCGCCGGTGGCGAAGCCGGCCCGGTGCACTCGGCGGCGCTGGTGGTGGGCGAGCTGACCTGGCCGATCATCAACCTGCGGGTGGATTGGGCCGATGAGCAACCTATCGCCGCGCTGCAAAAACTCTGGGATGCCTACTGCCCGCAAGTGCAGGACTACATCGACCGCGCCCTCGCCCCCGATCGATCGCCGGGCTACGGCGTGGCCGGAGACGACCGATGAGCCGCAGCCGCCAACTGCTGCAGACGCTGGTGGGGTTCGACACCACCAGCCGCGAGTCGAACCTGCAGTTGATCGAGTTCGTGCGCGATTACCTGGCCGGTTTCGGCGTGGCCAGCGAGCTGATCTACAACGAGGAACGCAGCAAGGCCAACCTGTTCGCCAGCATCGGCCCGGCTGAGTTGCCGGGGATTGTGCTGTCGGGCCATACCGACGTGGTGCCGGTGGATGGGCAGCCGTGGACGCTGCCGCCCTTTGAGCTGACCGAACGCGACGGCAAACTGTTTGGCCGTGGCACAGCGGACATGAAGGGCTACATCGCCTGCGTGCTGGCGCTGGTGCCGGCGTTGGTCGAGGCGACTTTGCGCCTGCCGGTGCATATCGCGCTGTCGTATGACGAGGAAGTCGGTTGCCTGGGTGTACGTTCGTTGCTCGCCGTACTGGAGCAACGGCCGGTGAAACCGATGCTGTGCATCATCGGCGAACCGACCGAACTCAAGCCGGTGCTGGGCCACAAGGGCAAGCTCGCCATGCGTTGTGACGTGCATGGCGAGGCGTGCCATTCGGCGTATGCGCCTTACGGGGTGAATGCGATTGAACACGCCGCTGACTTGATAGGTGAACTGGGGCGGATTGGGCAGCGGCTGCGAGACACCCGGGATGCGCGGTTTGACCCGCCGTTCAGCACCGTGCAAACAGGGGTGATCAGCGGCGGCAAGGCCTTGAACATCGTGCCGGCCGATTGCCGGTTTGATTTCGAGGTGCGGGCGTTGCCGTCCCAGGACCCAGGCGAAGTGGCGATTGAACTGAAGGCGTACGCCGAACAACACGTATTGCCGCGCATGCAGGCGGTGAGCGCGCAGAGTGCAATCCGCTTTACCGAACTGTCGGCGTACCCCGGCTTGGTCACCGACGAGCGCAGCCAGGCGGCGGAGTTGATTGCAGCGTTCTCGGGCTCGCGGGATTTTGGCACCGTGGCGTTTGGCACCGAAGGCGGGTTGTTTGACGCCAAGGGCATTCCCACGGTGGTGTGCGGGCCCGGGAGCATGGACCAGGGGCATAAGCCGGATGAGTTTGTGAGGGTGGAGCAGCTTCAAGGCTGCGATGAAATGCTGCAGCGGATGCTGGATTCGATCCGCACCTGAGCCGAACACCGGCCCGTCATTCAATGCAAAACCCTGTGGGAGCCGGGCTTGCCCGCGATAACGGTATAACGGTCATATGCTGGTTGACTGATACAGCGCGATCGCCGGCAAGCCGGCTCCTACATGGGTTGGTGTTGGCCTGTAAGCGAAATGTCTCGATTCACTTGCCAAATGCCGCTCAGGAACCGAGCGCATTGACCCAACCACCCACGAAAGCGGCTCATTTGCCACCCAAAATCCAACCATTTCGTGGGTATTTCTATGTCCGGTATTTCATCTCTTTCGTCTAGCACGAGCCCCCTACCCCTTCAGGCCGCACCTGAAGCGCTGCGCATGCGCCCCGCGCCGGGCACGACAGATACGTCAAACGCTCGATTCACGGTGACATTTAGTGATCAGTTCGAAGCCAAGGAAATTTTCACTGAACTAGCCAGAAAGAAAGCCATTGGTGTAGAACTCAAGTCCGACGACTTGGACTACCTTGACTTGGGTGATGGGACACAACTGCATGTGACCTTCGATTTCCGTTTCAAACCCAATGGCCCCAACGGCACCTTCAGCCCTGCCTTGCAGATGAGAATCGACGACTTTCGCCGAGAGTTCCAACAGAAGCTGCAGCAGGCGGGTATCCGGAACTACGCCCCAGAAAGCTGACAGTTGCCCCACCGTGACACATGCCTGAAACGCCTTCCCCGTAGGAGCCGGCTTGCCGGCGATGGCGGTGCCTCAGCCAGCACAGTGGTTGGCTGACATACCGCTATCGCTGGCAAGCCAGCGCCTACAGGGGGCTTGTGTTAGCCGAGAAGTCTTGCTAGCTCTTCACGGCAGTAATCCACAAACAATTGCACCGGTTTGGTCAGCGGCGCCCGCCGCAGCCACACGGCCGACAAACCCGAGCCGGTCACGGTCTCGGCCAACGGCACGCACACCACCTTCTGCCCGTCGTAGGTGTACTCGGTGAACGGCTTGGTCACCAGGATCGAAAACCCGAACCCCCGCCCGACCATCCCCCGCACCATCTCGATGGACGGCGAGCTGAACACGATATTCGGCGTCAGCCCGCGCTCTTCAAAGATGCTCACGAAGTACGTGCGGCTTGGCAGTACGTCGAGCAAGATCATCGGTTCCAGCACCAGGTCCGCCAGCGAGACCTTGGCCTGTTGTGCAAAACGGTGATCAGCCGGCAGCAACGCGTAAGGCTGCTGCGGCGGCATCAGCGGCGTGGTTTCGATGGTGCCGCCCAGGTCGTGCTCGAACAGCATCGCCACGTCGATACTGCCCGCCGTCAGCGCCTGCACCAGTTCCTGCTGCTCGCCGTCGCGGATGCGGATTTCCACCCCTGGCCAGAGCGCCTTGAACCCGGCGATCAGGCGCGGCAGGTACAACGGCGCCACGGTTTCAAAGCAGCCGATATCGATCTGCCCGGCCACCACATCATTGTCGGCCAGGGCGTTCTGCTCGAACTCGTGGGCCACCCGCAACAGCTCCAGCGCCTTGCGATAAAACCGCGCGCCGCTGGGCGTCAGCGACACGCCCTGGGCGTGATGGCGGATAAACAGCTGCACGCCAAAACTGTCTTCCAACTGCTTGATGGCGGTAGAGACCGACGGCTGCGCGATATAGAGCTTGCGCGAGGCCTCGGCGACGCTGCCGCACTCGGCCGTTGTGACAAAATATCTGAGTTGGCGCAGGTTGTAGGCAGCCATCGGGACCTCCAGAAACGCGGGACTTCGCCCATAGACACAGGTAGGCAACATACCGGAGCACGCTCACGCGCGAGCTATATTTTTTAAGGTCTATAGCAACAAACTTACTAATTTACCTCCCTGCGCCCATTGCAGATGATCACTCCAACAACAAAGCGCCCGCCCGTGCGGCGCACAGCGAAGTACGTCAACGTACTCACCTTGCCTTGGAGCTCGTCATGGTTACCACTGCAACATCCTCCGCCCCGCTCATCGAAAAACACACGATAGGATACGTGCCCCCGGAAGATCGCCATGGAAAGGTAAGAGACCTGTTCACCCTGTGGTTCGGCGGCAACATCGCGCCGCTGCCGATCGTCACCGGCGCATTGGGTGTGCAACTGTTCCACCTGAACCTGCTATGGGGCATCGTCGCGATCCTCGTCGGCCACCTGGTCGGCGGCGTGCTGATGGCGTTGCACTCGGCCCAGGGCCCGCAAATGGGCATCCCGCAGATGATCCAGAGCCGCGCCCAGTTCGGCTCCCTCGGCGCCCTGCTGGTGGTGGTGATCGCCGGCGTCATGTACATCGGTTTCTTCGCCTCCAACATCGTGCTGGCGGGTAAATCCCTGCACGGCGTGGTCGACAGCGTGCCGGTGCCCGTAGGCATCGTGATCGGTGCCATTGGCTCGGGCATCATCGGCATCATCGGCTACCGCTTCATCCACGTGCTCAACCGCATCGGCACCTGGGTGCTCGGCGCCGGCATTGTGCTGGGCTTCGGCTACATCTTCACCCACGTACAGACCACCGATTTCCTGACCCGCGGCGAATTCAACATCTCCGGCTGGTTGGCGACCGTGTCGTTGGCGGCCCTTTGGCAAATCGCCTTCGCCCCCTACGTGTCGGACTACTCCCGCTACCTGCCAGCCGACGTACCGGTGGCCTCGACCTTCTGGACCACCTACCTGGGCTCTGCCCTGGGCTCCAGCCTGGCCTTCATCTTCGGCGCCGTTGCCGTGCTCGCCACGCCCGTGGGCATGGACACCATGGACGCCGTCAAACTGGCCACCGGCGCCATCGGCCCGCTGATGCTGGTGCTGTTTTTGCTCAGCGTGATCAGCCACAACGCCCTCAACCTGTACGGCGCCGTGCTGTCGATCATCACCCTGATCCAGACCTTCGCCTACCGCTGGATCCCCACGGCCAAGAGCCGCGCGGTGATCTCCACCCTGGTGCTGGCCGCCTGCGCCATTGCCGCGGTATTCGCCTCCAAGGACTTCATCGGCCACTTCGTCGACATGGTGCTGGTGCTGCTGGTGGTACTGGTGCCGTGGACGGCAATCAACCTGATCGACTTCTATGCGATCCACAAAGGCAAATACGATATTGCCTCGATCTTCCGCGTGGATGGCGGGATCTACGGCAAGTACAACCCACAGGCGCTGCTGGCGTACGCGGTGGGGATTGCGGTGCAGATTCCGTTCATGAACACGCCGCTGTACGTGGGGCCGATCTCGGCACACATTAATGGCGCGGATTTGTCGTGGGTGGTGGGGTTGGTGGTGACGTCGCCGTTGTATTTCTGGTTGGCGAGTCGGGACAGTGCGTATAAACGCAGGATGGACGGGGGGAAGTTGGTGAGTGGGGTTTGAATCAACTGCCTGTAGCGTTTAAATCGAGATGAATGGAACCACTCTCATCGTGGCTTTAAGGCCAAGACGTGAGTGGTTTTTTATTTGATCCACCTAACTAACTCCCGCCGCATCGACTGCAATACGTACAATCTCCAATAGGCCACTGATCAGCGAAGCGACCACCCCTGAGTAACAAATTGCAGCCACTATCACACCCAGTTCGAAACAAGCGAACCTAGGAAACCCTTCCAACTTACACTCTTTATGAACAAGCAACCTTATCATCTGTTGGCGAGGAAGATGATAAATCAGACCCATGACATCCAACTGCCGAAATACCCTGACTATCGCCACCCCTCCCGCACAGACAAACATTAAAACATACAGAACATGTTTAAATTCACTGTATTCCCCTCCAAGACTGGACGGAGGCATGGAAGTATAAGTACTGGCCAATGCAAAAAAAGCAGCTTGTGAAAAATAAATGCCCCCTGCGAACAATACAGACGTCGCCACCAATGCCACTGACACCCGTATCAATTTCTTCCGCAGGCCAACGCTGTAGCGCGTATAAGAGCGCTGACTCTCGATAAGCAAAAAAGAAAACACCGTGGTACTGGCAGCAATAAGCCAATCTATATAATTAACTCCAGTTTTCGAAACCGCCAGCGCACCCACAAAAGTGAGTGCCCGACTAAAAAATTTCCACATAATCCGTCGATCTTCACTTAGACCAGCCCAATAACCTTCAGTAATACCAAGTTTTTTACTGCGATGACTCCCCATCTACCCTCCCTTTAATCTGCCTTTGGTTGCTTCTGGATAAGACGGGTGAGCCGATTGGAACTAACCCCACCCAACGAACCACAGACTCAACTGGCCAAGCGCCCGCTTTGGCATCATTAAGTTACGAGTATCCAACATGTCGAATATTCCCTCCACACCATTGCCAGCCTTTGCGCCTCAAATCGAGACGTTCCGCCCCTCTGGAGACACCACACCGTCGCCCCGGGAAAAAATTCCTGTACTGGTGAAAGCAAGCGACGTTGATAAAACGCTGGAGATTGCCTTCAGGCTTGCTGAAGCACTGGGTTTACCGCCGCTTAACAATGAAGTTGGCGACCCTGAGCGAGCCCCCTTTGCAACGCATGAAAACGTCTATCCCATCAAGTTCGATTTCCGCCCTGACGGCCCGGACGGACGTTATACCCCTCAGATGCAGCAAAAAATCAATCAGTTCAAAGAACAGTTTGACCAGAGGCTGCGCCATGAAGGCATCGAGGACATAGGCCCCGACATGTTCACCTGATAGCTGCCTCGAGGGCGGTGTTTCACTATGATGGGGCCCTCCACTCACGGTTTCAGGAACCCACATGCCCGCCCTCACTTTCCGCAACGCCCTGCCCGCCGACGCCGCCCGTTGCTTTGAAATCGAAATCAGCGCCTACGAAGGCGACGAAGCCGCGACGCTGGAGAAGATCGCCACGCGCATCTCGCAGTACCCGCAGGGCTTTCTGATCCTGCAAGCCGATGGCGAGCTGGTGGGTTTTATCAACTGTGGCTGCGCGTTTGACGTGGTGATGTCGGATGAGGCGTTCAAGGAACTGGTGGGGCATTCGCCCGAGGCGCCGAACGTGGTGATCATGTCGGTGGTGGTCGACCCGGCGCATCAGGGCAAAGGCTATTCCAAGGTGTTGATGACCGAGTTTGTGCAGCGCATGCGCGACATGGGCAAGCAGACGATTCATTTGATGTGCAAGGCGCAGCATGTGCCGTTGTATGAACGCATGGGCTATGCGTATGTGCGGCCCTCGCCCTCGGATCACGGTGGGATGGCGTGGCATGAGATGGTGATGGCGCTTTAAGCCCGTTCTCTGTTGTGTGTATCGGGACGTTTTCCGGCAAACAGCCAGTTGAAAAGCCCCTGTGTTTCAACGTGCGAAAACCCTCGCCGCGCGGCCAGCTTCTGATGCACAACTTGAAACGGCACACAGAAACAAGGAAGCCGCCTACAGACAGTCACAACCTACTCTGGGGCGTGATCAGGCGCGGTTTTAACCCGTTACATCTACCCAAAAAGCCTTCATTGAGCGGCTTTTCTACGCTCTGTAGCCTGCACAACACGACCCGCCAGCCCACTGCTGACGGGTTTTGTTTCCTACCTTCAGAGAGGTGTAGTCATGTCTTCAATCAATGGTTTCAACCCGTACGTGTCGATGGCCTACTCGGCGCTTCAGAGCAAAATCGATGACGACAAACCCAAGCACAATCCACTGGATGAATCCGCCGGGGATGACGCCGAATTCTTCGATCCCGAGACACAGAGCTGGCAGCCCACCCAGGCTGCCGGCAAGGGTCAATACGCCAACTTCGGTAATCCGTATCGCGAGGCGATAGACTTCGAAATCAAGGCCGATACTATGGGTGGATGGCAGCAAGCCTGAAACCAGCGAGCCCCTTGATGACAGCCCCCCTCATTGAACTAAGCGACCACCCTTCCCCCGACGCCGAACAGGTTCTTGGCAACGGTCTCGCCGCGTTCAATGAGGGCATCACGGGTTACAACGACCGTCGGCCATTGGCGGTACTGATCAAAGACCCCGTCACCCAGCAAATACTCGGCGGCATCACCGGCAAGACCACCTTGGGCACGGCGTTTCTCGACCTGTTCCACCTGCCCGAATCCTTGCGCGGCTCAGGCCTGGGCAGCCAATTGCTGCAGGCGTTTGAAGACGAAGCCCGGCGCCGGGGTTGCCGCAATGCGGTGTTGTATACCCTGAGTTTCCAGGCGCCGGGGTTTTACGAGAAGCACGGCTGGGTGCGGTTTGGCGAGATTCCTTGTGAGCCGCAGGGTAGTTGTCGGGTGTTTCTGTCTAAGCCGTTGTAGCACTCAGGGCTTTGCCAAACAGACGGTTCTCGTGAGTTTCCCCTTGAAAGGTATAGGTGGGCGAACCCAGCTCCACATACCCGCGTCGAGGGTAAAAACCCAGCGCCCGTTCATTCCCCACCCACACCGTCGCCCATAGCAGCGAAGCGCCGCCTGCAGCCGCCTGCTGCTCAGCCGCGTCGAGCAACTGTTGGCCAATGCCCTGCCCGGTGAAGCGCTCCTGGATGTACAGCCGCTGCAACTCGGCAACGTCATCGGCCTCGATCATCGAGTGGCGGGTGTTGAGTGTGAGCTGGGCGAAACCTACCAAGTGGTTGTTCACTTCTGCCACCAGCAACAATGTGCCGGGCTGATCGATCAGTTGGGCGATGGACTCGGGGGCAAAGGCGTGCAGCGCCTCCTTGGCAATCGCGCAGCGAATGCCTTCGGTGGCGTAGGTGTCGAGGAACACCTGCATGCCCAGCACGCCGATGCACAGGGCGTCCCGGGGGGCGGCCTGGCGGATCACGGCGCTCAACCCTGCTGCCCCGGCACGGGGAAGATGACTTCCTGGGTGTCCAGGTTGCGGATGCTCGAATAGGTGCGGTATTCGGTGCTGTAGTTCGGGCCCACGCCCTTGGTGCTGGCGGTCAGGCGGAAGGTCACCACGTAACGCTGGCCGGGTTTGAAGTCGACGTCGTCGGCGCCGTTGTTGCAGAACGCGCCGCCGGTGCCCAGGGCATTCATCGACACGTTACACCAGCGCAGCGAGTGCTTGCCGGGGCTGAGTTTCAGCGCCTGCTCGCCGGTGACGTTGAGGATCGACGTGCGCCCGGCGCCGGGCAGTTTGACGCCGTCCACTTCCAGGGCCAGCACCAGGCGGTGGAACGGAATGCCCAGCTCGCGCTCGCGCCAGGTGTCGAAGTACACCAGTGCGGCGTCGGGGGCGTTGTTGGAGAGGTCGACGGGGTGCAGTTTTTCCGGGGCCCAATCGCCTTGGTAATCCTTGTAGTGGTAGTCCGAGGAACAGGCGCCGAGCAGTGGCAGGGTCAAAACGGCGGCGAGTTTCAGCAGTTTCATCGAGTGACGGTCCTTGTGAGCGATGAGATCATATCGACATGATCCCTGATTCCTTGAGGCAATTGCCACTGCTGGTTTGCCGCAGTAGGGTTGTCGCCTCGTCCACCGTGCAGGAGCCCGCCATGAGCTTTTTTTCCGACCCCGACGCCGTCGCCCGTTACGCCGAAGGCCCTGTACGCCTGGTGCCGGGCTTTGAAGGCCTGCAACGCATGACCACCCTGCTGCTACGCGAAAGCGTGCCGACCACAGGCAATGTGCTGGTGCTGGGTGCTGGCGGCGGGTTGGAACTGAAGCGGTTTGCCGAGGCCGAACCGGGGTGGCGCTTTGTGGGGGTAGACCCCTCGGCAGAGATGTTGAAGCTGGCGCAGGCGACGTTGGGGCCCTTGCTGGAACGCGCGCAGTTGCATGAAGGGTACATCGACACGGCGCCAGCGGGCCCGTTCGATGGGGCCACGTGCCTGCTGACCTTGCACTTCATCCCGGCCGAGGAGCGCCTGCAGACCCTCAAGGCGCTGTGGCAACGCTTGCGGCCGGGGGCGCCGTTGATTGTGGCGCACCACAGTTTCCCCCAGGCGCCAGAAGAGAAAGCCCGGTGGTTGAAGCGTTATGCCGCGTTTGCAGTGGATTCGGGTGTGCCTGCGGCGGATGCCGAGCGGGCGATTGCGGCGATCAGTGAGAAGCTGCCAGTGTTATCGCCCGAGGCGGATGCGGCCTTGCTGGTTGAGGCCGGGTTCGAAGGCGTGGAGCTGTTCTACGCCGGCTTCAGCTTCAAGGGTTGGATCGCCCATAGACCCCTGTAGTGAGCGGGCTTGCCCCGCGCTGCGCCTTACCTGACGGAACGCATCGCCCCAGTCCGGGCGCCGCGTTTTCCAGGGAGAACTGCGGCGGCCTCAGCGCGAGGCAAGCTCGCTCACTACAAGCGAGGAATCGTTTACCAGCTGCCGGAGGCACCGCCGCCGCCGCTGGAGCCGCCGCCCCCGGAGGAACTGCCGCTGGAGCTTGAGCTGGAACCGCCGGAACTCGAGCCCGATGAGCCGCCGCCCGACCCCGAACCGCCCTCGGAAATGCTCTGCACAAACACGATGAACGCCACGATCGAGGCCGCGGTATCGCCACAAGCCAGTCCTGGTAACCGTGCCCCAGCAGCATCCCCACCGCCACGTACACCGCCGCCACCGCCAGCACCCGTACGATGAAAAAGCGCGGGCTCTTTCTCCAGGATTCGCGGATGACAAAAAACAGCCCCACATACAACCCCAGCACCAAGGCGCCGCCCAGTGGCATCGCCAGCCAGCGCACGAAGTCCACCGCGACGAAGTGGTCCGCTACCAGCAGCCCGACGATATACGCCAGCACCGCGACCACGCTGTAAAACACCGCGCGCGCCATCCACAATGCACCGAAGGTGGCGCCGCCGATCAGCAGGGTCAACGGCAACACCAGCAAGTACATCGGCCAGTCAGGGCCACCGCCGTAAATCGCCAGCAACACCGTGGCCGCCACGCTGGCAATCAACGCACGGCGCCAATGCAGCTTTCCGGCCGCCATCAGCACACCGCCAATGGCCCCGGCGATAAACGCCAGCAGTAGCGCAATGAACTGAGGGTTAACCTCTCGTGCAGCCGGCGCCGGCAGATCACCGCCGTCCACCAGCAGGGTCAAATCATTGACTGCCTGCTGCACGCCGCCCGCAAAGTCGCCCTGGCGAAACGCCGGGGTGATGTGTTCTTCGATGATGCGGTGGGCAAGCAGGTCAGTCACGGTGCCTTCCAGGCCGTAACCCACTTCGATGCGCACCTTGTGGTCTTCCTTGGCCACCACCAGCAGGATGCCGTCGTTGACGTCCCTGCGCCCCAGTTTCCAAGCGCGAAACAGCTGGTTGGCATAGTCCTCGATGCTTGCGCCCCCCGTGGTGGGCACCAGCAATACCGCGACTTGCGCGCCTTTGCGTTGCTCAAGGGCAGCGAGCTGGTCTTTGAGACGGGTGGTCGTACCCGCGTCGAGGGTGTTTGTAAGGTCGATCACCCGCTGATCGAGGGCAACGCCAATAGGCGAACTCTGCGCCTGGGCGGTGCTCAACAGGCCGATGAACAGCATTGCCACCAGGCTCACGATCGATTGCCGCACAGTCGCCATCATGTTTTGTTACCTGAAGTTTCTTCCTGAAGGCGCCGACTTTACCCTATCGATGTACAACACGTACGCCCGCCTCCATTACCAACTGCCGGAAGCCCCGCCACCGCCACTGGAGCCGCCTCGGCCCGACCCGCCGCCACCGGAAGAACCACTGCTGGAAGAGCCGCCGCTGGAGGCACTGCCGCGGGACCTGAAGCGCACACGACGAGATCCACGGCCCGAGGTGAAATCACTGGGACTCAGGCCGAAGATGAACAGCGCTGCAATCGCAGCAGTACGCACCGCCGAGAACCAACTGTCGAGGCCTGCGCCCGCCTCCAATACCGCCGCAACATATACCCCCACCGTCAAACACAATCGTACGAAAAAACCTATTCGGCTCTTGTCCCAGGCGATCTTCATGAACACCGATAGTATCCATCCCCCTCCCAGCAAAACGGCTGTGCTCACCAGAATATCTAACCAGTCGAACGGGTTGTATTGGTTCACCACGAGCAGACTCACGATGTAAACCAGTAACGCTGACGCGCCGTAGAGCAGCCTGGGAAACTGCCACAACGCGGCGAATAACACGGCACTTACAAGCATGTTCGATGCAAACACCACGGGGTACAACGGCCAGTCCTGATACAGGGTTAAACCCCCTACCAGCAGCGTCAGCACCAGCGTGGCCATCACGGCGTAACGCATGCGCAGCCTGCGGCTCACCACCAGCACACCGCCCGCTGCTCCGATCACAAACGCCAGCAACACAGCAGTGACGCCCAGCGGCGACGCTTGCTCAACCAATTTGAACGAGCCGGCATCTTCCACCAGCGACACCAGGGCATTCACGCCATCGGTAATCCCCCCCGCGTAGTCGCCCTGACGAAACGCCGGTGTGATGCGCTCCTCGATGATGCGCTTGGCCAGCACGTCAGTGACGGTGTTTTCCAACCCGTAGCCCACTTCGATGCGCACGTTGCGGTCGTCCTTGGCGACCACCAGCAAAATGCCGTCGTTAAATTCCTTGCGTCCCAGTTTCCAGGCGCGGAAGAGTCGGTTGGCATAGTCTTCGATACTCGTACCCTCGGTGGTGGGCACCATTAAAACTGCCACTTGCGCACCGTTGCTCTGCTCAAGGGCATCGAGTTGGTCGGTGAGACGGGTGACGACACGGGTGTCGAGGGTGTGAGTGAGGTCGATCACCCGCTGGTCGAGCGCGACGCCGATAGGCGAAGTGTCGGCCAGGGCGACATGGAACAAGCCTGTGGTCATTAGCGCCAGCAGGCTCAAAATAGATAGGTACAACCACCGCCTCATGCTTTATTACCTGAAGTTTCTTCCTGAAGGCGCCGACTTTACCCTATCGGCGCTATAACACGTGACCCCGCGCGCCTGACTATCTAAACTCCCAACACACTAGCAAAACGCCATAACCGGGAAGCCCATGGACCTACACCACCGCAACAACGTCAGTGTGATGGGCCACGGCACCTCGACCCTGGTGTTTTCCCATGGTTTCGGCTGCAACCAGGCGATGTGGAACGACCTAGCACCGCAATTCTTCGAGCGCTTCCGGGTGGTCATGTATGACCTGGTCGGCGCCGGGCTCTCGGACCTGAGTGCGTTCGACAAGGCCAAATACAGCACGTTGGACGGCTATGCCCGTGACCTGAACGAGCTGATCGACGCCTTTGCCGTCGGCCCGGTGATTCTGGTCAGCCATTCGGTCAGCGCGATGATCGGCACCCTCGCCGACCGCCAGGTGCCCGGGCGTATCGCCGCCCATGTGATGATCGGACCTTCCCCGCGCTATATCGATGACGTCGGTTATATCGGCGGCTTCACGCGCAGCGACATCGACGACCTGCTCGACACCCTCGACAGCAATTACCTCGGTTGGTCCAGCACCATGGCGCCGGTCATCATGGGGGCACCCGGGCAACCGGCGCTGAGCGAGGAACTGACCGACAGTTTCTGCCGCACCGAACCGGAGATCGCCAAGCAATTTGCGCGGGTCACCTTCCTGTCGGATAACCGCCAGGACGTGGCCGGCCTCACCACCCCGGTGCTGATCCTGCAATCGAGCGATGACCTGATCGCCCCGGTCGCCGTGGGCGAATACCTGCACAGCGTGTTGCCCAACAGCACCTATTGCCTGGTCGATAACGTCGGTCATTGCCCGCACATGAGCGCGCCGCAGGCATGTGCGGCGGCCATGGAGGCGTTCCTGGCGCCGTGGGCGGTCGCCGATGCCGGCTGACCTGTTCGACAGCGCCGCCTGTGCCCTGGCCGTCACGGCCGAAGACGGCACGATCCTGCAGGCCAACGCCCGCTTCAGCGACTGGCTGGGGTTCAGCGCCGCCGAGCTGTGCGGCCGGCGCTTCCAGGACCTGCTGACCATGGGCGGGCGGATCTTCCACCAGACCCACCTGGCGCCCATGCTGCGCATGCGCGGCAGCGTCACCGAAGTGAAGCTCGACATGCTGCACCGTGACGGGCACAAGGTGACCGTGCTGCTCAATGGCCTCAAGCGCGAACAGGCAGGCGGCGTGGTGCATGACCTGGCACTGTTCGGCACCACCGACCGCGACAAGTACGAGCGCGAGTTGCTCAACGCGCGCAACCTGGCCGAGGCGCTGCTGCAGGAAAAAACCGCCACCGAATTGGCCCTCAAAAATGCCCAGGCCGAGTTGAGCGAGGCGTATGCCATTGCCCAGCGTCGAGCCTTGTTTGCCGAGCAGATGGTCGCAATCGTCAGCCATGATCTGAAAAACCCGCTGACGGCCATTCGCATGGCGTCGGATTTTCTCAACCGGGGCGAGCGCACCGCCAAGGAGCGCCAGTTGCTGGGGCATATCGCCCAGTCCTCCGAGCGTGCGCAACGCATGATCGCCGACCTGCTGGACTTCACCCAGGCCCGGGTCGGCCACGGCATCACCATCAAGGCCGCGCCACTGGATTTGCATGCGGTGATTCATCGCGCCGTGGACGAACTGCGCGTGGCCTTCCCCAAGGCCACGCTGGAGCACACCACCGAAGGCAACGGCGACGCCTGCCTGGATGCCGACCGCGTGCAACAGATCATCGGTAATCTGGTGGCCAACAGCGTGGCATATGGCGACCTGCTGCGGCCGATCACCATCACCTCACGCCTGGGCGACAGCGGCTGCGAAGTGTCGGTCCACAACCACGGCGCGGCCATCCCGCAAACGTTGCTGGCCGGGCTGTTCGAACCCATGACCCGAGGCACCGACCAAGGCAGTGATGTGCGCAGCGTGGGCCTTGGCCTGTACATCGTGCGCGAACTGGCCAGGGTGCACGGCGGCGACGTGGCCGTGAGTTCCTGCGCCACCCAGGGCACCACCTTTACCGTGACGTTCTAGAAACCGCAGGCAGTGCCCTGCATGATCGGCTCCACGCGGCCGGTCAATATCACGCCGCCCTGCCCGTCCCATTGCACGGTGACGCTGCCACCGTCGCACTGCACCTCGACGCGGTCGTCCAGCAACCCACGCCGGATGCCGTTGACCACCGCCCCGCAGCAGCACGACCCCGAGCCCAGCGGCACGCCGCCGCCACGTTCCCAGATGCGCAGGCGGATGCGACCTCGGTCGAGTACCTGCACGAAATGCACGTTGGTCTTGGCCGGGAACAGCGGGTGAACTTCCAACGCTGGGCCGCGTGCCGCGACGTCGACCGCGTGAATGTCCTCCACGAAAAACGTGAGGTGCGGGTTGCCCATGCTGCACGCGGCCGGGTCGCCGTCGATGGGCAACAGGCGAGTGTCCAGCGCTTCGGCCAGGGGGATGGCCACCCAGTCCAGGGAGGGCTGACCCATGTCCACCGAAACGCGCTGCCCACTGGCACGTTCGCAGATCAGCAAGCCACGGTCGGTACGCAATACGATGGTGTCGGTGCCGGCTTCGTGCATCAAGCGGTCGGCCACGCCACGGGTGGCGCTGCCGCAGGTCGCCAGGGGCGTGCCGTTGGGGTTCCAGAACTTGATGCGCGCGGCGGCGTCGTCACAGTCGAGCACTACGGCCAGCTGGTTGAAACCGATGCCGGTGTGGCGGTCGCCGAGCGTGCGCGCGACCTGTGCGGTGATGGGGTCGTGCAGGCCACGGCGGTCGATAATGATGAAGTCGTCGCCATGGGCGTGCATCTTCACAAACGGCAAGGTCATGGGCGCTCCTGTGGGCGAGCTGAACGGGAGCCTAAGCATACGGCAGTTTCATCCCGGCGGATTCGGTCGCGTGCTAGCGTATTTTAGTGCCAATCCTGCCGAGCTCTTCATGAACAAAATCGCCTTTGCCCTGGCTGCTGTGCTGGCTGCGTTTTCCAATGCGGCCCTGGCCGCTGACCTGTGCCAGCCCGCCGCCAACCCGACGAACAAGGCCTTGCTGGCCGCCGCCGAACGCCATCTGGGCGACCAGCCCCATCCGCTGGCCCACCTGCACACCGAAGGCACCCTGCCCCATCAAGGGATTCGTGAGCAGAGCATTGCAGCGGAAAAGGATTGGCCGATCCTGCGCCAGGCGGCCCTGGCCTGGCGTTTGAGCGGTGATGCGCGCTACCTCCAGCAAGTCGACGACTACCTCGCGGCCTGGGCCGAGGTGTACCAGCCGGACTTTAACCCGATCGACGAAACCAACCTCGACATGCTGATCCATGCCTACGCGCTGACGGCCGATCACCTGCGCCCGCAGACCCGCGACGCCGCCCGCCAGTTGATCAGCCGCCTGGGCAACGGCTACATCGCGCATATCCAGCAGTTTCACGGGCAGAAAAAAGGTACCCAGACCAACAACTGGCAGAGCCATCGCGTCAAATTGGTGACCGTGGCCGCCGCCGCGCTGGGCGACCGGGCGATGCTTGAGCAGGCCCATCAACTGTTCAAGCAGCAGATTGCCGATAACGTGCTGCCTGATGGTTCGGTGACCGACTTCCAGGACCGCGACGCCTTGCATTACGTGGTCTACGACCTGGAACCCCTTGTGCAAGCTGCGCTGGCGGCCAAGCCCTACGGCATCGGCGGCGACTGGCTCACCCTCAACGCCAACGGCGCATCACTGGGCGCCGCCCTGGATTGGCTGGAGCCCTATGCCACCGGGCAACGCAGCCACGAGGAATTCGTGCACACCCACGTGCCATTCGACACAGCCCGCGCCAAGGTCGGTGAAGTCGGCTACGCCGGTACCTGGCAGCCCAAGAGCAGCGCCACGCTGTTCTGGCTGGCGGCGCAGCTGGACCCGCGTTATCTGCCGGTGGCCAAACACTTGGCAGACCACCCCGCCGATTGGATCAACACCTGCTATTTGAAATAACCTGTTGTAGTGAGCGGGCTTGCCCCGCGCGGCGGTGTGTCAGATACACATGACGTACCTGACACACCGCCGCGCGGGGCAAGCCCGCTCACTACAAACCGCGTTAGGGAGATGGGTTAGAGCACGGTGCCCATGGCCTTGATCAGCACGGGGTCGCGTCCATAGATGTCGGGCGCGTAGACCAGCCCGCCGTCGCGATTGACCTCCACCGTCCAGTACCCCAGCAACACCGGCACCGGCGTGGCCAGCCGGAACTCGTGGGTCAGGCCGGTGGCCAGCAGTTCATCGGTGCGCGTACGTTCGGCCGGGCTCACCAGCAGGTCACGCAGCAGCAGCGGTTGCTCGACCCGCACACAGCCCGAGCTGAACGCCCGTGGGCCTTTGGTAAACAGTGGCTGGCTGGGCGTGTCATGCAGGTACACCGAGTACGGGTTGGGAAAGCGCATCACGATCTTGCCCAGCGGGTTGCGCGGGCCGGCGTCCTGGCGCAGGAGGATGTTGCCGGGCCGGGACCAGTCCACCTGGTCCGGCATCAGTGGGTGGCCTTGGGCGTCGAGCACCTGCAGGTTTTGCTGGCGCAGGTATTCGGGGTTGAGGCGGATGGCCGGGAGTTTGTCCTCGCGCATGATGGTCGGCGGAATGGTCCAGGTGGGGTTGAGGGTCAGCCGGGTGATGCGCGACTTGAGCAGCGGCGTCTGGCGTTCGGCACGGCCGACTTGCAGGCGCGTTTGCCACACGGGAATGCCGCTCTGATAGACGCTCAGTTGCGCTGCGGCGACGTTGACCACCACCCCTTCGGGCTCCAGGTCCTGGGCCAGCCAGCGGAAACGCTCGAGGTTGATGCGCAGTTGGTCGCGGCGGATCGCCGGGCTGATGTTGAGTTCGGCCACGGTGCCGGCACCAATCACGCCATCAGCTTGCAGCGAGTGGCTGAGCTGGAAGGCCTTGACCGCCTTGACCAGGTCATCACGGTATTGCTTGCCGCTCGGTGCCTTGGCCAGGTAGCCGCCACTGATCAGCCGCCGCGCCAATTCCGGCACGCGGGGGTCTTCCATACCGGGGCGCAGTAACGGGCCGGTGGCCACCGGGTCCCAGTGCGGCAATGGTTGCTGGCGCACGGCGGAATAGGCATTGCGCAGGCTGCGGTAAAGATCGGCACTGGGGCGCGCCTGGTCGAAGGCTTGGGCCATGTCTTGCAGGCCGGTGGCGGCGAAGGCGAGCACTTCGGTGTTGGCGTCGCGGGCCGGCGGTTGGGAATGCCACAACGGCTCGAAACGCGATTGCTGAAGACGCCCGTAATGCAAGTCCTGCAGGGCTTGCAGGTACTGCTGGCTGGTGCCGATATCGGTGCACAGCACGTTGGCCGTGGCATCCGCCGTGGGCAGGCTATAGTGGGATGGGTCCAGGCCGTCATCCGCCAGCATCAGCAACTGAGCGTGCAACGCTTGGCGGCGCTCGGCCTCGGTCCACAACGGCGCATCGCCCTGCTGCTGGTAGAACGCTTGCAGGCGCAGTTGGGCGGCCGGGTCGATGTGCGGGGCAAGGTCGGGGCAAACGCTGGGCAACTGGGCGAGTGCCTGTTGCACCGGGCTCACCGACAGCACGGGCACAGGGGCCAATGGCACCTCGTCAGCTGTCGCGACCAGTGGTGCAACGAGCAGGCAAATGCTCAAGTAACATGCGTGTTTTTTGAACACTTGGCTTCACTCCAATCCGCAGCGGGGGGATGTACTGCAGATGCTGACTTTTATGTACCGGTTAGGCCCGATCACCCTGGGTCTGATTTCCATGAGCCTGGCTGTATTGAGCAATTCTGCGCTCGCCGCCAATGGCAACCCTCCTACCTTGTATAGCAGCCTCGCGCGCTCGGCTCCAGAACTCAATCCCACGGTGCTTAAAAGCGCCCTGAGCGCAGTGCAATGTGCGGTCAATAACGGCGAGGAACGCTCCGAGCGACTCGCCGTCATTGACTACTCCCAGCCCTCGACCGCCCGTCGGCTGTGGATCTTCGACCTGCGCAAGAAGACCCTGGTACTGCGTGACCTGGTGGCCCACGGTGCCAAATCCGGGGAAAACTTCGCCACCCAGTTCTCCAACCGCGAAGGCAGCCACCAATCCAGCCTGGGCTTGTTCCGCACCCAGGAAAGTTACCTGGGCACCCATGGCTACTCGTTGCGCATGGACGGCCTGGAACCGGGCTTCAATGACCAGGCCCGCGACCGCGCCCTGGTGATTCACGCCGCCGACTACGTCAACCCGGCCTGGAGCAAGCGCGAAGGCCGCATTGGCCGCAGCCAGGGTTGCCCGGCCGTGCGCCCGCAGGTGGCCCGCCAGGTGGTAGACAAGCTCAAGGATGGGCAATTCATGTTTTCGTGGTACCCGGACCAGCGCTGGCTGAAGTCTTCGACCTATCTGAACTGCAAGCCCCAACAGGTGGCGAGTAGTCGTACAATCCGTGGCGGATAGCCTGTCTCCCTATATAAAAGACAGAAAAAAGAGAGCGTCGAATGCTTCTACATAAATCCACCTGGATCGAGATCGGGCAGTTTCTGGAACGCAGCCGCACGGTGGTGGTGCCCATCGGGTCCAACGAGCAGCACGGCCCCACCGGCCTGCTGGGCACCGACTGGATGTGCCCGGAAATCATCGCCCATGAGGCGCAGAACAGCGCCGATATTCTGATCGCGCCGACCTTCAACATCGGCATGGCCCAGCACCACCTGGGTTTCCCCGGCACCATTTCCCTGCGCCCTTCCACCTTTATCGCCGCGATTGGCGACTGGGTGCGTTCGCTGGCCGGGCATGGTTTCGAGAAGATCCTGTTTCTGAACGGCCACGGCGGCAATATCGCCACGATCGAAGCAGCGTTTTCCGAGCTGTACGCCGAAGCGAGTTTCGCCCGCCGCCCGGCCGGTTTCGCGCTCAAGCTGGTGAACTGGTGGGACCTGGAAGGCGTCAACGACCTGGCCCAGCGCCAGTTCCCGGTCGGTCACGGCAGCCATGCCACCCCGTCGGAAATCGCGGTGACGCAATGGGCCTACCCGGAGTCGATCAAGACCGCCGAGTATTCACCGCAAATCGCCAACACCGGGCCGATTCGCGAAGCGCTGGACTTTCGCGCACGCTTCCCCGACGGGCGCATGGGCTCGGACCCGGCGTTGGCGACGGTGGATAAAGGCGGTGAGTTGGTGGCGTTGGCTGCTCAGGGGCTGATCAAAACGGTTAACAACTTCAGCAACGAAGCCAAACCCTAGCCTTGCACATCCCCAAATGTGGGAGCGGGCTTGCTCGCGAAGGCGGTGTATCAGTCAGTGATTTTCTATCTGACATACCGCTTTCGCGAGCAAGCCCGCTCCCACAGGGGATTGTGAGTTATTTGCAGTCTTGTGCGACCTGTTCCAGGCGCGACGGCGTGATGGTCGACGCCAGCGGCTTGCGCTCGTACAGGAACACCTTGGTGCCGTCCTGGGACTTGTAGGCTTCCAGCACGTCATCCGCCGCGATCTTGCTGGTGAGCACCACTTTGGCGTGGCGCGAATTCTGGGTCACGGTGGAGGTGATGCCATGTTTCTCAAGCTTGGGCAGCACGCACTGCAGATAACCTTCGGTGGTCTTGGCCGACTGCAGGGTCAGCGTCGGTGCATTCGGGGCAGACACACAACCGGCCAGCAACAGTGAAGCAGAGGCCATGGCCGGGACGAAAAAAGAGCGCATAGAGCATCCTGAATAGATAAAAAGGGTCAGTCGCATCAGCCGGCGCGGACCAGGGCTTTAAGCGACGCATCAAACTGTTTCAAGGCATCGAGTTGCACGTCACGCTGCTGCTCGATCTGAGCGGCAATCTCGGGCGCCGCCTTGTCATGCACCCACACCGACGGCACCTGTTTGCGCACCGAACCTTCGGCCTTGGCGATGTATTGCAGGTTCGCGTCATAGAACCGTGCAACAAAACGCGCCTCGACCTGATCGTTACGCTGGGTCAACAGTTGGTTATGGGTATCGAGCATCACCACCACATCGGGATGAGCCTGCACCAGTTCGTCGAGGCTGCTATAGACAGTCACCGAAAGAAAAGTGCCCTGCAGCGAGCTCATCAACCAATCAATGGCCAGTTCCGGGTCGGAGCTGTTGACGAACGCCTGGCGGATGCGCCCATCGAGGGCATCCTTGGCGCCGTTCAAGGCCATGGTGTGGTAACGCTCAAGGTAGCTGAGGTTGTCGAGGGTGTTTTCGGTGTACAACACACCCACCGACTGCGCGCGTTGCAGGGAGTCTACGCTACCGTCGATCGGTAGCAAATGGCCTGTACGCAGATCATCGGCAATCGCCGGGTTGGTCAGCACCACGGCGCTCACCATCAGCATCATCAAACCCAGTTGGATAAAAGTCCTCATCGCGCGATCTCCTTGAGCGGCGTCTCGATGGGGCAATTGTCCACTAATGGCACAAAAACAGAACTTGCGATCCTTGATGGTGACTATCATTTGAACCGATAGTGTCGCGTAGCCCGACCTCACTATAACGATAAGGACCCGCCATGAAGCCCCACCAGAAAACCTTCGACCGCATCCGCGAAGCCGTCTTGCCGGAGTTTCGTGAGCGGGTCGCCGATTACCTGGTCGAGTATGAAACCGTGCTGCAGGACGAAACCGCCGACGCCGACCAGGCCTTCGCCAGTGCCCAGCAACTGCGCGGTTACCTGCGTGGCTTGAACACCATGCGGGTATTGGGCATGGCCGACTGGGAAGACCTGGACCGCCGCGTGGCCCAGGAATGGCTATAACCGCTACAGTGCGGGTCGCTGCAGGTTGACCCAGGCCTGCACAGAGGGTCGCTGCCACTGGCGGTGCGCGTAGTCCACCAGTTCGGCCGGCACCGGGTCGCCGTTGAGGATCAGCCGATTGAGCATCACCGCCAGGTCCACGTCGGCAATCGACCACTCGCCGAACAGGTACTCGGCGTTACCCGCCAGCAGCGCCTGCGCCGCCGCTATCAACTTGCGGGCAGCGACCTGGGCCACGGGTGACAGCGGTGGCATCGTCTGCCCGTAGAACACCACCAGCGTCGAGCGCTCCTGGCGAATCGGCAGCAAGTCGCTGCGCAACCACGCCTGCACCTGGCGCGCCCTCGCCCGCAGGTGCAGGTCGGTCGGGTAGACCGGCACGTCGGGATAGGCCTCTTCCAAGTATTCGCAGATCGCCGACGACTCCGACAGCGCAAAGTTGCCGTCCTCAAGGGTTGGCACGCGCTGGGTCAGGGACAGCTGGGCAAAATCCGCCGCCTGGTTCTGCGCGGCGTCCAGGTCCAGGGTCACCGTTTCAAACGCCAGGCCTTTTTCCAGCAGGGTGACAAACACCGACATCGCGTAGGGGCTGGTGAATTGGGCATCAACGTACAGGCGCAGCGGGGCTTGGCTCATGGCGGAACTCCTTGGTTGAAAGCCCACGCTACGAGATCGGCGACTAGAATGACAATGCAGGGTTTTTATGGGGGCATTCCTGGCGGGAATAGCGGCGTTGATGGCAATATTATGGCTATCGGCCACCGTGCCGATTCGCCCCGCCCCTCGTGGTTCTCTAGGAATGAGCTTTCAAGGAATGATCAGCACATGAAACAAGCGGTTGTGGTCATCCACGGCATCGGCGAACAGCGTCCGATGGACACCTTGCGCGGCTTCGTGGAAGCGATGATCCCCGCCGACACGCCCGACGGCACGCCCTTCTACTGGAGCAAGCCGGACCGACTGTCACGCAACTTCGACCTGCGTGTATTGAAGTCATCGGGCCGCACCACCACGGACTTCTACGAGTATTACTGGGCCCACAAGATGCAGGGCACCAAGGTCGGGCACCTGCTGGGCTGGCTGTGGGACATCTTCAAACGCCCACGCCGCGACATTCCCGACGCCATCGTGCCGATCTGGCGCACCACGCGCTGGACGGTGATGCTATTCCTGTTGCTGGTGGCCACCGGCACCCTGGCCACCGCCTGGGGCAAGTTCGAACACCACGACAACCCTTTCGCCCTGGTTCCGCTGCTGATGGGCGCCATCGGCCTGGGCCTGCGCTACTCCGCCCTGTCGTACCTGGGCGACGCCGCCCGCTACCTCAGCCCCAACCCGCAGAACGTGATGGTGCGCGAACAGATCCGTGCCGACGGCGTAGCGTTGTTGCGCGCCTTGCACAACAAGGGCGACTACGACCGCATCATCGTGGTCGGCCACAGCCTGGGCAGCGTGATTGCCTACGATATCGTCGGTTACCTGTGGCATGAACATCACGACCAACTGACCAAGGTGATCCCCAGCAACCGCGAGTTGGCCGAGCGATACGCCGACAACGAACCGCTGCAACCGGTGATCAACGAAACCCTGCACGCCGCTGGCACCGCATTGGATGGCAGCCTGGGCAGCCTCTTCAAGTTTCGCGAACAGCAGGCCCAGGCGTTCATCGAACAGCGCGGCCTGGGCAACCCGTGGCGCATTACCGACCTGGTCACGGTCGGCAGCCCCATGGCCCACGCCAGCCTGTTGCTGGGCCGCAGCGTGAGTGATTTCAAGCAGCGTATGGAGCGCCGCGAAGCCCCCGCCTGCCCGCCCACTGAAGACACCAAGGGCTACGGCTACAACGCGCGCCAGGCTGTGATGCTTGGGCAAAAGCCGTTCACCCCGCAATACCTGCACCACGCGGCGGCCTTTGCGGTGACGCGCTGGACCAACCTCTACTTCCCGGCGCCTTTGGGCTTGTTCGGCGACATTGTCAGCGGCCCCGTGAGCCCGGCGATGGGCGCCGGTGTGCTGGACCTGCCGGTGACCGTGGGCAAATGGAAAGGCTGGCTCGCCCGCTCCTGGCTCAGCCACACCCACTACTGGAGCGAGCGCGGTGGCGCCAAGGGGTATCTTGCCAACCTCACTACCCAGGCCAACGCGATCAGCCACGGCCCGCGCCCTTCGGCCACCGAGGCCCTGCGCTGGGCCGTCGACCTCAAGGGCCTGCGGCGCTTTCGTCCCGCCGGCGCCAAGGAAATCCAGGTGCCTGTCGAGGCTTAACCCGCGAAACCACCGGCGTCGAGAAACACACGCTCCTCCTCGGTGGTGGGCCTGGCCAGCACGTCATTGCGATGGGGAAAGCGCCCGAACCGCTCGATGATGTCGGCGTGCTCCTTGGCCCAGTGAAAGGTGTTGGCGTCCAGGTGCTGGTTGAGGGCGACCGAACGTTGCTGGTCGGCCTTGTCCTCGGAGTGTTCGAACGGCAAATAACAGAACGCGCGCAGCGACGGCTCGATCTGCTGGTCCAGGCCGGCGTCCACCATCCGCCGTGCGTACAGGCGGGCCAACGGGTCGGTGGCAAACATGTGCGCCGTGCCGCGAAACGCATTGCGCGGGTACTGGTCCAGCAGGATCAGCAACGCCAGCGCGCCCTGCGCCGTCTCCAGCCAGCCTTCCAGTTCACGCCGCGCCGCTTGCACGTGGGTGGTGTAGAAGGTGTCGCGAAACGTCGCGTCAAACGCCTCATCCTTGGCAAACCAGCGCTTGGGCCCCGCCTGTGTCCAAAATTCCAGCACCGCTTGGGCAGACTGTCCGTTCGTGTTCATCCTCAATCCCCTGTTCAACCCGCAGATTTCATCATAGGCGCGTGCCGAATCCATTAACTTTCCCCGGTGCCTGAAGCATTTCAGCACCCGGAGCCGTTCCTGCGTCGGAGCGGTCGCGCCATTGCCTTGATAGGGTTTACCTGATGATCCACCGTCTTGCCCAGGTTTTCAGTGATTCGAACAGCCAGGTCCGTGGCAAATTATTCGGCATCTACGGCGTGTTGATCGCCCTCAACGTAGGCGCCTGGCTCTGGGCACTGGTGGCGTTTCATGCGCACCCGGTGTTGTTAGGCACCGCCCTGCTCGCCTACAGCTTCGGCCTGCGCCACGCGGTAGACGCCGACCACATCGCCGCCATCGACAACGCCACCCGCAAGCTGATGCAAGAGCAAAAACGCCCGGTGGCGGTAGGGTTCTTTTTCTCCCTGGGGCATTCTTCGGTGGTGGTGCTGGCGTCTATCGCCGTGGCCTTTACGGCGGCGACCCTCAAGGATCATTTCGAAGCGTTCAAGGCCGTGGGTGGTGTGATCGGCACCTCGGTCTCGGCGCTGTTTTTGCTGGTGATCGCGCTGATGAACCTGGTGATCCTGCGCTCGATCTACCAGGCCTGGCGCCATGTGCGCCAGGGTGGCGTGTACGTAGAGGATGACTTCAACCTGCTGCTGGCCGACCGGGGGTTCATGGCGCGGATCTTTCGCCCGTTGTTCCGCCTGATCAGCCGCAGCTGGCACCTGTACCCGCTGGGATTCCTGTTTGGCCTGGGGTTTGACACCGCCACCGAAATCGCCTTGCTGGGCATCTCCGCCACGCAGGCGGCGCAAGGGTTGTCGCCGTGGTCGATCATGGTGTTCCCGCTGCTGTTCAGCGCCGGCATGTCCCTGGTGGACACCCTGGACGGGCACCTGATGCTGGGGGCTTATGGCTGGGCGTACATGAAGCCGATCCGCAAGATTTACTACAACATGAGCATTACCCTGGTGTCGGTGGTGGTGGCCGTGGTCATCGGCAGCATCGAGGCGCTGGGGCTGATCTCGGACCAGTTGGAACTCAAGGGTGGCTTCTGGGCGTTTATCGGCAGCCTGAATGACAGCTTCGGGCTGCTTGGGTACATCATCATCGGGATTTTTGTGGTGAGCTGGGGGGCATCGGTGTTGCTGTATCGGCTCAAGCGGTATGACCAGCTTGAGACCCGTCACCCTTTGTGATGCGGTGCCCCGCGCCGCGTCGCCCCAAACACCAGGAAGCGTTAGAAGTCGACAGTAGCCGAAACCTTGAGCGTGCGCGGCTCCCCCTGGGTCAGGTAGTTATTGGCCGTCGAAGCCGAGGCCCAGTACGCCTTGTTCGCCACGTTCTCAAGGTTGGCGCGCAGGGTGATGGTCTTGTCGTCGGCCTTGAAGCCATAACGCGCGCCGAGGTCGACGCGGGTCCAGGCCGGGATGTCCAGGGTGTTGGCGGCATTCACGTACTCCCCCCCGGTGCGCAACAGGCGTGCGCTGACGGCCGCACCCTGAATACCCGGCACGTCCCAGTCAGCCCCCACGTTGAACTGGTAGCGCGGCACACCGGCCACACGATTGCCATCGGTCAGGCCGTTGGAGGTGTTCTGCTGTTCGGTGTGCATCCAGGTCGCACCGGTCAACAAGCGCAAGCCATCAATCGGCTCGCCGAACACATTCAGCTCCACGCCTTTGTTGATTTGCAGGCCATCGACACTGAACGTATCCAGGCTATTGCCCGGCAAACGCGAGGTGGCGTTGTTCGGCTGCTCGATTCGATACACCCCGAGCGTCGCCCCGTAGCTGTCCCAATCCAGCTTGACCCCGGCTTCGGTCTGCTTGCTGCGCTTGGGTGCGAAGGTGACATTGGGGTTGGTCACACCTGTAGACGGCGACGTCGGCCCCTGGGCCAGCCCCTCGATGCGGTTGGCGTAGAACGACACGTGCTCCCATGGCTTGAGCACCAGGCCGTACACCGGCGTAGTGATCGACTTGTCGTAGTTGGCGTTGCGCGCACCGGTGGTGGTGTTCCACGCGTCCACTTCGATGGTCTGGCGGCGCACGCCCACGGTCAGCAGGACGCGGTCATCGAGAAAGCCCAGGGTGTCGGAGGCGGCGGCGCTCTTGATGCGATTCTTGCCGACCACCCGTGGGTCATGGATGTCACTGCCGAAGTAGGTGACGGTGGGGCGCGGGATCTGGGTCGGGTTGTAGAGGTTGCCGGGCCTGCGGTTGGCCTGGGTGATCGCCTCGAACGCCGAACGCTGCTCACCCCAGATGCCCGACAAACCGAGGTTCATCTGATGGGTCACCGGCCCGGTGTCGAAGTGTCCATTCAACCCGGCCATCGCGCTCTTGTTGTCTTCATCGTGGGGTGAATAGAGGAAACCCACGCGCCCGCTGCCATCGTTGCCCACGTACAGCGACGAATACTCGCCGTTCTCCCGCGTATGCTTGGCACCGCCGCCCACATAGGCCGTCCAGTTGTCAGTGAGGTCGTACTCGGCGTTGAACATGCCGTAGGTGTCTTCAAGCTCCGACCAGCTCCAGTCCTGGGCGTAGTTGTGCTTGGCCGAAGGCGCCTTGGGCACTTGGGTGCCGGTGGGGTACACCACGGCGCGGCCGTTGTTGATGCGTTCTTTCTGGTAGCCGAAATCGGTGGACAACCGCAGCCGATCGCCACGGTAGTCCAGGGCAATGGCCACCAGCTGCGAGCTTTTGTTTTCATCGTCGATGGCCGTGTCGCCTCCGTGCCTGGCCAGGTTGACCCGCGCACCGAAGCGGTTGTCTTCACCGAAACGCTGGCCCAGGTCGAGGTGGCCACCGGTCTGGCCGTCGCTGGCGTAGTCGAGGCTGACGCTGCGGGTTGGCGTGTCTTCGGCGCGCTTGGGCACCAGGTTGACGCTGCCGCCGATGCCCGTGCCGGCCGGCGACACGCCGTTGACGAAGGCGTTGGGCCCCTTGAACAACTCCACGCGCTCCAGGGCTTCGGTGGTGATGATCTGCCGAGGCAGCACGCCGTAAAGGCCATTGAAGGCAATGTCATCGGTGTTCAGCGGCAAGCCGCGAATGATGAACATCTGGGAGAAGTTGCCGAACCCCGAGGACTGACGCACCGACGCATCGTTGAGCAACACATCGCCCACGGTGCGGGCCTGCTGGTCGGCGATGGTCTTGGCGGTGTAGCTGACCACGCTGAACGGCACATCATTGATCGAACGATTGCCCAGCACACCCAGGCGTGCCGTGCGCGCCACCTGGCCGCCGCCATAGGTGTCCGCCTGTGCCCCGCCCGACTCGCCGCTGATGGTGGTCGCGCCCAGTTGCACGGCCGCGCCACTGGCCTCGGGCACCACCGTGTAACCCTGGGTACCGGTGCTTTGCAAGGTGTAGCCGCTGCCTTGCAGCAAGTGCAGCAACCCCGACTGCGCGGTGAAGTCGCCTTGCAGCCCGGCGCTCTGCTGGTCATTGAGCAGCGTGGAGTCAAACGACAACGGCACCCCAGACAGCGCCGCGAACTGCGCCAGTACATTACCCAACGGCCCCGGCGCGACGGTGTAGCTGCGTGCCGCGCGGGTGGAAGCGGCCTCGGCGGCCAGCGCGCTGTGCAACGGTGCGATGGCCGCCAGGGCAACAGCCAGGCTCAAGGCTTTCAAGGGGCGAATGGGGTGCGGGGTGGCGGTCATGGGCATTCCTGTCGGCGCGGTGCAAAGGTGAGGGTTATTCCCCTACACCGGGCGACAACGAAAAAGGTCTCAGCGAACAGTGAAAAAAATTCAGCGCGGCTCAACGGTGACCCAGTAACCGGTCAGGCTGCTGACCTTCACCGGCAGGGTTTCCTGCAGCAAACGCAGGCTGGCGTCGGTGTCGCGCAACGGGAACGCGCCGGAAACGGTCAAGCCCGCCACACGTTCATGGCAGCGCAACACGCCGGGGCGGTAGCGGCCCAGTTCGTCGAGCAGATCCGCCAGGCGCATGTGCTGGGCCAGCAGCATGCCGTTCTCCCAGGTGGTCGCGCTGACCGCCAACGGTTCCACCGCCGCCACGCTGTCGCGGCCAAACGCGCTCTGCTCACCGGCCTTGAGGATCACCCCACGGCTGGCGTGTTCCGGCAGCATTTCCACGGCCCCCTCAAGCACGGCGACGCGACTGCTCTGCTCACCCACGCGCACGCTGAAATGCGTCCCCAGGGCGCGGGCGGTGCCGTGGCGGGTCTGCACGATAAACGGGCGATGTATCGGCGCAGGGTCTTTGGCGGTGGTAATCATCACCTCGCCTTGCAACAGCTCGATGCGCCGCACCTGGTCGGTGAAGGCGATATTCAAGGAACTGTTGGTGTTGATCAGCAGCTGTGTGCCGTCGGGCAAGGTGAGGGGGCGCTGTTCGCCGATGGCCGTGTGCTGGTCGGCCGTCCAGGCTTGCCAGGGCTTGTGCTGGTACGCCAGCCATGTCGCCGGGCCCGCCAGCAGCAACAGCCCGAGCGCCTGGCGCCGGCCCAGGGATTGTTTGCGACCGATGCGCTTGAGGGTCTCACCGGCGATGGCCCCGGGCACGCTGTTGAAGTCACCCAATATCGCTTCCGCGCGCTGCCAGGCCTGCGCGTGCTGGGCACTGCGGCCCTGCCATTGGGCCACGGCGCGGCGGTCTTCGTCGGTGGCGCTGCCGGACTGCAGTTGCACCATCCAGTCTGCGGCTTCGCCGAGGATCTGCGGGTCGATGGACGGGTTCATGCCACGCTCAGGCACGCGAGGAAGGCATCGCGCATGTAGCGCTTGACCGAGGCCAGCGACACCTTCAGCTCATCGGCGATCTGCGGGTAGGTCAGGCCATCGATCTGCGACAACAGGAACGCCTGGCGGGTTTTCTCGGGCAAATCGCGCAGCATGGCTTCGATGCGGTACAGCGCCTCAAGGATCAGCCAGCGGGTTTCCGGCGACGGGACGTGCTGCTCCGGCAGATGGGCGATGGTTTCCAGATAAGCGCGCTCGACTTCCTGGCGGCGCCAGCTGTCGATCATCAGGCCCTTGGCGATATGGGTGAGCAAGGCGCGCGGCTCGCTGCCATACCCTGCGGGGTTCTGGCGCGTGAGCAAGCGCATGAAGGTGTCATGGGCCAGGTCGGCTGCGTCGCTGGCGTTGCCCAGCTTGCGGTCGAGCCAGCGGTACAACCATCCGTGGTGTTCGCAGTACAGCGCCTGGAGCGGCAGATGGAGCGAAGACGGCATGCAGATCACCCGGAATCCGGAAGTAATTAAGAATTGATCGCATTCTAATCGCAGCCACAGAGACCGGCAACGCGTTAATTAATGTTATAGGATAACGCCAATTTTTCGCCTGACCTGTGACCCTCGCCCATGACCGACGCTGTCCCCCTGCGCCAACGCCTGCTTTCCATCGACGCCCTGCGTGGCCTGGTGATCCTGTTCATGTTGCTGGACCACGTGCGCGAAACCTTCCTGCTGCACCGCCAGGTCAGCGACCCGATGAACATCGACAGCACCGAACCGGCCCTGTTTGTCAGCCGCACCCTCGCCCACCTGTGCGCGCCGGTGTTCGTGCTGCTCACGGGCTTGTCGGCGTGGTTGTACGGCCAGAAATACCAGGGCCGCCAGGATGTATCGGCATTCCTGTTCAAGCGCGGTCTGTTTTTGGTGGTGCTGGAATTCACCCTGGTCAACTTCGCCTGGACCTTCCAACTGCCGCCGAGCGTGATCTACCTGCAAGTGATCTGGGCCATCGGCGTAAGCATGCTCGCCCTTGCCGCCCTGGTATGGCTGCCAAGGTCGCTGTTGATTGGGTTGGCGTTGCTCATCATCGCTGGCCACAACCTGCTGGATGGCGTGCACTTCGCGCCCGGCTCGGCCCTGCAAAACCTGTGGGCGATCCTGCATGAGCGCAGCTGGATCGAAGTCGGCGATTCGCTGCGCCTGCGCACCACCTACCCGGTAATGCCGTGGATCGGCGTAATTGCCCTGGGTTACGGCCTGGGTCCGTGGTTTGCCAATGGCCTGCAGCCAGCGAGGCGTCAGCGTTATCTGCTGCTGGCGGGTGTGGGGGCGCTGATCGGGTCTGCCGTGGTGCGAACACTCAATGGCTACGGTGAAAAGCCCTGGCAGAGCTACGACAGTGGCGTGCAGACGCTGATGAGCTTTTTCAACGTGACCAAGTACCCGCCTTCACTGTTGTTCCTGGCGATGACCTTGGGCGTGGGTCTGCTGCTGTTGCTGGCCTTTGAGCGCGCGGGGCACAAACGCTGGATCGCCCTGCTGGCCACCTTTGGCGCCGCGCCGATGTTCTTTTATCTGCTGCACCTGTATGTGCTGAAAATCCTGTATGTCGCGTGCGTGGCGTTGTTTGGCCTCAATCACGGCACCTACTTCGGCTTCGACAGCATCGGCGCCGTGTGGCTGGTGGCGCTGCTGCTACCGCTGGCGCTGTATCCGCCCGTGCGCTGGTTTGCCGGGCTCAAGGCACGCCGCCGCGACCTGGCCTGGCTCAAATACCTGTAACGCCTACGCGATGTGCACATAAAACGCGTGAAACATGAAGTACGCGCACACCGCCAACGCAATCCCCATGCACCGGTTGAACACGGTGAACGCCGAAGTCCCGTTGATACGCCGCCCCAGCCCAGCCCCGAGCAGTGCGTACACCCACGGCGCACCAAACGCGCCAAAGGCCAGCACCGCCGACACCAGCGCAATCGACACGCCGGTGATGTGCGCTGCCGGCAGCATCACACTGGTGATCGGCAGCACCGCCATGATGCCCTTGGGATTGAGCAACTGGATCACCAACCCGTTCCAGAACGTCAGGGTCTTGGTCGGCGCCGTTGACGCCGCCTCATCCACCACCGTGCGCGCAGTGAACACCTGGTACGCGAGGTACAGCGTGTATACGCCGCCCACCAACGAAATGTAGGGCAGCGCCGCCTGGGAGATGATCGCTTCGCCGGTGTAGCCAAACAGCACGAACAACACCAGCATCGCGCAGCCCACGCCGATGAAAAACCCGGTGGAACGACGGAACTGGCCGGTGAGCCCGGCATTAAGGCCCATGAAATTCACCGGGCCGGGGCTGTACATGACGCTGAATGCGTAGAGAAAAATGTCCATGGAAAACCTGCAGTAGAGGGAATGCAGCGAGTCTACTGAGGGCTGCCATGGGGGTTCTTGTACGTTCGTAGGTCGGCACGGCAGCGGGTGGGCCTACGAATCGCAACTGGCACCGGGGCTGAGATTACGCCTACCATGTAATGACACCTAGCCTGTGAACGTGCCCAATGCTCAAAGCCAGTCTGCGTACTCACCTGACCCTGTGGTTTGCCGGTTTATCGGTGCTCACTCTGCTGATCGTGGGCTTTTACGTAGGGCATATCGCCACTGAACAGGTGAAGCAGGCCAGCGGCAACGCGCTGCTCAGCACCGCCCGTTCCAGCGCGGCACTGCTGGCGGTGCAGTTGCGTGAGCGGCAGCTGGAAGTGTCGTTGCTGAGCAAGGCGCCGCTGTTCCGCCAGGGCAACCTGGATGCACCGGACATCATGACCTTGATGGAGTTGCGCACCCAGTCACGCGCCGAGTACGCGTGGATGGGCGTAGCGGACGCCGAGGGCCGTGTGCGCCAGGCGGTGAAGGGGTTGCTGGTCAATCAGTCGGTGCAGCAACGCCCGTGGTTCCAGGCGGGCATGCGCGGTGAGTACACCGGTGATCCCCACGAAGCCGTGCTGCTGGCCAAGCTGTTGCCGAGTGCGGCCAAGGGTGAGCCGTTGCGCTTTATCGACTTTGCCGCGCCGATCCGCAACGCCAAGGGTGAAACCATCGGCGTGCTCGGTGCCCACGCGCACTGGCGCTGGGTGACCCAGATCGTCGATGCGGCGGTGATGCAAAAGGACGCCGCGCCCAACCTGCAAGCACTGATCATCGACTTCGACGGCAAGGTGCTCTACCCCGAGATCCTCGCGGGCGAGCAAATGCCCCAGGCCAACCTGCACTCGCCTACCGGATGGACCACCGGCAACGGCTACGTGAGTGCCTCGGTGGCGGTGCCGAGCCCGTCCAATGCCAACCTGTCGTGGTACATCGTGGTCCGCCAGCCGCTGGACATCGCCCTGCAACCGGCACGGGTGCTGTTGTACAAATTGCTGATCCTGGGCGTGCTCGCCGCCCTCGTGTTCGGCCTGGTGGCGTACTACCTGGCACTGACCCTGAGCCGGCCGATCGAACGCCTGGCCAAGTCCGCCAAGCTTGTGCAGGAACAGCAGCCCGGCGCGGTGTTTTCCCAGGAGCATCCGGTGCTGGAAATCGCCCAACTGGGGCAGTCCATCAGCCGCATGACTCAATCGTTGCTTAGCAAGGAACGTGAGTTGCAGGAAGCCAATGCGTCCCTTGAAGCGACGGTCGCCCAACGCACGGCCGACCTCACCCAGGCCAACGCTGACCTGTTGAAACTGGCCACTCACGACGCGCTGACCGGGGTCTACAACCGCCGTCGCTTCGATGAAAAACTCGCCGAAAACAGTCTGTTGTTCCAGCGCACCGGGCGCACCTTCGCCCTGCTGTTGATCGACGCCGACTACTTCAAACGGGTCAACGATACCTACGGGCACGCTGTGGGTGACGACGTGCTCTGCCAGCTCGCTGCCCTGATCGAAAGCACCACCCGCGCCACGGACTTTGTCGCGCGTTACGGCGGTGAGGAGTTCGCGGTGCTGCTACCCGAAGTCGAAGAACCGGACAGCCCCGAAGTAGTCGCCGAAAAAATCCGCGCCGCCGTGGCCGCCGCCCAATTCCCCACGGTGGGCCATGTGACGGTGAGCATTGGCGTGGGCGTGGCCGAGCCGTCGGACCGCGACTCCTCGGCCCTGCTCAAGCGCGCCGACATGCAGCTCTACCAGGCCAAGGGTGCGGGCAGGAACCGGGTGGCGTAAACCTTGGGTTTTGCTTATCACTGAAATATCCGCCAGCGTCTGTATCCGCTGGCAGAGGCTTTTCATAATCGTGCTTCCTTAACACCTCAGGAAGCACACCATGCACCCATTGACGATAGTGCTGGCGCACGTTTTGGCACTGGCCCTCACTCTGCTTGGCGTGGGTTGCCTGGCGCTATTGCTGGCCTGTTTAGGTCGCCTGGTGTATTAACGGAGGCGGGTCTGAAAAGGGAAACGGGATGCAGGTAATAAACGACAACAGACCTGAATACATACTCAGGCTCGAACATCTTCTTTACGGCTACAACTACATGGTTTCGGTGGACAGTTATGGTCCATTGAGTACTGAGCAACCGTTGATTGAAGCGCTCAAGCAAACGGTGAGTTCATCCTGCGAAGTCACTCGCAGTGCGCCAATCAGTGCCGAGGACGCGCGCGCACTCATGCTTGAGTCGTTCTTGTTTGTGGGCGACTCAGGTGGAGGCCCTATTGACCTGCCGGATAAACGCGAAGAAATCATCGGCTTGGTGGAGCAATTGACCCAAGGCGTTCATCTTCACCAGGCCGATGCAATCCATGAGTTCTACTTGGCCAAAGGTCATCCGGGCTATCCGGTGTGGTGGGAGTTCGCCCTGGATATTCACGCGCAAGGACAGCGCTGGATTCTACTGGGCAGCAGCAGCGACTAAGCACACGGGGCTTGTAGTGAGCGGGCTCGCCCCGCGCCGCGTTGTCCCAGGCACCCGATTCTCCCGTGAGCGGGCGGTGTCTGGGCTGGCGCGGCGCGAGCAAGCTCGCTCACTACAAAGATCGGGTTTATAGCAGGGGGATCGAGTAGCTCACGAACACGCGGTTCTGGTCCTGGTCCCGTGCGACGTCGCTGCGCGATACGCCGTTGCGCCAGCCAAACCCGACGTTCTTGAACGTGCCGCTCTGCACCACGTAATCCAGGGAGATATCCCGCTCCCACTCGCTGGCGTTGTTGCCGGCGGTGGTGAGGATGTGGTCGCCCTTGAGGTACATCACCGACGCCTTGAGCCCCGGCAGGCCCAGTGCGACGAAGTCGTAGGCGTATTGCGCAAACGCCGTGCGCTCGCCGGCCTGGATGAAGGTCTGCACGGTGCGGTCGGTGTAGAGGTAGAGGCTGGAACCGCCCTCCCCTTTGTTCACCAGACCACCCTGGTTGAGCTGGGCGAAGTTGCTGTCGTCCGACACTTGCTGGTAACCCGCCGTAATCGCGTGCGGACCCAGGGAGTAGATGAACGCCGCACTCCAGGTGTTGTTGTCGATTTCACCCGTGCCGTTCTTGGTATAGCCGCTGAACTTGTAGCCTTCGGCCCGCCCGGCGGCGCTGCTGTTTTTGCCGTCGGAGGTGGTCTTGAAGTAACGCAGGTCGGTTTTCAACGAGCCGTAATCACCCAGCGGCAACACGTGGATCAACCCGGCAAAGTGCTGCTGGTAATAGTCTTCAAGATTGGCGTAGTAGTACTGGACCATCAGGTCCTTGGTCACCTGGTAATCGGCGCCGGCATAGTTGAATTTGTTGCTTTCCTGAGTGCCGCCCGCCGCCGCCAACCCACTGCGGTCGCTGGAACCTCGACCGGTGGTGTGTTGCAGCTGGCCGCCGATCAGGGTCAGGTTGTCGATGTCCTTGCTGGTGATCTGCCCGCCTTCGAACGACTGCGGCAACAGGCGGCCATCGTTACTCACCAGGATCGGCAAGTTCGGCCGCAGGTAGCCGTAGCGCAGTTCACTCCCGGCGAAACGCGCCTTGGCCGTTGCGCCGCCACGGACCCAGCTGTCTGCCGCCTTGCCGTCATCGTTGGGGATCATCGAACTGCCCACATGGCGCCCGGCGCCGCTGTCGAGGGTCACGCCGAGCATGCCGATCGCATCCAGGCCAAAGCCGACCGTGCCGTCGGTAAAGCCCGACTGGTAGTTGAGGATAAACGCCTGGCCCCACTCTTCAGTCTTCGACGGTGCCGCCGCACCGTCACGGTTATCGTTGTTGAAGTAGAAGTTGCGCATGTTCAAATTGGCTTTGCTGTCCCCCAGGAAGTCAGCCGAGGCCAAGGGGCTCAGGGCCACGCCCAACGTACCGGTCAATACGCTTAATACATTCAAAGTGGCTTTCATCAGGACGAGCTCCAGCGCGGAATTCAAGTTCCGGGCGCAAAAAATGGGCAGCAGAAAGCACTCGGCCAAACTCGGGTTGGCCGGTGCGTTAACTAACGTTCAACGACTTAGTTGTGCGAAGTGGACCTCCGTAAACGGCTAGTCAATCAATCCATGAGCGTCATAAAACGGGTACGGCCCCGGGTAGTCCCCGAACACCGCGTTGTGGCTGATCAACCCTTGAGATTGATCCCAGCGGTGCAGCAGGTAACCGGCCGGTTCCAGGTTGAAATGCGCAGGGGCTGCATCCTGCAAATCGAGTACGATCTGGTGCGAGGTGCCCGGGCACACACAACTGATGCTGCCACCGAAACGCCGCTGCATCGGACGATGCAAATGCCCGCAGAGCAGGCGCTCCACCTGCGGGTGACGAGCGACCACACGCTCCAGGGCAGCGGCGTTGATAAAGGGTTCGCGGTCCATATGGCCAATGCCGCTGATAAACGGCGGGTGGTGCAGGATCAGCAAAGTGGGCGCGTCGAAACGCAGCGCCAACTGTTCGTCGAGCCACTGCAATTGACTGTCGAGCAACTGGCCGCCGTGGCCACCAGGGATGGTCGAGTCCAGGCCGATCAAGCGCAGCGGATGTTCGTCCACCACCCAGTCCAGCGGGCCGTCAGCCGACGCTGGCAAGTAGGCGTGATCCGCAAATGCGTGAAGCAACGGCCCCCGCGTGTCGTGGTTGCCTGGCACCAGGTAGCACGGCATGTGCAGGCGTGCGAGTTCAGGGTGCAGCACGGCGTATTCATCGGCACGGCCGAAGTCCACCAGGTCGCCACTGATGACCACGATGTCGGGTCGTGGGTGACTGGCGTTCAAATGGTCGACGGCACGGCGCAGCGCGCCCAAGGTATCGACCACACCATAGGTGAGGCGTTGGCCGGCTTTGAGGTGCAGGTCGCTGATCTGCGCAACGATAAACGGACGATTCACAAATAGAGTCTCAGGCATTCAGGGTGAACAACATATGCGGCGCAATCGCCAGGGCAATCGGTGCGCCGACGGCGTAGAGTTGGTTGTCGCTGCTGTCCACCAGCAGCGGTTGCGGGCCGCCCACCTCCACCAGTAAACGGCTCTGCGCGCCCTGGAAGAACTGCGCCAGCAGGTGGCCGTGCAGGTGCCCTTCGCTCTCCATCACCTTGAGGTGTTCGGGGCGGCAATACACCGTGCTGGGCCGCTCGGCGGCATGCCACGGCAGCTCCCCGCCGCAGACTTTCAAACCATGGGCCGACGACGCGATCACCGGGAAAGCATTGAGGTTGCCGACAAAGCCTGCGACGAAGGCATTGGCCGGTTTCTGGTAGATCTCCCGCGGGCTGGCCAACTGCGCGACACGCCCCTGCTCCATCACCAGGATGCGGTCGCCCAGGGCCATGGCTTCGCCCTGGTCGTGGGTGACGAACACCGAGGTGATGCCGAGGCCACGCAGCAGCTCATTGAGCTCGCTGCGCAGGCGTTCGCGCAGTTGTGCGTCGAGGGCCGCCAGGGGTTCGTCCAGCAACAACACTTTCGGGCGCGGGGCCAAGGCGCGGGCCAACGCCACCCGCTGGCGCTGGCCGCCGGAGAGTTCATGGATGCTGCGTTTGCCATGGTGCTGCAAGCCCACCAGTTCCAGCAGTTCATCGCAGCGCTTGTTGCGCTCCAGCGCGGCCATGCCGCGAATCTTCAAGCCGTAGACGATGTTCCCGGCCACATCCAGGTTGGGAAACAGCGCGTAGTTCTGGAATACCATGCCCACGTCGCGGCGCTCGATGGGCAGGCGGGTCACGTCCTGATCACCAAACAGCACCTGGCCGACGTCCGGGCGCTCAAGGCCGGCGATCAGGCGCAAGGTGGTGGTCTTGCCGCAGCCGGACGGGCCCAGGATCGCCAGGGTCTCGCCGCCTTCGACGGTCAGGTTCAAGTCATGCACGGCCACGGTGCCGTCGGCGAACGCCTTGCGACAGCCTTGCAGGCGGATAGTGATAGCGGTCATCGACGCTCTCCACGGGACAAACGGGCACTGATGGCCTGCAGCGCAATCAGCAGCGGCACGATCATCAGCAAAAAAATAAGGGTGTAGGCGCTGGCGATTTCCAGGCGCGCCGAGGCGTAGCTGTCGGCCAGGCCCACCGGCAACGTCTTAGTCATGGGCGTGTGGAGCATCCAGGTCAGGTTGAATTCACCCAGGGACAAGGTCACCACCATCAACACACCGGCCAGGATCCCGGCCCGGCAGTTGGGCACCACCACGCTGAAAAAGCGCTTGATCGGCCCCGCGCCAAGGCTGGCCGCCGCCTCTTCCAGCACCGGCAGTTGCTGGCGCTGCATCACCGCCATCACCGGGCGCACCAGGAACGGCAAGGTGAACAGCACATGGCCGACCAGGATGAACAGCCAACTGCTGCGAAAGCTGCCGAACTGGCCGTAGGTCAACAGCAACGCCAGTGCACTGGCCAAGCCGGGCATGGCCACCGGCAGCACCATTAACTCTTCGAAGGCGCGGCTGAAGCGGTTGTTCATGCGCACCAGGGCGTAGGCCGCCGGTACGCCGATCACGCAGACGCACACCGCGCAGGCCAGGGCCAGTTGCAGCGACAGCCACACAGTGGGCGAATAGGCTTGCCACACCTGGACCAGCCAGTCGAAGGTCAAGCCGCTGGACAGGCCCACGAAGAAGTTGCGGGTCAAACCGGCCAGCAACGACATCAGCACCGGCACCAGCATGAAGGCGCACACCAGCAAGGTGAACAGCAGTTGAATCACAAACAGCGATGAACGTTTCACAGCACAGTCCCCGCGTTTTTCACCAGGCGCCGGGTAAGCAGCAGCACCGCCCAGGTCACCGCGCCCAGCACCACTGACAGCGCAGCGGCGACGGCAAAGTTGGCGTAGTTGGTGAACACGTTGTAGATCGCCACCGGGGTGACATTGAGCCGCGTGCCCAAGGTAAAGGCCGTACCGAAGGCGCCCATGGACGTGGCAAAACAGATCGCCCCGCACGACGCCAACGCAGGCGCCAAACCCGGCACGATCACGTCGCACACCACGCGCCAAAGCCCGGCGCCCAGGGAGTGCGCGGCCTCCTCCAGGCTGCGGTCGAGGCTCTCGCACGCCGCCATCACCGTGAGGATCACCCGCGGAATCGAGAAGTACAGGTAGCCCACGAACAGTCCTGCCAGCGAGTAGGCGAAGATCCAGCGCTCACCGGCCAGTTGCAGGCCCAGTGAAGCCAGCAAGCCTTGGCGACCGGCCAGCAGGATCACCAGGAAGCCCACCACCACGCCGGGAAAGGCCAAGGGAAAGGTGAGCAACGCGACCAATGCCGAGCGCCCGAAGAACTGGTGCCGGGCGAGGAACACCCCGCTGATGCCGCCGATCACCAACGCGACCAGCGTCACCACCACGGCCAGGACCAAGGTTTGCCCGAGGCTGCCCAGGTACTGCGCACTGCTGAGCACCTGCCAATAGCCGCTGCCATTGGCGTCACGGCTCTCGGCGCCAAGCACCACCAGGTGCGCCAGCGGCAACAGCCAGAACGCCAGCAGCACCGCAAAGGCCGGGGCCAAGGCCCAGGCTGCCTGTCTTGCCGATGCGGCCACTTACTTGACCTCGTTCAGGTAACGGGCGGCGAAGGCTTCCTGCACGGCGGCCATTTTTTCGTAGTCCTCCACGCCGGCGCGGGCATAGTCGCTATCGGGCAGGAACTGTGCCGCCACGTCAGCCGGCATTTTCATCGCGCGCACTGGGCGCAGATAGGCCTTGGCCCACAGTGCCTGGCCTTCGTCCGACAATACGAAGTCGAGGACTTTCTCGGCATTGGCGCGGTGCGGTGCGTTGGCCACCAGGCTCATCACGTAGGGAACGCTGATGCTGCCTTCCTTGGGGATCACGAAGGCGACGTTGGCGTTGTCCTTGTAGCGGGCGCGGTAGGCGTTGAAGTCGTAGTCCACCAGGATGGGCAGCTCACCCGACAGCACCCGCGCATAAGCAGTTTGCTTGGGCACGATGGGGGCGTTTTTCGCCAGCTTCTGGAAGTAGTCGATGGCCGGCGCGAAGTTGTCCAGGTCGCCGCCCATGGCGCGGTTGATCGCCACGGCCGAGACGTAGCCGACAAACGCGCTGGACGGGTCGAGGTAGCCGACCATGCCTTTGTACTCAGGCTTGAGCAGGTCGGCCCAGCTTTGCGGCACCGGCAAACCACCCAGCGCATCGACGTTGACCATGATGCCCAAGGTGCCGGAGTGGATTGCGAACCAGTGGCCGGCCGGGTCTTTCAAACCAGCAGGAATCTGGTCCCAGGCCTTGGGTTTGTAGGTGCCCACCACGTCGGCCTTCTGCGCTTGCAGGCCGAAGGTCACGCCGTAGTAAACGACGTCGGCCACGGGCGCGGCTTTTTCGGCCACCAACTGCGCCAGAGACTGGCCGGAGTTCTTGTTGTCCAGCGGCACCTGCACGCCGGTGCTGGCGGCGATGGCCTTGAGCTGAGTGCCCCAGTCGGCCCAGTCGGGCGGGCAGTTGTAGCAGATAGCGGTTTCGGCAGCCTGGGCCAGGCTGGCGGCCCCGCACAGCAGCACGGCTGCCAGGGTTTTACTGAACGCGCGCATCAGGCGTCTCCTCATGGGGTTGGGTGCTGTCGCCCGGCCGGATATGGCAAGGCAGGCAATGGGAAATCGGGTCGTTGCCGGCGATCTGCGCCAGCAACTGGTCAATCACGGTGCTGGCGAGCAGCGCGATGGGCTGCACCACGCTGCACAGGGTCGGGTGCATTTGGGTGCCAAGGCTGATGCCGTCAAAGCCCATCACCGAGAGTTGTTCGGGGACGTTCCAGCGGTTGCGGCGCAGTTCGGCGATCAGGCTGATGGCCAGGAAATCGTTGGAACACACCAGCGCGGTGGGCGCATCCGGACCTTGCAGGAAGGGTTCGATCGCGGCGAATTCAGCCTGGGTGTGGGCCGGCATTTCGATCACCGGGCGGCTGTCGAGGCCGTATTCGTTCATGGCGTCGCAGTAACCGGCGTAGCGCAGGCGCGCCCGGTCGGATTGCAACGCGGGGCCGGCGACCATACTGATACGGCGGTGCCCGGCCTCCAGCAAATAACGCGTGGCCAGGGCCATGCCGGCACGGTTATCCACCGACACGGCGCTGTAGTTGGGGTTGCTCGGTTGGTGATAAGCCAGCACGAACGGGGTTTGTTCGGTGTTCAGGCTGCTGAGCACGGCATTGCTTTCGGCATCGGTGACCGTCAGCACCAGGCCGTCGACCCGTTGGCGCAGCAGCTCTTCCACTACGATGCTCTCGCGCTCGCTGTTGTAGTCGGTAGTGGCCAGCAACAGGCTGTAGCCACGCAACCGAGCGGCGCGCTCCATGGCCTGGAACTGTTCGGCGAACACCGGGTTGAGCAGGTTGGGCACCACCACGCCGATCAACTGGGTGGTTTGCAGGCGCAACTGGCGACCCAGCAGATTGGGGCGAAACCCCAGTTCACGGGCGGCAGCGAACACCTGCTCACGGGTGGTCGGGCGCACTTGGTCGGGAGAAGCAAAGGTACGGGCGGCGGTAGCGCGGGATACGCCAGCCAGCCGTGCAACGTCTTTCAAGTCAGTCATTGTCACTCGCTTGAGATCGATCTCATTGGCGAGGACAGTAGCGAGGGAATGTGGCAGTCCAGTGGTGAGAAGATGACAGTTTGATGGCAATCAGCAACGACACCCTCTGCCGCCAAGAGGAGATCCAATGGGGGAGCTGGCTTGCTTGCGATAGCGATGTGTCCGGCAGCACATCCGGCACAGGAAGACCGCTATCGCAGGCAAACCAGCTCCCACATTCGACCGCATTTCAACGGATGGACTCGGTCACCTGTGGGAATTGTCGAGCCCCAGCGATGCTGCGAAGGCGGTGGGTCAGGCGACGTCTCTATTGGCTGTACCGCCGCTATCGCAGGCAAGCCAGCTCCCACATTCGACCGCATTTCAAAAGATGGATTCGGTCACCTGTGGGAGTTGTCGAGCCCCAGCGAGGCTGCGAAGGCGGCTTGCCAGGCGACATCTGTATTGGCTGTACCACCGCTTTCGCAGGCAAGCCAGCTCCCACATTCGACCGCATTTCAACGGATGGACTCGGTCACCTGTGGGAGCTGTCGAGCCCCAGCGAGGCTGCGAAGGCGGTGGATCAGGCGACGTCTCTATTGGCTGTACCGCCGCTATCGCAGGCAAACCAGCTCCCACATTCGACCGCATTTCAAAGGATGGACTCGGTCACCTGTGGGAGTTGTCGAGCCCCAGCGAGGCTGCGAAGGCGGTGGGTCAGGCGACGTCTCTATTGGCTGCGCCGCCGCTATCGCAGGCAAGCCAGCTCCCACATTCGACCGCATTTCAACGGATGGACTCGGTCACCTGTGGGAGCTGTCGAGCCCCAGCGAGGCTGCGAAGGCGGTGGGTCAGGCGACGTCTCTATTGGCTGTACCGCCGCTTTCGCAGGCAAGCCAGCTCCCACATTCGACCGCATTTCAAAGGATGGACTCGGTCACCTGTGGGAGTTGTCGAGCCCCAGCGAGGCTGCGAAGGCGGTGGGTCAGGTGGCACCTCTATTGGCTGTGCCATCGATTTCGCAGGCAAGCCAGCTCCCACAGGGAACGCGGTCAGGGATGGAACACCAAGCCTTCCTTGAAAGCGACTGCAAGTATGTCTTGGGCCGAAACGTTCACCCACCCCTCCGCATCGGGCGTACCGACAGTTGCCAACCATCGCCCCACCATCTGATACCCCAGCGCATAGCCCAGCCACCTCGGCTTGTCGCCCGTGCCAAAAAACCACGCGCTGTGATCGTAGTACGTCGCTGCCAGGTCACTCGCATCCACCGGATCCGCCTGCAAGGTTTCCAGGCTCAGCGCCCTCTCCCACGGCTCTGGCTCACTGCCCAACACGTGCCGCACAAACTGCCCGGCCAGGCCTTCGCTGATCAGTGCTTCGCCCAGCGTCCAGCCATACCCGGGGCCCGCCATGCGCAGGCAGTGATGCACCTCATGAATGATGTGACGAAGCATCGCGCCGTCGCGCAGGCTGGCAGCAAAGTTTGGATTGTCAGGGTCCAGGGTCATGGAGAACATCGTACTGCGATAGGCGCGTCCCACCAGGCCGAGTTCGGCGAGGGTTTCGCCGGGCAGTCGCTGGATCAGTACATCCAGCCGAGGGGGTGGCATCCAGCGGGAAATGGCCTGGTAGGCGTTCTCGAATGCGAGGGTCAATTGACCGCGCTGCTCGACCAGTGAGCCCGAAGCCTCCAGCCAATGAAGTGTCCAAGCGTCCATTCTCACCTCTCGTCGTCCCAACCGGTTTATGTCACTGGAGCGGCCCATCATACCGTTGAGCTGTCATATCCATAGGTCAGTTTAAAAGCAGGGCAGCAAAATCCGCCCGCTAACCTTTCGATTCGATCCAAGTGCGGGCACAATGCGTGTCCTTTTTTGGCAGGCACCGCCGCAGGCTCTCAAAAATGATCAAAACGCCGTACTACCTCATCGATAAACAGAAGCTTCTGGTCAACATGCAGAAGATTGCTTACGTGCGCGAGCAGTCCGGCGCCAAGGCGTTGCTGGCGCTCAAGTGCTTTGCCACCTGGTCGGTGTTCGACCTGATGCAACAGTACATGGACGGCACCACGTCGTCGTCGCTGTATGAGCTCAAGCTCGGTCGCCAGAAGTTCGAAGGCGAGGCGCACGCCTACAGCGTGGCCTGGGCCGACGATGAAATCGAAGAGATGCTGGATAACTGCGACAAGATCATCTTCAACTCCATCAGCCAGCTGCAGCGTTTTGCCGAACGTAGCGAAGGCAAGACCCGTGGCCTGCGTGTGAACCCGCAGGTGAGCAGCTCCGACTACCTGCTGGCCGACCCGGCGCGCCCGTTCAGCCGCCTGGGCGAATGGGACCCGGTGAAGATCGAAGGCGTGATCGACCAGATCTCCGGTTTCATGTTCCACAACAACTGCGAGAACGGCGACTTCAGCCTGTTCGACAAGATGCTCGGTGTGATCGAAGAACGCTTTGGCGCGCTGCTGCACAAGGTCGAGTGGGTCAGCCTCGGCGGCGGCATCCACTTCACCGGTGAAGACTATGCCGTGGACGCGTTCTGCGCCCGCCTCAAGGCGTTCTCCGAGAAGTACGGCGTGCAGGTCTACCTGGAGCCCGGCGAAGCGGCGATCACCAACAGCGCTTCCCTGGAAGTCACCGTGCTCGACACCCTCTACAACGGCAAGAACCTGGCCGTGGTAGACAGCTCCATCGAAGCCCACCTGCTGGACCTGCTGATCTATCGCCTCAACGCCAAGCTGGCGCCAAGCGACGGCGAACATACCTATATGGTGTGCGGCAAATCCTGCCTGGCCGGGGACATCTTCGGCGAGTATCAATTTGATCGTCCGCTGGCCATCGGCGATCGGCTGTCGTTCATCGACACCGCAGGCTACACCATGGTCAAGAAAAACTGGTTCAACGGCCTGAAAATGCCGTCCATCGTAGTGAAACAACTCGACGGTACTGTCGAGGTGGTTCGTGAATTTGGTTACGACGACTACCTGTCCAGCCTTTCGTAAGCTGGCGGATAAAGGAGAGATAAAGCAATTGAAAAAGAACGTTCTTATCATTGGTGCAGGAGGTGTCGCCAAGGTGGTGGCCCACAAGTGCGCGCAGCACAACGACGAACTCGGTCGTATTGCTATCGCGTCGCGCAACATCTCCAAATGCCAGGCCATCATCGACAGCGTCAAGGCCAAGGGTAGCCTCAAGGTTCCCGCCGACATCCAAGCCTTCGCGCTGAACGCCCTGGACGTGGAAGCGACCAAGGCCCTGATCCGCGAGACCGACTCGCAGATCGTCATCAACGTGGGTTCCGCGTTCCTCAACATGTCGGTCCTGCGTGCCTGCATCGACACGGGCGTTGCGTACCTCGACACCGCCATCCACGAAGAGCCGGGCAAGGTCTGCGAGACCCCGCCGTGGTACGGCAACTACGAATGGAACCACCTGGAAGAGTGCAAACAGAAGAACATCACAGCCATCCTTGGCGTGGGCTTCGACCCGGGTGTCGTCAACGCGTATGCCGCGCTGGCGCAGCAACAGCATTTCGACCGCATTGATTCGATCGACATCCTCGACGTCAATGCCGGCTCCCATGGCAAATACTTCGCCACCAACTTCGACCCGGAAATCAACTTCCGCGAGTTCACCGGACAGGTGTGGAGCTGGCAGAACAGCCAGTGGACCAGCAACACCATGTTCGAAGTCAAACGCACTGACGACCTGCCAGTTGTCGGTTCGCAGAACCTCTACCTCACCGGCCACGATGAAGTGCACTCGCTGTCGAAAAACCTCGACGTGCCCAACGTGCGTTTCTGGATGAGCTTCGGCGAACACTACATCAACGTGTTCACCGTGCTGAAGAACCTCGGCCTGCTCTCCGAGAAGCCGGTCACCACCGCCGAAGGCCTGGAAGTGGTGCCGTTGAAACTGGTCAAGGCCGTACTGCCCGACCCGTCTTCGCTCGCCCCTGGCTACACCGGCAAGACCTGCATCGGCGACCTGGTCAAAGGCACCAAGGACGGCCAGCCGCATGAGATGTTCATCTACAACGTGGCATGTCACGAAGAAGCCTTCGCTGAAACTGACAGCCAGGGCATCTCCTATACCGCAGGCGTGCCACCGGTGGCCGCTGCGCTGCTGGTTGCCCGTGGCGAGTGGGATGTCAAGCACATGGCCAACGTCGAAGAACTGCCGGCCGAGCCGTTCCTGAAGGCGCTGGATGTGATGGGCCTGCCGACCCGCATCAAGGACGAGCACGGTGATCGTGCGTGGGATGCGACTGCCTGATAGGCAATTGCTGACCAAAAAAATGCGCCCCACGGGGCGCATTTTTTGTTTGGGGCTCACACGAATCTCAAAGCCAATGAAGCTCCCACATTTGGATCTCCAGTGGATTTTGAATATCGATTATTCCAGGTTCCGGGCCGAGTTACTCAACGCTCTCGAACATTGCAACAACGCCGGCGCCAACTGTTTCTCTGCATCCGCCCGAGTCCAGCGGCTGGTGGGCGCGACCACATGCACCGCCGCCACCGGTCGGCCATTGGCACCCAGCACGGGCGCGCCGATGGTCATGTCACCCAGGAACAGCTCCTGGCCATTCACCGCATACCCCTGCTCGCGCACCTGTTGCAACGATTCCAGAATCTGCTCGACGTCCGTCAGCGTCTGGCTGGTGTGGGCAATACGTTGGCTGTGCTCGATCAACACCAGCGCCTCTTCCTGCGGCAGCGCGCTCAGATACGCACGCCCCGACGCCGTGCAATACATCGGCACCCGCGAGCCGATCGGCATGTGCACCGGCACAAACCCCGAGCTGACGAATCGCGCGATATAGGTCATGTCGTAGCCCGCAGGCTCAGTGAGGCACGAGGTTTCGCCGGTCAGCCGGGTCAGTTCCGACAGAAACGGGTTGGCCACTTCAATCAACGAATGCGCATCCAGGTAGCTGAAGCCCAGCTCCAGAACCCGTGGGGTGAGTTGGTAATGCCGTGTGCGCGAGTGTTTCCGAAGGTAACCCAGGCTTTCGAGGGTAAACACCATGCGCTGGGCCGAACTTTTGGTCATGCCGGCCGCCTCCGCCACCTCTGCAAGGCTCATGCTGCGGCGCTGTGCGCTGAATGCCTTGAGCACCGACAGGCCTTTTTCCAGGGATTGGTTGTGCAAACTGTTGCGTTCTTCAGACATGGCGGACTCGCGGCGTAGGTGGCTCAGGCGTGGCGATATTTCTACCGCAAATTACAAAAATAGACCACTAAATATCGCATATCGATACGAACAGTTCATTTTGTCGATTTTATAAAGCGCTATACGATTTTTAACAATCGAAATGGCACAGAGCTTGCGTTTTCATCGGCAGCCGCTTGCGGTACTGACTTTCCGTTTTCCTTCTGGAGTAACCCGATGAACAGTCTTTCGCCCTTGTTTCGCCGCCTCGCCTTCGGTCTCTGTGCCGCCCTGTGTGTCACCGCCGTGCACGCAGAAAGTGCGTCCTCGTACAAAGTCGGTGCAACGGCCAGTGGTTCGCCGTTCACCTTCCTCGACATCAAGAGCAACAGCATTCAGGGGGTGATGGTCGACGTGGCCGAGGCCGTGGGCAAGGCCGGTGGATTTACCAGCCAGATCGAGCAGACCAACTTCGCCGCGCTGATTCCCTCCCTCACCTCCGGCAAGCTGGACTTCATTTCGGCCGGCATGCTCAAGACCGAGGAGCGCACCAAGGTCGTCGATTTCAGCGCCCCGGTGTATGCCTACGGTGAAGGCCTGATCATCAACGCCGACGACAACGCCAGCTACCCCGACCTGACGCCCCTCAAAGACCAAGTGGTCGGCGTGCAGGCCGGCACGATCTTTTATGACCAACTGAACAAGCTCGGCATCTTCAAGGAAATCCGCACCTACGACTCCATCGGCGAGATGGTTCGCGACCTGTCCCTGGGCCGCATTAAAGCCGCCGTGGGCGACCAGCCGGTGGTGGCGTACCAGATCCGTCAGAAGCTGTTCAAAGGCGTGAAACTGGCCGCCGATTACAAGCCCACCAACGTCGGCGAAGTGTGCCTGGTGGTGCGCAAGGGCGACACGCAAACCCTGGAACGCCTGAACAGCGCCATCGCCAGCATCAAGGCCGACGGCACCCTGGACAGCATCCTCAAGAAGTGGGGACTTGATACCCAGGTGCGCCCATGAACCCGGCTGAGTTCCTGCAAAACGCCCAGGATTTCCTGCCGATCCTGCTGCAAGGCGCCTGGGTGACGATCCAGATCACCGTGCTGTCGTTCCTGCTCAGCAGTGCCATCGGCCTGGTGCTGGCGTTGCTCAAGCTGTCGCCGATCCGTGCGCTGTCATGGACGGCCAGCACCATCATCAACGTGATCCGTGGCCTGCCGATCATCGTGCAGCTGTTCTACATCTACTTCGTGCTGCCGGACATGGGCGTGCACCTCACCGCGTTCTATGCCGGTGTGATCGGCATGGGCATCGCCTACTCGGCGTACCAGGCCGAGAACTTCCGCACCGGCATCATTGCCGTGGAACAGGGCCAGCGTGAAGCCGCCGAAGCCCTGGGCATGCGCTCGGTGCTGATGATGCGCCGGGTGATCCTGCCCCAAGCGTTTCGCATCGCCTTGCCGCCCTATGGCAACACGCTGGTGATGATGCTCAAGGACTCGTCCCTGGTGTCCACCATCACCGTGGCGGAGATGACCCGCCAGGGCCAACTGATCGCCTCGTCGACCTTCCAGAACATGACCGTCTACACCCTGGTCGCCCTGCTCTACCTGCTGATGAGCCTGCCGCTGGTGTATGGCCTGCGCCGCATGGAACAGCACCTGGGCCGGAGGAAAAAAGCATGATCGAGATTCGCCAACTGCAAAAACACTACGGCAGCCACCGCGTGCTGCACGGCGTCGACCTGGACGTGGCCAAGGGCGAAGTGGTGTGCCTGATCGGGCCGTCGGGTTCGGGCAAGTCCACCCTGCTGCGCTGCATCAATGCGCTGGAAGCCTATGACGGCGGGCACATCAACGTGTTCGGCGAAACCGTGCAGCGCGGCAGCAAGACCGTGCACGCCCTGCGCAGCCGCATGGGCATGGTGTTCCAGCGCTTCAACCTGTTCCCCCACCGCACCGTGCTGGAAAACGTCATGGAAGGCCCGGTGTACGTCAAAGGTGAACCCGTACAGCAGGCCCGCGAAGAAGCCCTGGTGCTGCTGGAAAAAGTCGGCCTGAGCGCCAAGGCCGATGCCTACCCGGAACAACTCTCCGGTGGCCAGCAACAACGCGTGGCCATCGCCCGCGCCCTGGCGATGAAACCCGAAGCCATGCTGTTCGACGAACCCACCTCGGCCCTCGACCCTGAGCTGGTGGGCGACGTGCTGGCGGTGATGCGCACCCTCGCCGACGAAGGCATGACCATGATCGTGGTCACCCACGAAATGGGCTTTGCCCGGGAAGTGGCCGACCGCGTGTGCTTCCTGCACGGCGGCTACATCGTCGAAAGCGGCCCGGCCGAGCAAGTGCTGGGCAACCCGCAGCAACCGCGCACCCAGGACTTCCTGCGCCGCGTGCTGCACCCCACCGGCGATACGCGGAGCCTGTCATGAAGTCATTGTGGTCAGCGACCGCTCCGGCGGCCGTGCCAACCCCGGCGCTGGGTGAGTCGGTAAAGGTCGATGTGGCAATTGTCGGTGCCGGCTATACCGGCCTGTCCACCGCCCTGCACTTGGCCGAACGTGGCGTGAGTGTGTGCGTGCTGGAAGCCAACGAGCCGGGCTGGGGCGCTTCCGGGCGCAATGGTGGGCAGGTCAACCCGACGCTCAAATACGACCCGGAACAGCTGGTGCAGATGTACGGGCCAGAGCGTGCCGAACCGTTGATTTCCACCGTGTCGAATTCGGCCGACCTGGTGTTCAGGTTGATCGAAAAACACCGCATCGATTGCGCCCCAGTACGCAAGGGTTGGATGCAGGTGTCGTACACCGAAAAAGGCGTGGCCGGGTTGCACGCACGGGCCGAGCAATGGGCGCGGCGTGGCGTGCCGGTGCAGGCCTTGAACGCCACAGCAGTGGCTTCGCGCATGGGCAGCGAGGCCTTTGCCGGTGGTTGGCTCGATGGCCGCGCCGGGGCGATTCAACCCTTGGCCTACGCGCGCGGCCTGGTGGGCGCGGCGTTGGCGGCGGGTGTGCGGATTCATGGGCAAAGTGCGGTGACGGGCTTGCAGCGCCAGGGTTCTGGCTGGCAATTGCAGACGGCTGGCGGTGCCCAGGTCACGGCGGATCGCGTGGTGCTGGCCACCAACGGCTACAGCGGCAACCTGTGGCCGGGCATGGCCCAGAGCATCCTGGCGGCCAACAGTTTTATCGTCGCCACCAAGCCGTTGAGCGGGCGCGCGGCCGAGAGCATTTTGCCGGGGCAGGAAACGGTGTCCACTGCGCAGCGGCTGTTGCTGTATTTCCGCAAGGACAGCCACGGCCGCTTGCTGATGGGCGGGCGTGGGTTGTTCAACGACCCCACTGATCCCACGGATTTTGCTCACCTTGAGCGCTCATTGGCGTTGCTGTTTCCGCAGTTGGGGCCATTGGAATTCGAGTACCGCTGGGCCGGGCGGATCGCGATCACACGGGACTTCATGCCCCACGTTCACGAACCGGCGCCGGGGCTCACGTTGGCGTTGGGGTGTAATGGCCGAGGCATCGCGTTGTGTACCAGCCTGGGGCAGCAATTGGCCGGGCGTTTGTGTGACAACAGCGCGGAGTTTGCCTACCCGGTCACGCCGTTGCAGCGTTTGCCGATGCATGGGTTGCAGCGCTTCTACATCGGCGCGGGGGTGGCGTGGTACAGCCTGCTGGATCGGCTTAATGTGAGCTGATCCTGGCTCATCATTTCGTCACAAACCTGGCGTAGGCTCGCGGCCTTCAGATCTCAAGGATGAGACCCCTTTTATCGTGGTGGGCTTGCTTCGCGCCAGCGCAATGGGCCCGCCACGGCATTTATCGAACAAACGGCGGTGCCTGTGGCTGATGCTGGATGTGTTCGTGAAGCCACGCAAAACCCAGGCTTGATCGATCAGCACGGTTCGGTGACTACACACCCAGGTGCATCAACGCCGCTAATGCATCTGTGATCAACGCCTTAAGAACGGGCGTTGATTTGGCCTGCATGCGATCACTCACTTCTTGCTGCTTGGCGCTCACTTTGCTGGCGTACTTCGAGGCCCGCCCCTCGGCGGCGAGGGACGCCATCTCCTCATCGGTAAACGATTGCTGGTAAGCCTCAGCCAGGTTCAAATCCCACAATGGCTGGTACTTAGGCAACAATTGCGTGATTTGCTCATCGAGCGCCTTCCCGGCATCGGCCGGCCCGATCTTTTCGGCAACCATCCCGTAGGTCACCGTCGTCTTCGCCAAGACTTGTGCAAACTGCGGCAGGTTCTTGCCCAGGTGCTGTTTGGCGACAAAATCACGGGCGGCGGGTGACACCGGTATATCGGCAGATGCGATGCTGGCGAGCGCCAGCAGCAATAGAAAGGCGAAGGCAGTAGAAGTCCGTTTCATGGTGCATATCCTTGGGGGTAGCCCTCAGCGTAGCCGCGCAAAGTGGCAGTTTGATGTCGTGCGCGAAATAGCTCGCTCCCACGCTCTGCGTGGGAACGATCTCATCTCAAAACACCGACCATCCAATCCGCTCACTCAACAACTCCAACGCCTTCATCCCCGCCAGCGAGTTCCCCGCCGTATTCAGCTCCGGCGACCACACGCACACCGTAAATTGCCCCGGCACCACCGCAACAATCCCGCCGCCCACGCCGCTCTTGCCCGGCAACCCCACGCGGTAGGCAAAGTTGCCCGCTTCGTCATACAGCCCGCTGGTGGCCATGATCGAGTTGACTTGCTTGGTCTGGCGCGCGGTGAGGATCTGCTCGCCGCTGTGGGCGCTCACGCCTTCGTTGGCCAGGAAGCTGAATGCGCGGGCCAGGTCCAGGCAGCTCATTTGCAGGGCGCAGTAGTTGAAGTAGCTGTGCAGCACGGCGTCCACGTCGTTGTGGAAGTTGCCGAAGGATTTCATCAGGTAGGCCATGGCGGCGTTGCGCGCGCCGTGCTGGGCTTCGGAGTCGGCGACCACGCTGTTGACCAGGATCTGCGGGTTGCCCGACAGGCGCCGCACGAAATCGCGCATCGACAGAATCGGCACGGCAAAACGTGATTGGTTGATGTCGCAGATCACCAGCGCACCCGCATTGATAAAGGGGTTGCGCGGCCGGCCGCGCTCGAACTCCAGCTGCACCAGGGAGTTGAACGGCTGCCCGGAAGGCTCGTGGCCCAGGCGTTCCCAGATGGTTTCGCCGCCATGGTCGATGGCCTGCACCAGGCTGAACACTTTGGAGATGCTCTGCACCGAGAACAAGGTGTCGGCATCGCCAGCGCAATAGGCCGAGCCGTCGTTGCCGTACACGGCGATACCGAGCTGGTTGGCGGGCACATCGGCGAGTGCGGGGATGTAGTCGGCGACTTTGCCGAGGCCGATCAGGGGGCGCACTTCGTCGAGGATCGACGAAAGCATTGCCTGCATGTCTTGTCCTGTCATCTGTCTTTGAATCGGTGATAAGCGGGGCGCGGAGGATACCTGAAGCGAGTGCTAAGATGCGCGCCACCTCTGCACTCAGGACCTCCCGAATGAAACTGCCACTCGCCCTTGCCTCCCTGCTGCTGATATCCGCCTGCACCGCTACGCCACCAGTTGCGCCACCCGCTCAGGATTCCGCAGCCTCTACCTGCCTGGCCGGTGGCGGCAGCATGAAGCAAGTCGGCAAATTGCAGACCTGGAAGTGCATCACGCCGTACAAGGACGCAGGCAAGGCCTGTACCGATTCGAGTCAGTGCGAAGGCGAGTGCCAGACCAGCGTCACCACCCAGTCGAACAAAGGCCCAGTGACCGGCGCATGCCAGGTGGACAATAGCCACTTCGGCTGCTCGGCAACCGTGGAGAAAGGCAAGCTGGGCCGTGCGATTTGCGTGGACTGACCCACCACAACCTGAAGGAGCCGGCTTGCCGGCGCCTACAGAGCGCGTGTGGTGTTATTTAGAAATGCGCCACATCCGACACCCGCTCATCCAGTACATCCCGCGCCAGCGCCCAGGCGCGGTCCTGGGACTCCACCACCAGCAGCGGGTAGCCCCAGGCCTTGCCGAAGGTCACGGCAAACGGCTTGAGGGCCAGGCGCTTGGCCGCACTGGGCTCCACCTGGATCATGCCTTTGACGTAGGCCCGCAGCGCCTGCTTGTTTTTCTTCATCCAGATCGACGCGTGCTTGCGCTCTTCGTGGGAGTGTTCGTGATTGCTTTCATCCACGGCTTTTTCATGCAGCAGCACAAAGGCTTGCTGACGGGCCAGGAGGCCTTCGAAGACCAGGAAAGCGTCAGCCGGGCCGCCTTCGTTGGGAGCGTCGAAAACGATTTTCACCACCGGGAATGTTGTGCTGTCGAGTCGCATGGCAGAGCTCCTTGTTGAGAATGGATCTCACTATAGCGATCGACCTACTGGACGGCATTGCACAGAATAGCCAGACTGTTTCGCAATTCAGCCAAGCTGTGATGCCCGCCATGAAACACCACCGTCTTGAAATGCATGACCGCTCAATGGTCAAGGATGCGGATCAATTTCCCCGCGCCGTGGTGGCCGTGGGCGCCACCAGCACGTCGGATGCCTGGGAGCATGCGCAGCACGCCCACCGCAAGGGCCAGCTGCTGTACACCCTGCGCGGGGTCATCCATTGCGAGATCGAAGCGGGCATCTGGATCGTGCCGCCGCAGTGCGCGCTGTGGATTCCCGGCGGCGTCTCCCATGCGGCCCGCGGCTCGGGCGAAGCCGAAGTCTATTGCCTGCTGATCGACCCCGACGCCGCCTGCGCCCTGCCCCCGCAATGCTGCACCCTGGCGGTGTCAGGCTTGCTGCATGAGCTGATCAGCAAGGCCGTGAGTTTTCCGCTGCTGTATGACGAGGACGGTGCCCAGGGCCGTTTGATCAACACGCTGCTGGATGAATTGGCGGCCGCGCCCATCGAGGCCCTGCACCTGCCCATGCCCCAGGACCCGCGTTTGCGTCGCCTGGCCGACAGCCTGCTGGCCGAGCCCGCCGACAAGGCCACGCTCAGCCAATGGGCGGTGCGCATCGGCATGAGTGAACGCAGCATGACGCGCCTGTTGCTGGAGGAACTGGGCCTGAGTTTTGGCCGCTGGCGCCGGCAGTTGCACGTGATCCTCTCGTTGCAACGCCTGGCCAAGGGCCAGAGCGTGCAGACGGTGGCGCTGGACCTCGGCTATGAGAACGCCAGCGGCTTTATCACTATGTTCCGCAAGGCCGTCGGACAACCGCCAGCGCGTTACCTGGCAGACCGTGCCGGGGCCCTGAACGCGCCGTCCCCCGCGACCATTGCACTAAAGGAGGCAAAAGGCTAGCTACGTTGCACTGCAATCGGGTGATTTAAGACCCGAATCGGGTAGTGCGGAAAATGAGAACCCGTATCATTTGCGCCATTCTCCTTCAGGCGTGGACACCATGGAACGCTCTTCCCTCTCCCAAGCCGTACGCTGTGCCTTGTTTTTGTCTTGCACCCTGCCGCTGATGCAATCGGCGATGGCCGCCGATGTAACCGTCGATGAGCTGGATGCCACGGTTATCACGGCGACCAAGCAGGACACGCCGCAGTTCAAGACCACCAACAGCGTCAGCGTGGTCAAGGGCGAAAAAATCGAGGACAGCCACCTCGACACCCTTGGCGAAGTGGCCCAGCGCCAACCCAACCTGTACTTCAGCACGTTCACCCAGCACACGCCGTCGCTGACCATTCGTGGCCTGGGTTTTTCCGATGATGAAGGCGATAGCATCAGCAACAGCGTGTACATCGACGGCGTGCCCATGAATGGCCTGGTGCTCGGCCAGCTGTACGACATCGACCAAGTGGAAATCCTGCGCGGCCCGCAAAACACCCTGTACGGGCAAAACAGCATGGGCGGCCTGGTGGCCCTGCGCACCCGAGACCCGGAGTTCACCGCGGGTGGCAAGGTCAAGCTCGAATACGGCACCCACAACCAGCAGCGCGCCGAAGTCACCGGCAACCTGCCTCTCACTGAAAACACCGCCGTACGGGTGACCGTCGGCGGCGAAAAGAACGATGGCATGATCGCCAACCCCACCCTTGGCCGCCACGACACAGCCGGCTGGGACAGCGGTTTCGGCCGTATCAAGTTGCTGCACCTGGACGACGACGGCGGCGAGTGGCGCTTCGGCTTGCACCACATGAACACCCGTGGCGACAACGACTATTTCGCCACCCGCGACCTGGCGAAAAAGTACCAGTCCAACGCCACCGACGCCGGCACCAACAACACCGAATACACCTTGTTCACCGGCGAATACCGCAAGCGCTTTGCCGATGACACGCAACTGGTGGTCAACGTCGGCGCCAACCAGACCGAGTGGGATTACTGGTTGCCCAAATCGATCTTTGGCGGCACTGCCGGCTACGACATGAAGACCCGCCAGTACACCGGCGAAGCCCGTCTCAATGGCCAGAACGGCAACATCGATTGGCTGGTGGGCGGCTTCCTGTCCCATGTGCGCCGCGACGCACCCTACACCTTCGACCTCAGCCCGTCTTTCCTCAGCGCCACCAAGGCCAAGGTCGAGGGTGACACCGTGGCCACCTTCGGCGAGCTGGGCTGGCGCTTCCAGCCGCAATGGCGCGCCGCCGTCGGCCTGCGGGTGGAACACAACCGTCGCACCATGGACTGGAGCAGCACCCAGGGCGGCATGTTCGACAGCGATGGCGACGGCGTGCCCGACACCAGCTTCGCCAGCCTGGAATCGTTCAACGACCGCAAGGTCAGTGAAACCGTGGCCCTGCCGCGTTTCAGCCTGGAGTTCAGCCCCAACGACCAGCACTTCACCTACCTGGTGCTGGCGCGCGGCTACAAGGCGTCCGGCTTCAATACCTATTCCACCACCGCCAGCGCGGCTGGCGATGCCTACCACCCGGAATACGGCAGCTACGCCGAGTTGGGCTACCGCTACCGCGCGCCGAGCAAGGTGTGGGAAGTCGGCGCCGACGTGTTCTACACCCGCCTGCGCGATCAGCAGGTAATCGTCGAGGACGGCGGCGGCCAGACCTCCACCAGCAACGCCGGCAAGTCCCATAACAAAGGCCTGGAGCTGACCGCCACGGTGCGTCCGGTGGAGTCGGTGCAGGTCAATGCCTATGCTGCGTTGCTTGAGGCGCAGTTCGACGACTACACCCGTGGCGCGGTGGACTATTCCGGCAAGCAGTTCCCGAGTACACCCAAGCACAGCTACGGCGTGTCGATGGACTGGGCGGCCACCGACCACATCACCGTCGGCACCGGCCTGACGCGCCAGGGGCAATCCTATCTGTACCCGAACGCCACGCTGTCCCAGGGCGCCTACACCCTGTGGGACGCCAACATCGATTATCGCCTCAAGCAATGGACCATCGGCCTGTTCGGCAAGAACCTGGGCGACACCACCTACTTCACCCGCGCCATGGCCAACGGCATGGTCATCGCCGGACAGCCGCGTACCCTGGGCGTGCGGGTGGGCATGGAGTTCTGAGACTAACGTTACAACCTTGCAAATGAGAACGATTAGTAATAGCCTGCGATCCATCTTGAAAGCTCGCAGGGATTTCCGGGCAATGCGCTGGCCTCTCCGTAACAGGGGCCCGCGCAGGAACAAGGACACTTGCGAGCCGTCTGCCCCCTGCCCAGGTCTCCTGGGCGGTTGCCTGCGAGGACGACCATGTACCAGCTTCGCGCTTCCACCTTCTTTGACGAAACCGCGCCCCAGGCCGGCCCGCCCGGCTGTCACGTGCGAACCCAGGTGGTCCAACCCGGCCTGGAAGTCTCCCTGGTGACCTTCAACGCCACGGACTCGGTGCGCATCAGCACCATCGACGACAACCCTCACCTGCACTTCAGCTGCATGCTCAACGGCGATATCGACGTGCGCGTCGGCCGCAAAGGCCTGCACCTGGGCAAAGACCAACTGATGACCAGCTTCGCCCCCGCCGAACGCTTCGAGCTGGAATTCGCCCCCGCCCATCGCAACCTCGAACTGCGCATCACGCCCCAGCGCCTCAGCGAACTGGCCGGCGAGGATTACCAGCGGCTGGGCGACAGCATCGAAGGCAACTTCTGCCTGCACACCACCCACGGCAACCAGCGCATCAAGGACGCCGCCCTGCGCCTGGAACGCCTGCTGGGGGATGATTCAGCCTCGCCGCTGCTGGTGCACTCGGCCAGCCTGGAATTCCTCGCCTGGCACCTCAAGGCCTTCAACCCCAAGGACCAGAGCGAGCAGATTTCCCGGCGCGAACAGAAGCAACTGCTGGCCGCCCGCGAACGCCTGCTGATGGACCTCAGCGCCGCGCCCACCATCGAACAACTGGCCCGCGAGACCGGGCTCAACCAGCTCAAGCTCAAGCGTGGGTTCAAGGCCATGTTCGATGTGAGCATCTACGCGCTGTTCCAGCGCGAACGCATGGGCAAGGCGCGCCAGCTGCTGCAGCACCATGGGGTGACCGACACCGCCTCGATGCTCGGCTACAGCAACATCAGCCACTTCAGCGTGGCGTTTCGCAAACAGTACGGCGTACTGCCGCGCGATGCCCGGCGCGGCGCGCTGGAATAAGCCTTACCCCGCCTGCTGCTGCCACAACTCGGCATACAGCCCGCCACGTGCCAGCAACGGCGCGTGGCGGCCGCGCTCGACGATACGCCCCTGGTCCAGCACCAGAATCACATCGGCATGGCGCACCGTGCGCAAACGGTGCGCCACCATGATCAGCGTGCGCCCCTGGGCCAGGCGCGACAACGCGCGCTGGATCTCATACTGCGCCAGCGGGTCGACTGACGCTGTGGCTTCGTCCAGCAGCAAAATCGGCGCGTCCTTGAGCAACGCCCGGGCGATCGACAAACGCTGACGTTCGCCCCCGGACAAACGCTGGCCGTTCTCGCCGATGGGCGTGTCATACCCCTGGGGCAAGCGCTGGATAAACTCATCACAACCGGCCTGGGCACAGGCGTGCCTCACCTGCGCCAGGCTGGCGTCGGGTTTGCCCAAGCGCACGTTGTCGAGCACGCTGGCGTCAAACAGTTGCACGTCCTGGAACACGAAACTGCACGCGGCGTAGAGCTGGTCCAGGCGCATGTCGCGTATGTCTACGCCCCCCAATTCAATGCGCCCCTGCTGCGGGTCGTAAAAGCGCGCCAGCAAGTGCAGCACGCTGCTTTTACCGGCACCAGAAGGCCCGACAATCGCCAGCATCTGCCCTGGCTCCACGGCAAAAGCCACCCCCTGCAACGCCCACTCCGGCTGTTCGGGGTAACGCAGGCTCACGTCACAAAAACGCACGCCATGGCCCTGTGGCGCCACCGGCTGCGAGGGCTCGACAACTGCCGGAATATCCAGCAAGGCCTGCAACCGCGCTTGCGCCTGGGCCAGGCCGCGCAGTTCGCTCAGGTACGCTGCCACATCCAGCAAGGGGTCGAGCAAACGCGGCGCCACCAGCGCGAACAACATCCAGGTCAGCGCCGGCAGTTGCTCGGCATTTGCCAGCAGGCCCGCCACGAGCAACAACAGCACCAGGCTCAAGTCCACGCACAAACGGTACAACTGGATGGCGCTGCCACCCCACACTTCCACGCCCAGGCTGTGACGTTCGATCTCGCCGAACTGCTGGTCCAACCCTTCGCGCCACGCCCCGGCGCGATTGAACAGACGCAAGGTGCGCAGCCCGCCGATAAACTCCACCAGCAGTCCCGCCGCCCGCATAAAGCTGTGCTGCTTGCGCCGACCCGCCGCCAGGAAAAACCCGCTCAAGCGGTTCAACAACACAAACGCCAAGGGCAGCGTCACCAGCAGCGCCGGGGCCAGGCGCCAGTCCACCCACACCAGCACGCCCATAAACAGCAACGGCACCGCCAGCGACGCCAGCAACTCGCCGAGCACGTGGGTGAAAATGGTTTCGATACGCTTGACGTCTTCCGTCAGGCGCTCACCCAGTTGCCCGATCCTCTCTTGGCGAAGCGCGCCCAACGGCAGATGCGCCACATGGTCGAGCAAGTGGCGCCGGTAACCGTGCATCAACTCATAACCGCCGAGAAAACTGTTGAGCTGACCGAAGTGCGAACACACCAACTGCGCCACCAACAGCGCCGCCAAGCCCACGCTCAGCCACACCAGTGAAGGCATCGCGGGTTCAAGCAGCCACACAAACCCGAGAAAGAACGGCGCAATCGCACACGCCCGCTCCAACCCGCGCAAGCCCAAGCCCCACCACAGGCGCGGCGAGCGTGTATCGGCAATGCTCACCACTTGGCGCAGCCCTTCAATCAACCCGTGCATGCTGCGTACTCCCGTCTCGGATGGTCCAGTCTTCGCTGTCGAACTGGTGCTGCCATTGCGTGGCATAAGTGCCGCTGCGCGCGAGCAACTGGGCGTGGGTGCCCGATGCCTGGATCACTCCGCGCTCGAGCAACACGATCTGTTCGGCATCGCAAATGCTGGTCAGGCGATGGGCAATCACCAGCAAGGTCTTGTCCGGCCAGGTGGCGCGCAGGGCCTGGTAAAAGCGCCGCTCCGTGCGGCTGTCGGCAAAGGCAGTGGCCTCGTCCAGCACCAGGATCGGCGTCTGCGCCAGCAGCGCCCGGGCCAGGCCAATGCGCTGGCGCTCGCCCCCGGACAAACGCACGCCACGCTCATCCATCGGCGTGTTCAGCCCCATTGGCAAGGTCCGTACAAAGTCCTCGGCCTGGGCCACGCGCAGGGCGCTGTCGATCTGTTCGAGGGTCGCGTCGGGCCGGCCGATGCGCAGGTTATCCAGCAACGTGCCCTGGAAGATGAATGCGTCCTGGGACACCACGCCCACCGTGGCCGCACGGGCCGCTTCACTGAGTGCCGACAGCGGCTCACCGTTCACCCGCACCTGCCCGCTTTCAGCGTCCAGCAACCCACCCAATAACCAGGCCAGGGTACTTTTGCCACTGCCAGAGGGCCCTACCAACGCAGTCATCTGCCCGCCAGGCAAGTGCAGGTCGATGTGCTGCAACACAGGCTGCCGGTCATAGCTGAACGACACCCCTTCAAACATCACTTCCAGCGGCGGGTTCAAGGCTTGATCACGCGCGCCCGCCGGCTGCGGCCACACCAGCAACGGCGCGAACCGACGCACGCCGCCCATGATTTCCTGTACCTGGGAATTGAGCCGCGCCACCCGTAATAACGGCCGCAGCATGCCAGTGCCCAGGATCAACACCAGCACCAACTCGGCCTGGGTCAACTGCCCCGCGCCGTACAACCACAACCCCACGGGGAACAGCACCGCGACGTTGGCCCCCAGCAACACCACGAACACCGACCAACCGGGCACCGTCATGCCGATCATACGGCCGATCAATTGCCGGTAATGGACCAAGGCCTCGCGCATGCGCTTGAACGAACGGGCGTCCTGGCGGAAGGCTTTCATCAACGGTGCACTGCGCAAAAACTCCAGGGTGGCGCCGTCCAGGTCATCCACCGCCCCGGCGTATTGCGCCAGCCGCTCACCCAGTCCGCGCATCATCCAGGCCTGGGCCAGCAGCGCCAACGGCACCGGCAACAAGGCACACAACGCCAGGCGCCAATCGAGCAAGCACAGGGCCATGAATACCCAGATCGGGCTCAACAGTGCCGCCACGCACTCGACGCTGTGGTGGGCGATGAATTGCTCCATGCGCTCCACATCCTGGATCACCCTTTGCTTGAGTTCGCCGCTGCTCAAGCGGCTCAACCACGGCAGCGGCGCCCACGACAAATGCCGCACCAACGCACGCCGGGTGTTGAGCAACACGCGATACGCCGCCACATGGCTCAGGTAATACGCCAGGGTGTACAGCAGGTATTTGCCTAGCAGGGCCGCCGCCATCCAGCCGGCCAGGGTGAACAGGTCAGCCCCCACGCCAGGCCCGCCCTGCACCACGCGGTTCACAGCCTGGGCCAGCAAGAAAAACGGCAGCAACTCCACTGCCGCCGCCAGCACCGCCATGGCCACCGCCAGGCCCAATCGTCGCCCCTGGCCCCGTAGCAGCCAACGCCAGCTCGGCGTTGGCGCGTCGGCCTGTTCAGTTTTCATCGCCATCCCCAGCCTGATTCGAGTGTCCCGGGATGATTGATCAAGTGGCCGGCCGACGGCTCCCCTGATCGGTTCGCACAGGCCCCGGATGGGAATTATTGCTGGCCCGGCGCTGCGCACTTTTGGGCATAAGGTTGTAACCAAAAAATTCGGATCAGGGCCATGACGTTCGGTTTCGGGCAGTCCATTCGTTGAATAAGGAGAATGATTCTCAACAAACCAGCTTTCCAGCGACCCTCACAAGGAGCCCGAACCATGCACCCTCTTCATTGGCGCGACACTCAAGCCCAGCACCTGACCGGAGGCGGCCTGTGGCAACCCCAAAGCCTGAATGAGCACCTGCAAGGCTGGGCACGCGCCTTCGGACCACGCATCGCCCTGATCGAAGGCGAGCAGCAACTGAGCTACCGCGACTTCGAACATCAAGTGTGTTGCCTCGCCGGTGGGCTGGCCGACCTCGGCATCCACAGCGGCGACCGCGTACTGGTGCAACTGCCCAACGGCATCGACTTCGCCCGCACCCTGTTCGCCCTGCTGCGGGTGGGCGCATGGCCGATCCTGGCAATGCCGGCGCACCGCGAACGGGAAATCCAGGCCCTGTGCGAGCTGGCCGAACCCAGTGCCTACATCGTCGCCGAGCGCTTCCTGGGCTTTGATTACCGGCCCATGGCCGAACGCCAATTGGCGCTGTGCCCGTCCCTGAAACAGCTGATCATCGCCGGTGCCGTGGCCACCCAAGGCGTGACCCTAGCCAGCGTCAACGGCGCACTGCGCGAACCGGCGAAGGTAGACCCCCACAGCACCGCGTTGCTTTTGCTGTCCGGCGGTACCACCGGCACCCCCAAACTGATCCCACGCAGCCATGCCGATTACGCCTACAACGCCATGGCGTCTGCGCAACTCTGCGGGTTCGACCAAGACTCGGTGTACCTCGCCGCCCTGCCCATCGCGCATAATTTTCCACTGGCTTGCCCGGGGCTGATCGGTGCCTTGTCCACCGGCGGTCGCGTGGTGTTTTCGCGCACGGCGGGCGCCGATGAAGCCTTCGACCTGATCGCCCGCCACCGCGTGACCCACACCGCCCTGGTACCGCCCCTGGTGAAGCTGTGGTTGCAGGCACGCGAGTGGGACCACAGTGACCTGTCCAGCCTGCGCCTGTTGCAGGTGGGCGGCGCGCGGCTGTCCAGCGACGTCGCCGCACGCGTCACCCCCGCCTTGGGTTGCGCCTTGCAACAGGTGTTCGGCATGGCCGAGGGTTTGCTCTGCTACACCCGCCTGGATGACCCACAATCGGTGGTGCTCAACACCCAGGGCCGGCCCCTGTGCAACGCCGACGACGTGCGCCTGGTGGACGCGAATGGCACACCCGTTGCCCCTGGCGAAGTCGGCGAGCTGATCGTGCGCGGCCCCTACACCATCGCCGGCTATTACCGTGCCGACACCCACAACCGCCAGGTGTTCGACGCCGAAGGCTTCTTCCATTCCGGCGACCTGGCGCGCTGGACCGCCGACGGCAACCTGGTGGTCGAAGGGCGGATCAAGGAACAGATCAACCGCGCCGGGGAAAAAATCGCCGCCGCAGAAATCGAACAACTGCTGCGCGAGCACCCGCTGGTGCAAGACGCCGCCGTCGTCGCCCTCACCGACGAACGCCTGGGCGAACGGGTGTGCGCCTGCGTGATCCTGCACACACCGCAACCCTTTGCCCTGAGCACCCTGCACCAGCATTTCCAGGGCCTCGGCCTGCCGCGCCACAAGTGGCCGGACCAGCTGGAAATCCTGCACAGCTGGCCCCTGACCAGCGTCGGCAAACTCGACAAACGCCAATTGCAGCAACGCTTCCAATGCAAGGCCGAACCGCGCCAGCGTTACCTGGAATGCCGCGTACCGATCAGTGCCGAACCCCAGGAACTGGCGGCGGCTCTGGCCGGTGTCTACCTGCCCGAGGACCTGACCCTTTACGAGCACCAAGGGGAATGGTCCCTCGGCGTGGGCAGCATCGCCCACGTGCGCCTCAGCGGCAGCACCGTGCAACTGAGCGTGGCCGGCCGGCGCTGGAGCTGGCCCGCCGACGACATCCCGCTGGCCCTGGAAAAAGCCGCCCAGGCCCTGCCTTTCGAACAGTGGCGCGCCTACGGCACCGCCACCTTTGAACTGGCGCGACGCTTTTACCAACTGGCAGACCTGCCCAGTACCCGCCCGCTGCTGCAGCTGGACATCCCCACCCTGGAGATCCGCCTGCGCGAGGGCTGCGCGCTGATTCGCGCCCTGCAACCGGCCGCCCTCGCCGCTGCGCAAAGCCGCGTGCAGGCCCTGGACGCCGAGTGCGCCCTGGAGCAACCGTTGCCCCGCGCCGCCAAGGTAGACGTCGCCGGGCATGACGCCGCGCGGTATTGCAGCCAGGTCGAAAGCGCCGTGGCGCAGATCGTCCGTGGCGATTACCAGAAGATCATCCTTTCGCGCAAAGTGCCTCTCGACGGCCACGTCGACCTGGTGGCCAGCTACCGCGCCGGGCGCCGCGCCAACACACCGGCGCGCTCGTTCATCCATCATCAGGGCGGGTTCTCCTGTGTGGGCTTCAGCCCGGAAACCGTGGTGGAAGTCAGTGCCGGCGGCGCCGTGAGCACCCAGCCCCTGGCCGGCACGCGCGCGCTGGGCCGTGACGTGGAAGAGGAAGCGCGCCTGCGCCAATCGCTGTACCAGGACCCCAAGGAAATCGCCGAACATGCCGTGTCGGTCAAGCTGGCGTTTGAAGAGCTGCAACCGATCTGCGAGCCACAGGGCCTGGGGGTCAGCGAGTTCATGGGCATCTCGCGGCGAGGCAGCGTGCAGCACCTGAGTTCGCGCCTCAAAGGTCGGCTCAAGCCCGACTGCAATGCCTGGCACGCTTTCGCCGCGCTGTTCCCCGCCGTGACCGCATCGGGCATTCCCAAGCGTGAAGCCATTGCCGCGATTGCCGAGCACGAGGGCCGCAGCCGCGACCTCTACAGCGGTTGCGTGCTGATCGCCGACAGCGACGGCAGCCTCGACGCCGCCCTGGTGTTGCGCAGTGTGTTCGAAGATCAGGGCCAAGCGTGGGTGCAGGCCGGCGCGGGGATTGTCTCGTTGTCGCTGCCCGAACGGGAACTGGAAGAGACCCGCGAAAAACTCGCCAGCATCGCCCCCCATGTGCGCGTGCTGGCCGTTGAAACCCAGCGCGCCGCCGAGGTGCAGCCATGAGCGCGCTGACGGTCGAACACCTGCGCGAACAGATCGGCGCGCTGCTGCACGGTGGCCCGGCGCTGGACGATCAAGCCAACCTGATCGAGCTGGGCCTGGACTCCCTGCACCTGATGCGCCTGGTCAACCAATGGCGCCAGGCCGGCGCCCCAGTGACCTTCGCCGACCTGATCGAACAACCGACCCTCGCCCACTGGCTGCCACGGCTCACGGCCACCCCGCGTAAAGCGGCCAACGCGGCTGTCGTCATCGACCCAGCGGCGCCTTTCGCCCTCACCGACGTGCAACACGCCTACTGGATTGGCCGAGGCGCCGAACAGGTGCTGGGCGGCGTGGGTTGTCACGCCTACCTGGAGCTGGACGGCAACGCCCTCGACCCACAGCAACTGGCCCTTGCCTGGCAAGGGTTGCAGCAATGGCACGGCATGTTGCGCGCGCGGTTTGATGACGAAGGTCGCCAGCAGATCCTCGACGATGGCATGTCCGCGCTGCAGGTTCATGACCTGCGCGGCCTGGCACCGGCGGCTCGTGAACAGGCCTTGCAGGCGACGCGTGACAGCCTGTCTCATCGGCAACTGGCGGTCGAACACGGCGAAGTCGCCGGGCTGCAATTGAGCCTGCTGCCCGATGGCCGTACGCGCCTGCACTTCGACCTCGACCTGCTGGTGGCGGACGTGCACAGCCTGCACCTGATCCTGCGCGACCTGGCCGCGCTGTACCGTGGTGAACGCCTGCCCGAGGCCGGGCGCGATTGGCATTTCGCGCACTACCTGGCCCAACGCCCGGCTCCTAAAGCCAGCGCCGCGCAGTACTGGCAGGCGCGACTGGACCACCTGCCCGCCGGCCCCGCCCTGCCTTTGGCCTGCGAACCCCAGGCCATCGAGCAGGTGCGCTTTACCCGTCGCCAGCAACGCCTCACGCCAGCGGTGTGGCAACGCCTGCGGGAGGCCTCCGCCAAGCGCCAACTCACCCCGGCCATGCTGCTCGCCGGGGCCTTCGCCCAGGTGTTGGGGCGCTGGAGCGAGGTGCCGCACTTCCTGCTCAACCTGCCGCTGTTCGATCGCCAGGGCGACGCGCCGGGGCTGGATCAAGTCGTCGCGGACTTCACCAACCTGCTGTTGCTCGAAGTCGACCTGCGCCAGCCCGGCAGCCTCGCCCAGCAGTTGACGCAGGTGCAGGCGCAGTTCCACCGCGACATGGCCCACGCCGACTATTCCGGCGTGCAGGTGCAACGCGACCTCGCCCAGCGTGGCGCGGGCCAGCGCAGTTTTTCGCCGGTGGTGTTCGCCTGCAACCTCGGCACGCCGCTGTTGGGCCAAGGGGACGCGCAAACCCTCGGCGCCCTCACCCAGATGATTTCCCAGACGCCGCAGGTGTGGCTCGACCACCAGGTCTACGAAGAGGACGGCGCCCTGCTACTGGCGTGGGATGCCCAGGACGCGCTGTTTCCCGAGGGCCTGCTGGACGCCATGTTCGGCGCCTACCTGGACCTGCTCCATAATCTGCAACACGACACTGCTTGGGATGCGCCCGCCCCGCCTCATCTGCCGGTGCACCAGCACCAGGTGCGCCAACAGGTCAACGCCACCGCCACCGCGATTGCTCCACGCACGCTGCATCAAGCGCCGTTTGCCATCAGCGGTGAGCGCCTGGCCCTGATCGATGGCGAGCAGCGCATCAGCTACGCACAGCTGCAACAGGGCGCCCTGCGAATTGCCGCGGCGCTGCTGGAACAGGGTGTACAACCGGGTGAGGCAGTTGGCGTATGCCTGCCCCGTGGCCATCGCGCGGTGCTGGCGTTGTATGGCGTACTCGCGGCGGGCGCATGTTACGTGCCCATCAGCCCGAGCCAGCCCCGGGCCCGTCGTGAACGCATCTGCCAACGTGCCGCCATCGACACGCTGATCGACCCTGCCTGGCTGGATCACGCCCTGGCCTTCGCGCCGCTGCCGGCACCTGTGGCGGTGAGCCCCGACAGCCCGGCCTACGTCATCTTCACCTCCGGCTCCACCGGCGAACCCAAGGGCGTGCAGATCAGCCATCGCGCTGCCTGCAATACCCTGGATGACCTGAACCAACGCTTCTGCATCAATGAGAACGACCGCTTGCTCGCCGTGTCAGCGCTGGATTTCGACCTCTCGGTGTACGACCTGTTTGGCGTGCTGGCCGTGGGCGGCAGCGTGGTGCTGCTGGACGAAGCGCAACGCCGCGACGCCTCGGTGTGGAACCGCCTGATCCAGCAACACCAGGTCACCCTGTGGAACTCGGTGCCGTTGCTGCTGGACATGCTGCTGACCGTGGCCGACACGCTGCCGCTGCGCATGGCGTGGCTGTCCGGCGACTGGATCGGCCTCGACCTGCCTGCACGCCTGCACACAGCGAGCAACGGCGGTTGCCGTTTGATCGCCATGGGCGGCGCCACCGAAGCGGCGATCTGGTCCAACTACCAGCCGGTCGACCTGCCCTTGCCGGCGCACTGGCGCTCGATCCCTTACGGCACGCCGTTGGGCAACCAGCAATATCGCGTGGTCGACAGCCTGGGCCGCGACTGCCCGGATTGGCTGGCAGGCGAGCTTTGGATCGGCGGCGCGGGTGTTGCCGACGGTTACCGAGGTGCGCCGGACCTGAGCGCCGAGCGCTTCGTTGAACACCAGGGCGCACGCTGGTATCGCACCGGTGATCTAGGGCGCTATTGGCCCGATGGCCGCCTGGAGTTCCTCGGCCGCCGCGACCACCAGGTGAAAGTGCGCGGTCACCGTATTGAGCTGGGTGAAATCGAAAATGCCCTGCTCGTGCAACCGCGCATCCGCCAAGCCGTGGCCCTGGCGGTGGGTACGCCGTTGCACCTGCTGGCGGCGGTGGTCCCGACCGAAGGGGCGCTGTGCACCGAGGAACTGCGCCAGGCCCTCAGCACGCAATTGCCCGACTACATGTTGCCCAGCCAATGGCTGCTACTGGACGCGCTGCCCCTGAGTGCCAACGGCAAACTCGACCGCCATGCACTGGTGACACGTGCCGAGCAGGTTCACCCGCAACACGCCAACGCCAACGAAGCGCCATGCGGTGAGCGCGAGCAACAGGTTGCCGCGATCTGGGCCGAGTTGCTGCCCGGTGCCCAGGTGTATCGCCAGAGTGATTTCTTCCGTTTGGGCGGCGACAGCCTGCTCGCCACCCAATGCAGCGCACGCCTGCGCCGTGCCGGCCTGGCCAATGCGCAGAGCCTGCGACAGCTGTTTGCCACGCCGCGCCTGGCGGAGTTCGTGGCGCAGTTGCAAACCCCCGGTGTACAGGCCGAGCAACGCCTGGTGGCCGACCCCGGCCAACGCCATCAACCCTTCCCACTCACCGAAGTGCAGCACGCTTATTGGCGCGGGCAAAGCCAGGGCCTGCCGCTGACGTGCGGCACCACCTACCTGATCGAACTGGACGGCGAAGCGCTGGATATTCCACGCTTTGAACAGGCCTGGGACCGCCTCATTCAGCGCCATGAAATGCTGCGTGCGCAGTTGGTGGGCGATGATCAGCAAGTGATCCTGGCCGAGGTACCGCCGATGCAGGTGCATCGGCACCAGGCGCCTGACGCACACGCCGCCCGCCAGCGTCTGGCCGACTGTTGGGCCTCGCGCCCGCGCCAACGCCATCAGTGGCCGATGTTCGAGGTCCACGCGGTGAGCTACGGCGAGCACGGCTGGCGTGTCGGGCTGTTCTTCGACTACCTGACCCTCGACGGCCTGAGCATCAAGCGCCTGCTGGCGGAACTGGCGCTGCTTTACACCCAGCCGCACACGCAATTGCCTGCGCTGGACCTGTCGTTTCGCGATTACGTGCTGCAGGTCCAACCCGACCCGGCGGGCCTTGCACTCGCCCAGGCCTATTGGCAGGCACGCCTGGACGACCTGCCCGGCCCACCCGCGCTGCCGTTGCACACCGCGCCGCAGCAGTTGGGCGAGGTGCACTTCAGCCGCCGTGAATTCCGCCTGGCCGCGCCGCAGTGGCAAGCCTTGCGCCAACGCGCACGGGAGTCTGGCATCACCGCCTCGGTGCTGTTGCTGAGCGTGTATGCCCAGACCCTGGCGCGCTGGAGCGATGGCCAGCCGCACACCCTCAACCTGACGCTGTTCGACCGCCAGGACCTGCACCCGCAGATTGGCCAGGTGCTGGGGGATTTCACCTCTTTGGCGCCGGTGAGTGTCTACCCGCGCGCCCACGCCAGCTTCCTCAGCGAAGCCCAGGCGGTGCAGGCCCAGGTCGCCGATGTGCTGCAACACGCAGCGTGCTCATCCATCTGGGTGCAGCGCGAACGCGCCCGTCGTGTCGGGCCACAGGCCGCCGCGTTGCCGGTGGTGTTCACCAGCACGCTGGGGCTGGCCGATGACCTGCTGCAAGACCTGCCCGAAGGCTTCCCGGACATCGTCGCTGGCGGCCTGTCGGAAACCCCGCAGGTGTGGCTCGACCACCAGCTTTATGAACATCGCGGCGCGCTGGTGCTGTGTTGGGACGCGGTAGATGCGCTGTTTCCCGAAGGTCTGCTGGACGCCGCCTTTGCCAGCTACACCCAGGCTTTGCTCGGGCTGATCGACGCCGACTGGCAGGCGCCACTGGCCTTGCCACTGCCAGGCAACCAAGCGCAAATACGCGCCCAGGCCAACGCCACTGCCGTCGAGATTGCCCCCCGGACCCTGCTCGACGCGCCCTTCGCCATCGCCTCCCGACGCTTGGCGTTGGTCGACGGCGAGCGCCGCGTCAGCTACGGGCAATTGCGTGAAGGCGCCTTGCGAGTGGCCGCCTGGCTGCAGGCCCAGGGCGTGCAACCCGCAGACGCCATTGGCGTACACCTGCCCCGGGGTGCTGACGCGGTGATCGCCCTGTTCGGCGTATTGGCCGCCGGCGCTTGCTACGTGCCGATGGGCATACGCCAACCGCTGGAGCGCCGCCAACGCATCGAACAGCGCGCAGCGATTCGCCTGACCCTGGATGCCGAACGACTGGCCCTGGCCCTGCACAGCGAAGCATTGCCCACGCCCGTCGCCGTCAGTGTCGACAGCCCGGCCTACGTGATCTTCACCTCCGGCTCCACCGGTGAACCCAAGGGTGTGCAGATCAGCCATCGCGCCGCCTGCAATACCCTGGACGACCTCAATCAGCGCTTCGTCATCGGTGCCGAAGACCGCTTGCTGGCCGTGTCCGCGCTGGATTTCGACCTGTCGGTGTACGACCTCTTCGGCGTGCTGGCGGTGGGCGGCAGCGTGGTGCTGCTGGATGAAGAGCAGCGCCGCGATGCCTCGGCCTGGCAGCGCCTGATCCAGCAACACCAGGTCACCCTGTGGAACTCGGTGCCGATGCTACTGGACATGTTGCTGACCGTCGCCGACACCTTGCCGCTGCGCCAGGCCTGGTTGTCCGGTGATTGGATCGGCCTTGACCTACCGGCGCGCCTGCACGCGGCCAGCCATGGTCGCTGCCAGTTGATCGCCATGGGCGGTGCCACCGAAGCGGCGATCTGGTCCAACTACCAGCCCGTTTGCCTGCCGCTGCCCCGCCACTGGCAATCGATCCCGTACGGCCGCCCGCTGGGCAACCAGTGCTATCGCGTGGTGGACAGCCAAGGGCGCGATTGCCCGGACTGGCTCACCGGCGAGCTATGGATTGGCGGGCGCGGCGTGGCCATGGGGTATCGCGGCGCACCCGAGCTGACGGCCGAGCGCTTTGTCGAGCATGACGGCCAGCGCTGGTACCGCACCGGCGACATGGGTCGCTACTGGCCGGACGGCAGCCTGGAGTTTCTCGGCCGCCGTGACCAGCAGGTGAAAGTGCGCGGCCATCGCATTGAACTGGGGGAAATCGACAACGCTCTGCTCGCCTGCCCGCAGGTGCGCCAGGCGCTCACGGTAACCCTGGGCAACCCGCCAAGCCTGGCCGCCGCCGTGGTGGTCGACGGCGAAGTGTCGCTGGAAGTGCTGCGCCAACAGCTGCGCCAGCGCCTGCCGGACTACATGCTGCCCGCCAGCCTGCACCTGCTCAACGAGCTGCCCTTGAGCGCCAACGGCAAGGCCGACCGCAATGCACTGCGCCACTGCCTGGCGGACATCGCCATTGAGCACAGCGATGCCCCGCAAGGTGCGCAGGAACGGGAAATGGCCGAAGTCTGGAGCGAGGTGCTGCAATGCCCGATCCCCGGGCGCCACAGTGATTTTTTCCTGCTGGGGGGCGACAGCTTGAGCGCCACGCGCCTGGTGGAAACCCTCAAGCGCCGCCACTTGTGCCAGGCCCCGTTGAGCCTGCGCGAACTCTTCGCTCATCCGAGCATCGCCGCCCTGTGCGACTACCTGGGCAGCCCTACCGAACAACACGCCGAGCATTTCGAGGAAGGCACCTTATGAATTCCCCATTGAACCTGTCGCACTTTCTCGCTGAATGCGAAGCCCTGGGTATCCGCCTGTGGGCCGAAGACGGCCAACTGCGGTTTCGCGCACCAGCCGGCGCCTTGGACGACGCCCTCAAACAACGCCTGCGTGAGCACAAGGAACTGCTGTTGCAGTGGTTCAGCCCGCAGCAGGCGGAGGTGGTCGCCGACCCGGCCAACCAGTTCCAACCCTTTGCCCTCACCGATGTGCAAGCCGCCTACCTGGTGGGCCGCAGCGATGCCTACGACTACGGCGGTGTCGGTTGCCACGGCTATGTGGAACTCGATGGCCCGGCCCTCGACCCCAAGCGCCTGGAGCGCGCCTGGCACCAACTGATTCTGCGTCATCCGATGCTGCGTGCGGTGATTGCCCAAGCTGGCCACCAGCAGGTACTGCCCGAGGTGGAACTGCCATCGCTGCACAGCCAGGACCTGCGTGCACTGCCTGCCGATGCCGAGCAACAGGCGCTGCTGGCCACCCGCGAAGACTTGGCCCACCGCGTGTACGCCGCCGACGCCTGGCCGCTGTACGAACTGCGCCTGAGCCAGCGCAACAACGGCAGTCGCCTGCACTTGTCGATTGATTTGCTGGTGGCCGACTTTGTCAGCATCCAGTGCCTGCTGGGGGAGCTGGACCAGCTCTATCACGCTCCCGAGCAGCCACTGCCGGCACTGGAACTGACCTTTCGCGATGCCCTGCTGGCCGAGCGCGCCGCCCTCGACACCCCCGCCGCGCAAGCCCGTCACAGCCGTGACCGCGACTACTGGCTGGCACGCCTGGAGCAATTGCCGCCGGCCCCCGAATTGCCCACTCTGGAACCGGTACAGGGCCAGACGCCGCGTTTCGAACGCCATGCCACCGGCCTCTCCCCTGAGCAGTGGCAACGCTTCTGCACCCACGCCGCGCAACAACGCCTCACGCCCTCGGCCGCCGTGCTCGCCGCCTTCGCCGAGACACTGGGGCGCTGGTCACGCCGACCGGCGTTCAGCCTGAGTGTCACCGTGCTCAAGCGCCCGCCGCTGCACCCCGACATCGACAAGGTGCTGGGCGACTTCACGGCGGTGAACGTGCTGGCGGTACAACCGCCCTCCGACAGTGATTTCCACCAACGCGCCAGTGCTTTGCAGGAACAGCTGTGGCAAGACCTGGAGCATGGCGCCTTCTCCGGCATCGAGGTGCTGCGTGAACGCGCCCGGGTTCACGGGCGCAGCCTGATGCCGGTGGTGTTCACCAGCACCCTGGGCGTGGGCGAAGCGCGCCCATTCATGCGTGGTTCAACCCTGGGCTATGGCATCACCCAGACACCCCAGGTGTGGCTGGACTGCCAGGTCAGCGAAGGCCCGCAAGGCTTGCAAGTGAACTGGGACGTGCGCAGCGGCGTGTTCCCCGAAGGCCTGGTGGAGGCCGCGTTTGCCAGCTTTGAACAGTTTCTGCGCGAGCTTGCCGAACACCCTGCCAGCTGGCAGGCCGTAAGCCCCTCGCAGTTGCCCGCTGCCATGGCCGAACGCCGTTTGCACAGTAATGCTACCGAGGTCTACTGGCCACACGGCTGCCTGCACGACGGGTTTGTCGACAGCCTGCAACGCACGCCGCAGGCCCCGGCACTGATCACCCATGAAGGTACGTTCAGCTACCGCGCCCTGGCCGAACGAGCCAACGCCGTGGCGCAAGCCTTGCATCGTGAAGGCTGCCAGGCGGGTGCCAAGGTCGCCATCGTGCTCGACAAAGGGGTGGACCAAGTGGCCGCTGTACTCGGCACGCTGCTGCGCGGCGCAGTGTATGTGCCCATCGACAGCGGCCAGCCAGAGGCACGCCGTGACGCGATTCTTGAAGACGCGGGCATCCGCTACGTGCTCACCGACACCGCCCAGGCGGAACACCGTATCTGGCCAGAGCATGCCACGTTAATCGCCGTCGAACGCCTGGCGCCATTGCCCTTCGAGCAGTTGCCCCAGGTGAAAACCGACCCGGCCAGCCTCGCCTATGTGATCTACACCTCGGGCACCACCGGGCGCCCCAAGGGCGTGATGATGAGCCACCGCGCCACCTTCAACACCCTGCTCGACATCAACCAACGGGTGGCGTTGAGCGCACAGGACCGTGTGCTCGGCCTGGCCAATCTCGGCTTCGATCTGTCGGTGTACGACCTGTTCGGCAGCTTCCTCGCGGGCGCCACGCTGGTGCTGCCCGACCCGGCTCAACGCAGCGACCCGGCGCACTGGGCCGGCTTGATCAACCTGCATCAGGTCAGCCTGTGGAACTCGGTGCCGGCGCAGATGCAGATGCTTTGCAGCTACCTGGAAGCCGAACCCTATGCCGCCCCCAAATGCCTGCGCGTGGCGCTGTTGTCCGGTGACTGGATCGCCGTCAGCCTGCCGGGTGCGATCAAGGCCCATTGCCCGGGGTTGCGTTTGATCAGCCTCGGCGGTGCCACCGAGGCGGCGATCTGGTCGATTGGCCATGAGATCGACAGCGTCCCCGCCAACGCCCGCAGCATTCCCTACGGAACCCCCTTGGCCAACCAGCAGTTCCATGTGCTGGATGAACAGTTCCAGGACCGCCCGGACGGCGTGGTCGGCGAGTTGTACATCGGCGGCGTGGGCCTGGCGGACGGTTACCTCAACGACCCCGAGCGCACCGACCAGCGTTTTATCCGCCACCCCCACAGTGGCGCACGGCTGTACCGGACCGGCGACTTCGGCCGCTACCGTGCCGACGGGCAAATCGAGTTCCTCGGCCGCGAAGACACCCAGGTCAAGTTGCGCGGCCACCGCATCGAACTCAGCGAGATCGAAAGCCTGCTCAACGAACACCCGGACGTGGCCCACGGCGTGGTGCTGCTCAGCGGTGACAACCCGATGGAGCGCCGCCTGGCCGCGTTCGTCGAGGCGCGCCACCTGAACACCGACAGCAGCGCCGCGCCCCTGGCCGACTGTGCCCTGGCATGTGGCGCCCAGGCCACCGAACAGCTGGACCGCAGCCTGTTCGCCGAATGGGTGGCGATGGCCAACCGTATCGCCCTGCTCGACATCCTCAAGACCCTGCGCGACGCCGGGCTGTTCACCGATGCCAAGGCCCACCACAGCCTGGCCCAGGTGCAGCAGCAATGCCGTGTCGCGCCGGCCCATCAACGCCTGATGCGCCGCTGGCTCAAGGCGTTGGTCAACGAAGGCTGGCTGTTGCACGACGCCGATCAGTACCGCTTGGGCGAGGCACCGGGGGCCGAACAGCGCTCCGTGTGCTGGCAGGCCATGAATGCCTTGGAGCAACGCCTGAACTATGGTGCTGAACTGCTGCGTTACCTGCACGAATCCAGCGAGCGCCTGCCGCAGTTGCTCAGTGGCGAGGTCGACCCGCTGGCGCTGCTGTTCCCCCAGGGCAGCATGGACACCGCGCTGGCGGCCTATAACGAAAACCTGTTGATGCGTTGCATGAACCAGGTGATCTGCGCCAGCGCCCAGCACATTGCCCGTGAACGCGCCACCCTCGGCCTACCGTTGAGAGTGCTGGAAATCGGCGCCGGGGTGGGTGGCACCAGCCGCGATTTGATCCCGGCCCTCGATGGGTTTGCCGTGGATTACCTGTTCACCGACGTCTCGACGTTTTTTATCAACGAAGCACGGGAGCATTTTGCCGACCGACCGTGGGTGCGCTTCGGCCTGTTCGACATCAACAGCGATGCCCTGACCCAGGGGCTGAACGCGGGAAGCTGGGACCTGATCGTCTGCGCCAACGTGCTGCACAACGCCCGCCATGCGCCCACGGTGTTGAATAACCTGCGCGAATTGGCGGCGCCCGGTGGGCACTTGCTGGTGATGGAGGCCACCCGCGAGATCCTTTCGTTGCTGACTTCCATGGAGTTCAAGGAAGGCCTGGACGGCTTCACCGACTTGCGCGCCGGCAGTGACCAGACCTTTATCAGTCGCGCCCAATGGCAGTCGTTGTTCAGCGACGCCGGCGCCGAGCTGGTGGCCGCGTGGCCCCAGGCCCAGGACGTGCTCGATTGCGCGGGCCAGACCACATTTGTCACGCGCTTCCCGGCGCGGCGCGTAGCGCTGGGTGGCGAACAACTGCAGGACTACCTGCACCAGCGCCTGCCCGGCTACATGGTGCCAAGCCAGCTGCAAGTGCTCGAAAGCCTGCCGCTGTCGGCCAATGGCAAGGTCGATCGCGCACGCCTGGCCCAGCGCCTGCAGGCTCAAGGCAGCAGCGTGATGGACAGCGGTGAGGCGCCGCAAACCGATTTGGAACAGCGCATCGCCAAGCTGTGGAGCCAGGCCTTGGGTTGCACCGAGCTGGCCCGGGACCAGGACTTTTTCGCAGCCGGTGGCGACTCGCTGCTGGTGGCGCAGATCGTCGCCAGGATGCGCGAGCAACTGCCGGAAACCTCAGGCTGGGAGTGGGACCGCCTGCTGCGCGAAGTGCTGCGTGAACCCACGGTCAAGGCCATCGCCGCACGCTTGCAGGATGCGCCAGCGCAAGCGTCCACCGGCCAAGCCACTGACGCGTCGTGTTTGAGCGTACTGGCGCCGGCCCGCGACCCGGCGTGCAGCACCGTGCATGTGTTGCTGCACGATGGCAGCGGCACCCTCGCCCCTTACCGCAGCCTGCTCGCCGCCCTGCGCACGGCGCCGCAACGCCAAGGTGCGATCCTGGGCCTGAGCCTGCTGGATGAGGCGGCTTACCTGAAGGTGGACGCCGACCAATTGATCGAGCAGTTGGGCGCACGGTATGCCAGTGAACTGCTGGCCCACGGCAACCTGCGCTTCGAGTTGGTGGGCTATTGCATGGGCGGCCTGCTGGCCACTGAGGTCGCCCGCTGCTTGCTGGAAGCCGGTGCACAGGTGGGTACGGTGAGCATCATCAGCAGCGACCGCTTCCGCTATGAAATCGCCGATGAACTGTTGCTGGAACGCGCCTTCGGCCGCTTGCTCGGCGCCGATATCCAGGCGGCCGGGCATGCGGTCGACGACGCCGGTTTACACAGTGCCCTGGCGCACTTGATCGAGCGCCACGGCCGACAACTCCCGGCCGATTGCCTGCAACAGCTGGATGGTGAATGGGCGCCCATCGCGGCCAGCTACCGCCAGCTCGCCGAGCAACCCAGCGATAGGCGTCTGCAAGCCCTCGCCGCTCAGGTACCGACCCAAGCCGAGCCGATGCCAGCCGAACAAGTGCAGGCGCTGTTCCGCGTGTTCCGCCACAGTCTCAATGCCGTGGCGCGGTATCAGCCGGCGCCGTTTACCGGTGACCTGCGCATCCTGCTCGACGATGAAACCCTGCATTTCCTGCCGGGCCTGCAAGGCGATATGCGCGGCTTCTGGAATGACCTGGCGTTGGGGGACATCAGCTTGCAGACCATCAGCGGCGACCATGTGTCGTGCATGCAGGCGCCCCATGTCAGCCAGCTGTTGCCCGTGCTGCTGGGCGCGCAGGTGCCCCATGTCAGCCAGCTGTTGCCCGTGCTGCTGGGCGCGCAGGTGCCCGCATGAACCGGCGTTTGGTTGGACTGGTCGGCGCCGGAGGGGCCGTGGGCAGTGCGGCGCTGGCTCAGTTGCGGCGGCAGGCGGACGTGCACGTGCGTGCAGGCCAGCGCCGGGCTCAACGCTGGCCTGACGATGTCGAGGGATGGGTGTTGGATGTATTCGACCCGCAGGCACTGGCAGCGTTTTGCAGCGGCTGCCAGGTGGTCCTCAACTGCGCGGGGCCGTCGTGGCAAGTGGGTGACCGCGTGGCCCAAGCCGCCCATGCGGCGGGTGCGGCGTATGTGGATGTCTTTGGCAATGCGGCGTTGCTGACGGCGTTGCAGGGTGCCCGTCAGCCGTCGATCATCGGCGCCGGGGTGTTTCCGGGCCTTACTGCGTTGCTGCCGCGCTGGATGGCGAATCGGGGCTTCGACCGGGTCAGCAGCCTGCACATTCACGCCGGTGGCCGCGAGTATTGCAGCCAGGCCGGCGGTGCCGATGTGTTACTCAGCGCCTTGGGCGGCTTTGGTACGCCGAACGCCCAGTGGGTGGAAGGCCGTGTGCAAACATCGCCAATCGAGCAGCAGGCGCAGCGCCTGGCGGGCTTTCCCGAGGCGGTGTTTTGCAGTGCCTACCTCACCGATGAACTGCAACGCCTGGCCCGCACCCTTGGCGTGCCCCGGGCGAGCTTTCATAACGTGTTCGACCAGGCGCAGATCCCTGCGCTGATCGCTGCGTCATGCCAACGCCTGAGCCAGGACCCGAGCGCCCTGCCCGCTGCGGTGGCGCAACTGGTGCACGCCGCTGAACTGCAATTGCTCGGCCGTCGCCCGTACTACCGGCTGAGCGTGGAACTCAGCGGCTGGCGTGGCGGGCAAGCCGTGCGCCAACGCGCGGTACTCAGCAGCCAGGACAGCTACGGGCTGAGCGCCAGTGTCGCGGTGTGTGCGGCGTTGCAACTGCTGCGCGATCCGTCCTGGCGTGGCGCGCACTGGGCCGGTGACTGCCTGATGCCCGACGACGTGATCACGGCCGTGCAAGCCGACGCTGCGTGCCAGGCCCTGAGCATTGTCAACCTGGCGGCGCAGACGACCACGGCCGAAGAGGAAGGCGTGTTATGAGCACGGTATTAAAGGTGATTGTGTGCGGCACCACCTTCGGCAACGTCTACCTGCAAGGGCTTGCGCGATTGCCGGCGCACTACCACGTGGTGGGCATCCTGGGGCGCGGCAGCGTAGCGTCCGAGGCCTGTGCCCGGCGCTGGAAGGTGCCGTTGTACCGCAGTGTCGAGGAACTGCCCGAGGTGGACCTGGCCTGCGTGGCCGTGCGTTCGGCGATGGTCGGCGGCCATGGCACCGAGCTGGCCAAGGCATTGCTGGCCCGAGGCATCAACGTGGTCCAGGAGCACCCGGTGCATCACGACGAAGTGGTCGACTGCCTGCGCCTGGCCCGTCAGCACGGCGTGCTGTACCGGCTCAATCCGTTCTACAGCGACCTGGCGCCCGTGCGGTGTTTTATCGACGCGGCGCGCCATGTGCTGAGCCTGCGTGAAGCCGAATACATCGACGCCGCCTGCAGTGTGCACGTGCTGTTCCCGCTGGTGGAGATGCTCGGCCAGGCCCTCGGAGGCCTGCGCCCCTGGGCCTTCAACCTGCACGCCGAGGCCGTGGGGCCGTTCATGAGCATCAGCGGCGAACTGGCTGGAATCCCCCTGCATCTGCGGGTGCAGAACCAGATGCACCCCGGCGACCCGGACAACCACACCCAGTTGCTGCACCGCATTGTGCTGGGCACCCGTGGCGGCACGTTGAGCCTGACCGACACCCACGCCAGCGTGCTGTGGAGCCCCCGCGCCCACGTGCATCGCAATGCCCAGGGCGTGCTGGAAATGGACGGCGACGCCCCCGCCCTGGACCTGGCGGTGAGCAGCCTGATCGGTCATCCGCAGCCACCGACCTTGCGCGAGGTGTTCAGCGACCTGTGGCCCGACAGCATCGCCCAGGCGTTGCTGCGGGTACACGCGGCGATTGGCGAGCCCAACGACTCGGCCCTGGCGCAGTTCCACCTCAGTTGCTGCAAGGCCTGGCAGCAACTGGGCACCGTGCTGGGCCCCGCCCAAGCCATCCACCCCGAGCCCCCGGTGCCCCTGGCCATGCAGGCCTGGGTTGCCCCAACGAGGAACCTGCCCCGTGCTCAATGAAATCCTGCATTTGCAACAGCATCAGCAACGCTGGGTGCGCCGTTTCGAACCGCGCCCCCTGGCCCGCCAGCGCCTGTTCTGCCTGGCCCATGCCGGCGGCGGCGCACGTTTTTTTGCCGATTGGGCGCGCCTGCTGCCGCCGAGTATTGAAGTGATCGCCGTGCAATTGCCCGGGCGCGAAGAGCGCATCAATGAGCCGTTGATCCCGCACATGCATGCGCTGGTGAATGCCCTGATGGCGGCCTTGCCCGCATGGCTCGACCGCCCTTATGCGCTGTTCGGCCACAGCATGGGCGCGGCGGTGGCCCATGAGTTGTGCCTGGCCTTGCAACGCCAGGCGCTGAGGCTGCCGACCTGCTTGATGGTGTCAGGCCGCGAAGGCCCTGAACGTCATCACGGCGGCAGCCTGCACCTGGCAGACGATGCGCGATTGCTGGCAGACATTGCTGCCCTGGGTGGCAGCCCCAAGGCCTTGCAAACGTCGCCGGAACTGCAGGCCATGGCCTTGCCGATCTTGCGCAATGACTACCAGTTGATCGAGACGTACCGGCCCGCCCCCGAGCGTGCGCGCTTGAACGTGCCCATCGAGGTGCTGGTGGGGCGTGATGATCGGGAACTGAACCCTGGGGATGCCGAGGCCTGGGCGCAGGAAACCCGTGAAGGCCTGCAGGTGCACCGCTTTGAAGGCGGGCATTTTTACCTGGTGCCGCAGCGTGAGGCGGTGTTGCGTTGTGTCAGCCGGTGCCTGGGGGTGAGTCACTCCCAGGCCCTTGAAATGCCTTAGGCGTCGTCGAGCCCCAGCCCACGGGTGCTGCGCCGTACATGCCAGAGCATGCCGAGCGCAGCACTCAGGGCCAGCAAGCCGACGCCCAGGCCACTGGCGTAGCCCCAGCTGGCCGCCACGCCGATGGCCACCGACGACACCAGGATATCGCCGAGGGTCTGCAAGCCCTGGAACACCGAACAGTCCGTGCCCGGCTGTTCGCCCAACTGTGCAAAGCGCATCGCCAGGGTGTAGGACGCCACACTGGTGACACCAATGCCCAGCCCGCCCAGTACTGTCGCCACGCTCACATACCCCATGCCCGACAGGCCCGGTTGCAGCACCAAACCCAGCCACAGCACACCGGCCGAACCGACCATCGCCAGGCCCGTCAGCAAGGTGCTCCAGCGCGAGTAATGACGCAGCAACAACCCGGCCACACCACAGCCGACGATGATGGTGAGCAACTGCCCGACACCGGCCAGCACCCCCACATCACTCACCGACCAGCCATCATCGAGCAGGATCAATTTGGCCAGACCGAAGAACGTCGAGCCGCCAAGAGTCACCAGCATCACCAAGGCCGTCAGGCGCCCGGAAAACCGACGCTTGAAGAAGCGCCGCAGGCTGGCTTTGTCTGCCGCCGCCAATGCAGCGGGCTCCTGCCAGAACAGCACCGGCAGGCTGCACAGCAGCACCACAGCCGCCAACAAGGTAAAGACCAGCGGTGCGCTGAAGTGATCGAACAGCAGCATCGTGCCCGGCCCGCCGAGCAGCATGCCGACCATGAAACCCGCCACCTGGAAGGTGTTGACCCGCCCCAGGCTGGCGCTCGGCAAACGCTCGGCAGCCAGGCCATCGACGGCGATGTCCTGGGTGGCACTGAACAGCGAGAGCAAGGCAATCAGGCCAAGCAGCAGGCCCATGTTTGGTACGTCGAAGGGCACCAATGCCATGGCTGCCAGGGTCAGCACCGAGCCTGCCTGCAACGGCAGAATCCAGCTGCGACGCCGCCCCAGGCGCGGGCTCCAGCGGTTTTCCACGGCAGCGGCCCAGAACAGCTTGGCCACCCACGGCAGGCTCGCCAACGGGGTCAGCGCCACCAGGTCGAGGGAGGCGCCCATGTTGCGCAACAGCGTGGGGTACGCCTGGAACGCCAGCCCCACCGGCAAGCCCTGAGCCAGGTACAGACCGGCCACCACCAGCACAATTCGCCAATCCCGCGTCACCGCTGCACGCGGGCTGGCGGGGGAAGTCTCGACAACCGATTGCATGTGTTCACCCTGCCCCAAACGCTGAAAAAGCCCATCTAACGGGATCCGTCAAAAGGGCGCCGCCCGTAACCCGCAACGGCCCCCCGAATCGGGATTAACTGCGCTTGCGCAATACCGCTGCGGGGATCAGCGCATCGCCCAAAGGCTCAAGGACAAACCCTGCGGCGCCGGCCTCTTCGGCGACCTGTTCGAGGCCGAAGGTGTGCCAGTGATGGTCGGCCTGGAACTGGCGCAACACCTGCTCGCCTGCACGCACCTGGTAGTCGAGGGTCCAGTGCATCAGGTCGCCGCCGGCGGGCTCACCCTGCAGGGCGACGTGGTAGGTGTGCTCGCCGATGGCCGCGTTGGCCACCTGCATCAGCGGCACCGTTTGCGGGGCCTTGAGCATCATCACGTCGACGATGACGAGGCCGCGCTCATCCAGGCGTTCGGCCAGTTGCTGCCAGAGGTGCTGGCGCTGCGCTGTATCGAGGTAACCAATGGTGCCGCAGATGACCGCTGCGGCCAGGCGTGGCGGCAAGGTGACCTGCTCGAGGGTGCCGGCCAACACGGTGACGCGCTGGCGCAAATCGCTGCTGCGCATGATTCGCCCCACCAGCGCCGCGCGCATGGCGGCCGAAGGTTCCACCGCAAGAATGCGCGCGTTGGGCAAGGCCTCGGCGATCACCTGCACACATGGCCCGGTGCCGGCGCCGACATCCAGAATCATCCCGTTGGGGTCCACTTCCTGCAGCGCCCGGGCGATAGGCCCGCCGCGTTGCAACCACTGCTGCTCGCACAGCACATCGTAGAATTCGGCAGATAACGCATACGGATCGGCGGTGGTCATGAAGGCATTCCCAATGGCTGATGAACGAGGCGTGATGATAACCACTCTCAACACCAATTCAACCGCGGGAATGCAAAGGGCATTTTTTATGCAGCCACAAAATGCAGATTACTGATACACAGTAAAAATCATCATTCTGGATTTTAATAATTAGGTTAGAACCAATCGGCATTTTACAGGCCCTGCCGCTGCCCCTACTTTGAAGGCGAATAACCGACCCCTTGCCCGGTGGAGGTGACCACCACGCACTGAACAAGGACAGACCATGAGCATCGAATTCATCGGCTACATCGGCGGCCACCACGCTTCCGAAATCCACCCGCGCAGCGGCCCGACCCTGCAACCGGACTACGTCGAAACCGTGGCCCGCGCCCACGAGGAAGCCGGCTTCGACCGCGCCCTGGTGGCGTTCCATTCCAACAGCCCGGACAGCACGCTGATCGCCTCCCACGCGGCGAGCGTGACAAGCAAGCTCAAGTTCCTGATCGCCCACCGCCCGGGTTTTGCCCAGCCCACCCTCGCCGCCCGCCAGTTCAACACGCTGGATGTGTTCAACGGTGGGCGCACCGCCGTGCACATCATCACCGGCGGCGACGACCGTGAATTGCGTGCCGATGGCAGCCATATCGGCAAGGACGAGCGCTATGCGCGCACCGACGAATACCTGAGCGTGGTGCGCCAGGAATGGACCAGCGAGCAACCGTTCGATTTCGACGGCACTTACTACCAGGTCGAAGGCGCGCACTCCACGGTGAAGTCGCCGCAACAGCCGCATATCCCGCTGTACTTCGGTGGGTCTTCGGCGGCCGCGATTGCGGTGGCGGGCAAGCATGCTGACGTGTATGCGCTGTGGGGTGAAACCTATGAGCAAGTGCGCGAAATCGTGACCCAGGTGCGCGCCGAGGCGGCCAAGCATGGGCGCACGATTCGCTTCAGTCTGTCACTGCGACCGATCCTCGCCGAAACCGAAGAACTGGCGTGGGCGCGTGCCGACAGCATCCTGCAACAGGCCACTGCGCTGGCGGAAAAAAATGGCTTTGTGCGGCGCGAACCACCGAATGAAGGTTCACGCCGACTGCTCGCGGCAGCGGCGCAAGGCACCCGGTTGGACAAGCGCCTGTGGACCGGTATCGCCGGGCTGCTCGGGGCGCAGGGTAACTCCACCTCCCTGGTGGGCACCGCCGAACAGGTGGCTGAAGCGCTGGTGGATTACTACGACCTGGGGATCACCACGTTCCTGATCCGTGGCTTCGACCCGCTCAATGACGCGATCGACTACGGCAAGCGCCTGATCCCCCTCACCCGCCAGTTGATTGCTGAGCGCGAACAGGCCAAACAGGTGGCTTAACAAGATCACCACCCAACCAAATGTGGGAGCCCGCTCCCACATTTTTTAGATCTTCATTGGGCTCAAGATCAGTTTTTGTAGTCCGTATCAGTACGCTCCAACTGCCGGATCAGCGCATTCCAATGCCGCGCCACACCCGGTCCATCGCCGGCCTTGAACACTTCGGCCTGCTTCTCGACCTTGGCCACCACCTCGGCTGGCGGGAAGATCAACTCCGCATTCCCCGCCGCCTGCGCCGCGATCTGGATGTTGCACGCGCGCTCCAGCCCTTGCAGCTGCTGGAAGGCATGTTCGACGCTGACACCCGCGGTCAACAGGCCGTGGTTGCGCAGGATCATCACGCTTTTGTCACCCAGGTCTGCGACCAGCCGCTCACGTTCGTCCAGGTCCAACGCTACGCCTTCGTATCCGTGGTAGGCCACGCGCCCGGAGAAGCCGATGGAATGCTGGGAGATGGGCAACAGACCGTCCTTCTGCGCCGACACCGCAATGCCGTCGCGGGTATGGGTGTGCAGCACCGCTTGCAGGTCATGGCGCGCGCCGTGGATGGCGCTGTGGATCACGTAGCCGGCGTAGTTGATACCCAGGCCAGTGGGGTCGTCGACAATCGTGCCGTCGAGGTCGACCTTGACCAGGTTGGAGGCGCTGATTTCATCGAACAACAAGCCGAAGGCGTTGATCAGGAAATGCTCCTCCGGGCCCGGCACGCGGGCAGAGAAGTGGGTGTAGATGTGGTCGGTCCATTTGTACAAGGCCGCCAGGCGATAAGCGGCGGCCAGTTTGACACGCACTTCCCATTCTTCCGGGGTGACGCGTTGGCGAACGTTGTTGGAAACGCTGGAAATCGAGGTGACGCTGCTCATGGCAAAACTTCCTGGATGGCCTTAAGGACTTCCAGGCAAGCCTACGGGGTGCAAAAAAATAATAAAAAGCACATTTTAATCTAAGCTAATTATTATTTTTTTTCATAACCACAACAGCGTCAAGCAGCCTGTAGGAGCCCGGCTTGCCGGCTCCTACAAGGGATGGCGAGAGGTCAGGCGGCGTTGCGGACCTTGTGCAGCGAATCCGCCACCAGCTTGCCGAAGGCGTCCACCGGCCCTTGCAGGTTGCCGAGGAAGTGCGGGTAGATCAGCCACAGGTCCATTACCGGTTTGAAGTCCTTGAGGGGCATCACCGCCAGTTGCTCGCGGTGGGCACTGCGTTCCAGCAGCGGGCGCGGTACCAGGCCAAGGCCCAGGCCGTCGGCCACCAGCCCCAGTTGCAGTTCGGTGCCGAAGGTTTCCAGGTTGACCCGCAGCGCCAGGCCCTGGTCCGACAAGGTGCGCTGCAACCCGGCGCGGAAACCACAGCCATCAGGGTTGAGGATCCAGCCGTTCTGGTACACGTCGGCCAGCTTGCAGGGCTTTTTCGGCAGTTGGGATTTGGCGCAGACCACCACCAGTTCCATCTTGCCGATGGACTCGCCGACGATGTTGTCCGGGAAGATCTTGCCTGCCGGGAACAAGGCCGCCGCTGCGTCCAATTCGCCACGTTCGATCTTGCCGACCAACTGGCTGCCCCAGCCGGTGGCGACCTGGGCGCGCAGGTCGGGGTATTCGGTGCGCAGGTGCTTGAGCGCATCGAGCAGCACCACATCGCCGATGGTCTGCGGCACGCCCAGGCGCAGCAGGCCGGTGGGCGGCGCGTCAGTCGCGACCAGCTCACGCAGGGCATCCATTTCGCGCAGGATCAGCCGGCATTGTTCATACACCCGGGTGCCAATCAGCGTAGGCTTGAGGGGCTTGGTGTTGCGGTCGAACAGCTCCACCCCCAGCGCCTGCTCGAAGTTCTGCACGCGGCGGGTGATGGCCGGCTGGGTCAGTTGCAGCGACTCGGCGGCGTGGCTGATGGACTGGCAACGAATCACTTCGACAAAGGCATCGATATCGTCAATTTTCATTTGGGCCGCACATAGAGAACAGTCATTAAGATGTGTGCGAAGCATAGTTGTCGGAACACGGTCTGGATAGCCCACCGACCTATCGATAACGTCTAACACTATTCAGACCGGTTCTAAATTACCTACAGCTATAAGCTAATCATTAAAAAATAGCATATTAACTATAAACATTATGCTTAGATAAACCCATCATCACCGACCACACGATGGAGTTGTCATGACCCAGGCCAAGCACCCCGAGAGACTGAGAGCCTTCATAGGCGCCCTGGCTGAATTGATCGACGGCAACCCACGCGAAGGCGACCTGTTGCACCGTGGCGGCAAGCTCCTGGCGCAGCTGGTCAGCCATGACGATTGGCTCCCCGACGAATTCGCGCAACCCGACCCCGAACGCTACCAGCAATTTCTGTTGCACGCCGATTCACGGCAGCGCTTCAGCATCGTCAGCTTTGTATGGGGGCCCGGGCAAAGCACACCGATTCATGATCACCGGGTGTGGGGGCTGATCGGAATGTTGCGCGGCGCTGAATTCTCCCAGGGTTTTGAACGCGCCCCCGACGGCAGCCTGGTTGCCGAAGGCAAGCCCATCCAGTTGGTGCCGGGCCAGGTGGAAGCGGTGTCGCCCAAGGTCGGCGACATTCACCAGGTGAGCAATGCCCACAGCGACCAGGTGTCCATCAGCATCCACGTCTACGGCGCCAATATCGGTGCCGTGCGCCGCGCGGTGTACCAGCCCGACGGCAGCGAGAAACTGTTTATCTCCGGTTATTCCAACGCCTTCCTCCCGAACATCTGGGATTTGTCCAAAGAAAAGAGCCCTGCCCTATGACCACCGTATCGACCCGCAGCTTCGCGCAGATTCGCCAGGCCCTGCTGGACCATGAAGAAGTCGCCCTGGTGGACGTGCGCGAAGAAGCGCCGTTTGCCGAAGCCCACCCGCTGTTTGCCGCGAACATCCCGCTGTCCAAGCTGGAGCTGGAGGTGTATTCGCGCATTCCACGGCGTGATACCCAGGTCACTGTCTACGACAATGGCGAAGGCTTGGCCGCCCGTGCCGCCGAGCGTCTGGTTGCGCTGGGCTACACCCAGGTCAGCCTGCTGGAAGGTGGCCTGGAGGGTTGGCGCAAGGCCGGTGGCGAACTGTTCATCGACGTGAACGTGCCGAGCAAAGCCTTCGGTGAATTGGTTGAGAGCGAACGCCACACGCCCTCCCTCGCCGCCGAAGAAGTGCAAGCCCTGCTCGACAGCCAGGCCGACGTGGTGGTGCTCGACGCCCGCCGCTTCGACGAATACCAGACCATGAGCATTCCCACCGGCATCAGCGTGCCCGGTGCCGAACTGGTACTGCGCGCCCGTGAACTGGCGCCCGACCCGGCCACCCGCATCATCGTCAACTGCGCCGGGCGCACCCGCAGCATCATCGGCACACAATCGCTGATCAACGCCGGCGTGGCCAACCCGGTGTCGGCCCTGCGCAACGGCACCATCGGCTGGACCCTCGCCGGGCAGAAACTCGCCCATGGCCAGTCGCGCCGTTTTGCGCCGACCTCGGAAGAACACCGCCAGATCGCCGCCAAGGAGGCACGCCACGTGGCCGACAAAGCCCGGGTCGGCCGCGCCACCCTGGCCGACCTGCAACGCTGGCAGCAGGAAGCGACCCGCACCACCTACCTGTTCGATGTGCGCACCCCGGAAGAATTCGAAGCCGGCCACCTGCCGGGTTCACGCTCGACACCGGGCGGCCAATTGGTGCAGGAAACCGACCATGTGGCCAGCGTGCGCGGCGCACGCCTGGTCCTGGCGGATGACGATGGCGTGCGCGCCAATATGTCGGCCTCGTGGCTCGCCCAACTGGGCTGGGAAGTGCATGTGCTGGATGACCTGCAGCCTGAGCATTTCAGCGAGACCGGTGCATGGGTCGCACCAGTGCCCGCGCCGGCCCAGGCTGAAGTGATCAGCCCCCACACCCTGGTGGACTGGCTGGCCCATGGCGACACCGCCGTGCTGGATTTCACCCCCAGCGTCAATTACGTCAAGCGCCATATCCCCGGGGCCTACTGGGCCTTGCGCGCGCAGTTGACGCAAGCCCTGGCAAAGGTGCCGCCCGCCGAGCGTTATGTGCTGACCTGCGGCAGCAGCCAACTGGCGCGCCTGGCCGTGGCAGACGTCGAAGCCCTCACCGGCAAGCCGGTGTTCCTGCTGCAAGGCGGCACCACCCAGTGGATCGCCGAAAAGCTGCCGCTGGAAGAAGGCGAGACCCGCCTGGCTTCACCGCGCATCGACCGTTACCGCCGCCCGTACGAAGGCACCGACAACCCCAAGGAAGCCATGCAGGCATACCTGGATTGGGAGTTCGGCCTGGTCGCGCAACTGGCCCGCGACGGCACCCACGGTTTCTACGTGATCTGACCGTCAACTTGTAGTGAGCGGGCTTGCCCCGCGCGGCGGTGTGTCAGGTGTGTATCAGGTGCCTGGGAGACCGCGGCGCGGGGCGAGCCCGCTCACTACAGGCCGCACTCAAAATCATGCAAAACAGGAATAATTAAATAAATCATAATCAGATATTTTAATGATTAACTTATAACCAAAAAGAACTTCACAGGGAGTTTTTATGGGCATAACGTTAAGTCCTCACCGACCCCTTCTCCAGGCGGAGGTAGCCAAACCCTTTTTCGAGCTACCTGGAGCCTGCATCCCATGGTCTTTACCACCCCCTTCAAACGCCTGCTCCTGGGCACCGCCCTGGCCCTCGGCCTGATCAGCACCGCACACGCCGCCGACCTGCAACCGCTGCGGGTGGCCAATCAGAAATCCACCATCAAGGCACTGCTGGAAGTCTCCGGCGAGACGAAAAATGTGCCTTACGACATCCAATGGTCGGAGTTCCCTTCCGCCTCGCCCTTGGGTGAAGCCCTGAATGCCGGCGCCGTAGATGTCGGCGCCCTGGGCGACGCACCCTATGTGTTCGCACTCGGCGCGGGCGCCTCGCTCAAGGTGGTCAGCATCATCCACGCCGAAGGGCGCAACACCACTGCCCTGCTGGTGCCAGAAAACTCGCCGATCAAGACCGTGGCTGACCTGAAGGGCAAGAAGATCGTCACCGGGCGCGGTTCCATCGGCCATTATCTGGCGATCAAGGCCCTGGCCAGCGCCGGCCTGACCACCAAGGACGTGCAATTCATCTTCCTGCTGCCCAGCGAGTCACGCCTGGTGCTAGACAACGGCACCGTCGACGCCTGGGCCACCTGGGACCCCTACACCACCGTCGTCACCTCCCAAAGCCACGCCCGTGTACTGATCAGCGGCAACAAGCTGTTGAGCAACCACTTGTACTTCGCGGCCACCAGCCAGGCGATTGCCGACAAGCGCGTGCAACTGGATGACTTCGTGGCGCGGGTCGACCGGGCCTATGCCTGGGCCAACGTGCACCCCGACGAGTACGCCGCCGCCCAAGCCAAGATCACCGGCCTGCCCCTGGCCGTGCACCTGGAGGTGGCCAAGGACACTCACCTGAGCCCGGTGGCGATTGACGACAGCGTGATCAGCGGCCTGCAAGCCACGGCTGACACCTACCAACAGGAAGGCCTGCTGCCCAAGCACATCGACGTGTCGCAGGGTTTCGACAAGAGCTTTAACGCCAAGCGTGTCCCACTTTCCCAAGCCTCGCGCTGAAACAAGGAGCAGAACATGAGCAAGCCACGTCAACTCAAACTCGGAGCCATGGTCCACGGCGTCGGTCACGGCTGGGGCGAATGGCGCCACCCGCAGGCCCAACCCAATGCCAGTACCAACTTCGGCTTTTACAAGCAGCAGACCGAGCTGGCCGAAAGCGCCAAGTTCGACTTCGTGTTCATCGCCGACAGCCTGCACATCCACGCCAAGTCCAGCCCGCACTACCTCAACCGTTTTGAGCCGCTGACCATCCTGTCGGCCCTGGCCGCGTTGACCACGAATATCGGCTTGGTCGCCACGGTGACCGTCAGCTACACCGAGCCCTACCAGGTGGCGCGCCAGTTCGCGTCCCTGGACCACATCAGCGGCGGCCGTGCCGGGTGGAACGTGGTCACCTCCTGGCTCAGCGGCACCGCCGACAACTTCGGCAAGGCCGAGCACCCGCCGCACGCGGTGCGCTACCGCATCGCCAAGGAACACCTGAACGTGGTCAAAGGCCTGTGGGATTCCTGGGAAGATGACGCCTTCTCCTACAATAAACACAGCGGCGAATTTTTCGCCCCCGCCAAGTTGCACGCGCTCAAACACAAGGGCGAGTTTTTCTCGGTCAAGGGCCCGCTGAATATCGCGCGCTCTCGCCAGGGCCAGCCGGTGATCTTCCAGGCGGGCACCTCCGAAGACGGGCGCAACTTTGCCGCCGAACACTCCGACGCGATCTTTGTACACGTGGAGAGCATCGAAGAAGGCCTGGCCTACACCCAAGACCTCAAGCGCCGCGCCCAGGGCTTCGGGCGTGACGCCGACAGCCTGTCGATCCTGCCGGGCATTCGCCCGATTGTCGGACGCGATGCAGTCGAGGTGGAAAGCCGTTATCAGCAGGCCGTGGATCTGGTGACCGTGGAGGATGCGATCGTCGCCCTGGGCCGCCCGTTCAATGACCACGATTTCAGCCAGTACCCGCTCGACGCGCCCTTCCCGGAACTCGGCGACCTGGGCGCCAACAGCCAGAAAGGCGGCTCCGACCGCATCAAGCAACTGGCCAAGGACGAAGGCCTGACCCTGCGCGAAGTGGCCTTGCGGTTCTCGCGGCCCAAGCGCGATTTTGTCGGCACCCCGGAGCAAGTCGCCGATGCGATCCAGACCTGGTTCGAGACCGGCGCCAGCGACGGGTTCATCATCAACTCGGTACTGCCCGATGGCTTGCAGTACTTCACCGAACTGGTGGTGCCGGTGCTGCAACAGCGCGGCCTGTTCCGTACGGAGTACAGCGGCCACACCTTGCGCGACAACCTGGGCCTGGACGTGCCGGTCAATCGCTACAGCGTTGCCAGCGAAGTGGAGACAGAGCAGGAGGCGCTGGCATGAGCGAGTCCCTGAACCGTCAGTTGGCCGACCTGCATGCCGAACGCGTGGCCACCTGGGCGCCGGCCGCCTTGCAGGTCAACATCGACCAGCGCCAGCGCCTGGTGAACGAAGCGCAGCCTGACGACTATGTGCAGGTCGGCGACGAGCTGGACCCGTTTGTGCTGCTCAACGTGGAAGGCGGTGAACTGAACCGTGAGCTGCTATTGGCCGACGGCCCGGCGGTGCTGATCTTTTTCCGCTTTGCCGGCTGCCCCGCGTGCAACCTCGCCCTGCCTTATTACGAGCGCCAACTCTATCCACGCCTGCGGGAATTGGGCGTGCCGTTGGTAGCCGTCAGCCCGCAGGTGCCGGAGCGTCTGGTGGAGATCAAGACCCGGCACACCCTGCGACTGCTGGTGGCCAGCGACCCGGACAACAACCTCGGGCGGCGGCTGGGCATTCTCTACAGCTTTGACGAGGCCTCGCGAAACGCGGCGTTGGCCAAGGGCAATCACATCGGTGACACCACCGGCACCGGGACGTGGGAATTGCCGCAACCGACCGTGGTGGTGATCGCTCGGGACGGCACCGTGGCGTTCGTGGAAGTCAGCCCGGACTGGCTGGTGCGCACGGAAGCCGAGCCGGTGTTGCAGGCGGTGGAACGCTTACTGGGCCAACAGCCCGTGCGCCTGGCCATCTGAATAACCTCGCCCTCCCCTGTGGGAGCTGGCTTGCCTGCGATAGCAATGCATCAGTAACCAATGTGCCAACTGCAAGAGCGCTATCGCAGGCAAGCCAGCTCCCACATTTTTTGACCGAGTACATTCATCATGACTTCATCGTCTCAACCGTCTCTTCGCTCCGTGGAAGTCGCCAATTTCGACGCCCTGCTCGACCGCCTCAGCGCCGAGCTGGCGAGCACCGCGCACCTGTATGACGAGAGCGGCGCCTTCCCCCACGCCAACTTCAAGTTGCTGCACGAACACGGCCTGGTCGCCCTCACCGTGCCCAAGGCCTTGGGCGGCGGCGGTGCCAGCCTGCCCCAGGCGCGCAAGGCCATCAGTGCGATTGCCAAGGGTGAACCCTCCACCGCGCTGATCCTGGTGATGCAGTACCTGCAACACACCCGCCTGCAAGACAGCAAGACCTGGCCTGCGCACCTGCGCCAGCAAGTGGCCGAGGACGCGGTGCGCAACGGCGCGCTGATCAACGCCCTGCGTGTCGAGCCCGACCTCGGCACCCCGGCCCGTGGCGGCCTGCCGGCGACCACGGCGCTACGCACGGCCGAAGGCTGGCGCATCAGTGGGCGCAAAATCTACTCCACCGGCAGCCACGGCCTGAGCTGGTTCAGCGTGTGGGCGCGCAGCGATGACCCGGACCCGCTGGTCGGCGCCTGGCTGGTGCCCAAGGACAGCCCCGGCGTAAGCATCATCGACACCTGGGATCACTTGGGCATGCGCGCCACCTGTAGCCATGAAGTGGTGCTCGACAACGTGCTGGTGCCGCTGGACCACGCCGTCGGCGTCAGCCCCTGGAGCGCACCGTCGCCGGAGCTGGATGGCGAGGGTTTCCTGTGGATGTCGGTGCTGCTGTCATCGGTGTATGACGCCGTGGCCCAGGCCGCGCGCGACTGGCTGGTGAATTGGCTGGAAGAACGCAAGCCATCCAACCTCGGTGCAGCCCTGTCGACCCTGCCGCGCTTCCAGGAGACCGTCGGCCATATCGACACCCTGCTGTTTGCCAACCGCAGCCTGCTCGACGCCGCTGCCGAAGGCCACACCCCGGCCGCCAACGCGGCGCAGTTGAAGTACCTGGTGACCCATAACGCCATCCGTGCCGTGGAACTGGCCATCGAGGCCTCGGGCAACCCCGGCCTGTCGCGCCATAGCCCGCTGCAACGGCATTACCGCGACGTGCTGTGCAGCCGCGTACACACCCCGCAGAACGACGCCGTGTTGCAAGGTGTCGGCAAAGCGGTGTTCGCCCAACGTGAGAAGGAACGCCCATGACCCAGGTGATTATTGCCAGCCAGCTGGACGAGGATTACAACGACGTGATCCGCCAGCGCCTCGCCGCGCACCACCCCCAGGCCCAGGTGATCGGTGTACCCGTGGGCGTGCCGAGCGACCTGCCGCCCCAGGCCAACATCCTCTTGCTGCGCCCGATCAACGTGCGCGGCTACACCGCCCCGGACACCCCGCCACCGGGCTGGCCGTATGGCGCGCAATGGGTGCACCTGGTGTCGTCGGGTATCGACTTCTACCCGCAGTGGCTGTTCAACGGCCCGCCGGTGACCACCTCACGCGGCAGCGCCGCCGACAACCTCGCTGAGTTCGCCTTGGCGGCGATCTTTGCGGCGTCCAAGCATTTGCCGGACATCTGGGTGAAGAATGCACAGTGGAGTTTCACCCCGCTGCGTCCGCTCAAAGGCACCACGCTGGGCATCCTCGGCTTTGGTGCGATTGGCGAACGCCTGGCGCACAAGGCGCTGGCCTTGGGCATCAACGTCGTGGCGTTGCGTCAGAGCGCAGCGCCGTTTGGCGTCGACGGTGTGCAGGCCGCCAAGGACATCCACGACCTGTTCGCCCGTGCCGATCACCTGGTGTTGGCGGCGCCGCTGACCGAGGCGACGCGGCATATCGTCGACCGTGATGTGCTCGGCAGCGCGAAGCCAGGGCTGCACCTGATCAACATCGCACGCGGCGGTCTGGTGGATCAGGAAGCATTGGTGGAGGCGCTGGACAATGGGCAGATCGGCCTGGCGTCGCTGGACGTGACCGAGCCGGAACCCTTGCCGGATGGGCATCCGTTGTACACGCACCCGAGGGTGCGGTTGTCGCCCCACACATCAGCGATTTCGACCCACAGCCGCCATGAGATTGCCGATGCGTTTTTGGCGAATCTGGAGCGGTATGTCGCGGGCCTCGAATTGGCCAACCTCGCCAACGGCTGACGCGGGCTCCTTCAGCAGCCCTGCGCCAGTTGTTCGCGCAAAAACTCCACCAACGCCTGCACCGGCCGTGAACTCTGCCGGTGCTGGGGGTACACCGCCGACAGGGTCAGGGCTTCGGGGGCGAAGTCGTCCAGGACCGTGACCAGGCGGCCATCCTTCAACGCGTCGCCGACGATAAAGGTGGGCAAGTACGTCACCCCCAGGCCAGCGATGGCCGTGTCGCGCAGCAAATCGCCGTTGTTCACGCGCATGCGCCCACTCACGTTCAACGCCTGCACCTTGCCCTTGAAACGCCACTGAACCTGACGGCCATGGCCGTAAGGCAGGCAGTCGTGTTCACTGAGGTCTTCGGGTTTCTGCGGCGTGCCGCGCAGGGTCAGGTACGCGGGGCTGGCGCAGTACACCCGCGGGATGCTGGCGATGCGGCGGGCGATCAGGGTGGAGTCTTCCAGGGTGCCGATGCGCAGCACCAGGTCATAGCCTTCGCCGATCAGGTCGACGGGACGGTCGCTGAGATCGACTTCTACCGACACCTGGGGATGGCGTTGCAGGAACAGCGGCAACAGGCAGCCCAAATGGGCCATGGCAAATGACAGCGGCGCACTCAGGCGCAGGGTGCCGCGCGGCTCGCTGTTCTGGCCAGCGATGCCCTGCTCCACTTGCTCGACTTCACCGAGCAGGCGCAAGGCGGATTCGTAGTAACTCTGGCCCAGTGGCGTGACGTCCAGGCGGCGGGTGGAACGGTTGAGCAGGCGCACGCCGAGGCGGTCTTCCAGCTGGATCAGGCGGCGGCTGACAAATTGCTTGGACAGGCCCAGTTGCTCGGCGGCGGCGGTGAAACTGCCGGATTCCATGACCTGGCAGAACAGGCGCATGTCTTCGAAGGGGTTCATTGTCGCTTCTCGGTGGACATTTAGCGGCTTTATAGCCTGACAGTGGCCACACCACAAAACAAAATGTGGGAACTGGCTTGCCTGCGATGGCGGTGTGTCAGGAGACATTGTTGTCGACTGACACTCCGCCATCGCGGGCAAGCCCGGCTCCCACAGGGTTCAGCAGAGTTCTTTAGAAACGGTTACTTGGTAAACGCCGAGTAGCTGTTCATCAGGTTACGGTAGTTCGGGATGCGCTGGGACAACAGGTTGGCCAGGCCTTCCATGTCGTTGCGCCAGTCGATCTGCAGCTCGCAGGCCACCGAGAACCAGTTCACCAGTTGCGCGCCGGCCGCACTCATGCGCGCCCAGGCGGCTTGCTGCACGGTTTCGTTGAAGGTGCCGGACGCGTCGGTGACCACGAACACCTCAAAGCCTTCAGCCAGCGCGCACAGGGTCGGGAACGCTACGCAGACATCTGTCACCACGCCCGCGATGATGATCTGCTTGCGCCCGGTCGCCTTGACGGCCTTGACGAAGTCTTCGTTGTCCCACGCGTTGATCTGGCCAGGGCGCGGAATGTACGGCGCGTCCGGGAACATGTCCTTGAGTTCCGGCACCAGCGGGCCATTGGGGCCGCTTTCAAAGCTGGTGGTGAGGATGGTCGGCAAGTTGAAGAACTTGGCCAGGTCCGCCAGGGCCAGCACGTTGTTCTTGAACTCGTTGGGCGAGAAGTCCTGCACCAGGGAGATCAAGCCAGTCTGGTGATCGACCAGCAGGACGACGGCGTCATCTTTGTTCAAACGGTTGTAAGCCATGGGGGTTATCTCCTAACGGGGGGTTGGGTAATCAGAAGGCAAAACACGAGCAGCCGAACGCACCCCAGAAGCCCTGGAAGTCGCTGACCGGCACGCTGGAAAGACGCGCTTTTTCATGGCTGTGCACGTGCACGCCACACGGGCCGCTGCACTGGTGGACCTGCGCCTGCAACGCCGAACTCGGGCGCCAGTGCCCGGGCACCTTGACCACCGGCGACCAGTCCGGCAGCACCGGCACACGTGGCGGTGCGTACTCTTCGAAGTCGCCGGCGCCGTAGACCACCTTGCCGCCGACCACGGTGAGCACCGACTCGATCCATTTGATGGCCTCTTCATCGACGCTGAAGAAGTCCGCCGACAGCGCGGCCACGTCCGCCAATTGGCCGACCTTGATCTGGCCTTTCTTGCCTTGCTCGGACGAGAACCAGGCACTGCCGTGGGTGAACAGTTCCAGCGCGGTGAGGCGCGGCAAGCCCTCGGCGTGCAGCGCCAGGCCGCCTACCGTGCGGCCGCTGACCATCCAGTACAGCGAGGTCCACGGGTTGTAGCTCGACACCCGCGTGGCATCGGTGCCCGCCCCTACCGGCACGCCTTCGGCGAGCATGCGCTGGATCGGTGGCGTGGCTTCGGCGGCCTTGGCGCCGTAGCGCTCAACGAAGTATTCACCCTGAAACGCCATGCGGTCCTGGATCGCAATCCCGCCGCCGAGGGCACGCACGCGCTCGATGTTTTTCGGGGTGATGGTTTCGGCGTGGTCGAAGAACCACGGCAGGCCGTTGAACGGGATGTCGCGGTTGACCTTCTCGAACACGTCGAGCATGCGCGAGATGGACTCGTCATAGGTGGCGTGCAGCCGGAACGGCCAGCGCTGTTCCACCAAGTGACGCACCACCGGCTCCAGTTCCTGCTCCATGGTCAGTGGCAGGTCCGGGCGGGGTTCGAGGAAGTCTTCGAAGTCGGCGGCCGAGAACACCAGCATTTCGCCGGCACCGTTGTGACGCAGGTAGTCATCGCCCTGGTGCAGGGTGACGCTGCCGGTCCAGTTCTTGAAGTCGCTGAGTTCTTCCTTGGGCTTTTGGGTGAACAGGTTGTAGGCGATGCGCACCGTCAACTGTTCGTCCTTGGCCAACTGCTCGATCACCGCGTAGTCGTCAGGGTAGTTCTGGAAACCGCCACCGGCGTCGATCGCACTGGTGAGGCCCAGGCGGTTGAGTTCACGCATGAACTGACGGGTCGAGTTGACCTGGTATTCCAGCGGCAATTTCGGGCCCTTGGCCAGGGTCGCATACAGGATCATCGCGTTGGGCCGCGCCACCAGCATGCCGGTGGGGTTGCCATTGCTGTCGCGCACGATCTCGCCGCCCGGTGGGTTGGGCGTGTCCTTGGTGTAGCCGGCCACGCGCAGGGCCGCGCGGTTGAGCAAGGCGCGGTCGTATAGGTGCAGCACGAACACCGGGGTGTCGGGCGCGGCCTGGTTCAGTTCATCGAGGGTGGGCATGCGCTTTTCGGCGAACTGGAATTCGTTCCAGCCGCCTACCACGCGCACCCATTGCGGGGTCGGCGTGCGATCCGCCTGGTCCTTGAGCATGCGCAGCGCATCGGCCAGGGATGGCACGCCTTCCCAGCGCAGTTCGAGGTTGTAGTTCAGCCCGCCACGGATCAGGTGCAGGTGGGAGTCGTTGAGGCCGGGGATCACGGTGCGGCCCTTGAGGTCGATGACCTGGGTGCCGCTGCCGCGCAGGGCCATGGCCTCGCCGTCGGTGCCCACGGCGACGAAACGCCCACCGCTGATGGCGACGGCGGTGGCGCGCGGGTTTTCACGGTCCACGGTGTGGAACTGGCCATTGAACAGAATCAGATCGGCGTTCATAGGGTTTCCTTTACAGAGGCTTCGAGCCAGGGAGCGAACAGGCGGGTAGCCGCCGGCATCAGCAGGTAGACCACTAGCAACACGATGGTCAGGGTCACCAGGAAGGTGGCGACCACGTAGTTGGAGAGAAAGGGATGCAGGCGCAGGACCGGGCCCCACACCAGCGGCACCAGCAGGGTCAGCGGCAGGATCACGAACAGGGTGACCACCGCCTGCTTCCAGCGTGGCGGCTTGGCGGCGCTGTCGGCCAGGGGCGAGAACCAGAACTCGTTGACGCCGCCGACTTCGGTCTTGTCGCCGTCGGCCAGCATGGGTGCGGCTTCGGCGATCAGGTCGTTGCGTTCGGGGGAGTCGAGCCAGCGCTCCAGCGCGTCGGTGGAGCGGTAGCGCAATACACAGGTGAACAGCGCCAGGCCGTTCTGTTGACTGCGCACCACGTCCACGCCGAGGTGGCCGGGGCGCTCACCGGCGATGCGCACGATGCGCCGCAGCCAGGCTTCGTAGTCGGCCTCGCGGCCTTGCTTGATGAGGTGTTTGACGACCAGGGTGACGACTTCGTCGGGCCCTGTCTCTGGTGCTGGGTCCATGGTGCTCCCCTCTGCCTTGAAAGATCAGCGATGAGGGGAGTGTGCCGTGGGTGGGGGTGATGAAAATTGGATGTACGTGCTGTTTGATCGGCGCTCGTCAGCGCTGGGATTTGGCCAGGATCGCCTGCAACAGCACATCGGCGCCGGCTGTCGACCATTCGGGAGAGATGGCCTCGGCCTCGTTATGGCTCAACCCGTCCACACAGGGCACAAAGATCATCGCGGTGGGCGCGACCTGGTTGAGATAGCAGGCGTCATGCCCGGCACCGGAGATCATCGGCCGATGGCTGTAGCCGAGCTTTTGCGCCGAGGCACGCACCACCTCTACACAGTCGCCGTCGAAGGCAATCGGCGCGTACTGGAAGATCTGCTTCACGCTGTGCTGCAAGCCGATGCCCTCGGCGATGCGGGCCACGGCGTCGCGCAGTTGGACGTCCTGGCGCGCCAGTACCGCTTCGTCCGGGTGACGGAATTCCACGCTGAAAAACACCCGGCCCGGCACCACGTTGCGTGAGTTGGGGAAGATGTTCGCCATGCCCACCGTGGCGCGCCCTTCGGCGCCTTGTTCCAGCCCCAGGCCGTTCACTGCCTCGACGACACGGGCAAAGCCGAGCAAGGCATCCAGGCGATGGTCCATGGGCGTGGTGCCGGCGTGGGCGCTGCGCCCGCTCAGTTCCACTTCATACCAGCGCTGGCCCTGGGCGCCGGTGACGACGCCGATGGTGACGCCTTGGGCTTCGAGGATCGGGCCCTGCTCGATATGCAGCTCGAATGCGGCATGTATCGCTTGGCCGCCCACCGGATGCGCGCCGGCATAGCCGATTTCTTTCAGCGCCTCGCCAATGGTCACCCCCGATTTGTCCTCGCGGGACAACCCGTATTCCAAGTCAAAGACACCGGCGTAGACGCCCGACGAAATCATCGCCGGGGCGAAGCGTGAGCCTTCTTCGTTGGTCCAGTTGACCACTTCGATGGGTCGGTCGGTTTCAATGCCCAGGTCGTTCAAGGTGCGCAGCACTTCCAGCCCGGCGAGCACGCCGTAGATGCCGTCGTACTTGCCGCCGAAGGGTTGGGAGTCGCCATGGGAACCGGTCAGCACCGGGGCCAGGTGGTCGTGGCGACCGGCGCGGCGCGCGAAGATATTGCCCATCGCGTCCACGCGAATGCTGCACCCGGCCGCCATGCACCATTGCACAAACAGGTCGCGGCCACGGCGGTCTTCATCGGTGAGGGCCAGGCGCGAGACGCCGCCCTTTTCGGTGGCGCCGATCGTTGCCATGTCCATCAGCGAGTCCCACAGGCGCTCGCCGTTTACCCGCGCGTGATCAGTCATGAGGCTTGGCCCGGTAGCGGAAGTCACAGTGGTGGGCGCCGCCCATGATGGTCTGGGTGCGGGTCAGTTCGATGTCGGGGTTGTAGCCAACGATAAACAGCTCGTCGCGGTTGCACGACAGCAGGTGACCGATCTCGCCCAGGCCCATCTCGTGGTACATCTCGGCGTAGCGACACCGCTTGACGTCATAGTCGTAGTGCTCGGCATCGCTGGCGATGATCTCGACCTTGAGGGCGTCGTCCTTCTCCCACAGCACTTGCAGCTCGACAAAGCTCTTGAGGTCGGCGCCCTGCTCTTCCAGCGCGGCAAAATGCTTGCCGGCCTGGATCGCCGCGTTGCCCACGGCTTCGCCAATCACGGCCGCGGCAAACGCCTGGCCCTGCTCGCGCTTGAGAATCTCGTAGATCGGCTTGATGATTTCGGCCTCGATCCGCCGACGGGCAAGAATGCCCAGTTCACCTTCCAGCTTGCTCATTTCATCTCTCCTCCAAACCAATGTGGGAGCTGGCTTGCCTGCGATAGCCGTGTGCCAGCCTGTACATCCTTGGCTGATATACCGCCATCGCCGGCAAGCCGGCGCCTACAGCCGGGTTGTTTATTGACCGCCGGCCACGCTCACCGGCTGCCATTGGTTGGCTTTGACCTGGTAAACGGTGAACGACGGTTTCTTCAAGTTGCCTTCGGCATCAAACGCAATGGTGCCGGTTACGCCGGGGTAGCTGATGGCGCGCAAGACCGGCAGGTACTTCTGCGGGTCCACCGAGTCGGCCTTTTCAATCGCCGCCACCAGCACGCCGACACCGTCGTAGGCGAACGGTGCATGCAGCTCGATGTTGGCTTTGTAGCGTTCCTTGTAAGCCTGCTCGAACGCCTTGCCGCCCGGCATCTGCGCAACCGCCAGGCCCGGCTCCAAGGCGATCACGCCCTCGCCTTCGTTCTGCGCCAGTTGCAGGAAGGTCTGGCTGACAAACCCGCCCGCGCCCATCAGCGGTGCCTTGATGCCCAGTTGCTTGATGCGACGGGCCAGCGGTGCGGCCTGGGAATCCACGCCGCCGAAGAAGATCAGGTCCGGGTTCTGGCTGCGGATATTGGTGAGCACGGCACTGAAGTCGATGGTCTTGTCGTCCACGTATTCGCGGCTCACCACGGTTGCACCACCCGCCTCGATGGCCTTGACGAACTGGTCGGCCAGGCCCTGGCCGAACGCGGTGCGGTCATCGATCACGGCGATACGCTTGGCTTTCAGGGTATTCAACGCATAGTCGCCGGCCACGCGGCCGCCATCGTCGTCATGGCCCATGATGCGAAAGCTGGTGTCGAAGCCCTGCTGGGTATAGGCGTGGCCGGTGGCAACCGGGGCGACCTGGGCAATACCAGCGTCGTGGTACACCCGTGCGGCCGGGATGCTGGTGCCGGTGTTCCAGTGGCCGACTACGCCGACCACGCCCTCATCCACCAGTCGCTGGGCCACGGTCACGGCGGTGCGCGGGTCAGACTGGTCGTCTTCGGAGACCAACTTGAACGTCACGGCTTCACCGTTGATTTTTGGATGCTTGGCGTTGGCCTGGTCGATGGCCAATTGCGCGCCGTTTTCCAGGTCCTTGCCGATCCGTGCCGATGGGCCGGTGAGTGGGCCAGCCAAGCCGATCAGCACAGTCTGGTCGGCCTGGGCCACGGCGCTGGCGAGGCTGCTGAGGGCCAGGCCGATCAGTGCGGTTTTCTTCAATGTGTTCATCTGGGGTTCCTGCTGGTTTTCAGGCGGGTCGGAACACGCCGGGCGTCCGGTAGCGTCATGGGTTATCTATTCGCCGAGGTACGCGCTGCGCACCTCGGGGTGTTCAAGCAAATCCTGGGACGGCCCCGTTAGGCTGATACGCCCGGTGTCCATCACATAAGCACGGTCGGTGACGTGCAGCGCCAGCCGCGCGTTCTGCTCCACCAGCAACAGGGTCATGCCTTGGCGGCACACGTCGTCGATCACCTGGAAAATCTTCTCCACCATGATCGGCGCCAAGCCCATGGACGGCTCATCCAGGATCAGCAAGCGCGGGCGCGACAACAGCGCGCGAGCCAGCGCGAGCATCTGCTGTTCGCCGCCCGACAGCAGGCCGGCCGACTGGTGCAGGCGTTCCTGCAGGCGCGGGAAGTGGTCGAACAACTGGCGCATTTCGCGCTGCACCTGCGCGTGGTCACGGCGCAGGAAGGCACCGGCTTGCAGGTTTTCCAGCACACTCATGCGCGCAAAGATCCCGCGTCCTTCCGGAACCATGGCAATGCCTTGGCGCAGCAGTTGGTCGGGCGCTGCGCCGCGGATCGAACGCCCGGCAAAACGGATCTCGCCCTTGGCCGCCGGCAGCAGCCCGGTCAGGGCCTTGAGGCTGGAGGTCTTGCCGGCGCCATTGGCACCGATCAGCGTGACGCGCTCGCCTTCGTGGACATGCAAGTCCAGGGATTTGACGGCTTCGATGGCGCCGTAGCGCACTTGCAAACCGTCCACACTCAACAGGGCTTCAGACATGGGCACTGGCTCCCAGGTAGGCCTGGATCACGGCCGGGTGCTGGCGCACATCGGCGGGCGGGCCCACAGCGATAACCTGGCCGTAATCGAGCACGCTGATGCGGTCGCACACGCCCATCACCAGCTTCACGTCGTGCTCGATCAGCAGCAGCGTGTGGCCGTCGTCGCGGATCTTTTCCAGCAGGCCGCGTAGCTGCACTTTTTCGCTGGCGTTCATGCCGGCTGCCGGTTCATCCAGCGCCAGCAAGCGCGGTTCGGTGGCCAGGGCGCGGGCGATTTCCAGACGGCGCTGATGGCCGTAGCTGAGGCTGTCGGCGCGGTAATGGGCAAACCCGGCCAGGCCCACATACGCCAGCAAACGATGGGCATGGGCGCGGGTTTGCGCTTCTTCCTCACGCGCCCGGCGATGCTGACTCAGCGCCGCCCAGAGGCCATTGCGGGTGCGCACATGGCGCCCGACCATGACGTTTTCCAGGGCGCTCATGGCGTTGAACAGGCGGATATTCTGGAAGGTTCGGGCAATGCCGGCTTCGGCCACCTGGTGCACGCCGGTGGGCTTGTAATCTCGGCCATCGAGCTGGAAACGCCCGGAGTCCGGGGTGTAGAGGCCGGTCATCACGTTGAAGAAGGTCGTCTTGCCCGCGCCATTGGGGCCAATCAACCCGTAGATCTCGCCGGGCTGGATACTCAGGCTCACGTCGGTCAGCGCCGCAACGCCGCCGAAGTGTTTGTTGACCTTGTCGATCTGCAACAACGGTGCGTTCATCGTGCCACTCCTTTGGGCCACAGCCCGGCCGGTCGGTAGAGCATCGCCAGGATCAGCGCCAGGCCGTAGAACAGTTGACGGATGATTTCCGGGTCCACCAGCACCTGGCCGAACAGCGACTGCTGCAGCGGGCCCATGCTGGCGCGCAGGGCTTCGGGCAAGGCCGCCAGCAACACGCAACCCAGGATCACCCCGGGGATATGGCCCATGCCGCCCAACACCACCATCGCCAGCACCGCAATGGACTCGTTGAGGGTGAAGGATTCCGGCGAGACAAACCCCTGGAACGACGCGAACAGCACCCCGCTCACGCCGCCGAACGCCGCGCCAATGGCAAACGCCAGCAGCTTGAGGCGCACGGTGTTGATGCCCATGGCTTGCGCCGCGTCTTCGTCTTCGCGGATGGCCACCCACGCACGGCCGATGCGCGAATGCTCCAGGCGGATGCAGGCGAACAGGATCAGCACCACCAGCGCGGCGAACAGGTAGTAATAGAGGTAAACCGACGGCAGGCGCAGGCCGAACAGGTCCTGGGTGCGGCCCAGGTTCACGCCGAGCAGGTTCACCGGGTCGACCTGGGAGATGCCTTTGGGGCCGTTGGTGATGTTCACCGGGCGGTCGAGGTTGCGCAGCAGGATGCGGATGATCTCGCCAAAGCCCAAGGTCACGATGGCCAGGTAGTCGCCGCGCAGGCGCAGGGTCGGCGCGCCCAGCACGACACCACAGCCGGCCGCCAGCAAGGCGCCGAGTGGCAGGATCAGCCAGATCGAGGTGTGCAGGCCCGCCGGCAACAACGCCGCCAGCGCGGGGAACTGTTGCAGCAAATGCGGCGACGAGAGCAACGCCGCGAGATAAGCGCCCACCGCATAGAACGCGATAAAGCCCATGTCCAGCAGCCCCGCATAGCCGACCACGATGTTCAAGCCGAGGGCGAGCATGATGTACAGCAGGGCAAAGTCCAGGGTGCGCACCCAGGTGTTGCCACCGGCGTGGCCGACGATCCACGGCGCCAGCACCAGGGCCACGGCGAGCAGCAGCAAGCCCAGGCTCGCACGTTTGTTGGGAGTCAGGGACTGGATCATGCGCGGGTCGCCAAACGTTCGCCCAACAACCCCGAAGGCCGGAACACCAGCACCGCAATCAACACGATAAAGGCGAACACATCCTGGTAATTGCTGCCGAACACGCCGTTGGTAGCCGAGCCCAAATAGCCAGTGCCCAGGGCTTCGATCAGCCCCAGCAACAGGCCGCCGAGCATGGCGCCTTTGAGGTTGCCGATACCGCCCAGCACCGCTGCGGTGAAGGCCTTGATGCCGGGCAAAAAGCCCATGTAGAAATGCGCGCTGCCGTAGTTGCTGGCCATCATGATCCCCGCCAACGCGGCAAGCGCGCCGCCAATGGCAAAGGTGATGACGATGATGCGGTTGGGGTTGATGCCCATCAGGCTGGCGACCTGAGGGTTTTCTGCCACGGCGCGCATGGCCCGGCCGAAGCGCGTGCGCTCCACCAACACCAGCAGCGCGACCATCACCGAGACGGCGATGGCGATGGTGGTGAGGGCCGTCACGTTGGTGATCGCCGGGTGCGCGGAGGCGCCGGCCAGCACTTCAATTGGCGCCAGGGGCAGCAATTGCGGGAACATTTGCGGGTTGCGGGTCCACACCAGCATGGCGAGGGTTTGCAGTAGCAGCGACACACCGATGCCACTGATCAACGGCGCCAGGCGCGGGGCATGGCGCAGGCGGCGATAGGCAACACGCTCGATCACTACCGCCAGCACCGCGCAGAAGGCCATGGCGACGACGGTGGCGCAGAGCAACACCAGCACTGGCGGCAAGGCGGGCCAGGTCGCCTGCAACAGGCGGATCACCGACAAGCCCACCAGTGCACCGATCATCAACACGTCGCCATGGGCGAAGTTGATGATGCGCAAAATGCCGTAGACCATGGTGTAACCCAAGGCGACCAGCGCGTAGAGACTGCCCGTCATCAAACCGTTGAGCAGTTGTTGGATAAACCCATCCATCAGGACCATCGACCTCAGTGCGTACAGGGGCGGCACACTAAGCATCTATTCTATTTTTATCAAATATCAGAAAGTCATATCGTTATACCCAACAATAAACACGCTATTTATGCCGCAAATACGGCGTTTATGGCTCTTTATTCAGCGATAAAGTTGGTATTTAATTCAACACATGAATAAATCAGAACAGTTAGCCAACGACCCTCCTCTGCGCGCCGTGCGCACCTTCGAAGCCTTTGCGCGCCATGGCGGGGTGAACGCCGCCGCCCGCGAGCTGGACGTCTCCGCCTCGGCCATCAGCCATCAGTTGCATCTGCTGGAGGATTTTTTGCAGCAGCCGCTGACCTTGCGTCAGGGCCGCAACCTGGTGCTCACCGACGAAGGTCGCGAGTACTACCGGGCGATTCGCTCAGCCTTTGCGGTACTGCGCAGCGCCACCGAACACGTGCGCGAAAAGAGCGCGACGCGCCAGGTCACGATCAGCCTGATCCCGCTGTTTGGCATCAACCTGTTTATCCCGCGCCTGGCGAATTTCCTGAAGGACCACCCGGCGCTGGACATCAACGTGACCTACGCCAACCACCGCAGCTACCCCAGCGATGCGGCTGACCTGTCGATCCGTTTTGGCACCGGGCATTGGCCGGGGTACCACAGCGAGCCGTTGATCTCTGGCGCGGTGACGCCCTATTGCAGCCGCGCGTTCCTGGCGCAGCACGGGCCCATCGACACGCCCCAGGCGCTGAGTGAACTGCCGTTGCTGCACGACGAAGAACGCGGCACCTGGGGCCAATGGTTCGAGGCCGCCGAAGTCGACACCACGGCGCTCAATGGCTTGCTGTTGGAAGACGGCCAGTTGGCACTCACCGCCACCCTCACCGGCCTCGGTTGCGCGCTGCTGCGCGAGCCGCTGGTGGCGCCCCATGTGGCCAGTGGTGAGCTGGTTAAGCTGTTTGATCTGCAGGTCAATGATGGCCGCCAGTACTACCTGTGCCGGCGCGCCAACAGTGAGTTGTCGAGCGAGGGGAATGACTTGTATGACTGGATCAAGCGCAGTTTGATTGCGCAATAGACCGCAGTTCAAAAGGTGGGAGCTGGCTTGCCTGCGATTGCGGTGTATCTGCAATCAATTCTCTAGCAGGCCCACCGCTATCGCAGGCAAGCCAGCTCCCACATTTTTAACCGCGTTGGGTATCAAGACCTTGTTGCGGATCAGCTACCGTTGCCGCCGTGCGCCTCTTCGAAGAAGTAGTCCTTCCAGCTGGCGGCCTTGTTTTTCAGCACACCCAGCTCCTGCAGTTTCTCGGCATAGATGAAGGTGCGCTGCGGCACGATGGTGAAGTCGATCTCGGGGTCCTGGACGATTTTCTCCACCAGGTCCAACGGCAGCTTCGACTGCTCTACGCGGATGTAGGCCTTGGCGGCCGCTGGCTTGTCGGCCTTGATGATTTTTTCAGCCTCGGCCAGCGCGTCATAGAACGCCTTGTAGGTCTTGGGGTTTTCGTCGTGGAATTTCTGCGTGGTGTACAGCACGTTGAACGTCGCCTGCCCACCCAGGATGTCGTAGGAACTGAGCACCTTGTGCACGTTGGGGTTGAGCAGCTCCTGGTACTGGAACGGCGGGCTGGAGAAGTGCGCATTGATCTCCGAACCACCGGCAATCAGCGCCGCCGTGGCGTCGGGGTGAGCCAGACTGATGGAGATGTCGTCGAATTTCTTGTATTGGTCATTGCCGAACTGCTTGGCGGTCTCGATCTGCAAGGTGCGCGACTGGAAGCCCACGCCAGCGGCGGGCACGGCAATGCGGTCTTTCTCGCTGAAGTCCTTGAGGGTTTTCACGTTCGGGTTGTTGGTGAGCAGGTAGTTGGGCATCGAGCCCAGCGAGGCGATGGCCTTGACGTTCTGCTTGCCCTTGGTGCGATCCCACAGCGTGAGCATTGGCGGTACGCCGGCCGAAACCACGTCCAGGGCGCCGGCCAGCAGCGATTCGTTCATCGCGGTGGCGCCGGAAATGCTGTTCCAGTCCACCTTGATGTCCAAGCCCTGCTCCTTGCCGTGCTTTTCAATCAGGTTCTGGTCGCGCACCACGTCGAGGATCAGGTAGCCGATGCCGAATTGCTGGGCGATGCTGATCTTGCCTTCGGCCTGGGCACCGGGGCTGAGCAAGGCCGTTGCGGCGGCCAACGAGGCCGCCAGGAGGGTCAGGGAGGAACGCTTGAAGGTCATGGGGGAGTCTGCCGCGCTTTTGAGAAGGTGAGCGAGGGTAGCCACGATTTTTAAGACAGGAAAAGAATATCGGGATCTATTGTTATGCAAAATGGCCCACAAACCTGCCCGTGGCTGCTATTGTGCCGCGCTTTGAAAAACCGTCGAACCTGCGAGGAAATGGACGTTGAACACTGACGAAAAAATGACCGGGGACCTGTTCGAAGTCGATAAGCGCCTGTCACTCAAGCCCGTGGTGGACTTCAACGCCTACCTGCGCAGCGCCTTCGGCGACGGCCCGTGCACCTGCGTGCGCTGCACCGCCAGCGGAGGCGATGAAACCGGCTACGCGTTCCAGCACACCTTTACTTTCGACGGCAAACCCACCCACCGCCGCTTCGCCTCCACGGCGGGCAGTGATGTGTTGATGGCGCTGAAGAAGGCGTGGTTGTCCTACACCAAGGCCGAGTTGCCGTTGAGCGGCGTGCTGGTGCTGGACACGGTGAAGGAATTTGTCGAGCCACAACTGCACAAGCGCCTGGCGCCGCTGTTTCTGGCCAGTGGGTTGGTCAAGGACGTGGACGGCGCGCTGCAGATCCAACCCCAAGCCGCCTGATAACCTGTAGGCGCCGGCTTGCCGGCTCCTGCAGTACGTTTGGTGTTCTTAAACTCCCGCCAACACCGCCGGGTCCCCTGAGCGCCAGACGTTATCCACGGTCACGCGCTGGATCAGCCATACGCCCTCTTCCCGCACCAACGCCACGTCATACCGGTTCTTCATCAGGTAATGCCGTGAAGGATCGTTTTTGGGCACGTGCTGCGCTTCCACCAATGCATCCAGCCGCGCACTGTTGCCCTCAAGGGTTACCCGCGCGTTACTCACAGAATGAGTGGTGTCGAGTTGGCTGAGGGCGCCGGACAGTGCGGTGACGATGGTGTCGCGCCCTTCCAGCACCGGGTATTCAAAACCTGCCTTGGCAGCGGCCGGGCCAAAATCCGATACGGCGTTGACGGTGAACGCCGAAGCGAGCAAAGCCGGATCTTGCAGATCAATGCCTGCTGCGAAGCGATGCAGGGTGTCGATCACCGCGAACTTATCAGCAGCGGTGTGTAGCTCGAGGGTGGTCATGGGGGTAATTCCTGTGGGATTAGTAATCGGTGATATGCGTTCCGGCAATGGTCTGGGCAAAGCCCACGCCAAACAGCCTTGCGGGGGTTTCAAAACCGGGGCGGCGTTCGCCGTCGAGCACGCGGCGCGCAGTCTCCACGGCGGCCAGTGGGGTGTAGCTGTAGCCGTTGATGGTCTCAATCACCGAGCGCGCCACCGAGCCGTCGATGCCGGTGACTTCGGCCACGGCACGGGCACGATGGGCGTCGCGCTGGCCTTGAGAGGGGCCGTCGGGCAGCAGTGACAGGTCGCCCTCAGGGAACGCTTCGCCAGTGATGTGAACGAACATGGCGATATTCGGGATGGCGCTGGAATGCCACGCAGTGACCAGGTCGCCAAAGGACAACGGGGCACACAGCACTGGGCCGTCGCCAAAATCCAGGTATTGGGGTTGCGCGCCCGGCGTGGCGACCAACTGACCGTCGAGCCGTGCCATCACGCCGGCACCGAGGATCTCGCTGACACTCATGGCCGAACCACGGGACATCGCGCCGGGCACATGCAGGGCGATTTTTATCGACTGCGGCCGCTGCACACGGCTGGCGACGTGCATGGCCAGGCAGTCGGTGGGCACCACGTCCCAGCCCACGCCGGGCAGCAACATCACTTGCGACTCAGCGCCGAGCCGCTCGGCCAGGCGGTACACGTTGATTTCGGCGGTGATGTCCAGGTAGTCGGTACCGTTGGCGATACAGGCGCGCATCAAGGCTTCGGCGGTTTGGGCGAAGGGGCCGGCGAAATTGAGCAGGACGTCGATCCCGTCCAACTGGGCGGCATCCGGGGTGAATACCCGGTAAGGCGTGCCCAACTCAGCGGCCAGGGACGCCAGGCGTTCGGCGTTGCGACCGGCCAGCACCAGATTCAGGCCAAGTTGTTTTGCGTGTTGCGCTGCCATGCGTCCGGTGTAGCCGGTGGCGCCATAGATCATCAGGGTCTTCATGAGGTGTGCTGCCAGTTCTTGTAGACGAATTCGAGGCTGTAGCCGTCCGGGTCCAGCACATTGGCGGCGTAGTAGTTGGGGTCATAATGCAGGCGAGCGCCCGGTGCGCCGTTGTCGGTGGCACCGTTGGCCAGCGCTGCCGCGTAGGCCTTTTCCACTTCGGCGCGGTTATTGGCGACAAAGCCCACATGCACCGCTCGCCCTTCCACGGTGCCTTCGCGCAGCCAGAAAAACATGCGCCCGTTGGCGCCAAAGCCTTTCAAGTCCGGATGACCGGGCGGGCCGTCCTTGCCGTCGTAGTCCAGGCGCGCGGTGATGCCAAGGGGTTGGAGGGTGGCTTCATAGAAACGAATGGAGCGTTGGATATCGCTGACTGAGAGAAACAGGTGATCAAGCATGGTGCGGCCTCCAATTCAGATGATGTAGCCGCCTGCAACTTCGATCGTCTGGGCATTGATCCAACGACCTTCTTGCGACAGCAGCATGGCAATAACCCGTGCGACGTCTTCCGGCTCGCCGACACGACCGAGGGCGGTTTGCCCGGCCAGCAGGGCTTCGAACTCATCGTTCAAGCCGCCGCCCAACTCCGTGCGAATGGCGCCTGGAGACACCGCATTGGCGCGGATACGCCGTTCGCCGAATTCCTTGGCCATGTAGCGGGTCAGCACATCCAGGCCGCCCTTGAAGGCAGCGTAAGGCGCGACGCCTGCTGTAGCGACGCGGGTGGTGGCGCTGGTGAGGTTGACGATGCCGGCGTGCTCTTCCAGCAGCGGCAACAAGGCCTGGGTGAGAAAGAACGGGCCTTTGAGGTGCACGTTGAACAGGCCGTCGAACTGCGCCTCGGTCACCGATTCCAGCGGGTTGAACAGGCCGTAGCCGCCGTTGTTGACCAGGCCGTTCAGGGTGTTAACGCCCCAATTAGCCCGCAGGGCCTGCGCCACGGCTTCGCCGAATGCGGCGAACGTACTGACATTCGCGACATCCAGCTCCAGGGCAACGGCCTTGCCGCCTTGGGCTTCAATACGCTGCACCACGGTTTGCGCTGCGTCGCCGTTGCGGTTGTAGGTAAGGATCACCCCATGCCCCTGGCGAGCACACAGTTCGGCCGTACTGGCGCCTATTCCACGGCTGCCTCCGGTAATCACGATGACGCTCATGGTCTGCTCCGCTGCTGAAAAGTTGAGTGCCCACAGTAGTCATCGCCCTACCCCGTCACTCAGCCGTTCCTACTCCAATCCTGCCTGTTTCTGCTTTTTGCTTGCGCAAGCTCTGCAGGAAGGAACAGCATGACCCGCATGAATACTCAATTGATCGAACTGCGTGCCTTGGCCGCAAGGGCCGAAAACCGCCGCACCGAGACCGGCATCCCACGGGTGGCGATGGTCCAGGGGGCGATTCCTGAGCACCTGCTCGCGGCCGTGTATGACCCGATGATCAACCTGATCCTGCAAGGCAGTAAGTGCATGACCGTGGGCGACCGCACGTTGCATTACGACCCGGCGACGTATTTTGTGATGTCCATCGAGTTGCCCGCCGTGGGCGTGGTGAACCCGGCGAGCAGCGGCGAGCCTTACCTGGCGGTCAGCCTGACCTTGGATCCGACCGTGCTGACCACGCTGCTCAATGATCTGCCGGCGCCCACCGGGCGATGTGAACAGGAAGCCGGGTTCTCGGTGGCAGCGGTAACCCCAGCCCTGATGGACGCCTGGGTACGCATGCTGCGCCTGATGGGTGACCCGGTGGCGATCGCCGCGCTGGCCCCTGCGTATGAGCGGGAGATCCTCTACCACGTACTGCAAGGCCCTCACGGCTGGATGCTGCGCGAGATTGCTGCGCCAGACACGGCGATGGCACGGGTCAGCCAGGCGATCCAGTGGATTCGTCGCGATTATGCCGAACCGATCCGCGTGGAGGCCTTGGCCCAGAAGGCCGCGATGAGTGTTTCGGCGTTTCATCGGCACTTCAAGGCGGTGACCAATTTGAGCCCGTTGCAGTATCAGAAACGCGTGCGGTTGCTGCAGGCGCGGACGTTGATGGTCGCCAGCGCGAGCAGCGTGACCCGTGCGGCGTTTGAGGTAGGGTATGAAAGCGCGACCCAGTTCAGCCGCGATTATGCGCGGGTGTTCGGGTTGCCGCCGGCGCGGGATACCGCGCGGATTCTGGCTGATAGCCGAGGGCATTAGTGTAGGCGCCGGCTTGCCGGCTCCTACAGGGGTGGGTGCCAGCGTGGACCATTGGCGTAAGGATTACTTACGCGCAGCCTCCCACTGCTTGAGCAGGTCGCCGTAGGCCACGGTTTCGCCTTTTGGCTTCTCGTTGGCCAGTTTCGGTTTTGGTGCGCCCGGCTGGTCGAACCAGTATTGCGCGTCACGTTCTTCGTTCATTTTCGGGCCACACACCGGTTGCACCTTGGAGCGTTCCAGGCGCGTCATGATGGCGTCCTGCTCCTTGGCCAGGTTGTCCAGTGCTTGCTGCGGGGTTTTCTCGCCGCTGGCCGCTGCGGCGATGTTGCTCCACCACAGTTGCGCCAGGCGCGGGTAGTCCGGCACGTTGGTACCGGTCGGTGTCCATTCGACACGGGCCGGGCTGCGGTAGAACTCCACCAGGCCACCGAGTTTCGGCGCCAGGTCAGTCATGGCCTGGGAGTTGATGTCCGACTCACGAATCGGCGTCAGGCCGACGATGGTTTTCTTCAGCGAGACGGTTTTCGAGGTCACGAACTGCGCGTAGAGCCAGGCCGCGAGCTTCTGCTTCTCGGGCGTCGATTTGAGGAAGGTCCAGGAGCCTACGTCCTGATAGCCCTTCTTCATGCCTTTTTCCCAGTAAGGTCCGACCGGCGACGGCGCCATGCGCCATTTCGGCGTGCCGTCGGCGTTCACCACCGGCAGGCCGGGCTTGGTCATGTCGGCGGTAAACGCGGTGTACCAGAAGATCTGCTGGGCGATGTTGCCCTGGGACGGCACCGGGCCGGATTCGGAGAAGGTCATGCCCGCCGCTTCCGGTGGCGCGTAGGCTTTCATCCAGTCCACGTATTTCTGCGTGGCAAACACAGCCGCCGGGCCGTTGGTGTCGCCGCCACGGGTGACGCTGGAGCCGACCGGGTGGCAGTCCTCCACGCGAATGCCCCACTCGTCCACCGGCAGGCCGTTGGGCAAGCCTTTGTCGCCGCCACCGGCCATGGAGAACCAGGCATCGGTGAAGCGCCAGCCCAGGGACGGGTCTTTCTTGCCGTAGTCCATGTGCCCGTAGATGCGCTTGCCGTCGATTTCCTTGACGTCTTCGCTGAAGAATTTGGCGATGTCTTCATAGGCCGACCAGTTCACTGGCACGCCCAGCTCATAGCCGTACTTTTCCTTGAACTTGGCTTTCAGGTCGGCGCGCTCGAACCAGTCGGCGCGGAACCAGTAGAGGTTGGCGAACTGCTGGTCGGGCAGTTGGTAGACCTTGCCGTCCGGCGCGGTGGTGAAGGAAATGCCGATGAAGTCCTTGATGTCCAGGGTCGGCGAGGTGAAGTTCTTGCCTTCATTGGCCATCAGGTCGGTGATGGATTCGGTCTTGCCGTAGCGAAAGTGCGTACCGATCAAGTCGGAATCGTTGACCCAGCCGTCATAGATGTTCTTGTCGGACTGCATCTGGGTTTGCAGCTTCTCCACCACGTCGCCTTCCTGCAGCAGGTCGTGGGTCAGCTTGATGCCGGTGATTTCGGTAAAGGCCTTGGCCAGTACCTTGGATTCGTACTCGTGGGTGGTGAGGGTTTCCGACACCACGTTGATCTTCATCCCACGGAACGGCTCCGCCGCCTTGATAAACCACTTCAGCTCTTCGAGCTGTTGCTCGGCGGTCAGCGTGGACGGTTTGAATTCACTGCCGATCCATTTTTTCGCGGCATCTTCATACGCATCGGCCCAGGCCGTGGCGCTCAAACCACTGAGGGCCAGTACGGCGGCCAATGAAATGCTATGTCGCAGCTTATTGTTGTTATCGAACATAGAGACCTCCTGGTTAATTTCAAACGGGACTTCAGACGCCGACCTCCTACAGGTGGGTGATCGCCGCCCGCATCAGCCCCAACGCATCACACACAACAGCCACACCAGGGACAGCGCGGACGCCACCCAGATGCTCCAGCCGGTTACGCCGATCACCAGCAGGTGCAGGTAGGCGCTGCCGAGAAGACCGATAAACAAGCGATCACCACGGGTGGTGCTGATCGGTAAAAAACCGCGCCGGGGGATGCTCGGCGAGCGCAGCTCCCACGTGGTCATGCCCACCAGCAACAGGGCAATGGCCGCGAAGAACAACGCGGTGGGGGTGGTCCAGGCCATCCATTCCATCATCGACTCCTCAGACCCGGCCCAGGGCAAAGCCCTTGGCCACGTGGTTGCGAACAAACCAGATCACCAGCATGCCGGGCAGGATGGTCAACACCCCCGCCGCTGCCAGCACGCCCCAATCGATACCCGAGGCCGAAACCGTACGCGTCATCACCGCCGCGATCGGCTTGGCGTTGACCGAGGTCAGGGTGCGCGCCAGCAGCAGTTCGACCCAGGAAAACATGAAGCAGAAAAACGCGGTCACACCGATGCCGGAGCCAATCAGCGGGATAAAGATCTTCACGAAAAACTTGGGAAACGAATAACCGTCGATGTAGGCGGTTTCGTCGATTTCCTTCGGCACGCCAGACATGAACCCTTCCAGGATCCACACCGCCAACGGCACGTTGAACAAGCAGTGCGCCAGGGCCACGGCGATGTGGGTATCGAACAGGCCAATCGACGAATACAGCTGGAAGAACGGCAGCAAGAACACGGCTGGCGGCGCCATGCGGTTGGTCAGCAGCCAGAAGAACAGGTGCTTGTCGCCGAGGAAGCGGTAGCGCGAGAACGCATAGGCGGCCGGCAGCGCCACGCTCAGGGAGATCACCGTGTTCAGGCTCACGTAGTACAGCGAGTTGAGGTAACCGGTGTACCAGCTGGGGTCGGTGAAGATCACCTTGTAGTTGGCCAGGGTGAAGTCCTGCGGAAACAGGGTCAGCCCGCCGAGGATTTCGGTGTTGCTCTTGAAGGACATGTTCAACAGCCAGTAGATCGGCACCAGCAGGAACAGGATGTAGATCAGCAGCGGAATAACCTTGCGCTTGCTCATGGCTGCGGCCTCAGCGGTTGGCGTCGGAGTGGGTCATGGCGGTGTAGAACAGCCAGGACACCAACAGGATGATCAGGAAATACACCAGGGAAAACGCCGCCGCCGGGCCCAGGTCGAATTGGCCTACGGCCATCTGGGTCAAGGTCTGACTCAGGAAGGTAGTGGCGTTACCCGGCCCGCCGCCTGTGAGGACGAAGGGTTCGGTGTAGATCATGAAGCTGTCCATGAAGCGCAACATCACCGCGATCAGCAGCACGCTTTTCATCTTCGGCAGTTGGATATGTCGGAACACCGCCCAAGGCGATGCCCGATCAATCCGCGCGGCCTGGTAGTACACATCCGGGATAGCGCGCAGGCCCGAATAACACAGCAGCGCGACCAGCGAGGTCCAGTGCCACACGTCCATGATCAGCACGGTGACCCAGGCGTCCATGGTGTTGGCCGCGTAGTTGTAGCTGATGCCCAAGGCATTGAGGCTGTAACCCAGCAAGCCGATATCGGCGCGGCCGAAGATCTGCCAGATGGTGCCCACCACGTTCCACGGGATCAGCAATGGAATGGCGAGGATGATCAGCACCAGCGACGACCAGCGCCCTTTGGTCGGCATGGTCAGGGCGATGGCAATACCCAGGGGGATTTCGATCAGCAGCACGCAGGCTGAGTAGATGAACTGGCGCAGCAGCGAGTCGTGCAAGCGCGGGTCGAGCAGCACCTGTTTGTACCAGTCGGCGCCGACAAAGTAGCGGCTGGACTGGTCGAAGATATCCTGCACCGAGTAGTTGACCACGGTCATCATCGGGATCACCGCACTGAACGCCACCAGCAGGAACACCGGCAACACCAGCCACCAGGCCTTGTTGTTCTGCACCTTGTTCATGGCTGCACCTCCAGCAGGTAGTCATCGGCGTAGAGCATCAGCCATTGCGCAGGGAAACTGATGGAGGCTTGCCCTTCGGGGACCGGCTTGTCTTCGGCCAGGCGCACTTTCAGCGGCGCGCCATCGAGGTTGAGGGTCATGATCTTGTAGGTGCCAAGGTCTTCGACGTGTATGACGTCGGCTTGCAGGGCGTCGGCGTTGTACTCGTCCCACACGTGGATGAACTCCGGGCGGATGCCCACCTGCAGTTTCTGGTACTCCGTGCTGGCAATGCGTTGCTGCAGCGCTTCGGACAGCGGCAAGTGGGTGCCGGCGAAACGCACCCCGCCCGCCTCGGCCTGCACGTCGATCAGATTCATCCCCGGGCTGCCGATGAAATAGCCGACAAAGGTATGGCTGGGCCGTTCGAACAGCTCACGCGGCGTGCCGAATTGCACGATCTGCCCGCCGTACATCACCGCGATCTTGTCGGCGAAGGTCGACGCCTCCAACTGGTCGTGGGTGACGTAGACCATGGTGATGTTGAACTGCTCGTGGATCTGCTTGAGCTTGCGCCGCAGTTTCCACTTGAGGTGCGGGTCGATCACCGTCAGTGGTTCATCGAACAGGATCGCCGACACGTCGTCGCGCACCAGGCCACGGCCCATGGAGACTTTCTGTTTTTCGTCGGCGGTGAGGTTGCGGGCTTTTTTGGTCAGCAGGTTTTGCAGGTCGAGGACTTCGGCGATTTCCTGCACCTTGCTGTGGATTTTCGCTTCGGCCAGGCCCTGGTTGCGCAGCGGGAACGCCAGGTTGTCGAACACGGTCATGGTGTCGTACACCACCGGGAACTGGAACACCTGGGCGATGTTGCGCTTCTCTGGGGTGAGGTCGTTGACCACGGTGGTGTCGAACAGCACCTGGCCTTCGGACGGGCTGAGCAGGCCGGAGATGATATTGAGCAAGGTCGACTTGCCACAGCCCGAAGGCCCGAGCAAGGCATAGGCCCCGCCCTGCTCCCACACGTGGTTCATTTCCCGAATGGCGTAGTCTTCCGGCCCGTTCGGTGCAGGGCTGTAGCTATGGGCGAGGTTTCGCAAATGGATCTCGGCCATCAGGCAACCCTCGCGACACGGCGCCCGGGGGCCTGGACCAACCGGCCCTGGCCATCGAACACAAACAGTTTATGGGTGGGGATATACACGCGGATCGGCGCGTCGACGTCGTACTCGTGCACCCCCGGCAGGTGCAACACCAGTAGGAAATGTTCGCTGCGCACGTGCAGGAAGGTTTCCGAGCCGCTGATCTCGGCGACTTCCACGGTCACCGCCAGCTCCAGGTCGTCATCGTTGCTCGGCACCAGGCTGATATGGCTGGGACGCACGCCAAAGCGGAATTCGCCTTCGCCGATGGGGCGCAAATCGACGTTCAGCGGGAAATGCACGAAGTTGGCGAAACTCACTTCGTTGCCGCTGATACGCCCCGGCATCAGGTTGATCGGCGGTTCGGAAAACAGCTCGGCGGCCAGCACGGTTTGTGGCTGGTGATAGACCTCGGCGGCCTTGCCGCTCTGGATCACCCGGCCCTCGTGGAGGATGGTGGTGGTGCCACCCAGGGCCAGGGCTTCATTCGGCTCGGTGGTGGCGTAGATGGCGATGGTGTGGCGCGCCTTGAACAGTTCACGCATTTCCTGACGCAGCTCTTCGCGCAGTTTGTAGTCCAGGTTCACCAATGGCTCATCGAACAGGATCAGCTCGGCATCCTTGACCAGTGCGCGGGCCATGGCGGTGCGTTGCTGCTGGCCACCGGACAACTCCAGCGGGTGGCGCTGCAGGAACTTCTCGATGCGCAGCATTCTTGCGGTTTCGAGCACCTTGCTCTGGATCACCTCGTTAGACACACCGGCCTGGCGCAACGGCGAGGCGATGTTTTCGAACACGGTCATGGTCGGGTAGTTGATGAATTGCTGGTACACCATCGACACGTTGCGCAGGCGTACGGGCTTTTGCGTGACGTCCACGCCGTTCATCAGGATGCGGCCGCTGTCGGGCTTGTCCAGGCCGGCCATCAGGCGCATCAGGCTGGTCTTGCCGGACAGGGTACGGCCGAGCAATACGTTGAAGGAACCGGCTTCGAAACGCAGGTTGGCGTCGTCGATCCAGGTTTGCCCTTCAACGACGCGGGAGACATGTTCCAGGGTCAATGACATGACACGACCTTTTTTATTATTGGAATGAATCTGGCCAGTCGTCAGAGCGAGTTTCGTGCCAAAACGGCAAGTGGTTGATGTGTAAAGAAATGGGTTAAAGCGGATGTTCGGGAGTGAACACTTCGGGTGAACAACTGAACAGTGCTGGGGTTGACAATGAACAGTTCTGAACAACACTCTCATGCCTAACACAGACTAAATGTGGGAGCTGGCTTGCCTGCTCCCACAGTTTGATCCGGTTTCAACCGCTGAATAGTGCAAGACCCCATAACAATAAAAAGAAGGTCAACATGGCCGAACCCTTGGCTCACGACACTCTCATCCAGGAATCCTGGCGCCGCTGCCGTGCCTTTGGCCTGGACCACCAGAGCACGCCCAGCTTTGATCAACTGCCCGCCGAGGGCATCAGTCAATTGCTGGAAAGCCAGCATTCTTTGGTGCAGACCACCCATCAGGAGGTCCTGCCCTACTACGAAAACATCCTGAGCAATTCCAACTGCCTGATCATGCTGGCCGACAATCAGGGCCAGGTCCTGACCTCGTGGGGCACCCAGCGCTTTATCGAGCCCACGTTGGCCCGTGGTTTCAGCGCCGGCGCCAGCTGGCAGGAGCGCTCCAGCGGCACCAATGCCATCGGCACTGCGCTGGCGTGTGCCCAGGCGGTGCACATCGAGCACGACGAACACTTCCTGAAGGCCAACCGCTTTATGACGGGCTCGGCGGCGCCGATCTTCGATGCCCAGCGCGAAATCATCGCGGTGCTGGATGTATCCAGCGACAGCTACCTGCCGCCCTCCCACACCCTGGGCATGGTCAAGATGATGAGCCAGACCGTGGAGAACCGGCTGATCCTCAACCTGTTTCGCGGCGAGCATTTCCAGCTGACCTTCAACACCGGCCTGAACAACCTCGACAGCCAATGGGCCGGCCTGCTGATTTTTGATGAGAGCGGCCAGGTGCTGTCGGCCAACCGCCGCGCCGATAACCTGCTGGGCATCAGCTTGTCGCGGGTGATGGTCGACAGTTTGTTCAAGGTGTCGCTGCTGGAGCTGCTCAACCAACCGGAAGGCCTGCCGTTTTCGCTGCAGGCGGCGGGACGCAATCGGTTCCAGTGTTTATTGAAGCGGCCGAAGCAGATGCCGGTGCAGGCGCGGGTATTCAGTGCGCCCAAGGCCAGCGAACCGCTGCCGGCGAAGCCCGCCGCGATTGGCCTCAAGACCTTGCACTTCGGCGATGTTCGGGTGGAAAAAGCTGTACGCCAGGCGGAGCGCTTGCTGGAGAAGGATATTCCGCTGCTGATCCACGGTGAGACCGGCGTGGGCAAAGAGGTGTTTGTCAAAGCCCTGCACCAGGCCAGTTCGCGCAGCCGGCAGGCGTTTATCGCGGTGAACTGTGCGGCGATTCCCGCCGAGCTGGTGGAATCGGAGCTGTTCGGCTATGAAAAAGGCGCCTTCACCGGCGCCAATCAGAAAGGCAGCATCGGCCTGATCCGCAAGGCCGACAAAGGCACGCTGTTTCTCGATGAGATCGGTGATATGCCGCTGCCGACCCAGGCGCGTTTGCTGCGGGTGTTGCAGGAACGTTGCGTGCAACCGGTGGGCAGCAGCGAGCTGTTCCCGGTGGACCTGCGCATCATTTCTGCCACCAACCGCGCGCTGCGCGAGTGGGTGCAGGCCGGGCGTTTTCGCGAAGATTTGTATTACCGCATTGGCGGGCTGACCCTGGAGCTGCCGCCCCTGCGCGAGCGCACCGACAAGCAGGCGCTGTTCCAGCAGCTGTGGCAGCAGCACCGCGAACCGACCCAATGGGCCGGGCTGAGTGCCGAGGTGCTGGCGTTGTTCGACCAACACCCGTGGCCTGGGAACCTGCGCCAGGTCAGCAGCGTGTTGCAGGTGGCGCTGGCCATGGCCGAGGATCAACCGATACGCGCCGAGCATCTGCCGGATGACTTTTTTGTCGACTTGAACCAGGCGCCGTCGCTGCCCACCCAGGACGCGTTGGATGACAGCCTGGACCTGTCACAGCGCTTGAAAGCGGCCGGCGGGAACATTTCCCACCTGGCGCGGGAGCTGGGTGTGAGCCGCAACACCCTGTACAAGCGCCTGCGCCAACCCTAGCGCGGCTTGACCACCACCAGCAGGTCGGTGAAGTACTCCACCTGGATCGGCAGGTTGTCGGCCAGGGTCGCCAACGCAGCGGCCGTGTCATCGAGCTTGAACACGCCAGACACCCGCAGGTTCTGCAGGGCTTGCGGGTCGAAACGCACCAGGCCATGACGGTAGCTGGCCAGGGTTTGCAGCACCTCGCTCAAGGGCTGGTCGTTGACTTTGAGCAGGCCGCGGGTCCACGCATCCGGGTCGTTGCTGCCGGTGGCGCGTGGCGGCTGCGGCTGGCCGTGATCGAGCACCGAGCGTTGGCCGGCCGTGACCTTGACGCCCTCGCCCGTGTCGCCCTTGACCGCCACGGTGGACTCGATCACCGTCACCACCGTGGTGCCATCCGCCGCGCGCTTGACCAGATAGCGCGTACCCAGTGCCGTCGCCGTGCCCTGGTCGGTGCGCACCACGAACGGCCGCTGGGCGTCCTTGGCCACCTCCACCCACAGTTCGCCTTGCAGCAGTTCGATCACGCGCTGGTGGCCGTCGAATCTGACGTCCACGGCCGAATTGCTGTTGAGCTGCAACTGGCTGCCATCTTCCAGGGCGATCTGGCGCCGCTCGCCGACGCCGGTGCGTTGGTCGGCCATCCAGATTGGCGCCTGTTGCAGGCCCAGCCAGGCGCACAGCGCGACACCGAGCAACCCCGCCATCTGGGCACCCCGGGAGCGCCGAGGGGCGAATGCACGGTTCAACGCCAGGCGCGCGGGCTTGGCAGGCACAGTATCGAGGCTGCCCCACAGCGAGCGCATGCGCTCGATGGCCACTGCGTGGCGAGGGTCGGCCTGGCACCAGGCGTGGAAGGCGTGGCGGTCGGCGTCGCTGACGTCTTCGTCGTGCAGGCGTGTCAGCCAATTCGCAGCTTGTTGGATGATCTGTTCAGTACTCACGACAACGGGTCCGCCGCGTGCAGGCTGTGATAACAGTGCACCAGGGCGCTGGAGATGTAGTTTTTGACCGTGCTGGAGGACACCTCCAGGCGCGTGGCGATCTCGCTGTAGGTCAGCCCGTCGAGGCGACTGAGCAGGAACGCCTCGCGGGCTTTGGCGGGCAGGCCGGCGAGCAGTTCGGCGATGCGTTCCAGGGCCTGCAGCGCCACATGAATCGCGGCCGGGTCGGGCATGCCGGCGTCTTCGCATTGGATCACCAGCGCTTCCATGTAGGCTTTTTCGATACGCCGACGCCGCGCGCCGTCGATCAGCAGGCGCCCTGCCGTGGTGGCGAGAAAGGCGCGAGGTTCCTTGATGGTGTGGGGCTCGGCCAGCATCAATACGCGAATGAAGGCATCGTGAGCCAGGTCGGCCGCGTGCTGGGAGCAACCGAGTTTTTTGCGCAGCCAGCCGTGCAGCCAGCCGTGGTGGTCGACGTACATTGCCGCGAGGGTTTGCTGACGCGTGGGCGTGCCCAGCGCGGCCGGAATGTCATGCATGCGCAAAAATTTCTCAAATAGGAAATATTACCAATTGCGCGAACAATGCCAGTAAACCGACGATGTATCAAGAACCTTTCAGACAACCTAAATTCCTGTAGGAGCCGGCTTGCCGGCGATCGCGTAGGGTCAACCGCTATCGCCGGGAAGCCGGCTCCTACAGTGAAATGGGGTGTTAGCGCCAGCTCCAGGAGACGCCGGTGTAGATGCCCCGGCCATCGGCGGGGGTCGACCGGGCAGCGTCCAGCCCTTTGTCGTCGTAACCCGGCGTGACGGTATTGGCGTAGCGCCGGTTGGTGAGGTTGCGCAGGTCGACCCAGGCTTGCCAGTCCTGTTTCGGCGCGTCGTAGCCGAAGGTCGCACCGAGTGTGGTGTAAGCCGCTGCGTAGTAGGAATTGGCGTAGTCCACCGCCACCCGCGAGGCATGCTCGGTATTGAGGCTGGTGTAGAAACCGGTCGGGTGGCTGTAGCGCAACTGCGCCTGATAGTAGTGTTTGGGAATGCCGGGCAAGGTGTTGTCGCCGAAGCGGTCGTCGTCGCGGTAGTGGAAATCGCTGTAGGTATAGGCTTGGCGCAAGGCCAGCTGGCCGTTGCGGCCGCCATTCCAAAGCGGGCTGAGCAGGCTCAGCTCAACGCCTTGGTGCACGGTGGGGCTGGCGTTGGATTCGGCGACGATGGCGCTGCTGGTCTGGGTTTGGGCCTGGGTTTCGACAGTGAGCAGTTCATGGCGCACTTCGGAGCGATACAGCGCCAGGTCCCACTGGCCAAAACCGTGCTCGCCACGGGCGCCGACCTCAAGGGTGGTTGCGGTCTGGTTGCGCAGGTTCACACCCTCACGTTGCAAACCCGTGGCCGGGCCGCTGCCGGGGCCAAAGTATTTATTGGAACCCCAGATCATCGACCACGCATGCGGCGGCTCTACCGAGCGGCTGAGGTTGCCGTACACCTGCAGTTGCGGATTGAAGTCGTAACGCAGGCCGATGCGTGGCGCGTAGTCCCAGTTCTGCTGGCGTGTCGGCGTATGGGTATCGGGATAAGTGACTTCGGTTTCGCGACGGGTGTAGATCGCCGCCAGGCCAGTGGTGAGCCACAGGTCCGGGACCAGCTCCAGGTCGTTGCCGATGTGCAGCACGGTGTCGGAGCCCAGGTAGCTGTAGTCGCGGGTCTTGGTGCCGGGGGCATAAATTGCGGTATTGCCGGCCGGTGTGCGCACGTACTCCGAGGCACCGTTGTTGGGCATCGCCTGGGTGGTGCGCAGGCCGATCGTGGTTGTGCTGGCGTGGCCGAACAGTGTGTCCTGGCGGATGTAGTTGAGGGTGCTGCTGATGTCGGTGTAGGCGACTTTCAGGCGGTTGGTGCCTTCGCGCAGGTCCATCGGGTAGTCGTGGTACGCCAGCCCGACTTCGACGCGGGAGCTGTCGTCCAGCTGCAAGGTGGTCTTGTTGGCGATCCAGGTGGAGCCCGGTTGCAGGCGCTTGGAATCACGTGCGGCGTTGAGGCTGTTGGCGGCCGTGGGGTCATGGCTGATCTGGTAGCGCGTCAGCTTGCCAGGGCTGTCGTTGGTGGTTTCGCGGTAGCGGAAGTAGAAGCGTGTTTCCAGGTCCGGGTTGAAGCGATAGCCGAAGTTGGCCGCGATACCTTTGCCCGTGCCGGCGCTCTGGTGCTGGTAGCCGTCGGACTGCGAGTCGGTGAGGCTGATGTAGTAATCGGCCTCGCCCAGCACCTGGCCCGAGCTGATTTCGCGCTGGGCATACCCACGGCTGCCCGCTTCATAGCGCACTTGCAGCTTGGGTGCATCGTAGCCAGTGCGGGTAACGTAGTTGACCGAGCCGCCCAACGCCAGCGCACCCTGATCGAACCCGTTGGCGCCGCGCAGCACTTCGACGCGGCTTTGCCACAGCGGGTCCTTGAGTTCGTAAGGGGTGCCGCCTGGGCCGGTCAGCGGCAGGCCATCGAACATTTCATACAAGCCCGACGCATGAGCGCCCGGGCTGCGATTGAGGCCCGAGCCGCGAATCGATAGCTTCACGCCTTCGTTGTTCGCCGCCTTGGCGTACACCCCAGCCTGGTACTTGAACACCTCTTCGTTGGTGCTCACCCGGCCCTGCTGCACGCTGCTCATGTCGATGAAGTTAGTGCCGCCGGGCACGCTCCTGAGCTGTGCCTGGGCCACCTCGCCAGCACTGGCTTCGCTGCTGGTGACTTCGACCGGAGCCAATTGCAGGTCTTCGGCGCGTACCAGCGAGCTGAATGTCAGGGCGGTCAACAGGGGCAAAGGGTGGCGCAACAGCATCAGGCAGGTCCTTGGGATTCGGGGGCAATGAGGTGGGATGGCAGGCACGCCCGCCAGGTCACGCTTAATTAACGGACCAGAGCCTTCCCACAACAGCGTCGGACCTGATTTATTTTCTAAGTCCAAAATCGAATTAACACATGCAAACTCAGTATTTAAAGAAATAACCCGTACGCATTACTGTGACCCCATCGAGTCACCCACGCCCCATGAGAACGCCCCCATGCAAACATCGGCCACCGTCATCGACTTCACGCTCCACCGTAAACGCCGCCAGGCGCGTGCTGCAGCCGAGTTGATGTGGGCGATGTACGCCGCGCGTGCCGGGCTGGCGGTGTTCACCACCCAGGCAGCGCCCTCCAGCGATACTCGCCGGGCGTAAGGCCGATGAATTTCCTGCACGTGCTGCCCGAACCACCCGAGCCCCTGCCCAAACCGAATACCGACGACGATGTGATCAGCCTGTGCGTGGCGCACAACCTGCAACGCCTGCGGGGCAAGCGCCATTTGTCACTGGATGGTTTGGCGCGGGCCTGCGGGGTGAGCCGCGCGATGCTGGCGCAAATCGAATCGGGCCGCAGCGTGCCGTCGATCAAGGTGCTGTGCAAGATTGCCAAAGGCTTGAAGGTGTCGGTGGCAGCGTTCCTGGAAGACCGCGCGTTTGAAGGCGTTGAGGTCTTGCCGGCCCAACAGAGCAAGCGCCTGGTGAGTGCCGATGGCGCGTTTACCAGCCGTGCATTGTTCCCCTACGATACGGCGCGCCAGTCGGAGTTCTACGAGATCCGCTTGCGCGCGCTGGGCGAGGAAGTGTCCGAAGGGCATGGCCCAGGCATCCAGGAAAACCTGGTGGTGGCCCAGGGCGTGCTGGAAGTCAGCGTCAACGACGAGCGCTATCTGCTCTCCACCGGCGACTCGATCCTGTTCTACGCCGACCAGCCCCACCGCTACCGCAACCCGGCCGACAGTGAAGCCGTGGCGTTCCTGGTGATCACTTATCCAGAGCGATTGGACTGACCCTGAATGCAAAAACGCCCCGAATAATCGGGGCGTTTTTTATTGCGCGGGACCTGTCAGCAGGTGCAGCACATCATCGGCATGCCGTTGCAGCTCATCATCATGGGCATGGCGCAATCGTTCATCATTTTGTTCATGAGCATGCAGCAGTTTTTCATCATGTCCATGCTCATGCCGGGCATCGGCATCATTTTGCACATCATGCTGTCGGACATCATGGTGCACTCCATCATGCACGTCATCATCGGCATCGACATGCCCATGGACATCATCGGCATCATCGGCATGTTCATGCCGGTCATCATTTTCATGGCGTCGGCCGACATGCCCATCATCGACATATTGGCGCACTGCATCATCATCGGCATGCCGCAGTTCATCATCATCGCCATCATTTCAGCGTTGGTCTTGAACTGAGCCATGTCCATACCGGCTGCTGGCTTCATGGTGCACATCATGGCGTCAGCGGCCATCTCGCACTTCATGGTGGCCATCATCATCGGCATGCCCATCATCGGCATCATTGGCATGGCGGTGTTCATCGGCATCTGCATTGCATTCATCATGTTCGAAACTCCGTAATCGACAGGAAATGGCTAAGTTCTGGCGCCGATTCTAGAGCCGCCGGGCAGCGGCGCAAGACGACGGCAGAGCAGCGGCAAAGGCTGTTCGCAGGAGAGCTTAGTTGACCCGAACAGCCATGCCAGGCGCGATAACAGCAGTTCTGACGTGATCGCGGCGCTTATGTCCATTGACGATGCGCATTCGACGCTTCAGATATTCGATCAAGGAATGGCATCCAATCACAAGGAAATAAACGTTCTAACTGCGGTGCAAAAAAACCATTTCTGCCATGGATCAGAGCGTCTGCATCAACTCATCCGCCTCGGAACCGGCGGGAAACCTGAAACCATACATCTCGTCACACCCGAGGATCTCGACCAGGGCTTCGCGCAGCTGCGCCTCTGTTTGTCGATCACGCAGCAACTTGTGCGCCGGCAACAACACCTCGGCGGGCACGCCCTGGGCGCTCGCAGCATCGATCACGGCAAACAGGATAAATCGCAGGCGGATTTCGCGATCAGTGGGCCAAACGGTTTTTTGCTTACCCAACGCAGGCACTCTTTTTTTAAGAAAAGTCCGAGGCTATTGCCCACCGAGAGGTGTTTCAAGCCGAGGGCAACAAGATAGGCCACCTCCTACAAGTTAAAGGGAAACGGCGTACTCGATGTCACCGAAGTAAACGCCCAAACCCGTCACTACTGCACCGGCAGGAAATTCATCAGCAACAGGCTTTGCGCGTAGTTGAGGCCGATGCGTCGGTAGCGTTCATCGAGCATCTGGGTCAGCAGGTCGAGGCGTGCGACGATCTTGCCGAACTCCACGGCAAAGCTGAGGTTGCTGCCCTCCTCCGAGATCTCGTTGGAGAACAACAACAGCGCACCATTGGCATCCTGGCGCTGGCTGAGCAACCAGGTGGCTTTCTCGATATTGCGCGCGGCGTTGCTGACAAATTGCGGGTTGATCGAATCGGTCATGTAGAACTCGGTCCGCCCGCCGTGCGCGGTCACCAGCATGCTGCCGATCGCGTAGATAAACGCGCCGACCCGGTCGCCACGAAACTCGGGGCTCAGGGAATAGCTCAATGCCGCCAAGTCGCGGCGGTCGCCCAGTGCGGGCAATGGTCGACGATTCTCGATGGCCAGGCGAATCTCCCGCGCCGCGCTCACCGCATCCGGGTAACCCGACTGCCGCCACTGGCTGGGGTTGCGCAGGTAGAGCTTGTTCATCAGCAGGTAGAGGCTTTGCAGGTTGTCACGCATGCCCAGGGTGGCCATGCGGTCGACGCTGGTCTGGAAGAACTCATCGGGCTTGCCATTGCTGAATTGCTTGGCGATATCGCGGCCTTGTTGCTGGGTACAGCCGCTGCCGCACAACATGAGCACACTGGCCACTAACAGCGGCCAGTGCATCCGTCGACGTGTGAAAGGTATTAATGTTCGATCCATCGGCACCCGATCTGATTCTTCTCGCCACACAAGGAATTAGCGTGGCCGGGACAGAGATAGAGCCGAAGAATGTCAAAAAGTGCGATGGTGGAGGACGATTGCTGAAGATTCACACAGCGGGCTGGAGGGCCGCGAGTGTGCAAACTGCCTCTTTATGAACGCTCGCTCTCAAAGTCGGCTCGCTCGACCTTGTAGAAGAAGTTCTCTTGCATACCGTTTGCCAGCTGTTTGGTGGAGGTGTGCGAGAACCGCCCGCCGATTTTCTCCATGGCGCGCTGTGAGCGGATGTTCTGCGCCGCCACATGAAACCAGACCCTGTCGACCCACTGGAACGCGTGCCTGAGCATCAAGCGCTTGAGCTCGCCGTTGGCGCCACCGCCCCATTTCTCCCGCGCCAGGAAGGTGTAGCCAATAGCGACCTCGCGCTGCTCTTCGTTGAATTCGTAGTAACGGGAGCTTCCCACCACCTGTTTGCTCGCACGGTCGAGAACCACCAGTACGCTTTCAGACGTTAGCGCGTCGGCAAACCACTCACGAAAGACCGGCTCTTGGTAGCGCGTGGGGCTGGGGTGTTGGGCCCAGATCAAGGGGTCGCGCGCGATGGTGTACAGGGCGTCGAAATCGGTGGCTTCGAGCGGGCGCAATTCAAGGGTTTCGCCCGTGAGTGATGGAAAAAGAGGCAGTGAGTGCATGGGGTTCATCCTGAAAGATGAATGAGGCAGCGTTATTTATTGGGCTCGAACTTCACAAACATCATTGCGAAAAAAAAGCCTCCAACTGCGGCCAAGTAGGTTGACTGATAACCGGGGACGTAGTGATCGAGCCCAAAGTTGGCGGCGGTGATGACAGCGAACGCCAGGAAAAACTGTTTGCGAGAAAAACGGCTCAGGTAACGATTTGCTGCCGCGTTAATGGTCTTGAATCTGTTCATTGTGCTTCGTCCTTGAGAAAACAGGGCAATCCTAAACTGGCCGCACTTGTGCCCGTCGGGCACGTCAACGCTTATCGTGAACTTCGGGTGGCCAGGCATTGAAGAAAAATATAATCCCGGGAATCATCACGCAGACCCAGTAGGTGCTGGGATAGGAAATCAGTCCGATCATCCAAATGATCATCAAACTTGCCCCTGCCCGCCGCCGACGCTTGGGGGTAAGCCACTCCCTGAACGCTTCAAGCTTTTTACTCGTCATCGATAAATTCCCGGTCAGATAACGGACAAAGCCTATCACCGCCTGAAACAGGTCGCGCAAGGCAAAGGTCCGCATTTCTGGCTATGTAAAAACAAAGCCCGCGCCGATTAAAAGCAAATGCCCCGACTAGTCGGGGCATTTGCTTGTGTGGCCTTGTATCAATCAAAGCGATTTTTCAGCGTTGTGCATGAACACCGCCCTGCTGAACAAGCGCGTCATTATCGGGCTTGGCGAAGCACCAGTTCCGAAAGACGGGTCTTGACTCGGAAGCAGAACTCACGAATTTGGAATTGATAAGCGGGCATCACCATGTAGTTCAGGTCGGCACCGATGGAATCTTTGATTTCCATGTATTTAGCCGTCTTGGCAGCAATGGCCTGGTATTGCGCCTCGTACTTGTCGTAAGACGCTTTGCTGTAAATCTTCAAGACATCCAGCTCTTTGCGGCATTGCTCAGCGCGACTCTGGTTCAGGCTGGTGTCTGATTCGTCCTGAGCGGCCTGCGAAGAGGCTGGGGCCTCGGAGCTGACAGTGAGGGGCGCAGGTGCGGCTTCATAGCGCACAGTGTAATCGTGGGGTGTCGACGGTGCGGCTTCAGGCGGCGCTGCCTGGACGACGGCAGGTGGTGGAGCCACTTTAGGTTGTTCTGGAGTTTTCGTAGCGCAACCCGAGAGGGCAAGTCCGACCACTACTGCGATGCCACACATTTTATCCATCGGTTCCACCAAAAAGTAATTACGGTTGGCTGAGTCGTTAGGTTCTAGGTAAAAGTAGTCGCTCACTCAATGATCGAGTGTAATTTTTCTACCAGCCTCAAGGCGCTCAGCCTCTCTTCCTTGAGCGCATAGATGACGGATAATAGTAAAAAAACAAGGAGATGACGAGTAAAAGCTCATCAGAAAAGTCACAAGTTTAGTAGGACATTTAACCTGAGTCCGGCAGATGCAAGGAGTGAAAATTGCTTCCTGAACTGAACCTCTACACGGTGCGCGCTAAACGCATCGCTAAGATACGCGCAAAAGTAGGCCTCTACTTCGTTGCGGCGCTATCCTTTCTCGCCGGCATGACAGACGCCATCGGCTTCACGGCCACGGGTGATTTTGTTTCTTTCATGAGCGGGAATACCACACGACTCGCCGTTTCAATCGGGGCTCATGATGACTCCACAGTGCTCGGCATCACGGTTTTGATCCTGACTTTCATCCTCGGCAACGCACTGGGCGCAATCGTCGCCCGCATCGTCGGCCGGCGTTCCTGGCCATTGCTGTTTTGCGTTGGCGCCCTGCTCTGCCTGGCCACGGTCATGCCGACGGCATTTCTCGCACTTGTGTGCGCGGTGCTGTCCATGGGCATGATCAATGCCGTGGTCGAGGAGATAAATGGGCTTCCAATCGGGCTGACCTACGTCACCGGCGCGCTATCACGCTTTGGGCGCGGCCTTGGACGTTGGTTGCTGGGTGAGCGCAGGCATGGCTGGAGAGTTCAGCTTATCCCATGGGCCGGCATGCTGATGGGGGCTGTGGCAGGTGCGTTGCTGGAGCGTGAACTGGGCCTGTTTGCGTTTACAGTCGATGGTGCGTTGGCGATTGGCCTTGCGTGTGCTTCGGTCATGATCCCACCACGCTGGCAGAGGGCTTATATGCCGGGGTAGCGCTGTCAGGCGTTTGAACGAGAGGCGGCTGATCGCGAGACCGACCTGCTGCCATTGAGGTCAAACCCCAGAAACACAAAAGCCCCGGCATTCGCGGGGCTTTCGTTTGAATCTTGGCGGGAAACCAGGGATTCGAACCCTGGAGACGCTATTAACGTCCGCCGGTTTTCAAGACCGGTGCATTCAACCACTCTGCCAATTTCCCTTGTGCATCACAGGATTATAGTAGCCTATCCCGTCTCAGCGGGCGCCATAATACCCGAATGAAACACACTGTCAAACTCTCGCCATAGCTTGTTACAGAGCGTCTGTTATGATCTTTGCGACTGAACGTTTCAAAACTGAAGGAGTGTCGCCATGCGCGAACAGAATTACGCAGTGAATGGTAACGCGCAGGCTGAGCAGCTTGAAGTCAGCCGCGTGTTGCGCAATACGTACGGCTTGCTCGCCCTTACCCTCGCATTCAGCGGCGTGATGGCGTATGTGGCGCAACAGATGCGCGTCGGCTACCCGAATATCTTTGTCGTGCTGATCGGTTTCTACGGCCTGTTCTTCCTCACCAACAAACTGCGTGACTCGGCCTGGGGCCTGGTGTCGGCGTTTGCCCTGACCGGCTTCATGGGCTTCATCCTCGGCCCGATCCTCAACCGCTACCTCGGCATGGCCGGCGGCGCGGAAGTGGTCAGCTCGGCATTCGCCATGACCGCCCTGGTGTTTGGTGGTCTGTCGGCCTACGTGCTGATCAGCCGCAAGGACATGAGCTTCCTGGGCGGCTTCATCACCGCGGGCTTCTTCGTGTTGCTGGCGGCCGTCGTAGCCAGCATGTTCTTCCAGATCAGTGGCCTGCAGTTGGCGATCAGCGCCGGTTTCGTGCTGTTCTCCTCCGTGTGCATCCTGTTCCAGACCAGCGCCATCATCCACGGCGGTGAACGTAACTACATCATGGCAACCATCAGCCTGTATGTATCGATCTACAACCTGTTCATCAGCCTGTTGCAGATCTTCGGCATCATGAGCCGTGATGACTGATTGCTAGCGACATAAAAAAAGCCCCGCATCGAGAGATGCGGGGCTTTTTTATTGCCCAGGGATCAGTACTGGTTGGGCTCCATCTCCAGCTCGACCTTGAAGCGTTCAGCAATATCCCGCTGAATACGCTGGGCCAGGTTGGCGATGTCATGCCCGGTGGCCGTGCCGTAGTTGACCAGCACCAGTGCTTGCATCTTATGCACGCCGGCATCACCGTCACGAAAGCCCTTCCAGCCGGCCTTGTCGATCAGCCAGCCGGCCGCAAGCTTCATCTGCCCATCCGCCTGGGGGTACGCCACCAGGTCGGGGTACAGGCTTTGCAGCTCGGCGGCCAGCACCTGGGACACCAGCGGGTTCTTGAAGAAGCTCCCCGCATTGCCCAGCTCGGCAGGGTCCGGCAGTTTTTCGCGGCGGATGCTGCAGATGGCCCGACTGACATCACTGGGTGTCGCGTCCGTAATGCCCTGCCCGGCCAAGCGCTGCTGCACTGGGCCGTAATCGAGCTTGAGGTGGCTGGCGCGACTCAAGGCAAAGCGCACCCGCAGGATCAACCAGCGCCCGGTCTCGTGCTTGAACAGGCTGTCGCGGTAGGCAAACTGGCACTCTTGCAGGCTGAAGTCGCGCAACTCGCCCGTCTGGCGATCCAACGCGGTCAGGCCGGCGAATACGTCCTTGATCTCCACACCGTAGGCGCCGATGTTCTGCATCGGTGCAGCGCCCACCGTGCCGGGGATCAGGCTGAGGTTTTCCAGGCCGCAGAAACCGTGTTCCAGGGTCCACAGCACAAACGGATGCCAGGCCTCGCCCGCTTCCGCCTCGACGACCACCTGGAGGCCATCGTCGTGCAGCACCCTGATTCCCTGGGTGGCCATGCGCAGCACCAACGCCGGGATATCCTGGGTGAGCAGCAGGTTGCTGCCGCCGCCGATCACCAGCAGCGGCAACGCGTGGGCAGCGGCGTACGCCAAGGCTTCACGCACATCGGCGTCGCTGTGGGCTTCGGCAAACAACTGCGCGCGCACATCAATGCCAAAGCTGTTGAACGGCTTGAGCGACACTTGCGCCCGCACCTGCAAGGTCATAACCGCCCCTTCAATTCGATGACCAATGAATCACAGGCCTGCTCGATCAGGTCCAGGACCCGCTCAAACCCTTGCTCACCTTCGTAGTAAGGGTCTGGCACTTCATCCACTTCGCCTTCATAGCGACGCAGGAACAGATCCAGCTCGGCCTTGCCCTGCCCCGGCTGCAATGCCTTGAGGTTGCGCAAGTTGCTGTTATCCATCGCCAGGATCAGGTCATAACGCGCAAAGTCGGCGCGAGAAACCTGCTGTGCACGTTGAGCCGACAAGTCATAACCGCGCACCAGCGCCGCACGTTGGCTGCGCTGGTCCGGTGGGTTGCCCACGTGCCAGTCACCTGTACCGGCCGACGCGACGTCGACCTGCCCCGCCAAACCCGCTTCGCGCAATTTGTGGCGCAACACACCCTCGGCAGTCGGCGAGCGACAGATGTTGCCCAGGCAGACAAACAAAACCTCCATCAGGCCCCCAGCAGGCGACGGACGCGCTCTAGGTCTTCCGGGGTGTCGACACCGGCCGGCGGCGCTTCCAACGCGTCGCCCACATGGATACGCACGCCATGCCACAGGGCCCGCAACTGCTCCAGGGACTCGGTATTTTCCAGCCAGCACGGGCCCCAGCTGACGAAGTCATGCAGGAAACCGGCGCGATAGGCGTAGATCCCGATGTGGCGACGATAGGGCACGCCCTCGGGCAGTACGTCGCGGCTCTTGGCGAACGCGTCCCGCGCCCACGGCAGCGTCGAGCGGCTGAACGTCAGCGCCAGGCCGTTGATGTCGCTGACCACTTTCACCACGTTCGGGTTGAACAGGGTATCGATGTCTTCAATGGGTTCGGCCAGGGTCGCCATGCGCGCTTCGCCATGGGCGGCCAGGTTGGCGGCCACCTGGTCGATCACGCTCGGCGGGATCAACGGCTCATCACCTTGCACATTGACCACGATTGCGTCCGGCGCCAGGCCCAATTGTGTCGCCACTTCGGCCAGGCGGTCAGTGCCCGAGTTATGGTCTTCACGGGTCAGCACGGCTTCAGCACCAAAGCTTTTGCAGGCCTCGATGATGCGCGGGTCATCGGTGGCCACCACCACCCGCTCGGCGCTGCTTTTGCAGGCCTGTTCCCACACCAGCTGGATCATCGGCTTGCTGCCGATCAACTGCAGCGGCTTGCCCGGCAAACGGGTGGAGGCATAGCGGGATGGAATGACAACGGTAAAGGCGGTGGTCATTTATCCAGACGCTCATCGGTGGTCAGAGTACGGGCTTCGCTTTCCAGCATGACCGGAATGCCATCACGGATCGGGTACGCCAGGCCGGCGCCTTTACTGATCAGCTCGGTTTTATCGGCGCTGAGCTTGAGCGGGCCTTTGCAGATCGGGCAAGCGAGGATGTCGAGCAGTTTGGTGTCCATGAGTGTTTCCTGGAAAGAAGCGTTTAAGGCAAAAGACGGGCAGGCAGCAGGCGCATCAGCTGCGTGTCGAACCAGGCGACAAACGCCGGCGACGGCAGCGCATCCACTGCAAGGTACCACCAGTCGGGCCTGGCAAAGGCGCGGCACTTCACCGCGTCCTTTTCGGTCATGACCAGCGGCAATGACGGTGAAAAATTCAAGACCTCGGCGCTAAACGCCGCGTGGTCGGCGAACGCGTGGGGTATCGGCCGCCAGTGTAGCGTTTCAAGGGTATTGAAGAAACGTTGCGGGTTGCCGATGCCCGCCACCGCGTGCACCTGCTGGCCGGCAGGAAAATGGTCGACTGGCTGGCGCTCGCCGGTCTTGACGTTGATCAGCGCCGTGGGCAGCAGGCGAAAGGCAAAACCATCGTCACGGTCGGCGCCGGCGCCGTTGTAGAGCAGCGCATCGACGCTTTGCAAGCGCTCCACCGGTTCGCGCAGCGGCCCGGCCGGCAGGCAGCGGCGGTTGCCGAGGCCACGGGCGGCGTCGATCAGCACCAGTTCAAGGTCGCGAGCCAGACAGTAGTGCTGCAGGCCATCGTCGGAGAGGATCAGGTCCAGGGGTTCACTGGCCAGCAGCGCACGGACGGCGCGGCTGCGGTCGGGGTCAATCATCAGCGGCACGCCGCTGCGCTGCACGATCAACAACGGCTCGTCGCCAGCCACCTCGGCGCTGTGGCTGGCCTCGACCCGCCACGGCAAGTGCGGCGGCGTGGCGCCATAACCCCGGCTAACCACGCCGACACGCAGGCCGCTGCGCTGGCAGTGTTCGATCAACCACAGGATCAGCGGCGTTTTGCCGGTGCCGCCCACGGTGATATTGCCCACCACCACTACCGGCACCGGTGACTGGTAGATCGACCCCTCGCCGGCCAGGAAGCGTGCACGCTTGCGTTGCACCACGTGGCGATACAGGGATTCCAGCGGCCGCAGCAGCGTGAGCGCCGGATGGCCTTCGTACCAGGCCTTGAGCAAACGATCGGACATGGCCATCAGGGTTGGCTCGCCGCCTCGACGGTGGTCATGCGCAAATGGCTGAAACCGAGCTTGCCGGCCGCGTCCATTGCCGTGATCACCGCTTGATGCTGGGTCTTGCCGTCGGCACTGATCGACAGCGGCATCTTGGTATCGCCGCCGGATTCTTTCTGCAAGGCGTCCATCAGGCTGGTGAGGTCGTTTTTCTCCAGCAGGTGGTTATTCACCGAATACACACCGTCGGCGCTGATGGCGATGTCCAGTTGCTTGACCTCCTGGTCCTCGGCGGGCGAGCCACTCACCGCTTCCGGCAGGTCGACCCGCAGTTCGGTTTGCCGGGTAAAGGTGGTGGTAACGACAAAGAACAGCAGCAGGATAAACACCACGTCGATCAGCGACGCGAGGTTGATATCAACGTTTTCCCGTTGCTTGCGGCGAAATTTCACGCTTTGCCCTCGACCAGGTCCACATCACGGTCGCCCTGCACCACCTCAACCAGCTTGATGGCTTCTTGCTCCATGCCCACCACCAGCTCATCGATGCGCCGTTGCAGGAAGCGGTGGAAGAACACCGACGGAATACCCACCATCAGGCCCGCAGCCGTGGTGATCAGCGCCTTGGAGATACCACCGGCAAGCACCGCCGCGTTGGTGGTCATGCCCGAGCCCATGAACGAACTGAAGATGTCGATCATGCCCAGCACCGTGCCAAGCAACCCCAGCAGCGGCGCCATGGCGGCGATGGTGCCAAGGGCGTTGATGTAGCGCTCCAGCTCATGGATGACCCGGGCGGCGGCCTCTTCGATGCACTCCTTCATGATCTCGCGACCGTGCTTGGAGTTGGCCAGGCCCGCGGCGAGGATTTCCCCCAGGGGTGAATTGGCGCGCAGTTCCTTGAGTTTGTCCTTGTCCAACTGTTTGTTCTTGATCCAGGCCCAGACCTGCCCCAGCAAATGCTCGGGCGTGACGCGGCTGGCGCGCAGGGTCCACAGGCGTTCGGCAACGATGCCGAGTGCGGCGATGGAGCTCAAGATGATCGGCAACATCATCCAGCCGCCGGATTTGACCAATTCCCACACAGTGAATGTCCCCTCGAAAAAGTGCGCCACTTTACCATATAGGTTCGCTGGCTGGGTTTGTCGGCCATAGGCCCGCCCGTCGCAGTACGTGGCCTTGGGCAATGCACCGCTAGGGTAAGGGTTCGCGCCAGAAGCGACGTTGACTGCGCGCAACAACCGGTGGCTGGAAAGCGCCCAACTGCAGGCGCACCGCGCCCTGTTCCGCACTGTCATAGAGCTGGCTGCCCAACGCCCGGTAACGTTCGATGACCTGGGCGTGGGGATGGCCGAACGCATTGCCACGGCCCCGTGAAATCAGCACTGACTTGGGCGCGAGCCGCTGCACGAAAGGCCAGGAGGAAGAGCTGTGGCTACCATGGTGCGGCGCCTGCAGCCAATCGACAGGCGCCGCCAAGGGTGAGCGCAGGAAGATGCGCTCGGCAGCACGGTCGATATCCCCCGTGAGCAACAGGCGCTCTCCACTGGCCTCGATCAACAATACGCAGGACTTGGCATTACCAGAAATAGCATCGGGCCACTGCCATAATTCGAACGACACTCCATCCCATGTCCATTGCTCACCGCTGATACAGGGTTGCGTGCCGAGAAACGCCGGTAAACCTGTGGTCTCCCCGCCCACCACTCGCTGGACGGGCAGCCCTCGCGCAACCGCCGCCGCACCACCGGCGTGATCGGCATCGGCATGGCTAATCAGCATCAGGTCCAACTGCCTTACTCCGAATTTTTTCAGCGAAGGCAGCACGACACGGGCGCCCAGATCGGAATCTCCCACCCGGGGGCCCGCGTCGTAAATCAGGGTGTGATGGCGCGTACGCAAGATCAACGCCTGCCCCTGTCCGACATCCAGTTGCACCACGTCCACTTGACCGTGGGGCACCAGTGTCCTCGGTGGAAATACTGCCAGCATCAGCATCGGCCATCCCAGCAGCCGAAACGGAACGCCCTTGGGCAACAACAGCAACACAGCACCTGCCACGCTGACCAGCCAATAGCCCAAAGGCACTTCGGCCGGTACCCAGGCTGGCAAGTGCCCGGCGAGCAATGCCAGCCCCCGGAACAGCCCATCCAGCGCCCCACCCGCCAACCACAGCAGCCCTTCTCCCACCCACGGCACCACCAACAATGCGGTGCCCAAAAGAGCCAGGGGCAACACCACCAGACTGATCCACGGCACGGCAAATAAATTGGCCACTGGAGCACTGAGACTGATCGGCAGCCCAAGTACGAGCAGCAGGGGGAACAGGCCGATGGCAATCAACCATTGCGGGCGGGTCCACAGTTGCCAGACGCTCCAACGCCCCAAACGCCCGCCGAAGCTCAGGGCCAACACCGCGACTGCTGCAAACGACAACCAGAACCCCGGCTGCAAGCTCGCCAGCGGTTCAAGCAGCAGCACGCCGTTGAATGCCAGCAATAACGGCCACCCGATCCCCAGATGCCGGAAGCGCAAACGCCACAGCAAGACCAGGCCCACCATCACGCACGCGCGCTGTACCGGCACGCCGAACCCCGCGAGCAAGCCATAACCCAGCGCCGCGGCAAACGCCAAGCCACAGGCCCACGGCAGCCACGGCACCGTTCGCGGCCAGGCGCCATAACGCGCCAGGCCGGCCACCAGGCCATAGATCAGCCCCGCCAACAAGCCGATATGCTGACCGGAAATCACCAACAGATGCACCGTGCCGGTGTCTTGCAGCACGCGCCAGTCTTCGGCCTCAAGCCCGGAACCGTCCCCCAGTACCAGCGCCGCCAGGCCCGCTTCACGACCTTGGGCGTCCACCGCCATCAGCCGTTGGCGCAGAGCGTCGCGCCAGGCATTACGCGCCGGCGCCAGGCGTTCGCCATCCTTGACCGAGCCGGTGGCACCCATGCGCTGGGCCAGCAACCAGGCCTCGTAATCAAAACCATGAAAGTTGAGCAACCCCGAGGGACGCTTGAGCGTAATTGCCAAGCGCCAGCGTTCGCCGCTTTTGACCGGCGGGCCGCCCCGCCAGGACACTCGGATACGCTTGGGCAATCGGGCGTTGCGCGACCGACTGTCGGCCAACTCGAAGCGCACGCCGTTACCGCTCTGTTGCGGCAACCCGACCACACGCCCCTCCACCCAGCGCGTCTGCCCGTCCAACACGGGCTTGAGGCGGTCATCCAATGCCCACTGCGCGCTGATGCACGCCCAGCTCAACCCCAGCAGAAAGAACGCCAGCGGGTAGGTGCGAAACGGCAGCAGCATCAACGCCAGCACCGGCATCACCAGCAACCCTGCGGTCGGGGGCAGTGCCGGTAGAAATCGCAAGGCCAGCAAGCCTAGCGCGAGGGCGAACATCCCGGTTCTCATGGAGCTTCCTTTTCAAAAGTTCCAATCAGTCTTAGCCGGACCCTCAGGGCGACCTATGATGTTTTGTCACAAAGTCTGAATTTTCTGTTTATAGAATGCGGGCATACTTGCCCCTCGAACTGACCTGGACCCCTTATGCCCCGGCGCTTATTCAAACGGTACATGCCCGATCCCAGCAGTATCAGGGAACACAAGTCATTACAGTTTCTCGGCACATTGCTGCATGACCCCAACCTCTGGCACCTGAATCGCCATTCCGTCGCGCGGGCCATGGCCGTGGGCCTGTTCGCAGCGTTCATCCCGATTCCCTTGCAGATGCTGCTGGCGGCCGTGCTGTCGATTGTCGTACGGGCCAACATGCCGATTGCCGTCAGCCTGGTCTGGCTGACCAACCCGATCACCATGCCGGTGGTGTTTATCTGCACCTACCTGACCGGTGCCTGGCTGATGAATGTGCCGCCACGCAGCCTGCCCGACAACCTCACCTGGGAGTGGATCAGCAGCCAGCTGAGTACACTCTGGCAGCCTTTCCTGCTGGGTTCCGTGGTATTGGGGTTAGTGCTGGGAGCGCTGGCCTATTGCCTGACCATGATTTATTGGCGCTGGTGGGTGGCCCACCAGTGGAAAAAGCGCAAACAGCGTCGCGCCTGAGACCTCAACGGGCCAGCAAGCGCAGGTGTACCCGCAGGCCCGTTCCGGTATTTTCCGCCCATAAGCGACCACCCTGGCGTTGCACGGCGTTGCGGGCAATGCTCAGGCCCAGGCCGAACCCACCGTCACCGGGCCGTGACCCTTCCAGGCGGGTAAAGGGCGCAAAAATCCGCTCCAGGTCCTGCTCTGCGATGCCTGCGCCCTGATCCTCCAGCCACAGGTGCCAGTAGTCACCCTCACGGCACCCATCCAGTTTCACCAGACCGTGGGCGGGAGAATGGCGGATGGCATTGCGCAACACGTTCTCCAGGGCCTGGGCCAGTGCATTGAGGTTGCCGCGCACCCAGCACTCGGCCGGTAGCAGGCAAGGCATGCGCGACGCCGGCCAGTCACTCTCGAAACAGGCGTTTTCCCGCAGCATGTCCCACAGGGCCTGGACCTGGATATCCTCGTTGGGCAGCGGCGCCCTGTCACTGTCCAGCCACGCCAGTTGCAGGCTGTCTTCCACCAGGCGCTGCATGGCGTCCACTTCACGTGCCAGCCGCTCGCGCAACTGCGTCAGGTCCTGCTCACTGTCACAGGCCACCCTCAGGCGGCTCAAGGGTGTGCGCAATTCATGGGACATGTCCCGCAGCAGCTGCTGTTGCAGCACCACCGTGCCCTGCAGGCGCTCGGACATGTGGTCAAACGCCCGGCCCAGCTCGCCCAGTTCGTCCTGGCGGCTGGTGGCTTCGCGGGACATTCGGGTGTTGAGTTGATCGGCACGCCAGGCGTTGGCCTGCTCGCGCAACTGATTGAGGGGCATGATCAAGAGGCGGTAGAGGCCAATGCACAGCAGCAAGGTAAACAGGCCGGGGATCACGCCATTGGTGACCACTCGCCAGAACAGCTGGTAGCGCCCCGGCATAAACCGTTTTGGCAACTCGATGACCAGCGAGCCCGCGCCCGGGTCCATCGGGAACGGGATTTTCACCCAGGGCAGCCCCTTGACGTGCCGGCTCACCGGCCACTCCAACCCCCGCAGGAAGGTCAGCCGCTGGCTTTCCTTGTCGCTCAAGGGGGCGCTGCTGAGGGATTGCAGGTCATTGCCAATCACGCCGATCCACGTGGACTCGCGCTGGGACATGAGATAGAGCCAGGCATCCACACCCGCACTGCCCTGGGTGTTCCACGCCAGCTCGGCACCGGCGGCATAGCCCTTGAGGATCTCCCGTGATTCATCGGCCAGATAGGCGTTCTGCTCCTCCATGTAGCGGCCCCAGGACCAACTGAGCCAGATCATCAGCAAGCAGAAGGCAATCAACAGGCACGCCAGCTTCCAGAATAAGGAATGCTTGCCGGGCAGTCGTTTCAGCGCGCGCTCAAAGGCCTTCATCGTGACCGCTCAGCACATAGCCCTTACCCCACACCGTGCGCACTTCGCGCTCGCTGTAACCGATGGCCTTGAGCTTGCGGCGGATCTGGCTGATGTGCATGTCGAGGCTGCGGTCGTGGGGGGCGTAACCGCGTTGCAACACGTGCTGGTACAGGAAGGCTTTGCTGAGCACTTCGTCGGCATTGCGGTGCAGCGTTTCCAGCAGGCGGTATTCGCTGCGGGTCAAGCCGGCCCAATGGTCCTGGTAAAAGATGTCGCACAGTTCGTCGTCAAAACGCAGGGAACGCGCGTCGTCACGTGGCGCCAGGGCGATCGACAGCGGGCGACGGTCAAGGGCCACGCGGCGCAGGATGGCTTCGATGCGCACCCGCAACTCGATCATGCTGAACGGCTTGGGCAGGTAGTCATCCGCCCCCAGGCGAAAACCGCTGATGCGATCGGCTTCAGCGCCCAGTGCCGACATCAGGATCACCGGGATCGCATGGCTCTGGCGCAAGTGGGTGAGGATCGACAACCCATCCAGCCCCGGCAGCAGGATATCCATCAACACCACATCGAAGGCCTGGTCGCGGGCCATCTGCAGACCTTGCTGGCCATTCTGGCACCAGGTCACCTGAAAGCCACAGCGCCCCAAGTGCTCGTGGACATAGGCGCCCAGCACAGGGTCATCTTCGATGGTCAGGATACTGGGTAGGCCAACAGCTGCGGGATTCATTAGCGTCTGCAATTCATTCTCAATAGCCGATTATTCAAGATTAAACCGTCACAGGCAATCGCCACCGGGCACCGAATGGCCCGAAGATTGCCGCCCGTCAATAATTTGCGAGATTCCAGCCCGCGCAAATGGCTACACTGCGCAGGTGGTGCGGGCCGGATGCCTGCGCGGATAATCGAAAACACTGTGGTAGCAGGAGAGTGGCGTGCTTAGAAGAATGGGGATAAAAGGCCGCGTACTGTTGCTGACCTTATTACCGACCAGCCTGATGGCCCTGTTGTTGGGGGGCTATTTCACCTGGATGCAGCTCTCGGAGTTGCAGACCCAGCTGCTGCAGCGCGGTGAAATGATCGCCGAGCAACTGGCGCCGCTGGTGGCGCCGGCCTTGAGCGCCCGCAATACCGACCTGCTGGAGCGCATCGCCACCCAATCCCTGGAACAGCCGGACGTGCGCGCGGTGTCGTTCCTCAGCCCGGACCGTTCGCCCCTGGCCCACGCGGGCCCGACCATGCTCAACCAGCCGCCCGTCGGCAACAGTTCGCACCTGTTGCAGCGCACCGGCAACGACGCCACGCGCTACCTGCTGCCGGTATTTGGCCGCCACCGCAACCTGGCGGGAGAGCTGATCCCTGACGAATCCGACCGCCTGCTGGGCTGGGTCGAGGTTGAACTGTCCCACAATGGCATGCTGTTGCGCGGTTATCGCAGCCTGTTCGCCAGCCTGCTGTTGATCGCCATCGGGCTGGTCTGCACCGCAGCCCTGGCGCTGCGCATCAGCCGCACCATCAATTCGCCGATTGGCCAGATCAAGCAAGCCGTGGCCCAACTCAAGGACGGCAACCTGGAAACCCGCCTGCCACCGCTGGGCAGCCAGGAACTGGACCAACTGGCCTCGGGCATCAACCGCATGGCCGAAACCCTGCAAAATGCCCAGGAAGAACTGCAGCACAGCATCGACCAGGCCACCGAAGACGTACGCCAGAACCTGGAAACCATCGAGATCCAGAACATCGAGCTGGACCTGGCGCGCAAGGAGGCCCTGGAGGCCAGCCGCATCAAGTCGGAGTTCCTGGCCAACATGAGCCATGAAATCCGCACCCCGCTCAATGGCATCCTCGGCTTTACCCACCTGCTGCAAAAAAGCGAACTGTCGCCGCGCCAGCTCGATTACCTGGGCACCATCGAAAAGTCCGCCGACAACCTGCTGGGCATCATCAATGAAATCCTCGATTTCTCGAAGATCGAAGCCGGCAAACTGGTGCTCGACAGTGTGCCGTTCAACCTGCGGGATCTGCTGCAAGACACCCTGACCATCCTCGCTCCCGCTGCCCATGCCAAGCAGCTCGAACTGGTCAGCCTGGTGTACCGCGACACGCCGCTGGCGCTGGTGGGCGACCCGTTGCGACTCAAGCAGATCCTCACCAACCTGATCAGCAACGCGATCAAGTTCACCCGCGAAGGCACCATCGTTGCCCGGGCGATGATCGAAGACGAACAGGAAGACAGCGTACAACTGCGCATCAGCGTGCAGGACACCGGCATCGGCCTGTCCAACCAGGACGTGCGCGCGCTGTTCCAGGCGTTCAGCCAGGCCGACAACTCGCTGTCGCGCCAACCGGGTGGCACGGGCCTGGGGCTAGTCATTTCCAAGCGATTGATCGAGCAGATGGGCGGTGAAATCGGCGTGGACAGCACACCGGGCGAAGGCTCGGAATTCTGGATCAGCCTGAGCCTGCCCAAGACCCGCGACGACGTTGACGACCTGCCCTCCCCGCCGCTGCTCGGCCGGCGCGTGGCGGTGCTGGAAAACCACGAACTGGCGCGCCAGGCCTTGCAGCACCAACTGGAAGACTGCGGCCTGGAAGTCACCCCGTTCAACACCCTGGAAAGCCTGACCAACGGCATCACCAGCGCCCATCAGACCGAGCAGGCCATCGACTTGGCCGTGCTCGGCGTGACCGCCAATGACATCCCGCCCGAGCGCCTCAACCAGCACTTGTGGGACCTCGAACACCTGGGCTGCAAGGTGCTGGTGCTGTGCCCGACCACCGAGCAGATGCTGTTCAACCAGTCGGTGCCCAACCCCAACAGCCAATTGCAGGCCAAGCCGGCCTGCACACGAAAACTGCGCCGTGCCCTGGCCGATCTGATCAGCCCGCGCCCCCCACGCAGCGAGCCGGGCGAACCGCTGTCGAGCCGCGCACCGCGGGTGCTGTGCGTGGACGACAACCCGGCCAACCTGCTGCTGGTGCAAACCCTGCTCGAAGACATGGGGGCCAAGGTGCATGCCGTGGAAAGCGGATACGCGGCCATCGACGCGGTCAAACAGGAAACCTTCGACCTGGTGCTGATGGACGTGCAGATGCCCGGCATGGACGGCCGCCAGAGCACCGAGGCGATTCGCCAGTGGGAAAGCGAGCGCCACGGCACGCCGCTGCCCGTGGTGGCCCTTACCGCCCACGCCATGGCCAACGAAAAACGCGCCCTGCTGCAAAGCGGCATGGATGACTACCTGACCAAGCCCATCAGTGAGCGGCAATTGGCCCAGGTGGTACTGAAGTGGACCGGCCTGGCCCTGCGCAACCAAGGGCCGGAACGCTCGAACGACGGCTTGGGCCCCGGCCTGCAATTGCTGGTGCTCGACCACGAAGAAGGCCTGCGCCTGGCCGCCAACAAGTCCGACCTGGCCGCCGACATGCTTGCCATGCTGCTAGCCTCCCTGGAAGCCGACCGCGCGGCCATCACCGTTGCACGCGAGGCCAACGACAACAACGCGCTGATCGAACGTGTCCACCGCCTGCACGGCGCCACCCGTTACTGCGGCGTGCCGCAATTGCGCGCCGCCTGCCAGCGGGCCGAAACCCTGCTCAAGCAGGATGACGCCAAGGCCATGGCGGCGCTGGACGAGTTGGACATGGCGATTGCCCGGCTGGCCAGTGAGGCGCGGGTCAGCGCCTGACCCAGTTTTATGGCATGCGGGCTTGTGTGGGAGCGGGCTTGCTCGCGAATGCGGTCTTTCGGTCATGGATGTGTTGCCTGACCCACCGCTTTCGCGAGCAAGCCCGCTCCCACAGGTGGCAGGTGTCCACTTTTAATTTTGCAGGGAGCCCTTGTTATGCGCGTTATTCTTTTCAGCAGCCAAGCCTACGACCGTGACAGTTTTCTCGGTGAGCCGCTGCCTGCGGGCGTTGAGCTGCAATTCCAGCCCGCCCGGCTCAACCTCGACACCGTGGCCCTGGCCGAGCAGCACGAAGTGGTCTGCGCCTTCATCAACGACGACCTCAGTGCACCGGTGCTGGAGCAGTTGGCCAAGGGCGGCACGCGCCTGATTGCCTTGCGCTCGGCCGGTTACAACCATGTCGACCTGGCCGTCGCCAAGCGCCTGGGCCTGACCGTGGTGCGTGTCCCCGCCTACTCGCCCCATGCAGTCGCCGAGCACGCCGTCGCGCTGATCCTGGCCCTCAACCGGCGCCTGCACCGCGCCTACAACCGCACCCGCGATGGCGACTTCAGCCTGCACGGCCTGACCGGGTTCGACTTGGTCGGCAAGACCGTCGGCGTGGTCGGCACCGGGCAGATCGGCGCCACGATTGCCAAGATCATGGCTGGTTTCGGCTGCCAGTTGCTGGCCTATGATCCCTTCCCCAACCCACAGGTCCAGGCCCTGGGCGCCCGCTATGTGAGCCTGCCCGAACTGCTGGCCGAGGCGCAGATCATCAGCCTGCATTGCCCGCTGACCGCCGAAAGCAAACACCTGATCAACGCCAGCTCCCTGGCGCACATGCAGCCGGGGGCGATGCTGATCAACACCGGTCGCGGTGGCCTGGTGGACACTCCGGCGCTGATCGAAGCGCTCAAGGACGGCCAGCTCGGTTACCTGGGGCTGGACGTGTACGAGGAAGAAGCACAGCTGTTCTTCGAGGACCGCTCCGACCTGCCCCTGCAAGATGACGTACTGGCGCGCCTGCTGACCTTCCCCAACGTGATCATCACCGCTCACCAGGCGTTCCTCACCCGCGAGGCCCTGGCCGCCATTGCTGGCACCACACTGGCCAACATCAGCGCGTGGGCCGACGGCCAGCCGCAGAACGTCGTGCAAGGATGATCAGCGGTCACATACCAGGCTCATGATGGGCGGGCACCCGTGATAGGATGCCGCGCCTATTTGGAGGATCCATGGCCGAACACGATTTCCGCTTCAGCTTGCTGAGCCCGCAACACACCCTGATCGAATGCCGCGCCCTGGTGCCGGGCCGTTACCAGGTCACCGGCAACGGTGGCGCGATCAAGAACGGCGACGTTCTGATCGTCACCCTGCGCGGCAGTAAAACCCTGTCGATGCGCCTTACCGTCGAAGGTGACGCGCGCTACTCCATCCGCCCTGCGGGCCAATGGGTCGCCATGGCCCAGGGGCCGAAATTCGGCGAACTGGAGATTCACACCTGGAAGGTCAACTGCGACAGCTGCGACAGCGTGCTGGAGTTTGAATTTGCGGTCGAAACCAAGCTGACCAAAGAGCCCCTGCAACCGGCGGCCAATGCGCGCATCAAGGAATTGGGCTGGGCCAGCGAAGGCGACCAGCACCGCTGCCCGAAATGCCAGCAGGCCGCACAATGAAAGGCCTGCTTCTGCTCGCCGCCGTCGGGGCAGGCCTTGCCGGCTGTGCCGGGGACGCGGTCAAGCTCAAGCAGGACCACAGCTACGTGGTGGAGTGGATCGGTGAGCGGCCGTTGATGGACTACGCGCACCTGACCGTCACCCTCGGCGCCGATGGCCGCGCTTACGGCAACGGCGGCTGCAACCACTGGTTCGCGCCCTACACCGTCGATGGCGACAAGCTCAGCTTCGGCAAGATCGGCAGCACCCGCAAGCTCTGCGCCGAGGCCCTGATGGAGCAGGAACACCGCTTCTTCCAGGCCTTGCAAGGCGTGCAGCGCTGGGACATTTCACCGATCGAGCAGACGCGTTTCTGGCCGGCCGATGGCATGCCGATCCGCCTGTGGCTCGAAGAAGGCTGATACACCTTCCCCTGTATGTAGGGCCCGCTCCCACAGGGGTTATGTGTTGTTGATTTATCCGCGCAGGGCCTTGAGCTTGGCCAGCACCCCTTCCGCCGTCTGCTCACCCATCAACTGCTCGCGCACCTTGCCCTTGTTATCGATGATGTAGGTCACCGGCAACGCTTCGCTGCGCGGGATATCGAAAATCTCTTCCGGGTTCTGCGCCAGCACGGTGAACTTGATCCCCAGCTTCTCGCTGGCGGCCTTGAGTTCTTCACCTTGCACATTGTCGAAGTTGACCCCGAACACCCCTACCTTCTGCGCTTTCAGCTGCTCGGCCAGGGCATTGAGCTCCGGGATTTCCGTGCGGCACGGGCCACACCATTCGGCCCAGTAGTTGACCACCACCCACTGCTTGTCCAGGCGCTCGGCCGCCACTTTCTGGCCATATTGGTCAACGCCGTAATCGTTACCGCAGCCGCTGAGCAGCAGGGTTGTGATGATCGCCAATGCACCGATCAGTCGCCTTGTCATGGGGTAATCCTTCGCAAAAATGAACGTTGGCTGCGACCTATCGCCTCTTACGGTTTAAGGACGGGGCGCAGCCCGGGTAGAATACCCGCCACCTTACGCAAGATGCGACCCGCACATGACCGATCTGACGCTTTATCACAACCCGCGCTGCTCGAAATCCCGCGGTGCGCTGGAACTGCTGGAAGCCCGTGGCCTCACCCCGACCGTGGTGCGCTACCTGGAAACCCCACTGGGCGCGGCGCAATTGAAGGCCCTGCTGGCCAAGCTCGGCCTCAGCGCCCGCCAATTGCTGCGCACTGGCGAAGACGAATACAAAACCCTCAACCTGGCCGACACCAGCCTCAGCGAAGCGCAATTGATTGCGGCCATCGCCGAGCACCCCAAGTTGATGGAACGCCCGATCCTGGAAACCGCCGACAAAGCCATCATCGGCCGCCCGCCGGAAAACGTGCTGGAGATCCTGCCGTGACGACGCCGTATGTGCTGGTGTTGTATTACAGCCGCAATGGCGCGGTGAGCGAAATGGCCCGGCAGATCGCCCGGGGCATCGAGCAGGCCGGGCTGGAAGCGCGCCTGCGCACCGTGCCGGCGATTTCCGCCGAGTGCGAGGCCGTGGCCCCCAGCATTCCGGACGAAGGCGCGCTGTATGCCAGCCTGGACGACTTGAAACACTGTTCGGGCCTGGCCCTGGGCAGCCCAACCCGCTTCGGCAACATGGCGGCGCCGCTCAAGTACTTCCTCGACGGCACCAGCAACCTGTGGCTCACCGGCGCCCTCGTCGGCAAGCCGGCCGGAGTGTTCACCTCCACCGCCAGCCTGCATGGCGGCCAGGAAACCACCTTGATGTCGATGCTGCTGCCGCTGCTGCACCACGGCATGTTGATCACCGGCCTGCCCTACAGCGAGCAAGCCCTGCTCGACACCCAGGGCGGCGGCACGCCCTATGGCGCCAGCCACCATTCGGGACCGGACGGCAAGCGCATGCTCGATCAGCATGAAATCACCCTGTGTCGCGCCCTGGGCCTGCGCCTGGCGAAAACCGCGATCCTGCTGGAGAACGGCCGTGGCCAGGAAGCCTAAGGTCCTGCCGCCCCAGGCGTGGCTGGAGCCACGGGTGAAAGTCGCCCGCATCTTGAGCCTGCTGGCGTTCCTGGGCCTGGTGGGGTTGTTGTGCGTGTATTACCTGTTCGTCGCCGACCTGCATGGCGCGCGGCCGTGGGTGATCCTGGTGATCGAATTGGTGCCGCTGCTGATCCTCGCGCCGGGGATGTTGCTCGGTAGCGCGCGCGGCTATTCGTGGATGTGCTTTGTGGTGAACCTGTATTTCATCAAGGGCGCGCTGGCAGCGTATGACCCGAACCGGCAGTGGTTCGGAGTACTGGAGATGTTGGCGAGCCTGGCGGTGTTTTGTACGGCGTTGCTGTATGTGCGGTGGCGGCATCAGCTCAATCGCCGGCTGGCTAAGCCTGTGGTGGCCTGAAGACCGCTATCGCCGGCAAGCCGGCTCCTACATTTGGAATGCATTCCCCTGTAGGAGCCGGCTTGCCGGCGATGGCATCACCTCAATCTCAATGATTCACCGTATAAGCCAGCATCATCGACAGCTGGCACATCGGCCGCCCACTCTCGGCATGCCACTGGTTGAACGCCCCCTGCACCGTCGCCAGATCCCGCAAGCTGGTGGGCACCTTGTCGATGATCTTCTGCGCGTTCAGCGCCGCCACCACGTCATAACTCGGCACAAAGGTGTCCTTGCCCACCATGCGTAAGAAGCGCGGCGCCGACAGCCCGCCCAACTGGTACCCGTGTTTGCTCAGGTACTTCCACAGCCCGACGATATCCGTCACCGGCCAGTCGGCGATAAAGGCACCGAAGCTGCCCTTCTCCTGCTGGATGTCGAGGATCATCTGCGCATTGCGCGGCACGCTCTTGAGCTTGCCCAGGTGGCGGATGATGCTGGTGTCCTGCATCAGTCGCTCCAAATGCTCGGCGCCCATCAGCACGACTTTTTCCGGGTCGAAGCCGAAAAACACTTTTTCGAACGCCGGCCACTTGGCATCCACCACGCTGTGCTTGAGCCCCGCGCGAAACACCCGCAGCGCCAGGGTGGACAGGTAACGATCATCGCTGATCTTGCGCAATTGCGCCGGGGTATGGGGTACAGGCAGGTGGGCTTCCAGCTCGGCCGCCGAACCAAAACGGTTCAGACAATATTCGTGCAGCCACTTGTAATCGCGCATGCCCTCTCCTGGCAATGGAATTGAAAACGGCGCCCGCGAGCGCCGTGTGTCAGAGCATTGGAATCGCTCAGAGGTTCACAACATTGACGAAGCGCGATGCGGCCGTCTCGTCGATCTTCAAGCTGGTGAAATCGAACAGGTTGCGGTCAGCCAACTGTGACGGCTGTACATTCTGCAGGCTGCGGAAAATGCTCTCGGTACGGCCCGGGGTCTTGCGTTCCCAGTCCACCAGCATCTCCTTGACCACCTGGCGCTGCAGGTTTTCCTGGGAGCCGCACAGGTTGCACGGGATGATCGGGAACTGCTTGAGGTCGGAGTAGGCCTGGATGTCCTTCTCGTTGCAATACGCCAGCGGGCGAATCACCACGTTGCGCCCGTCGTCGGCACGCAGCTTGGGCGGCATCGCCTTGAGGGAGCCGTTGAAGAACATATTGAGGAAAAAGGTCTCGACGATGTCGTCGCGGTGATGCCCCAGGGCCATCTTGGTTGCGCCGATTTCATCAGCGAACGTGTAGAGCGTGCCGCGGCGCAGGCGCGAGCACAGCGAGCAGGTGGTCTTGCCTTCAGGGATCAGTTCCTTGACCACCGAATAGGTGTCTTTCTCGACGATGTGGTACTCCACGCCCAACTCTTTGAGGTAGGCCGGCAGCACATGCTCCGGGAAGCCCGGCTGTTTCTGGTCCATGTTGACGGCGACGATCTCGAACTTGATCGGTGCGACCTTCTGCAGGTGCAACAGCACGTCGAGCATGGTGTAGCTGTCTTTGCCGCCGGAGAGGCAGACCATGACCTTGTCGCCGTCCTCAATCATGTTGAAATCGGCGACCGCTTCACCGGCCAGGCGACGCAGGCGTTTTTGCAGTTTGTTCTGGTTGACCGTAAGAGTGCCCATGGCGCTTGGATCCGCTAGAGGTGTGTGACGAAAAGCGCAGCATTTTACGCAAAAATACTTCAATGGGCGACGCCGATCCAATGTGGGAGCTGGCTTGCCTGCGAAAGCAGTGGATCAGCCAGCTCATTTGTTTCTGACCCGCCGCTTTAGCAGGCAAGCCAGCTCCCACATCGACCGTGGCAGTCCAGACAGACCTCGCCGCGATTAAGCTCCCCGTTTACAGCGCGATTTGCTCTAAAGCCCTACAGTTTTTCCGGTCATCACTTCCTATACTGCGACTTGAGGTCGCACATATATCCAGACCTTTGTGGCCATTTGGCCCGTGGGCGCTCCGATGGGGGGCGATGGTAATAACGACAGGAGTGACTGGCATGATCCATCACGTCGTGGGGCTTTTTACCCATCCCGACCAGGAATGGCGGGAAATCCGTGGCGATAAAGAAGAAAGCATCGGCCACATGTACCTCACTCACACCCTGATTCTCGCGGCGATCCCCGCCATATCAGCCTTTATCGGTACCACCCAGGTCGGTTGGGTCATCGGCAGCCGTGCGCCGGTGATGTTGACCCAGGAAAGCGCGTTATGGATGACCCTCATGTCCTACGCGGCCATGCTCGGCGGCGTGGCGGTGATGGGTGCGTTCATCCACTGGATGGCGCGCACCTACGACGCCAACCCCAGCATGGCGCGCTGCGTCGCGTTTGCCACCTACACCGCCACCCCCCTGTTCATCGGTGGGTTGGCCGCGCTCTACCCGCATATGTGGCTGGGCATGATCGTGGGTACGGCGGCGATCTGCTACACGGTGTACCTGTTGTATGTGGGCCTGCCGACCTTCATGAACATCGACCCGGATGAGGGCTTCCTGTTTTCCAGCTCGGTATTGGCCGTGGGCCTGGTGGTGCTGGTGGCGATCATGGCGTTTACCGTGATCGTGTGGGGCCTGGGCGTGGGGCCGATCTACACCAACTAGCCAGTTTCAAACTGTGAGCAAGGCCACCGCAAGGTGGCTTTGTGCGTTATGCATGACCATTCGGCGCCTGACAGATTCGGAAACACCCAGCTTTGCGGCATACTGGAGGTCTCTGGAGATATGTAAAGCATGCCCGAGCAACTCAATACCCGCGTCGAAGATTGTTTCCTACAAGCCGAATCCTTTTTCAAACGAAGTTTCAAACGCCCCCAGGTCAGCCTCAAGCTGCGGGGCCAGAAGGCCGGTGTCGCGCATTTGCACGAGAACCTGCTGCGTTTCAACCCACAGCTGTACCGTGAAAACACCCAGCACTTCCTCAAGCAGACCGTGGCCCACGAAGTGGCGCACCTGATCGCCCACCAATTATTTGGCGAGCGCATCCAGCCCCATGGCGAGGAATGGCAATTGATCATGCGTGGGGTCTACGAGCTGCCGCCTGATCGTTGCCACACCTATGAAGTGAAGCGCCGCCAGGTGACCCGCTATATCTACCGCTGCCCGTGTGCGGACAGTGATTTTCCGTTTTCGTCGCAGCGCCATGGGCTCGTCGCTCAGGGGCGGCGGTATTTGTGTCGGCGGTGCCGGCAGACCTTGGTGTTTACCGGGGAAACCCGGGTGGAATGACCTTCTCTGTAGGAGCTGGCTTGCCGGCGATTGCGCCCTCAAGATCGCCATCGCCGGCAAGCCGGTTCCTACAGGATTGCGCCGGTTTGCCGCCAGGCATCTATCTGCTGAACACTGAAACCCAGCTCTGCCAGCACTTCATCCGTGTGCGCCCCCACGGCGGCCCCAATATGCTTGGGGGCTGGCAAACCCTCGGAAAATTTCAACGGGCAAGCAATTTGCGCCTGGGTCGACCCATCCCCCCTCGGCACCTGGCTCACCAGCTGCCGCGCCTTGAGCTGTGGATGCGCCACAGCCTCACTCAAGCTCAACACCGGCTCCACGCACGCATCCACCCCGGCGAACAGCTCACACAGCTCATCAAAGCTGCGCTTCTCAAATTCAACCTGCAGGGCCGCCTTGAGTTTGGGTGACAAGCCCAACGCCGCCAACTCCGGCCGCCCCAACGCCTCGCAGAGCTGCTGCATGAACGCCGGTTCCAGGCTGCCCACCGACATCCAGCGCCCCTCCCGCGAGCGGTAGTAGTCATAGAAACTGCCGCCGTTCAGCACATGGTTTTCCCGCGCCGGCTCCACCCCGCACGCCAGGTAGCCCGCGCCGGCCATGGCGTTCAGGCTGAACGAGCAATCGGTCATGCTCACATCCAGGTACTGGCCCACCCCGCTCTGTTGCCGGGCGATAACCGCCGCCAGCAACCCCACCACCGCATGCAACGAGCCCCCGCCCACATCCGCCAGTTGTACGCCCAGCGGCACCGGCCCGCTGTCCTCGCGCCCGGTGTAGCTGGCCACCCCCGCCAGCGCCAGGTAATTGATGTCGTGCCCGGCGCGGTCCTTGTAGGGGCCGGTCTGGCCGTAACCGGTGATCGACACATAAATCAGCCCGGGGTTGATCGCCTTCAGCGCCTCATACCCCAGGCCCAGGCGCTCCATCACCCCGGGCCGGAACTGCTCCAGGACAATGTCGTATTCCTTGACCAGCGCGCGCACGATTTCCAGCGCCTCGGCCTGTTTGAGGTCCAGCGCCAGGCTGCGTTTGTTGCGATTGAGGTAGGCGTGGCTCGCCGAAGTGCCGTGGTCGTGGGGCGGCAACACCCGCAGCAAGTCCGGGCGTGTGGGCGATTCGATACGCAGCACCTCGGCGCCCATGTCCGCCAGCATCAACGACGCAAACGGGCCGGGCAGCAAGGTGGAGAAATCCAGTACTTTGAGGGACGCCAAGGGACCTGACATGGGCACTCCAATTCCGTTTCGGGTGCCCACAGACTAGGCAGCCTTGGGCCCGTCGGCAATCGCCGGAACGGTCAGCGACAGTGACCGTTTTGATCACGGCGGGCTTTTTCGTGGCGGCGGCTTTATCATTGGCCCACGTTTGCTGGCAGAGTGTTCCATGAAGTTTGCAATTGCCCTGTTTTCCGCCGCCCATGCGCCCTCCTCGCGCCGCGCCTTGCTGTTTGCCAAGGCCGCGCTGGCCGGCGGGCATGAGATCGTGCGGCTGTTTTTCTATCAGGACGGCGTGTACAGCGCTTCCAACGCCATCGTCGCCCCTCAGGACGAGCAAGACATCGCCCGCCAATGGCGCGAATTTGTCAGCGAGCACAGCCTCGACGGCGTGGTGTGCATCGCCGCCGCCCTGCGCCGTGGCGTGCTCAACCAGGAGGAAGCCACGCGTTATCAACGCAGCGCGGTGAACCTGGAAGCGCCGTGGGCGCTCTCCGGCCTGGGGCAGTTGCACGATGCTGCGCAGGTCGCCGACCGCCTGATCTGCTTTGGAGGGCCGTGAGATGTCCAAATCCTTATTGGTGATCAGCCGCCAGGCGCCCTGGTCCGGCCCGAGTGCGCGGGAAGCCCTGGACATCGTGCTGGCCGGTGGCGCCTTCGATCTGCCGATCGGCCTGCTGTTCATGGATGACGGCGTGTTCCAGCTCGCACCGCACCAGAATGCCAAGGCCGTACAACAGAAGGACCTCAGCGCCAACCTGCAGGCATTGGGGCTGTTCGGCATCGACGACGTATTTGTCTGCCGTCATAGCATGGCCGTGCGTGGCTTGACGCCGCCCACCGAGGCGCAACCGTTGAGCAACGAAGCCATTTCCGAATTGATTGACCGTTACGACCAGGTGATTACCCTCTGATGTCGACTTTACATGTGGTGTCTCACTCGCCGTTTTCCGATAGCCGTCTCGACAGCTGCCTGCGTATCTGCGGCACCGAGGACGCAATCCTGCTGTGCGGCGACGGCGCCTACGGGCTCCATGCCCCTGCCCTGCACACCAAGGGCGTGAAGGTGTTTGTGCTGGCCGAAGACATGCAGGCACGTAACCTGCCCCTGCCGGACTGGGCCGACAGCGTCGACTACCCGGGCTTCGTGCAGTTGTCGATCGACTACGACAAGGTCAACACCTGGCTATGAACACCCTGACCGTAGGCGAACACACCCTTGAGCTGGACAAGGACGGCTACCTCGTCGACCTCAATCAATGGTCTGCCGACGTGGCCAACGCCCTGGCCGCCGCCGAGTCCCTGGAGCTGACCCCGGCCCACTGGGAAATCCTCGAACTGCTGCGCGGTTTCTACGCCGAGTTCCAGCTGTCCCCGGCCACGCGCCCGCTGATCAAGTACACCGCCTTGAAGCTCGGCCCGGAAAAGGGCAACAGCCTGCACCTCAACAAACTGTTCAACGGCACTCCCGCCAAACTCGCCGCCAAGCTGGCGGGCCTGCCCAGGCCGACGAATTGCTTATGACCGACTTTGCCCCGCTGACCCTCCAAACCCCGGCCGAACACCCGTTTGCGCAGTTCGTGCGCATCCTGGGCAAAGGCAAGCGCGGCGCGCGCAACCTCACCCGCGAGGAAGCCCGCGAAGCCATGGGCATGCTGCTCGATGAAAAAGTCGAAGACACCCAGCTCGGCGCCTTCCTGATGCTGCTGCGCCACAAGGAAGAAAGCCCGGAAGAACTCGCCGGCTTCACCGAAGCCGTGCGCGAACGCCTCGACGCCCCGGCGTTGAACGTGGATATCGACTGGCCGACCTACGCCGGCAAGAAGCGCCACCTGCCGTGGTACCTGCTGGCGGCCAAATGCCTGGCACAGAACGGCGTGCGCATCCTCATGCACGGCGGCGGCGCGCACACGGCCGGTCGGCTGTACACCGAACAATTGCTGGAAGGTTTGCAGATCCCGCTGTGCCGCACTTGGCAGCAGGTCGAGGCGGCCTATGAGCATGGCAACCTGGCGTTTATCCCGCTGGGCGACTGGGCACCGCAACTGCAACGCATGATCGATTTGCGCAACACCCTGGGCCTGCGCTCACCGATCCACTCCCTGGCGCGCCTGCTCAACCCGCTGAATGCGCGCCTGGGCCTGCAAAGCATCTTTCACCCGGGCTATCAGGGCGTGCACCGCGATGCCAGCGGCCTGCTGGGCGATAACGTGATTGTGGTGAAAGGCGATGGCGGCGAAATCGAGATCAATCCCGACTCCGCCAGCCATCTGTACGGCACCACCGGTGGCGAAAGCTGGGACGAAGAATGGCCTGCCCTCTCCGCCCAGCGCCACGTCAAGCCGGCGGCGCTGGAGCCCGAACACCTCAAGGCTCTGTGGCGTGGCGATGTCGAAGACAGCTACCCGCAATTGGCCCTGATCGCCACCATGGCCCTGGCCTTGCGTGGCCTCGGTCACCCGCGGGAACAGGCGTTCGTGCTGGCCCAGCAGTACTGGGACGCGCGGGACAAATCGATTTAATCGATTATTCACGCCCGGTCTTTGCGCTTTTAAATCGAACTCAGCCCTTTAGACTGGCCTCCAACGCTTATTAGCCGAGGAGCCAGTCATGGGCTTGCTGATCGAAGGACACTGGAAAGACCAGTGGTACGAAAGTAGCGCCGATGGCGCATTCCAACGCGAACAGGCACAACGCCGGAACTGGGTCACCGCCGACGGCGCGCCCGGCCCGAGCGGCGAAGGCGGCTTCAAGGCCGAGGCCGGCCGCTATCACCTGTATGTGTCCCTGGCCTGCCCTTGGGCCCATCGCACCCTGATCCTGCGCAAGCTCAAGGGCCTGGAAGACCTAATCGACGTGTCGGTGGTCAGTTGGCTGATGCTGGAGAACGGCTGGACCTTCGACAAGGCCCACGGCTCCACCGGCGACACGCTGGATGACTTCAATTTCATGCACCAACGCTACACCGCCGATAACGCCGACTACACCGGCCGCGTCACGGTGCCGGTGCTGTGGGACAAAAAGCTCAAGCGCATCGTGAGCAACGAGTCGGCGGAGATCATCCGCATGTTCAATAGCGCCTTCAACGGCCTGACCGGCAACACCCTGGACTTCTACCCCGAGGCCTTGCGCCCGACCATCGACGCCCTGAACGAGCGCATCTACCCCGCCGTGAACAACGGCGTGTACCGCGCAGGCTTCGCCACGTCGCAGCAGGCGTATGAGCGTGCGTTTGATGATGTGTTTGCCGAGCTGGATCACCTGGAACAACACCTGAGCGATCATCGCTACCTGGCCGGTGAGTACCTGACCGAAGCCGACGTGCGCCTGTTCACCACGCTGATTCGCTTTGACGCGGTGTATTACGGGCACTTCAAATGCAACCTGCGCAGGATTGCGGATTATCCGAACCTGTCGAACTGGCTAAGGGAAATGTATCAGTGGCCGGGAGTGGCCGAGACGGTGGATTTTGCGCACATCAAGGGGCATTACTACGCGAGCCATCGCACGATCAATCCGACGGGGATTGTGCCTAAAGGGCCCTCGCAATCGTTCGATACCCAGCACAACCGCGAACGATTAAACGGTAAGTCTGTAGTGAGCGGGCTTGCCCCGCGCGGCGATATACCAGGCGCCTAGAGTCTGCCTGACACACTGCGGCGCGGGGCAAGCCCGCTCACTACAAGGTTCAGAGTTGAGATTGGGCGCCTTCGAACCACTTGAGCTTCTCGCGCAGCACCACCACCTCACCAACGATCACCAGTGTCGGGGCATGCACTTCATGCTCCGCCACCATGCGCGGCAAGTCGGCCAGGGTGCCGGTGAACACGCGCTGGTTGGAGGTGGTGCCCTGCTGAATCAACGCCGCTGGCGTATCCGCCGCACGACCATGCTTGATCAGCTGTTCGCAGATGATCGGCAGACCGATCAGGCCCATGTAGAACACCAAGGTCTGCGAGGGGCCCACCAGGTCATGCCAAGGCAAGTCTGACGTGCCGTCCTTCAAATGCCCGGTGATGAACCGCACCGACTGCGCATAATCGCGGTGGGTCAACGGGATCCCGGCATACGCCGCGCAACCGCTGGCCGCCGTGATACCCGGCACCACCTGGAACGGGATGCCGTGGGCCGCCAATTCCTCAATCTCTTCGCCGCCGCGCCCAAAGATGAACGGATCGCCACCCTTGAGGCGCAGCACCCGCTTGCCTTGCTTGGCCAGGTCGACCAATTGCTGGTTGATCTGGTCTTGCGGCACAGCGTGATCGGCGCGGCGTTTGCCGACGTACACGCGCTCGGCGTCACGACGGCACAGCTCAAGGATCGCCGGTGCGACCAGGCGGTCGTACAGCACCACGTCAGCCTGCTGCATCAGGCGCAAGGCGCGGAAGGTCAGCAGGTCCGGGTCGCCGGGGCCGGCGCCCACCAGGTACACCTCACCCGGCGCGTCTGGCGGTGCGCCGTTGACCTTCTCGATCAACAGCCGCTCGGCCTCGGCGCCCTGCCCGGCCAGTTGGCGGTCGGCAATCGGGCCCTGGAAGACGTCTTCCCAGAACGCGCGACGTTGCTGCACATCCGGGTACAAATTCTTCACCTGGGCACGAAAGCGCGCCGCCAACCCGGCCAGTTGGCCGTAGGTGGACGGGATCCAGGTTTCCAGCTTGGCGCGGATCAAGCGTGCCAGCACCGGCGCATCGCCACCGCTGGACACTGCAATCACCAACGGTGAACGGTCGACAATCGCCGGGAAGATCACGCTGCACAAGGCCGGCGCGTCCACCACATTGACCGGCACGCAACGACGCTTGGCATCACTGGACACTTGCGCGTTCAGTGGCTCATCGTCGGTGGCGGCGATGATCAGGGTGCACCCGTCGAGGTCGGCCTCCTGGTAACCGCGCAAAATCAGTTCCCCGCCACTACCCAGCACCAACTCGTTGAGCTGGCTTTCGATCTGGGGAGCAACCACCCGCAGCAACGCACCGGCGTCGGCCAGCAGCCGGGATTTGCGCAAGGCAATCTCCCCGCCACCGACGACCAACACACGACTGCCGCGCAGGTTATGAAACAGCGGCAGAAATTCCATTTAGCGGATGACCTCAACGCCCGCCATGTAAGGCTTGAGCACGTCCGGTACGCGGATCGAACCGTCAGCCTGCTGGTAGTTTTCCAGCACTGCCACCAGCGTACGGCCCACGGCCAGGCCGGAACCGTTGAGGGTGTGCACCAGCTCCGGCTTGCCGGTTTCCGGGTTACGGAAACGCGCTTGCATGCGACGGGCCTGGAAATCACCGCAGTTGGAGCACGACGAAATCTCGCGGTACTTGTCCTGGCTCGGCACCCACACTTCGAGGTCGTAGGTCTTCACGGCGCTGAACCCCATGTCGCCGGTGCACAGCGCGAGCACGCGGTACGGCAGTTCCAGCAGTTGCAGGACGCGTTCGGCGTTGGCGGTCAGGCCTTCCAGGGCTTCCATCGACTTCGACGGCTCGACCACTTGCACCATCTCGACTTTGTCGAACTGGTGCTGGCGGATCATGCCGCGAGTGTCACGGCCCGAAGCACCGGCTTCGCTGCGGAAGCATGGGCTGTGCGCCACAAACTTCAGGGGCAGTTGCTTGGCGTCGAGAATTTCGCCAGAAACGATGTTGGTCAGCGACACTTCGGCCGTCGGGATCAGGTACAGGTCGGCTTCGCCGTCGCGGCTGATCTTGAACAGGTCTTCTTCGAATTTCGGCAGTTGGCTGGTGCCCACCAGCGCCGGCGCCTGCACCAGGTAAGGGGTGTAGGCCTCTTCGTAACCGTGCTCGGCGGTGTGCAGGTTGATCATGAACTGCGCCAGGGCACGGTGCATGCGCGCGATAGGACCGCGCAGCAAGGCAAAGCGTGCGCCGGACATTTTCGCCGCGGTTTCGAAGTCCAGGCCGCCGGTCAATTCGCCCAGGGCGACGTGGTCCTTGATCTCGAAATCAAAAGCGGTTGGCGTGCCCCAGCGGCGCACTTCGACGTTGCCGTCTTCGTCTTCGCCAATCGGCACGGATTCGTGAGGCACGTTTGGAATGCCCAGCAGGATCGAGTCCAGCTCGGTCTGGATCTTGTCCAGCTCGACCTTGCCCTCGGACAGCTCGGTGCCCATGCGCTCGACATCCGCCATCAACGGCGCGATGTCTTCGCCGCGCTGCTTGGCCTGACCGATGGATTTGGAACGCGCATTACGCTCAGCCTGCAGTGCTTCGGTGCGGGTCTGGACGGTCTTGCGCTGTTCTTCCAGCGCTTCGATGCGCGCGACGTCCAAGGCAAAGCCACGGGATGCCAGGCGGTCCGCTACGTCCTGAAGGTTGCTACGTAACAGTTTGGAATCGAGCATGTCGGTCTCTCGTTTATCAAAGTTTGGTCAAGGACAGGCCAGCCCAGGTGGCGAGCAGCCCGCCGAACACGCTGATGCCCAGATAACCGAAGGCTACCAGGGCCTGCCCGCTTTCCAGCAGGCGCAGCGTATCCAGTGAAAAGGATGAAAAGGTCGTCAGACCGCCTACAAAGCCGACAATCAAGCCGGCGCGAATTTCAATCGGTACTTCCGGGCGCAACAGGAACCAGCCGTACAACAGCCCGATGATCAGGCAGCCCACCAGGTTGACCGCCAGGGTCGCCGCATAAAAATGCTTCGGCCAGTTGGCGCTGACCCAGGTGCCCGCGGCGAAACGCAATAATGTACCAGCGATGCCGGCTGCGGACACGGCAAGAATCGTCTTGAGCACTACTTTCTCCGCTGCCGGGGGCTGAGTCGATCCAGTTGCGCGAGGTGATTGAGCTTTTCACCAATCTTCAGCTCCAGCCCACGGGGCACCGGCTGATAGAGCGCCAGCGGCTCAAGCTCATCGGGGAAGTAGTCTTCACCCGCCGCATAGGCGTCCGGCTCATCGTGGGCATAGCGGTATTCATCACCGTAGCCCAATTGCTTCATCAGTTTGGTCGGCGCATTGCGCAAGTGCATCGGCACTTCGAGTGAGCCGTACTCGGCGGCAGCTCGCAACGCAGACTTGAAGCCCATGTACACCGCGTTGCTTTTGGGCGCGCAGGCCAGGTAGGTAATGGCCTGGGCCACGGCCAGCTCGCCTTCGGGGCTGCCGAGGCGCTCCTGCACGTCCCACGCGGCAAGGCACAGGCTCAGCGCGCGCGGGTCAGCATTGCCGATGTCTTCGCTGGCCATGCGCACCACACGGCGCGCGAGGTAGAGCGGGTCGCAACCACCGTCGATCATCCGTGCAAACCAGTACAGTGCGCCGTCGGGGTTGGAGCCACGCACGGATTTGTGCAGCGCCGAGATCTGATCGTAGAAGGCTTCGCCACCCTTGTCGAAACGACGACGGGTATCACCGAGCAGGCTCTGCAGCAGGTCGACGCCTATCTCGCCGCCATCTTCGGCCAGGTCCGAGGCGTTTTCCAGCAGGTTGAGAAAGCGCCGCCCATCGCCGTCAGCGGCACTGAGCAGGATCTTGAAACCTTCGTCACTGACGCTCAGCTGGCGCTTGCCCAGCCCTTTGTCTTCACTCAGGGCGCGCTGCAGCAGCTTTTGCATCGCCGCCTCGTCCAGGCTCTTGAGCACGTAGACCCGCGCCCGCGAGAGCAAGGCGTTGTTCAACTCGAACGAGGGGTTTTCGGTGGTGGCGCCGATGAAGATCAGCGTGCCGTCTTCGACATAGGGCAGGAACGCATCCTGCTGCGACTTGTTGAAGCGATGCACTTCGTCGACAAACAGGATGGTGCGCTTGCCGTACTGCCCGGCCTGCTGCTTGGCCACGTCCACCGCCTGGCGGATCTCCTTGACCCCGGCGAGCACCGCCGAGACCGTTTCGAAGTGCGCATCCGAGACTTTCGCCAGCAGCCGCGCCAGGGTGGTCTTGCCCACGCCTGGCGGCCCCCAGAAAATCATCGAGTGCAGCGCACCCTGCTCCAGGGCTTCGCGCAATGGCTTGCCACGGGCGAGCAGGTGTTCCTGGCCGACGTACTCATCCAGGTTGGTCGAGCGCAGGCGCGCGGCCAAAGGTTGAGCAATCGGGTCACTTCGAAACAAATCCATGGGCAGCGTTTGAAACCTCTGGGCAGATTATTCCTGGATCACGTCGGCACCCTTGGGGATGTCGAACTTGAACTTGGACGCCGGCACCGGCTCATTGGCCTTGACCCCGGAGAACAGGATATCGGTGCGCTGGCCGACGCTGTCGATCAGGCGCATGTTGTTGATCACACCGTTGCCAAACGACAGGTTCAGGCTGTCGAACAGCGTGTCCTTGGATTTGGGCTTGAGGGTGAACTCAATCACGTTGCTGGTTTGCTTGGAGGTGATTTCGAAGCTGTCATTGATCTTCGACACATCACCGGACAGCAGCAAGGCCGGGGTCTGGTTCAGGCGCGGGTCAAGCTTCTTGATGGTCGCCTGTTCCAGATCCGGGTCCCACAGGGTGACTTTCTGGCCGTCGGAGACGATGGTCTGCTCGGACTTGCCTTCGGTGTGCCAGTAGAACAGCCCTGGGCGCTGCACGGCCATTTCGCCTTCGGTTTGCTGCAGCTGGGTGCCGCCGGCATCCAGGGTCAGCTGCGAGAAACGTGCGGTCAGGGTCTTGGATTTGTCCAACAGGTTGGTCAGGCTGGCAACGGAAGCCGGGTCGGCATGGGCCGAAACAGCGGTCAGGGCCAGGGCCGGCAACAACAGCATGCGGATAAGACGCATGGGAGTCCTCATTGAATGGTCAGGGCGCGCCGCGTGCTGCCACGCGGCGCGGGATCAGTCGCGCATCTGCCCGGGGGCAATGACTTCGCGCGAGCCGTTGGTGTTCATTGCGGTGACGACGCCGGCCATTTCCATGGCTTCGATCATGCGGGCGGCGCGGTTGTAGCCGATCTTCAGCTTGCGCTGTACCGCAGAGATCGAGGCACGACGGCTTTCCAGCACAAACGCCACGGCTTCGTCATACAGGGCATCGGTTTCGGCATCGTCTTCACCGCCACCGCCGCCGTTTTCAAAGCCGCTGCCAGCCTCTTCGACGCCGTTGAGGATGTCGTCGTTGTATTCCGGTGCGCCCCGTAGCTTCCAGGCTTCCACCACGCGGTGCACTTCATCGTCGGACACGAACGCGCCGTGAACCCGGATCGGCAGACTGGTGCCGGGCGGCATGTAGAGCATGTCACCGTGGCCCAACAGTTGCTCGGCGCCGCCTTGGTCGATGATGGTCCGCGAGTCGATCTTGCTCGACACCTGGAACGCCATGCGCGTGGGGATGTTGGCCTTGATCAGGCCGGTGATCACGTCCACCGATGGCCGCTGGGTGGCGAGGATCAGGTGGATACCGGCCGCACGGGCCTTCTGGGCGATACGTGCGATGAGTTCTTCAACCTTCTTGCCGACGATCATCATCATGTCGGCAAATTCGTCGACCACCACCACGATGGTCGGCAGCTTGGTCAGCTTCGGCGCTTCGTCGTGAATGCTTTCGCGCCTGTACAACGGGTCGTCAATGGTCTCGCCGCGCTCGTGGGCTTCCTTGATCTTGGCGTTGAAACCCGACAGGTTACGCACGCCCATCTTCGCCATCAGCTTGTAGCGGCGCTCCATCTCGGCAACGCTCCAGCGCAGGGCGTTGGCGGCGTCCTTCATGTCGGTGACCACCGGACACAACAGGTGCGGGATGCCTTCGTAGATCGACAGTTCGAGCATTTTCGGGTCGATCATGATCAGCTTGGCGTCTTCCGGGCCGGACTTGAACAGGATCGACAGGATCATCGCGTTCACACCCACCGACTTACCGGAACCAGTGGTACCGGCCACCAGCAGGTGAGGCATTTTCGCCAGGTCCGTGATCACCGGCTTGCCGCCGATGTCGTGGCCCAGGGCCAGGGTGACCGGCGACTTGAAGTTGTCGTATTCCGGTGTCGACAGCACTTCGGAGAAGCGCACGATCTGGCGGTCTTCGTTGGGAATCTCGATACCCACGGTGGTCTTGCCGGGAATCACCTCCACCACACGCACGCTGGTCACGGCCAGGGAGCGAGCCAGGTCTTTGGCCAGGTTGGCGATACGGCTGACCTTGACACCGGCGGCGGGCTGGATTTCGTAGCGGGTGATCACCGGGCCGGGGTGGATGGAGTCCACCGACACTTCGACGCCGAATTCCTTGAGCTTGATTTCCAGCAGGTGGCCGACGGCCGCCAGGGATTCCGGGGAATAGTTGAGTTGTTTCTTTTCGGCCGGGTCGAGGATCGAGATCGGCGGCAAGGTGCCTTCGACGGCGCTGTCGACAAACAGCGGCGCCTGTTTCTCTTTCTGCACGCGATGGCTCGGCTCGGGGGCCTTGGGCGGCGCAGGAGCGATCACCGGCGGCACCTGCTTCTCGCGGTCCGACATGTGCTTGCTCAGGGCCTGTTCGCGCTCGATAAGGCGCTCCTTGACCTTGGCCTGCTCGCGACGGTCCGGTGTGCTCGGGGCGACGACCTCGTTGACGCGGGTGTCCACCTCACGCAACTGGGCCACCATGCGCTTGCGGTCGACACGCGCTTCCCACCAGCGGTTGGCGGCGCCCTGGAACAGCTCCAGCAGGTCGAGGGTGATTTTGCCGGTCACGTCCATCACCTTGAACCAGGACAGGTCGGTGAACACCGTGAGGCCGAACAGGAACAACGCGATGAACATCAGGGTGCTGCCCTGGATATTCAGGGTCCTGCGGGCCAGGTCACCGAGGCTTTCGCCCAGCGCGCCGCCCGCGCCCGCCGGCAGACCGGTGGGTGCATGGAAATGAATGTGGGCCAGCGCCGCGCCGGACAGCACCAGGAACACCAGGCCGATCAGGCGCCAGGAAAACAGCCAGCCGCTCCACTGCCATGGCTCATGACGCTGGCGGAAGATCTGCCAGGTCTTGATCGCAAGCAACAAGGGGAAGATGTAAGCGAAGTAACCCAGCACCATGAACAGGATATCGGCGCTGTAGGAACCGGCAGGCCCGCCGAAGTTTTGCACGTCTTCGATCTTGCTGTTGTGGCTCCAGCCCGGATCGTCCTTGCCATACGTGAGCAAGGCCATCATCAGGAACAGGCACAGCGCGCCGATCGCGATCAACGCACCTTCCTTGAGTCGATAATGCAGGTGCTGGCGCCAGGCCGGCACGACTGCTGCTTTGGGTGTTGCGGCGGATTTCTTCAAAACGGGTCTATTCCTGCGCCATCAGCGCGTCCATCTGTTGAATGACTGCACATGACTGCCCAATCCGAGCAGCTGAAAAATGAACGAATGTCGTTGAATCTACTTTTAACACCGGATAACGGCTAGGTGAAATGGCGATAACGCCACAATGGCCGCATTGTACGGGTTTGTGCCCCCGATGCCACGCCCTTGCCCCTTACCCAGCAGCATAGACAATTGTGTTGTTATGACGCGGTCAATTTGAGCATGCATTGTCTTTGCTGACAAAGGCTTATGAGCTGTTTTTATCAATCCGGACTAGCTTGCCAAATGGCCTGCACGGCGCGGACCCGATTACGACCGCGACGATGACCCAGAGTTGCAGAAACACCTGCTCACGCTAATCCGTGCCGACACCCGATTCGGGCTGGCCCCACAGCGCTGCGTCGACAATAATCAGCACTTGTGCGGCAGGCGCCTGACCTGCCACTCCCCTCCCCTTCCGTAAGCCTGGATGCCATGCTGACCTGGTTGCAACGCGACTCTTTGACTTTCCCACCGCTGGCCAAGGCCATGCGTGAACCCAATGGCCTGCTGGCCGCCGGTGGCGACCTGTCGGCCGAACGACTGGTCCAGGCCTATCGCCATGGCTGCTTTCCGTGGTTCTCCGATGGCCAGCCGATCCTCTGGTGGTCGCCGGACCCGCGCACCGTGATCTTCCCCGACGAGCTGCATGTCTCGCGCAGCCTTGCGAAACTGCTGCGCCAGCAGCGCTATACCGTGACCTTCGACCAGGACTTCGCCGCCGTCATCCAGGCCTGCGCTGCGCCGCGCGCCTACGCTGACAGCACCTGGATCACCGAAGGTATCCAGAATGCGTACCTGGAGCTGCACCACCGCGGCTACGCACACTCTGTGGAAGTGTGGGATGCGGGCACGCTGGTGGGCGGCCTGTACGGCCTGGCGATGGGGCAACTGTTCTTCGGCGAGTCCATGTTCAGCCGCGCCGACAACGCTTCGAAATTCGGCTTTGCCACACTCACCCGCCAACTGCAGGCCTGGGGTTTCGTCCTGATCGACTGCCAGATGCCCAATGACCACCTGCACAGCCTCGGCGCCAGGGCCATACCGCGCGACGTTTTTGCCGGTTTCCTGCGCGACCACCTGGACCAAGCCAGCTCTGGACCGTGGGTTTCCTAGGCGACTTGCGCGCACCTGGCTTACACTTATTTCAAAGCTTATCCCGAGGGTTGATCATGACCGAGCTGGCGCGATTGAAGTTCTATGCCACTCAAGCCCACTCTTGCAGCTATCTGCCCGACGAGCAGGCCACGACGCTGTTCCTCGATCCCAGCCAGCCGATGGACGTGCATGTGTATGCCGACCTTTCCGAGATGGGCTTCCGGCGCAGCGGCGATCACCTGTACCGCCCTCACTGCCAGAATTGCAACGCCTGCGTACCGGCGCGCATTCCGGTGGCGCAATTCCTGCCGGACCGCAATCAGAAGCGCATCCTCAAGCGCAACGCCGACCTGACGGTCACCGCCACCAAACCTCGGTTCAGCGAAGAATATTTCGACCTTTACCAGCGCTACATCGAACAACGCCATGCCGACGGCGATATGTTTCCGCCAAGCCGCGATCAGTTTTCGACGTTTCTGGTGCGCGACCTGCCGTTTTCGCGATTTTATGAGTTTCGCCTCAACGGCCGCCTGCTGGCCGTCGCGGTCACCGACTTGCTGCCCAACGGCCTTTCGGCGGTTTATACCTTCTATGAACCCGCCGAAGAGCGCCGCAGCCTCGGGCGCTTTGCCATCCTATGGCAAATCGGCGAAGCCCTGCGCCTGGAACTGGAAGCGGTGTACCTGGGCTACTGGATCAAAAACTGCAAAAAGATGAACTACAAGACCCAATATCGGCCCATTGAACTGCTGATTAATCAAAGATGGGTCGTGCTTAACTAGAACCCCTTGGCTTAAACACCCTTTTTCGGGCACAATGCACGCCGCTTTTGCCTGGCGCAGTTGCACCGGGCCATTCACTGGATACCGAGGGCTTTACTGCATGTCGAAAGAAGACAGCTTCGAAATGGAAGGCACTGTCGTCGACACCCTGCCCAACACCATGTTTCGTGTGGAGTTGGAAAATGGGCACGTCGTAACCGCGCATATCTCCGGCAAGATGCGCAAGAACTACATTCGTATTCTTACCGGTGACAAAGTGCGCGTCGAGCTGACGCCCTATGACTTGAGCAAAGGGCGCATCACTTACCGCGCTCGCTAAGCAAGTCAATACAAAACGCCCGGTTATGCCGGGCGTTTTTGTGTGTGCGCTATTTAACCATCACCACCATTCTCCTGTGGGAGCTGGCTTGCCTGCGATGGCGGTGGATCAGTCACACATAGGCGAGTTGGGCCGCCGCTATCGCAGACAAGCCAGCTTCCACAGTGGATCTTCAGTGATCATGCGATAGCGGCCAACCTCATTACACACAGCAAAAAGGCGCCTTTCGGCGCCTTTTGCTTTATTGCAGTCAGCTATCAGGCCATTTCAGCCGTGGTTTCGAACTCGAAGGTCAGCTCGCCGTCCTTCAGGTCGATGTGCACCACGCCGCCATGGTCGGACAACTCGCCGAACAGGATCTCTTCGGCCAATGGCCGCTTGATCTTGTCCTGGATCAGACGCGCCATCGGGCGAGCGCCCATTGCCGCATCGTAACCACCTTCGGCCAGCCAGCTGCGTGCCGCGTCCGTGACTTCCAGCTGCACGCGCTTGTCTTCCAACTGCGCCTGAAGCTCGGTAAGGAACTTGTCCACCACGCTTTTGATGACCTCATGGCTGAGGCGACCAAACTGGATAATGGTGTCCAGACGGTTGCGGAACTCCGGCGTGAAGCTCTTCTTGATCACTTCCATGGCATCGGAGGAGTGATCCTGATGGCTGAAGCCAATCGAAGCCCGCGCGGCCGTTTCGGCACCGGCGTTGGTGGTCATGATCACGATCACGTTGCGGAAGTCCGCTTTGCGCCCGTTGTTGTCGGTCAGGGTCCCGTGGTCCATCACCTGCAGCAGCAGGTTGAAGACTTCCGGGTGAGCCTTCTCGATTTCATCGAGCAGCAACACGCAATGCGGTTGCTTGGTGATGGCCTCGGTCAAAAGGCCGCCCTGGTCGAAACCGACATAGCCCGGAGGCGCACCGATCAGGCGCGACACAGTGTGACGCTCCATGTATTCGGACATGTCGAAACGTACCAGCTCGATCCCCATGGCCTTCGCCAATTGCCGCGCCGCCTCGGTCTTGCCGACGCCCGTCGGGCCTGCGAACAGGAACGAACCCACTGGCTTGTCCGGCGACTTGAGGCCCGCACGGGACAGCTTGATCGCGGTGGACAACGAGTCGATCGCCGCATCCTGGCCAAAAACGGTCAGTTTCAGGTCGCGCTCGAGGTTACGCAGCAGCTCTTTGTCGGAACTGGTGACGTGTTTTGGCGGAATCCGCGCGATCTTCGCCACAATGTCCTCGACCTGAGGCACGTCGATGCGCTTCACACGCTTCTCGACCGGTTGCAGGCGCTGGTAGGCACCCGCCTCGTCGATCACGTCGATGGCCTTGTCCGGCATGTGTCGATCATTGATGTAGCGCGACGCCAGCTCAGCCGCCGAGCGCAGGGCTTCATCGGTGTACTCGATGCCGTGGTGCGCCTCGAAGCGCCCTTTGAGCCCGCGCAGGATGCCGATGGTGTCTTCAACCGAAGGCTCGGACACGTCGACTTTCTGGAAGCGACGCGCCAGTGCACGGTCTTTTTCGAAGATGCCACGGAATTCCTGGAACGTGGTCGAGCCGATGCAGCGGATATCACCCGACGACAACAGCGGCTTGAGCAGGTTGGAGGCGTCCATCACCCCACCGGACGCCGCACCGGCACCAATGATGGTGTGAATTTCGTCGATGAACAGGATCGCCTGCGGGCGTTTTTTCAGCTCGCCGAGCAGCGCCTTGAAGCGCTTCTCGAAGTCGCCACGGTACTTGGTCCCGGCGAGCAACGCGCCCAGGTCCAGGGAATAGACGACACTGTTGGCCAGCAGGTCTGGCACCTGGTTGTCGACAATGCGCTTGGCCAGGCCTTCGGCAATCGCGGTCTTGCCCACGCCTGCCTCACCCACCAGCAACGGGTTGTTCTTGCGACGACGCGCGAGGATCTGCGCTACACGCTCAACCTCATTCTCACGCCCCACCAGCGGATCGATCCGCCCCTGGCGCGCCAGTTCATTGAGGTTGCTGGCATAGGCATCCAGTGGATTGCCCGAAGAAGAAGACTCACCGCCCTCGTCGTCCTGCATATCCTGCTCACCCTCGGAATGATCGCCGTGCCCGGGCACCTTGGAGATACCGTGGGCGATGTAGTTGACGACATCGATACGGGCAACGCTCTGCTGCTTGAGCAGGAACACTGCCTGGCTTTCCTGTTCACTGAAGATCGCCACAAGCACGTTGGCGCCTGTGACTTCTCGCTTGCCGGAGCTCTGCACATGGAACACGGCACGCTGAAGCACCCGCTGGAAGCCCAGGGTCGGCTGGGTTTCACGGTCTTCATCGTGAACGGGGATCAGTGGCGTTGTGGAGTCGATAAACTCCTGCAGGTCATGCTTGAGTTTGTCGAGGTTGGCGCCGCACGCACGCAAGACGGTGGCGGCAGCTTCGTTATCCAAAAGTGCCAACAGCAGGTGTTCGACGGTCATAAATTCATGACGTTTCGAACGGGCCTCCTTGAAGGCAAGATTGAGGGTGACTTCGAGCTCGCGGTTTAACATAGCTTCACCTCATACCCAAGTGGTCGGCGTTAACCGTCCTTCTCGATTTCACAGAGTAGCGGATGCTGGCTTTCCCTGGCGTACTGGTTGACCTGCATGGCCTTTGTCTCGGCGATGTCGCGGGTAAACACTCCACATACTGCCCGTCCTTCTGTGTGAACGGCCAGCATTACCTTGGTCGCCAACTCGCGGTTCAGGTTAAAAAACACCTCGAGCACTTCGACGACGAAATCCATCGGTGTGTAGTCATCATTGAACAAAACCACCTTGTACATCGGCGGAGCCTGCAGGGCGGGCTTGGCCTCCTGAACAGCAATGCCTGCAGAACCGTCGTCGTCATGTTCCTGATCCGGGCGATCCTGATTGAATGTTAGTCGAATCTGGCTGTTTGCATGCATGGAAAGAAAGGTTCGTCAGTGGTTCAAATACAGTGGTGGGGGCGACCTGTCAGAATTTCAACTCCGACCGGCTGGTCGCCTTGACTATCGGCGAAACGGTGTTACAACCAATAGAACCCACAGTGGGTAAAAAAGGTCCGCGCAGTCAACCTTATTTATTCGGGTTAGGACGGATAAACTGGATGATACTCCAGTGATGGAGTCTGGTGCAGAGGGATATGGGCATGACTAGCGGTAAGGTCAAGTGGTTCAACAATACCAAGGGTTACGGCTTCATCATTGAAGACGGCAAGGACGAAGACCTTTTTGCGCATTACTCAGCGATTAACATGGAAGGCTACAAAACACTGAAGGCGGGGCAGCCGGTCTCCTTTGACATTCTTCAGGGACCCAAAGGTATGCACGCAGTGAATATCAGTGTGCCAGGCACCAACGACACAGCAACTAACGGCACTGCTCGAAAATCAGAAAACGAATTGGCCTGATTGGCCACTGAGCAAGCGCCCAATAAAAAACCGGCCATTCCGCTTCGACGGTATGGCCGGCTTTTTATGCCCAGCCGCTTACATGTGCGAAATCAGCGCATCACCAAAGCCCGACGATGACACCAGCTTGGCGCCCTCCATCAAGCGCTCGAAGTCATAGGTCACAGTCTTGGCCGAAATCGCGCCATTGGTGCCCTTGATAATCAGGTCGGCTGCCTCGGTCCAGCCCATGTGGCGCAGCATCATTTCCGCCGACAGGATCAGCGAGCCGGGGTTCACCTGGTCCTTACCCGCATACTTGGGCGCCGTACCGTGGGTGGCTTCGAACATGGCCACGGTGTCGGAGAGGTTGGCCCCCGGCGCAATACCAATCCCACCCACCTCCGCCGCCAGCGCGTCGGACAGGTAGTCACCATTGAGGTTGAGGGTCGCGATCACGTCATACTCAGCCGGGCGCAGCAGGATCTGCTGGAGCATGGCGTCGGCAATGGCGTCCTTGACCACCACGCTCTTGCCGGTCTTCGGGTTCTTGAACTGCATCCACGGGCCGCCATCCAGCAGCGTCGCACCAAACTCTTCAGCCGCCACTTCATAGGCCCACTCCTTGAAGGCCCCCTCGGTGAACTTCATGATGTTGCCCTTGTGCACGATGGTCAGCGAATCGCGGTCATTATCCACCACATATTGCAGGGCTTTGCGCGCCAGGCGCTTGGTGCCTTCCTTGGAGACCGGCTTCACGCCAATCCCGCAATCCTGGTCGAAACGGATCTTGGTAACGCCCATTTCTTCCTTAAGGAACTTGATAACCTTGATCGCTTCCGGCGAGCCAGCCTTCCACTCGATGCCGGCGTAAATATCTTCGGAGTTTTCACGAAAGATGGTCATGTCCACATCGCCGGGCTTCTTGACCGGGCTTGGCACACCTTCAAACCAGCGCACGGGGCGCAGGCATACATAAAGATCGAGCTGCTGGCGCAGGGCCACGTTCAGCGAACGGATGCCGCCACCCACCGGCGTGGTCAGCGGGCCTTTAATGGAAACCACGTAATCCTTGACCGCATCCAGGGTTTCCTGAGGCAGCCAGGTGTCCTGGTCGTAGACTTGAGTCGCCTTTTCGCCGGCATACACCTCCATCCAGGAGATCTTGCGCTTGCCGCCGTAGGCCTTTTCAACAGCTGCATCGACCACCTTGATCATCACCGGGCTGATGTCGACGCCAATACCGTCACCTTCTATATAAGGGATGATCGGGTTATTAGGAACATTGAGAGAATGGTCTGCATTGACGGTGATTTTGTCGCCGACTGCCGGAACCTGAATCTTCTTGTATCCCATGCTGAACTCCATCTATGGATTGAACATCTGGCTGCGTTCGAGCCTACTCCAGATAAATGGCGACTGAAACCTCGCGCCATGCTCATTTGCATCGAAAACAGCACATTTAGTGGCCTACAAGCCTGAAAGAAACGGGAAAAGTGCCAATCTTGAGCACAACGTGCGGCTTCTGGCGCAACCCGGCCCCTGCGACCTTTAGACCAATGGACGACACACCTTTTGTATGAAGGCTCGGCGTAAGCATAGCGACCTATGTATAATGCCGCCGCTGACCAAAGAGTCACGACGGCCGACCGCTCTATAACAGTGCCCTCCGCCAGAAAAGCCGGACTAAACAATAGTCCACCCGCTTGACGCTCGACTGATGCAACCCAACATCACCGCGAAGAAACCTCGACATTTCGCTCATGGATGACTTTGAACGAACGCGCTCCACCCGGCGCATCTCGAGTTTCTGCGCACGCTTTCAGCAAAGAAGAGAGTTAATCCGAATATGCCCACCCGCTCGAAGATCATCTACACCTTCACCGACGAAGCCCCAGCCCTCGCCACCTATTCACTGCTGCCTATCGTAGAGGCCTTCACCGCTTCCGCTGATATTGCCGTGGAAACCCGCGACATCTCCCTCGCCGGGCGCATCCTCGCAAGCTTCCCCGAGCAACTGGGCGCCAAGGCCATCCCGGACCACCTCGCCGAACTGGGCGACCTGGCCGTTACGCCTGAAGCCAACATCATCAAGCTGCCTAACATCAGTGCCTCGACCCCACAGCTGCAAGCGGCGATCAAGGAACTGCAGGCCTTGGGCTACGCCCTGCCGGACTACCCGGAAACCGTAACCACCGACGCGGAAAAAGAAACCCGTGCACGTTACGACAAGGTCAAGGGCAGCGCCGTGAACCCGGTCCTGCGCGAAGGCAACTCCGACCGCCGTGCACCGCTGTCGGTCAAGAATTACGCACGCAAGCACCCGCACAAGATGGGCGCCTGGGCTGCTGACTCCAAGTCGCACATCGCGCACATGAACAACGGCGACTTCTACGGCAGCGAAAAAGCCGTACAGATCGAAGCCGCTGACGCTGTCAAAATCGAGCTGATCGCTCAAGACGGCACCGCAACCGTCCTGAAAGAAAAGACCTCGGTACAAGCTGGCGAGATCATCGACACTGCCGTGCTGAGCAAGAAAGCCCTGCGCAGCTTCATCGCCGCTGAAATCGAAGACGCCAAGAAACAAGGCGTTCTGCTGTCGGTTCACCTGAAAGCCACCATGATGAAGGTCTCCGACCCGATCATGTTCGGCCAGATCGTTGCCGAATTCTACAAAGATGCCCTGACCAAGCACGCTGCCGTGCTGGAGCAGATCGGCTTCAACCTGAACAACGGCATCGGCGACCTGTACGCACGCATCAAGGCCCTGCCGGCCGAGCAACAAGCGCAGATCGAAGCCGACATCCAGGCGGTCTATGCTGCTCGCCCATCCCTGGCGATGGTCAACTCCGACAAAGGCATCACCAACCTGCACGTGCCGAGCGACGTCATCGTCGACGCCTCGATGCCAGCCATGATCCGTGACTCCGGTAAAATGTGGGGCACCGACGGCCAGCTGCACGACACCAAGGCTGTGATTCCGGATCGCTGCTACGCCACCATCTACCAGGCGGTCATCGAAGACTGCAAGGCCAATGGCGCCTTCGACCCAACCACCATGGGCAGCGTGCCAAACGTTGGCCTGATGGCGAAGAAAGCCGAAGAGTACGGCTCCCACGACAAGACCTTCCAGATCAAGGCTGACGGCGTTGTCCGCGTCACCGACAGCAAGGGCACCCTGCTGATGGAACAGGCTGTTGAAGCCGGCGACATCTTCCGCATGTGCCAGACCAAAGATGCGCCGATCCAGGACTGGGTCAAACTGGCCGTCAACCGCGCTCGCGCCAGCAACACCCCGGCCATCTTCTGGCTGGACCCTAAGCGTGCACACGACGGCGTGGTGGTCGAGAAAGTTCAGGCTTGCCTGAAAGACCACAACACCGAAGGCCTGGACATCCGCATCATGTCGCCAGTCGACGCGATGAAGTTCACCCTGGAGCGCACCCGCAAGGGCCTGGACACTATCTCGGTGACCGGTAACGTGCTGCGTGACTACCTGACCGACCTGTTCCCGATCATGGAGCTGGGCACCAGCGCCAAGATGCTGTCCATCGTGCCGCTGATGAACGGCGGTGGCCTGTTCGAAACCGGCGCCGGTGGTTCGGCGCCGAAACACGTACAGCAACTGGTGGAAGAGAACTTCCTGCGCTGGGATTCCCTGGGTGAGTTCCTGGCCCTGGCCGCATCCCTCGAGCATTTGGGTGTGAACTACAACAACCCGAAAGCCCTGGTACTGTCCAAGACCCTGGACCAGGCCACTGGCCTGTTCCTGGACAACAACAAGTCGCCATCGCGTAAAGTCGGCAACATCGACAACCGCGGCAGCCACTTCTACCTGGCGCTGTACTGGGCACAAGCCCTGGCTGCCCAGACCGAAGACACTGCACTGCAAGCGCAGTTCGGCGAACTGGCCAAGACCCTGACCGAGAACGAAGCGACCATCGTTGCCGAACTCAACGCCGTACAGGGCAAGCCAGTGGACATCGGCGGCTACTACGCGCCGAACCCAGAGCTGACCAGCAAAGCCATGCGCCCAAGCAACACCCTCAACGCGGCCATTGCCAAGTTGAAGTAAGGTTGTAAGGATGCAAAGAAGCCCCGGCCCCGTGCCGGGGTTTTTATTTACACCCCGTTCTCACTGAACAAACCCAATCAAATGTGGGAGCTGGCTTGCCTGCGATAGCAGTCTTTCAGTTAACACAGCAGCAGCTGACCCACCGCTATCGCAGGCAAGCCAGCTCCCACACCGATCGAGTTTCTTCAGTCACTACACATTGAGGCAACCATGACCTGGCAACCCCACATCACCGTCGCCACCATTGTCGAAGACAACGGCCGCTTCCTGATGGTCGAAGAACTCAAGGGCGGCCGCGCCGTGCTCAACCAGCCCGCCGGCCACCTCGACCCGCACGAAACCCTGACCGAAGCCGCCGTGCGCGAAACCCTCGAAGAAACCGGCTGGGACGTGGAAGCCACCGGCATCGTCGGCATCTACCTGTACACGGCCCCGAGCAATGGCGTGACCTACCAACGGGTCTGCTTCATCGCCAAGGCGCTGAAACACCACCCGGACTATCAGCTCGACGAAGGCATCCTGCGCGCCCGCTGGCTGACCCGTGACGAGCTGATGGCCGTGCGCGACGACTGGCGCAGCGAGCTGATCATCCGCTGCATCGACGATTATCTGGCCGGGCAGCGCCACAGTCTCGAATTGATCCGCCCTTCTCTTTAGCCTTGAAGGCCTGAGCCTGATAGAATCGCGTCCTTTTTCAAGACACCCGTTGAAACCCTATGCGTGATCCAGCCCCTTCTGACACACAAAAGAAGCGCGTCATCGTCGGCATGTCCGGTGGCGTGGACTCTTCCGTTTCCGCCGTTCTGCTCATGGAGCAGGGCTATGAGGTGGAAGGCCTGTTCATGAAGAACTGGGAAGAAGACGATGGAACGGAATATTGCACCGCCATGGACGACCTGGCAGACGCACAGGCCGTGTGCGACAAGATTGGCATCAAGCTGCACACCGCCAACTTCGCCGCCGAGTACTGGGACAACGTGTTCGAGCACTTCCTGGCCGAATACAAGGCCGGCCGCACGCCGAACCCGGACATCCTGTGCAACCGTGAAATCAAGTTCAAGGCGTTCCTCGACTACGCCATGATGCTCGGCGCCGACTTGATCGCCACTGGCCATTACGTGCGTCGCCGCGACATCGATGGCCGCACCGAACTGCTCAAGGGCCTGGACCCGAACAAGGACCAGAGCTACTTCCTGCACGCCGTCGGCGGTGAACAGATCGCCAAGACCCTGTTCCCGGTGGGCGAGTTGGAAAAACCCGAAGTGCGCAAGATCGCCGAGAAACACGGCCTGGCCACCGCGAAGAAGAAGGACTCCACCGGCATCTGCTTTATCGGTGAGCGCCGCTTCAGCGACTTCCTCAAGCAGTACCTGCCGGCGCAACCAGGCGAGATCCATACCACCGAAGGTGAAGTCATCGGCCGTCACCATGGCTTGATGTACCACACCATCGGCCAACGCCAGGGCCTGGGCATCGGCGGCTTGAAAGATGCCGGTGAAGAGCCGTGGTATGTGCTGGTCAAGGACCTGGAAAACAACGTGCTGATCGTCGGCCAAGGCAACGAGCATCCGCTGTTGTTCTCGGGCGCCCTGCTCGCCTCGGAGATCTATTGGGTCAACCCGATCGACCTGAGCACCCCGCGCCGTCTGACCGCCAAGGTGCGTTATCGCCAGAGCGACCAGCCCTGCACCCTGGAAAAAACCGCCACCGGTTACCGCGCCACCTTTGATGACCCGCAACGCGCGGTCACGCCTGGCCAGTCCGTGGTGTTCTACGACGGCGAAATCTGCCTGGGCGGCGGCGTGATTGAAGTGGCCGAAGCCTGGAGCGCATCGGCATGAGCCCGACCCAGGAGCAATTGACGGCATTGGGCGGGGTATTCCTCGCCGCGGTGCTGGTGGACAAGATTGCCAAGACCGGCCAGGTCACCGAAGCCGGCCTGACCTGCATGCTCGGCAGCCTGCTGATCCGCGACCCCAAGGACACCCTGGAAGTCTATGGCGGTGATGATCTGGCGCTGCGTGAAGGCTACCGCGCGCTGATCGGCGCCCTGGAGCGCGACCCGAGCACCCTGCAGCGCGAGCCGTTGCGCTATGCGTTGTCGATGCTCGGCCTCGAACGCCAACTGGCCAAGCGCGAGGACATGCTCGAAACCATCGGCAAACGCCTGCCGCAGATTCAGTCCCAAGTGGAACACTTCGGCCCCGCCCACGAAAACGTGATCGCGGCCTGTGGTGCGCTGTACCAGGACACCTTGAGCACCTTGCGCCAACGCATCCAGGTGCACGGCGACATGCGCAACCTGCAGCAACCGAACAACGCCTCGAAAATCCGCGCCCTGCTCCTGGCCGGTATTCGTTCGGCGCGGTTGTGGCGCCAGTTGGGCGGTCATCGTTGGCAACTGGTGATCAGCCGGCGCAAATTGCTCAAAGAGCTTTACCCGTTGATGCGCAACGAATAAGTCGCAGCGACCCGTTTTTTTATAGCCTCACGCGTAATACGCCGGTCAGTTGGCGACGGACCGGCGGATTTTTTCATGTATGATACGCGCCCCATTTCGTTGCCCGACTGTCCGAGAACACCCCATGCAGCTCTCTTCGCTCACTGCGGTTTCCCCTGTTGACGGCCGCTACGCCGGCAAAACCCAGGCCCTGCGCCCTATTTTCAGCGAATACGGCTTGATCCGTGCTCGTGTTCTGGTTGAAGTGCGCTGGCTCCAGCGCCTGGCCGCTCACCCCGCCATCAGCGAAGTGCCGGCGTTCTCCGCCGAAGCCAACGCTGTGCTCAACACCCTGGCGGAAAACTTCTCCCTGGAGCACGCCGAGCGTGTGAAAGAGATCGAGCGCACCACCAACCACGACGTAAAAGCCATCGAATACCTGCTCAAAGAGCAAGCGGCCAAGCTGCCGGAACTGGCCCAGGTCAGCGAGTTCATCCACTTTGCCTGCACCAGCGAGGACATCAACAACCTGTCCCACGCCCTGATGCTGCGCGAAGGCCGTGATGACGTGATGCTGCCACTGATGCGCCAGACCGCCAACGCCATCCGCGAACTGGCCATCCGTTTCGCCGACGTGCCAATGCTGTCGCGCACCCACGGCCAGCCGGCCTCGCCGACCACCCTGGGTAAAGAACTGGCCAATGTGGTGTACCGCCTGGAGCGTCAGATCGCTCAAGTCGCGGCCGTACCGCTGCTGGGCAAGATCAACGGCGCCGTGGGCAACTACAACGCCCACCTGTCGGCCTACCCCGAGATCGACTGGGAAGCCAATGCCCGCGCCTTCATCGAAGACGAGCTGGGCCTGGGCTTCAACCCGTACACCACGCAGATCGAACCCCACGACTACATCGCCGAGCTGTTCGACGCCATTGCGCGCTTCAACACCATCCTGATCGACTTCGATCGCGATATCTGGGGCTACATCTCCCTGGGCTACTTCAAGCAGCGCACCATTGCCGGCGAAATCGGTTCGTCGACCATGCCGCACAAGGTCAACCCGATCGACTTCGAAAACTCCGAAGGCAACCTCGGCATCGCCAACGCGCTGTTCCAGCACCTGGCCAGCAAGTTGCCGATCTCCCGCTGGCAGCGCGACCTGACCGACTCCACCGTACTGCGCAACCTCGGCGTGGGCTTCGCGCACAGCGTGATCGCGTACGAGGCCAGCCTCAAAGGCATCAGCAAACTTGAGCTCAATGAGCAGAAGATTGCCGCTGACCTGGACGCCTGCTGGGAAGTCCTCGCCGAGCCGATCCAGACCGTGATGCGCCGCTACAACATCGAAAACCCGTACGAAAAACTGAAAGAGTTGACGCGCGGCAAGGGCATCAGCCCTGAAGCGCTGCAAACTTTCATCGACGGCCTGGACATGCCAGCTGCGGCCAAGGCCGAGCTGAAACTGCTCACCCCGGCCAACTACATCGGCAACGCTGTAGCGCAAGCCAAGCGCATCTGATCTTCGCAAGACCCTTTGAGACGCCCGGCCGCGCCGGGCGTTTTTATTCCAGTCTGAAAAGTGCTTTCTTTCAATAGGTTACACATGAATCCTGATATCCCTCTTCAACTTCTGGGCGGCATCACGGCACGGGAATTCCTGCGCGACTACTGGCAGAAAAAACCGCTGCTGATCCGCCAGGCCATCCCTGATTTCGAAAGCCCGATCGACGCCGACGAACTGGCCGGCCTGGCCCTGGAAGAAGAAGTCGAATCGCGCCTGGTGATCGAGCACGGCGAGCGCCCGTGGGAACTGCGTCGCGGCCCCTTCGCTGAAGACACGTTCAGCACCCTGCCGGAACGCGAGTGGACCCTGCTGGTGCAGGCCGTCGACCAGTTCGTGCCGGAAGTGGCCGAGCTGCTGGAGCAGTTCCGCTTCCTGCCAAGCTGGCGCATCGACGATGTGATGATCAGCTTTGCCGCACCTGGCGGCAGCGTCGGCCCGCACTTCGACAACTACGACGTGTTCCTGCTGCAAGCCCAGGGCAAGCGCAACTGGAAGATCGGCCAGATGTGCAACTCCGAAAGCCCGCTGCTGCAGCACGCTGACCTGCGCATCCTCGCCGAATTCGAAGAAAGCGCCGAATGGGTGCTGGAACCGGGCGACATGCTGTACCTGCCGCCACGCCTGGCGCATTTCGGCATCGCCGAAGATGACTGCATGACCTATTCCGTCGGCTTTCGTGCACCGAGCGCGGCTGAAGTGCTGACCCACTTCACCGACTTCCTCAGCCAGTACCTGACTGACGAAGAGCGCTACACCGACGCCGACGCACAGCCGGCCAGCGACCCGCACCAGATCCAGGGCGATGCCCTAGACCGCCTCAAGAGCCTGTTGGCCGAGCACATGAGCGACGAGCGCATGCTGCTGACCTGGTTCGGCCAGTTCATGACCGAACCGCGCTATCCTGAATTGGTGGCCGGCGAAGAATTGGGCGAAGAAGACTTCATCAACGCCCTGCAAGATGGCGCGATCCTGGTGCGCAACCCGAGCGCGCGCCTGGCCTGGTCGGAAGTGGACGACGACGTGCTGCTGTTCGCCAGCGGCCAGAGCCGTTACCTGCCGGGCAAGCTGCGCGAGCTGCTGAAACTGATCTGCTCCGCCGACGCCCTGCACGCCGAGAACCTCGGCTCGTGGCTGGCGGACGAAGACGGCCGTGACCTGCTGTGCGAACTGGTCAAGCAAGGAAGCCTGGGATTTGCCGATGAATAAGATTCACGTAAGTGTCGCGGACTGGCAAAAGGATATCGCCGAGATACGGCGCATTCGTGAAGCGGTGTTTATCGCGGAGCAATCGGTTCCACCGGAGCTGGAGTGGGATTCGGAAGACGCAGGCGCGGTGCATTTCCTCGCATTTGAAGGCGACTTTCCTATCGGCACTGCGCGCCTGCTGCCTACGGGCGAGATTGGTCGGGTATCGGTCCTCAAGGACTGGCGCGGCCTGAACGTGGGCGACAAGCTGATGGATGCGGTGATTGGCGTGGCCCAGAAACGTGGCCAGACCAAGCAGTTCCTCAGTGCGCAGGTGTATGCGGCGCCGTTTTATGAGCGCTTGGGTTTCAAGATCGTCAGTGATGAGTTTCTTGAGGTCGGGATTCCGCATGTCGATATGGTGCGCGAGGACTGAGCTGTCTCGTTCGCGAAGGCTATTTCCGCACCAACACAAATGCCCTGCCATGCCAGGGCATTTTGCCGTCTACGATTCAATTTGCGACCCACCAGGCCGACAAACTGGCACTATCCCGCCTAAATGACTCGCAGAGATAACGGACATGTCCCTACGCACCCTGCTCACCGCCCTCCTCCTGACCGCCAGCTTCGCCGCCGTGGCCGACACCGAAGTCGTCAACCTGAGCAACCGCACCAGTGCCGACCTGCTCCCGGTGGCACAGAACTTCATCGGCAAGGACGGCACCGTCAGCGCCTACGGCAACCAGCTTATCGTCAAGGCCGACCCCGGCAAGATCCAGGACCTGCGCGCCCTGCTCACCCAACTGGACACGCCCGCCAAGCGCCTGCTGATCACCGTCGACACCAATGAGAACAACCAGCAGAACACCGGCGACAGCCAGACTCGCATCATCAGCTACGGCACCGCCAGCCGTGACGGTGGCATCCAGCAAGTCCAGGCCAGCGAAGGCGTGCCTGCGCTGATCCAGGTTGGGCAGAGCGTGCCACTCACCACCACCCAGCCGGACGCCTACGGCCGCCCGCAGAACCAGACCCAGTATCGCAACGTCACCCAGGGCTTCTACGTGACGGCAAGCGTCACCGGCGAGACCGTTCACCTGGCCATCAGCACTAACCGTGACCGCATGAGCCAGGAACGTCCCGATGTAGTGAACGTGCAAAGCACCGACACAACTGTCAGCGGTCGCCTGGGCGAGTGGATCACCCTGGCCGGCATCAATCGCGAGACCCAGGCCGACAAATCCTCTACAACCCGCAGCTACTCTACTCAGGGCCGAGATGACCTGACTTTGCGGGTCAAGGTCGACACCCTGAACTGAAGCACCAAAAACTGACCGATGAGTCGTCCTAGACTAAAGATGTAGTGCTTAAAAAAAAGCACTACAAAACATTTGACGATACAAAAAAGCCTGTGCATGATGGCCTCGCTCCCGCTAATCAGGGGCCCTGGCAAGGGCCTTCGGATCGCCGCTCCAAGCTACCCACCCGAGCCGATTCGTGTCTGTACCGCCCACAAGGCGTGTTTGACTTTGGTTGCGACTGGAACGAAGTTGTCCCGAGGGACGGAAGCTAACCAGGTAAACCGGCTACACACTGATGGAACGTACAAAGGCCCACGACGCCCGAAGACTGTCCGCAGTTTGCCCTTACCTGCTCAACTCCCCCTTGAGCACCACGTTCATCCCGTCGCCTTCCCCGCCAGACCCGACATGACCGCCTAAGCTTCTGGTCAGCGAGCAGCCCTGCCCACGCATTGAATGCACGGCTGGAAAACGGATCTTCTAAACGCGACGAGGTTTATCTCCATGGCACTGACACGCGAACAGCAAATTGCAGCCCTTGAAAAAGACTGGGCTGAAAACCCACGCTGGAAAGGCGTGACCCGCGCTTATTCCGCTGCTGACGTCGTCCGCCTGCGTGGCTCGGTTCAACCTGAGCACACCTTTGCAAAACTCGGCGCCGAGAAGCTGTGGAACCTGGTAACCCAAGGTGCCAAGCCTTCCTTCCGTCCCGACAAAGATTTCGTCAACTGCATGGGCGCCCTTACTGGCGGCCAGGCAGTGCAACAGGTGAAAGCCGGTATCCAGGCGATCTACCTGTCCGGCTGGCAAGTGGCAGCGGACAACAACTCCGCTGAATCCATGTACCCCGACCAATCGCTGTACCCGGTGGACTCGGTGCCGACCGTGGTCAAGCGCATCAACAACTCGTTCCGCCGTGCCGACCAGATCCAGTGGAAAGCCGGCAAGAACCCAGGCGACGAAGGCTACATCGACTACTTCGCACCGATCGTGGCTGACGCTGAAGCGGGTTTCGGCGGCGTGCTGAACGCCTACGAGCTGATGAAGAGCATGATCGAGGCTGGCGCTGCCGGCGTGCACTTCGAAGACCAGTTGGCCTCCGTGAAAAAATGCGGCCACATGGGCGGCAAGGTACTGGTACCCACCCAGGAAGCCGTACAGAAGCTGACCGCTGCCCGCCTGGCCGCTGACGTTGCCGGTACGCCAACCATCATCCTGGCCCGTACCGACGCCAACGCAGCAGACCTGCTGACCTCGGACTGCGACCCGTATGACAAGCCGTTCGTGACCGGCGAGCGCACCCAGGAAGGGTTCTACAAGGTACGCGCCGGCCTCGACCAGGCCATCGCTCGCGGCCTGGCCTACGCACCGTACGCCGACCTGATCTGGTGCGAAACCGCCAAGCCGGACCTGGACGAAGCCCGTCGCTTTGCCGAAGCGATCAAGAAGGAATACCCGGACCAACTGCTGTCCTACAACTGCTCGCCTTCTTTCAACTGGAAGAAGAACCTGGACGACGCGACCATCGCCAAGTTCCAGCGCGAACTGTCCGCCATGGGCTACAAGCACCAGTTCATCACCCTGGCCGGCATTCACAACATGTGGCACAGCATGTTCAACCTGGCGCACGACTACGCCCGCAATGACATGACCGCCTACGTGAAGCTGCAGGAGCAGGAATTCGCTGACGCCGCCAAGGGCTACACCTTCGTGGCGCACCAGCAGGAAGTGGGCACCGGCTACTTCGACGACATGACCACCGTGATCCAGGGTGGCACCTCGTCCGTGACCGCGCTGACCGGTTCGACCGAAGAAGAACAGTTCCACTAAGCAGCAGCGAGTACACGGCCACTGCGGCCCCACGGAAGACCTAACCGCAGTGCCGCGCAGCAATCACGCCCCGACTGGTTCGGGGCGTTTTTTTGCCCGATGGAAAGCCTCCTGACACGATGAAGATCAAAATGTGGGAGCGGGCTTGCTCGCGAATGCGGTAGGTCAATCAGCCCATCAGCGACTAGTACACCGCTTTCGCGAGCAAGCCCGCTCCCACAAGGGGGATGTGTGCAACCTCAGAATTTTGCGCAAAACATTGATCCAGAGCGGTATTCCCAAGGATCAGATCGGTTAAAAGATCCACTCCAACAACTAAGCGACAATCAAGCAAGTAACGGCAACTTCCCCCGCCACACGCGAAACATTCGCTTAAACCCCACGCAAACAATATTCATTATCATTTGGCGCATGAAAGCTTCGTTACCAGACAAACAAAACTTAATTGTTCAAAAGCCCGCTAATGCCCATAGCACAAGGGCTGCAGCCCCACAAAGGTGCACTATGTCCTTATTCCATCGAATAATTTCGCTATAGGAATTTTACTTGCCCGGTGTTTAGCCATAAAATCACCGCGATTGATTGCAGTGCGACATATCGTCACTGCATCGTTACTTTTTCGAGCTCAGAGACCTTTGCTCTCTGTTAAGGATTTCCAGCATGACCGAAGCGACAGGACTCATGGCCCACAACTGGGGCTTTGCCATTTTCCTCCTCGGTGTTGTCGGCCTCTGCGCCTTCATGCTCGGTGTCTCCAGCCTCCTCGGGTCAAAAGCCTGGGGCCGCAGCAAAAATGAACCGTTCGAGTCCGGCATGCTGCCTACAGGTGGCGCCCGCTTGCGGCTTTCAGCCAAATTCTATCTGGTCGCGATGCTGTTCGTGATCTTCGATATCGAAGCCCTCTTTCTCTTTGCCTGGTCTGTGTCCGTCCGCGAAAGCGGCTGGACCGGATTCGTCGAAGCCCTCGTTTTCATAGCAATTCTGTTGGCAGGCCTTGTCTACCTATTCCGAGTGGGTGCCCTTGATTGGGCTCCGGAAGCTCGTCGTAAGCGGCAAGCGAAGCTGAAACAATGAGGCTTTGGCGATGCAATACAATCTCACCAGGATCGACCCGGATGCTCCTAACGAGCAGTACCCCATCGGCGAACGGGAAACCGTTTCCGACCCGTTAGAAGACCAAGTCCACAAAAACATCTACATGGGCAAGCTCGAAGACGTGCTGAGTGGCGCGGTCAACTGGGGGCGTAAAAACTCCCTGTGGCCGTACAACTTCGGTCTGTCGTGCTGCTACGTGGAAATGACCACCGCCTTCACGGCGCCCCACGACATCGCGCGCTTTGGCGCCGAAGTTATCCGGGCCTCGCCGCGCCAGGCGGATTTCATGGTCATCGCCGGAACCTGCTTCATCAAGATGGCGCCGATCATTCAGCGTCTCTACGAGCAAATGCTCGAGCCGAAGTGGGTTATCTCCATGGGTTCGTGCGCCAACTCCGGTGGCATGTACGACATCTACTCCGTCGTTCAAGGGGTGGACAAGTTCCTGCCCGTGGACGTCTACGTGCCTGGCTGCCCGCCTCGCCCTGAAGCGTTCCTGCAAGGCTTGATGCTGCTGCAGGAATCGATTGGCAAGGAGCGTCGCCCGCTTTCCTGGGTCGTTGGTGATCAAGGCGTGTATCGCGCCGAGATGCCTTCGCAAAAGGAAGAGCGCCGCGAACAGCGAATCGCAGTCACCAACCTGCGCAGCCCTGACGAAGTCTGATCCAGCCCGCTTCTTTTATAGAACGAACACCTGGCTTCATTCTTTACGTTGACCGAAAGCGATAAAAAAACCATGACTACAGGCAGTGCTCTGTACATCCCGCCTTATAAGGCAGACGACCAGGATGTGGTCGTCGAACTCAATAACCGTTTTGGCCCTGATGCCTTCACCGCCCAGGCCACGCGCACCGGCATGCCGGTGCTGTGGGTGGCGCGCGCCAAGCTCGTCGAAGTCCTGACCTTCCTGCGCAACCTGCCCAAGCCGTACGTCATGCTCTATGACCTGCATGGCGTGGACGAGCGTCTGCGCACCAAGCGTCAAGGGCTGCCAAGCGGCGCCGACTTCACCGTGTTCTACCACCTGATGTCGCTGGAACGTAACAGCGACGTGATGATCAAGGTCGCCCTGTCTGAGAGCGACTTGAGCATCCCGACCGTGACCGGTATCTGGCCGAACGCCAGCTGGTACGAGCGTGAAGTGTGGGACATGTTCGGCATCGACTTCCCGGGCCACCCGCACCTGTCGCGCATCATGATGCCGCCGACCTGGGAAGGTCACCCGCTGCGCAAGGACTTCCCTGCCCGCGCCACCGAATTCGATCCGTTCAGCCTCAACCTCGCCAAGCAGCAGCTTGAAGAGGAAGCGGCGCGTTTCCGTCCGGAAGACTGGGGCATGAAACGCTCCGGCACCAACGAGGACTACATGTTCCTCAACCTGGGCCCGAACCACCCTTCGGCTCACGGTGCCTTCCGTATCATCCTGCAACTGGATGGCGAAGAAATCGTCGACTGCGTACCGGACATCGGCTACCACCACCGTGGTGCCGAGAAGATGGCCGAGCGTCAGTCATGGCACAGCTTCATCCCGTACACCGACCGTATCGACTACCTCGGCGGCGTGATGAACAACCTGCCGTACGTGCTCTCGGTCGAGAAGCTGGCCGGCATCAAGGTGCCAGACCGCGTCGACACCATCCGCATCATGATGGCCGAGTTCTTCCGGATCACCAGCCACCTGCTGTTCCTGGGTACCTATATCCAGGACGTCGGCGCCATGACCCCGGTGTTCTTCACCTTCACCGACCGTCAGCGCGCCTACAAGGTCATCGAAGCCATCACCGGTTTCCGCCTGCACCCGGCCTGGTACCGCATCGGCGGCGTCGCCCACGACCTGCCAAATGGCTGGGAGCGCCTGGTCAAGGAGTTCGTCGAGTGGATGCCCAAGCGTCTGGACGAATACCAGAAGGCCGCGCTGGATAACAGCATCCTTAAAGGTCGCACCATCGGCGTCGCCCAGTACAACACCAAAGAGGCCCTGGAATGGGGCGTCACCGGTGCTGGCCTGCGTTCCACCGGCTGCGATTTCGACCTGCGTAAAGCGCGCCCGTATTCCGGCTACGAGAACTTCGAGTTCGAAGTGCCGCTGGCGGCCAATGGCGATGCCTACGACCGTTGCATCGTGCGCGTCGAAGAAATGCGCCAGAGCCTGAAGATCATCGAGCAGTGCATGCGCAACATGCCGGCCGGTCCGTACAAGGCGGATCACCCGCTGACCACGCCGCCGCCGAAAGAGCGCACGCTGCAGCACATCGAAACCCTGATCACGCACTTCCTGCAGGTTTCGTGGGGCCCGGTCATGCCGGCCAACGAATCCTTCCAGATGATCGAAGCGACCAAGGGTATCAACAGTTATTACCTGACGAGCGATGGCGGCACCATGAGCTACCGCACCCGGATCCGTACCCCAAGCTTCGCCCACTTGCAGCAGATCCCTTCGGTGATCAAAGGCGAGATGGTCGCGGACTTGATTGCGTACCTGGGTAGTATCGATTTCGTTATGGCCGACGTGGACCGCTAAGCATGAACAGCACGCTTATCCAGACAGACCGTTTCACCCTGAGTGAAACCGAGCGCTCGGCCATCGAGCACGAGCTGCATCACTACGAAGACCCGCGCGCGGCGTCGATCGAAGCCTTGAAGATCGTCCAGAAGGAACGTGGCTGGGTGCCGGACGGCGCCCTCTATGCCATCGGTGAAATCCTCGGCATCCCTGCCAGCGACGTTGAAGGCGTGGCCACGTTCTACAGCCAGATCTTCCGTCAGCCCGTGGGCCGCCACATCATTCGCGTGTGCGACAGCATGGTCTGCTACATCGGGGGTCACGAGTCCGTGGTCAGCGAGATCCAGAACAAGCTGGGCATTGGCCTGGGCCAAACCACCCCGGACGGCCGCTTCACGCTGCTGCCGGTGTGCTGCCTGGGCAACTGCGACAAGGCGCCGGCGTTGATGATCGACGACGACACATTCGGTGACGTGCAGCCTGCTGGCGTGACCCAATTGCTCGAGGGCTACCCATGACCCTTACATCTTTCGGCCCGGCCAACCTGATCAAGCGTTCGCCTGAGACCCACCCGCTGACCTGGCGCCTGCGTGACGATGCCGAGCCGGTATGGTTCGACGAGTACCAGGCCAAAAACGGCTACGCCGCGGCGCGCAAAGCCTTCGCCGACATGGCCCAGGACGACATCGTCCAGACCGTGAAAGACGCAGGTCTCAAAGGCCGCGGCGGCGCAGGCTTCCCCACGGGTGTTAAGTGGGGCCTGATGCCAAAGGACGAATCCATCAACATCCGCTACCTGCTGTGCAACGCGGATGAAATGGAACCCAACACCTGGAAAGACCGCATGCTGATGGAGCAACTGCCCCATCTGCTGATCGAAGGCATGCTGATCAGCGCCCGTGCGCTGAAAACCTACCGTGGCTACATTTTCCTGCGTGGCGAATACACCACCGCCGCCAAGCACCTCAACCGTGCCGTGGAAGAAGCCAAGGCCGCTGGCCTTTTGGGCAAGAACATCCTCGGTTCCGGTTTTGACTTCGAACTGTTCGTGCACACCGGTGCCGGGCGTTACATCTGCGGTGAAGAAACCGCACTGATCAACTCCCTCGAAGGCCGTCGCGCCAACCCGCGCTCCAAGCCGCCCTTCCCTGCCGCCGTGGGCGTGTGGGGCAAGCCGACCTGCGTGAACAACGTCGAGACCCTGTGCAACGTGCCGGCGATCATCGCCGACGGCGTGGACTGGTACAAATCGTTGGCCCGCGAAGGCAGCGAAGACATGGGCACCAAGCTCATGGGCTTCTCCGGCAAGGTCAAGAACCCTGGCCTGTGGGAACTGCCGTTCGGCGTGACCGCACGCGAGCTGTTCGAGGACTACGCCGGCGGCATGCGCGACGGCTACACCTTGAAAGCCTGGCAGCCAGGCGGCGCCGGCACCGGTTTCCTGCTCCCTGAGCACCTCGACGCACAGATGTACGCCGGCGGCATCGGCAAGGTCGGCACCCGGATGGGTACAGGCCTGGCGATGGCGGTGGACAACACCGTGAACATGGTCTCGTTGCTGCGCAACATGGAGCAGTTCTTTGCCCGTGAATCGTGCGGTTTCTGCACCCCATGCCGCGACGGTTTGCCATGGAGCGTGAAGCTCTTGATGGCCCTGGAAAAAGGCGAAGGCCGCGAGGGTGACATCGAGACCCTGCTGGGTCTGGTCGGTTTCCTCGGCCCGGGCAAGACCTTCTGTGCTCACGCACCGGGCGCCGTGGAGCCATTGGGCAGCGCCATCAAATACTTCCGCTCGGAGTTCGAAGCCGGCATCGCGCCTACCAGCGCCGCCGTCCCGCCTCTGGCAAGGCCGATCGTAGTCGGCGCGTAACGCTTAAACAGGCGAAGGGCGCGTGCCCTTCAACTGCTCATGTGCTGACGCCTTAACGGCTGTGTAGATGCACATGAATAACAAGATTCCATTAGCCACGCCCGCTGACAACGGGCCAACGAAGAACTTTGAACCATGGCCACTATCCACGTAGACGGCAAAGCGCTCGAAGTCGATGGGGCGGACAACCTGTTACAGGCGTGTCTGTCACTCGGCCTCGATATCCCGTATTTCTGCTGGCACCCCGCACTCGGTAGCGTCGGTGCCTGTCGCCAGTGCGCGGTCAAGCAATACACCGACGAGAACGACACCCGTGGTCGTATCGTCATGTCGTGCATGACCCCCGCCACCGACAACACCTGGATCTCCATCGACGATGAAGAATCCAAGGCGTTCCGCGCCAGTGTCGTCGAATGGCTGATGACCAACCACCCCCACGACTGCCCGGTCTGTGAGGAAGGCGGTCACTGCCACCTGCAAGACATGACCGTGATGACCGGCCACAACGAGCGCCGTTATCGCTTCACCAAGCGTACCCACCAGAACCAGGACCTCGGCCCGTTCATTTCCCACGAAATGAACCGCTGCATCGCCTGCTACCGTTGCGTGCGCTTCTATAAGGACTACGCCGGCGGTACCGACCTGGGCGTGTTCGGCGCCCACGACAACGTGTACTTTGGTCGCGTTGAAGACGGCGTGCTGGAAAGCGAGTTCTCCGGCAACCTCACCGAGGTCTGCCCGACCGGTGTGTTCACCGACAAGACTCACTCCGAGCGCTACAACCGTAAGTGGGACATGCAGTTCTCGCCGAGCATCTGCCATGGCTGCTCCAGCGGTTGCAACATCTCCCCGGGCGAGCGCTACGGCGAACTGCGTCGTATCGAAAACCGCTTCAACGGTTCGGTCAACCAGTACTTCCTGTGCGACCGTGGCCGTTTCGGCTACGGCTACGTCAACCGCAAGGACCGTCCGCGCCAGCCACTGCTGGCCAACGGCGGCAAGCTGAGCCTGGACGACGCGCTGGATAAAGCCGCCGACCTGCTGCGCGGCCGCAACATCGTCGGTATCGGTTCGCCCCGCGCCAGCCTCGAAAGCAACTACGCGTTGCGCGAACTGGTGGGTGCCGAGCACTTCTACTCCGGTATCGAAGCCGGTGAGCTGGAGCGCATCCGCCTGGTCCTGCAAGTGCTGAACGACAGCCCGCTGCCGGTTCCGAACATGCGCGACATCGAAGACCACGACGCCATCTTCGTGCTCGGTGAAGACCTGACCCAAACCGCTGCCCGCATCGCCCTGTCGCTGCGCCAGTCGGTCAAAGGCAAGGCTGAAGACATGGCCGACGCGATGCGCGTACAGCCGTGGCTCGACGCCGCGGTGAAAAACATCGGCCAGCACGCGCTGAACCCGCTGTTTATCGCAAGCATCGCTGAAACCAAGCTCGACGACATCGCCGAAGAATGCGTCCACGCAGCCCCAGACGACCTGGCCCGCCTCGGTTTCGCCGTGGCCCACGCCCTGGACACCAGCGCGCCGGCCGTCGAAGGCCTGGACACTGAAGCCGTTGAACTGGCCCAGCGCATCGCCGACGCACTGCTGGCCGCCAAGCGTCCCTTGATCATTGCCGGTACCTCGCTGGGTTCCAAGGCGCTGATCGAAGCCGCTGCCAACATCGCCAAAGCCTTGAAACTGCGCGACAAGAACGGTTCCATCAGCCTGGTCGTGCCGGAAGCCAACAGCCTTGGCCTGGCCATGCTCGGTGGCGAGTCCCTGGACGCCGCGCTGCAAGCCGTAACGGATGGCAAGGCCGACGCCATCGTCGTGCTGGAAAACGACCTGTACACCCGCACCGATGCCGCCAAGGTTGACGCTACACTCAACGCCGCCAAGGTGCTGATCGTTGCCGACCACCAGAAGACCGCCACCAGCGACCGTGCCGACCTGGTCCTGCCAGCCGCCACCTTCGCCGAAGGCGACGGTACCCTGGTCAGCCAGGAAGGCCGCGCCCAGCGCTTCTTCCAGGTGTTCGATCCGAAGTACATGGACGCCAGCATCCTGGTTCACGAAGGCTGGCGCTGGCTGCATGCCCTGCGCGCCACCCTGCTGAACCAGCCGATCGACTGGACCCAGCTCGACCACGTGACCGCCGCCGCTGCTGCCAGCGCGCCGCAGCTGGCGCGTATCGTCGACGCCGCACCGTCCGCCGCGTTCCGCATCAAGGGCATGAAACTGGCCCGTGAACCGCTGCGTTACTCCGGTCGTACCGCCATGCGCGCCAACATCAGCGTGCACGAACCGCGTACCCCACAAGACCAGGACACCGCGTTTGCCTTCTCCATGGAAGGTTACTCGGGATCGGTCGAGCCGCGTCAGCAGGTGCCATTCGCCTGGTCGCCGGGCTGGAACTCGCCACAGGCCTGGAACAAGTTCCAGGACGAAGTCGGTGGTCACATCCGCGCTGGCGACCCGGGCACCCGCCTGATCGAAAGCACCGGTGACTCGCTGAACTGGTTCGCCGCCGTACCGCGTCCGTTCAACCCGGCCCAGGGCACCTGGCAGGTTGTACCGTTCTTCCACCTGTTCGGCAGCGAAGAGAACTCTTCCAAGGCCGCGCCGGTGCAAGAGCGCATCCCGACCGCCTACGTTTCCCTGGCCAAGTCCGAAGCCGACCGCCTGGGCGTCAACGACGGTGCACTGCTCAGCCTGAACGTGGCCGGCCAGACCCTGCGTCTGCCGCTGCGCATCAACGAAGCGTTGGGCGCTGGCCTGGTAGCACTGCCGAAAGGTTTCGCCGGCATCCCAGCGGCCATCTTTGGCAAAACCGTTGACGGTCTGCAGGAGGCAGCGCAATGACCTGGTTCACCCCTGAAGTGATCGACGTGATCATTGCGGTCCTCAAGGCTGTCGTGATCCTGTTGGCCGTGGTCGTCGCGGGCGCCCTGCTCAGCTTCGTCGAACGTCGCCTGCTGGGCTGGTGGCAGGACCGTTACGGTCCGAACCGCGTTGGCCCGTTCGGCATGTTCCAGATCGCTGCCGACATGCTCAAAATGTTCTTCAAGGAAGACTGGACCCCGCCGTTTGCCGACAAGGTGATCTTCACCCTGGCACCGGTCGTGGCCATGAGCGCCTTGCTGATCGCCTTCGCGATCATCCCGATCACCCCGACCTGGGGCGTGGCGGACCTGAACATCGGCTTGCTGTTCTTCTTCGCCATGGCCGGTCTGTCGGTCTACGCGGTACTGTTCGCCGGCTGGTCGAGTAATAACAAGTTCGCCCTGCTGGGCAGCTTGCGCGCCTCGGCCCAGACCGTGTCCTACGAAGTGTTCATGGGCCTCGCGCTGATGGGCATCGTGGTGCAGGTCGGCTCGTTCAACATGCGCGACATCGTCGAGTACCAGGCGCAGAACCTGTGGTTCATCATTCCGCAGTTCTTCGGCTTCTGTACCTTCTTCATCGCTGGCGTCGCCGTGACTCACCGTCACCCGTTCGACCAGCCGGAAGCGGAACAGGAACTGGCCGACGGTTACCACATTGAATACGCCGGCATGAAATGGGGCATGTTCTTCGTTGGCGAATACATCGGCATCATCTTGATCTCGGCCCTGCTGGTCACGCTGTTCTTCGGCGGCTGGCACGGTCCGTTCGGCATCCTGCCGCAGTTGGCCTTCTTCTGGTTCTTCCTGAAGACCGCGTTCTTCATCATGTTGTTTATCCTGCTGCGCGCTTCCATTCCGCGTCCACGATACGACCAGGTGATGGATTTCAGCTGGCGCTTCTGCCTGCCGCTGACCCTGATCAATTTGCTGGTGACTGCTGCCGTTGTGTTGTTGAACACGCCAGCGGGCGCGGTTCAGTGAGGATTTGACCCATGTTCAAATATATTGGCGACATCGTTAAGGGTACCGGTACCCAGTTGCGAAGCCTGGTGATGGTTTTCGGCCACGGCTTCCGCAAGCGCGACACCCTGCAATACCCGGAAGAAGCGGTGTACCTGCCGCCGCGCTATCGCGGCCGCATCGTGCTCACCCGCGACCCCGATGGCGAAGAGCGTTGCGTAGCCTGCAACCTGTGCGCCGTGGCGTGCCCGGTGGGTTGCATCTCCCTGCAGAAAGCTGAAACCGAAGACGGTCGCTGGTACCCGGACTTCTTCCGCATCAACTTCTCGCGCTGCATTTTCTGCGGCCTCTGCGAGGAAGCTTGCCCGACCACCGCAATCCAGCTCACGCCGGATTTCGAGATGGCCGAGTTCAAACGTCAGGACCTGGTGTACGAGAAAGAAGATCTGCTGATCTCTGGTCCCGGTAAAAACCCTGATTACAACTTCTATCGTGTTGCAGGTATGGCCGTTGCCGGTAAGCCAAAAGGCGCCGCACAAAACGAAGCCGAGCCGATCAACGTGAAGAGCTTGCTGCCTTAAGGAAGAAAGATGGAATTCGCTTTCTATTTCGCGTCCGGTATTGCAGTGGTGTCCACGCTTCGCGTGATCACCAACACCAACCCCGTGCACGCCCTGCTCTATCTGATCATTTCGTTGATCGCCGTGGCCATGACCTTCTTCAGCCTCGGCGCACCGTTCGCCGGTGTGCTGGAAGTGATCGCCTACGCCGGCGCCATCATGGTGCTGTTCGTGTTTGTGGTGATGATGCTCAACCTGGGGCCGGCTTCGGTCGCCCAGGAACGTGTCTGGCTCAAGCCCGGCATCTGGCTCGGCCCGGTCGTCCTGGCAGCCCTGCTGCTGGGTGAACTGCTGTATGTACTGTTCGCTCACCAGAGCGGCCAGGCCATCGGCCACACCACCGTAGACGCGAAGGCCGTGGGCATCAGCCTGTTCGGCCCGTACCTGCTGGTGGTCGAACTGGCGTCGATGCTGCTGCTCGCTGCAGCCGTCACCGCCTTCCACTTGGGCCGCAACGAAGCCAAGGAGCAATGACGATGCCTGCTATCCCTTTGGAGCATGGTCTGGCGGTCGCCGGCATCCTGTTCTGCCTTGGCCTGGTCGGCCTGATGGTTCGCCGTAACATTCTGTTCGTGTTGATGAGCCTGGAAATCATGATGAACGCCGCCGCACTGGCCTTCATCGTTGCGGGTGCACGTTGGGGCCAGCCGGATGGACAAGTCATGTTCATCCTGGTGATCAGCCTGGCAGCCGCCGAGGCCAGTATCGGCCTGGCGATCCTGCTGCAACTGTATCGTCGCTTCCACACGCTTGATATCGACGCTGCCAGTGAGATGCGCGGATGAACATGATCTTTCTGACTTTCGTATTCCCCCTGATCGGTTTCCTGCTGCTGTCGTTCTCTCGCGGGCGCTGGTCGGAAAACCTCTCGGCCCTGGTGGGCGTGGGTTCCATTGGCCTGTCGGCCATCGTGGCCGCCTACGTCATCTGGCAATTCAACGTGGCGCCGCCGGAAGGCGGCCACTACACCCTCGTGCTGTGGCAGTGGATGTCGGTGGAGGGCTTCAAGCCCAACTTCGCCCTCTACATCGACGGCCTGTCGATCACCATGCTCGGCGTGGTGGTGGGTGTGGGCTTCCTGATCCACCTGTTCGCGTCCTGGTACATGCGCGGTGAAGCGGGCTACTCGCGCTTCTTCTCGTACACCAACCTGTTTATCGCCAGCATGCTGTTCCTGGTGCTGGGCGATAACCTGTTGTTCCTGTACTTCGGTTGGGAAGGCGTGGGCCTGTGCTCGTACCTGTTGATCGGTTTCTACTACAGCAACCGCAACAACGGTAACGCCGCCCTCAAAGCCTTCATCGTGACCCGTATCGGTGACGTGTTCATGGCCATCGGCCTGTTCATCCTGTTCCAACAGGTGGGCACGCTGAACATCCAGGAACTGCTGGTGCTGGCACCGCAGAAATTCCAGGTTGGCGACTTCTGGATCACCCTGGCCACCCTGATGCTGCTGGGCGGCGCTGTCGGTAAATCCGCGCAACTGCCACTGCAAACCTGGCTGGCGGATGCGATGGCCGGTCCTACCCCTGTTTCCGCACTGATCCACGCGGCAACGATGGTAACGGCGGGTGTCTACCTGATCGCACGTACCCACGGCCTGTTCACCCTGGCGCCGGAAATCCTGCACCTGGTAGGCCTGGTGGGCGGCGTGACGCTGGTACTGGCCGGCTTCGCCGCGCTGGTGCAGACCGACATCAAGCGTATCCTCGCCTACTCGACCATGAGCCAGATCGGCTACATGTTCCTGGCCCTGGGCGTTGGCGCCTGGGACGCGGCGATCTTCCACCTGATGACCCACGCCTTCTTCAAGGCCCTGCTGTTCCTCGCTTCCGGTGCGGTGATCGTTGCCTGCCACCACGAGCAGAACATCTTCAAGATGGGCGGTCTGTGGAAGAAACTGCCACTGGCCTACGCCAGCTTCATCGTCGGTGGTGCCGCCCTGGCCGCCCTGCCGCTGGTGACCGCCGGTTTCTACTCGAAAGACGAAATCCTCTGGGAAGCCTTTGCCAGCGGTAACCAGAACCTGCTGTACGCAGGCCTGGTGGGGGCATTCATGACCTCGCTGTACACCTTCCGCCTGATCTTCATCACCTTCCACGGTGAAGCCAAGACCGAAGCACACGCAGGCCACGGCATTTCGCACTGGCTGCCTTTGTCGGTACTGATCGTGCTGTCGACCTTCGTCGGCGCCCTGATCACCCCGCCACTGGCTGGCGTGCTGCCAGAAAGCGCCGGCCATGCCGGTGGCGCTGCCAAGCACAGCCTGGAAATCGCCTCGGGCGCCATCGCTATCGCGGGTATCCTGCTGGCCGCGCTGCTGTTCCTGGGCAAGCGTCGCTTCGTGACGGCGGTTGCCAACAGTGGCATTGGCCGCTTCCTGTCGGCCTGGTGGTTCGCTGCCTGGGGCTTCGACTGGATCTACGACAAACTGTTCGTCAAGCCTTACCTGGCCATCAGCCATGTACTGCGCAAAGACCCGCTCGACCAGACCATCGGTTTGATCCCGCGCGCCGCCAAGGCCGGTCACACCGCCCTGAGCCGCAGCGAGACTGGCCAACTGCGCTGGTATGCAGCCTCCATGGCGGCCGGTGCCGTTCTGGTGATTGGCGCCATCGTGGTGGTAGCGGTCTGATTATGAACATTGCCAACTTTGCGAACTTGCGAAAGGAAACGAGCCTGTCATGATTCTGCCCTGGCTAATCCTGATCCCCTTCATCGGCGGCCTGCTCTGCTGGATGGGTGAACGCTTCGGCGCCACCCTCCCCCGCTGGATTGCGTTGCTGACCATGTCCCTGGAACTCGCGCTCGGCCTCTGGCTGTGGGCCCATGGCGACTATTCATTTGCTCCGGCACCGGGTGTCGATCCAACGTTCGCGCTTGAATTCAAGCACGTGTGGATCCAGCGCTTCGGCATCAACGTGCACCTGGCCCTCGACGGCCTGTCGCTGTTGATGATCCTGCTGACCGGCCTGCTGGGTATCCTCTCGGTACTCTGCTCCTGGAAAGAGATCCAGCGTCACGTGGGCTTCTTCCACCTGAACCTGATGTGGATCCTGGGCGGCGTTGTCGGCGTGTTCCTCGCCCTCGACCTGTTCATGTTCTTCTTCTTCTGGGAAATGATGCTGGTGCCGATGTACTTCCTCATCGCGCTCTGGGGTCACAGTTCTTCGGACGGCAAGAAAACCCGGATCTACGCAGCGACCAAGTTCTTCATCTTCACCCAGGCTTCCGGCCTGATCATGTTGGTGGCGATCCTGGGCCTGGTACTGGTCAACTTCAACAACACCGGCGTGATCACCTTCAACTACGCCGACCTGTTGAAGACCAAGATGTCCCTGACCACCGAGTACATCCTGATGCTGGGCTTCTTCATCGCGTTCGCGGTGAAGCTGCCGGTGGTGCCGTTCCACTCCTGGCTGCCTGACGCTCACGCCCAGGCGCCGACTGCAGGTTCCGTGGACCTGGCGGGCATCCTGTTGAAGACCGCTGCGTATGGTCTGCTGCGTTTCGCCCTGCCGCTGTTCCCGAATGCCTCGGCCGAGTTCGCGCCGATCGCCATGACCCTGGGTCTGATCGGGATCTTCTACGGTGCGTTCCTGGCCTTCGCACAAACCGACATCAAGCGTCTGATTGCCTTCTCGTCCGTTTCCCACATGGGCTTCGTACTGATCGGCATCTACTCCGGCAGCCAACTGGCGCTGCAAGGCGCGGTGATCCAGATGTTGGCCCACGGTGTTTCGGCCGCTGCCCTCTTTATCCTGAGTGGCCAGCTGTACGAGCGCCTGCACACCCGTGACATGCGTGAAATGGGTGGGGTGTGGTCGCGTATCGCCTACCTGCCGGCGATCAGCCTGTTCTTCGCCGCCGCGTCCCTGGGCTTGCCGGGTACCGGTAACTTCATCGGCGAGTTCCTGATCCTGATGGGCGCGTTCGTACAGACCCCATGGGTCAGCGCCATCGCCACGTCCGGCCTGGTGTTCGGTTCGGTCTACTCGCTGATCATGATCCACCGCGCCTACTTCGGCCCGGCCAAGTCCGACACCGTCCTGCAAGGGATGGACGCTCGCGAACTGATCATGGTGCTCGGCCTTGCGGTCCTGCTGATCTACATCGGCGTGTACCCGCAACCGTTCCTGGACACTTCTGCCGCAACGATGCATGGCGTGCAGCAGTGGTTCGGCACCGCCTTCTCTCAACTCGCTTCGGCCCGGTAAGAGCGCTATGGAATTCACGATCCAACACTTTATCGCGCTTGCGCCGCTGCTGATTACCAGCCTCACCATCGTGGTGGTGATGCTGGCGATCGCCTGGCGCCGCAATCACTCGCAAACGTTCCTGCTGTCCTGTGCCGGTCTGAACCTGGCCCTGCTGTCGATCATCCCGGCCCTCAAGGTCGCGCCACTGGCGGTCACGCCTTTGATGATGGTCGATGACTTCGCCCTGCTGTACATCGCGCTGATCCTGGTGGCCACGCTGGCCTGCGTCACCCTCGCCCACGCCTACCTCGGCGAAGGCGGCACCGGCTACCCAGGCAACCGCGAAGAGCTGTACCTGCTGATCCTGCTGGCTGCGGCCGGTGGCATCGTGCTGGTCAGCGCACAGCACCTGGCGGGCCTGTTCATCGGCCTGGAACTGCTGTCGATCCCGACCTACGGCCTGGTGGCCTATGCGTTCTTCAACAAGCGCTCCCTGGAAGCCGGCATCAAGTACATGGTGCTGTCGGCGGCCGGTTCCGCGTTCCTGTTGTTCGGTATGGCCCTGCTCTATGCCGAAGCCGGCAACCTGAGCTTCACCGGTATCGGCCACGCCCTGGCCGCCACCAGCATGCCTGCGCCGATTGCCCAACTGGGCCTGGCCATGATGCTGATCGGCCTGGCGTTCAAGCTCTCCTTGGTGCCGTTCCACCTGTGGACCCCGGACGTGTACGAAGGTGCCCCGGCGCCGGTGGCTGCGTTCCTGGCCACTGCGTCGAAGGTTGCAGTGTTTGCGGTGATGGTGCGTCTGTTCCAGATCTCCCCTGCCGCCAATACCGGCGTGCTGAGCACCGTGCTGACCGTGATCGCCATTGCGTCGATCCTGTTCGGCAACCTGCTGGCCCTGACCCAGAACAACCTCAAGCGTCTGCTGGGTTACTCGTCCATCGCCCACTTCGGCTACCTGCTGATCGCCCTGGTGGCGAGCAAAGGCCTGGCCGTGGAAGCCATGGGCGTGTACCTGGTGACCTACGTGATCACCAGCCTGGGTGCATTCGGCGTGATCACGCTGATGTCCTCGCCATTCAAAGGCCGTGACGCCGACGCCCTGTACGAATACCGCGGCCTGTTCTGGCGCCGTCCGTACCTGACTGCCGTACTGACCGTGATGATGCTGTCCCTGGCCGGTATCCCGCTGACGGCCGGCTTCATCGGCAAGTTCTACATCGTCGCGACCGGTGTTGAAGCCCACGAGTGGTGGTTGGTCGCCTCCCTGGTACTGGGCAGCGCCATCGGCGTGTTCTACTACCTGCGCGTGATGGTCACCCTGTACCTGATCGAGCCAAACCTGCGTCGCGTGGACGCCGAGCTGCACTGGGAACAGAAGGCAGGCGGCGTGATGCTCCTGGCCATCGCCCTGCTCGCGTTCTTCCTGGGCGTATACCCACAACCGCTGCTCACCCTGGTGCAGCACGCGGTGTTGGGCGTTTGATCGCTTAGCACAACGTAGAAAACAAAACGGCGCCTTCGGGCGCCGTTTTGCATTCCCGGGAACAACAAAGCCCGCTCACCACAGAATATGCCGTTGTAGTGAGCGGGCTTGCCCCGCGCGGCGATGTCTCAGGTGACGCGCTACATCAGGTAGATCGCGGCGCGGGGCAAGCCCGCTCACTACAGGTGATCACCAGGCTCTACCGTCCACCCAGCATGTCAGCGAAGGTCTCGCCATCCGGCAGCCCCTCCCCTACCCAGATCGACGGCGCAACGCGGGGCGAGCCTTCGGTCCAGAACAGTGAGTGCCGCGCGAGGCCCGAAGGATCGATCTGCGCGCTTAATTGCGGCATGCCGTCACCAATCCGCTCCGGGTCGGGCAAGTCGAGCCATTGTGCGGGTACCCAGGCCGTGTCGGCGTGGCTTGCCGGTGTCCAGCAGCCGGCCAATGGCAGGGCCTGCAACACCTCGTCGAACGATTCCAGGGCAAACCCTTCGCTCAGCGCCGACAACGCCAGGCGCTCCAACTGGCCGTACCACACCTCATCCCGTTCCAACCGCGCCAGCAAGGGCACGTCCTCGCCTGCACTGGCGAGGGTCAGCGGAAAATACCGCCCCACGCGGTCCACGCTGGGAATCATCACCCCCGCCCAACCGCTGTCACCGCACACCCCCGCCGCCAGCGCAAAACGCCAGATCGGGCTGCACAGGTACACGTCCAGCCACTGGTCACCCAGGCGCTCACGACTGCACTGCAAACCGGCCTGCAGCCAAGTGTCCCAGGTGTTCAAAAACGCCGGCGGCAAACGGCGGCTGACAAAATCCCCATGGCTTGCGACCTTGCCGAAAAATCCATTCATGACGGGTCCTTAAAAACTGCTGGGGCAATGGAACGGCTCAAGGCTGTCACGCCGGAACGGGTTGATCACACTGCTGGCGCGCAACTGGTACGCCACGCGGTGGCCCTCCACGGTGAAGGTCAATTGCAATTGCTCGCCCTGGGCGCTCACCGCCGCCTTGTCCATCATGCGCAGCCAGCCCCAAGGGCCGTCACTGCGCAACGGGTTGACCAGCGCCGGCGTGGCGTCCAGGCGCACCAACCCTCCGGACTTGCCGCTGGGCAGGGAGATGCTGGTGAAGTCCGGCGAAGTGCCGGTGTCGTACACCACCGGCTGGCCATCGATGTCCAGGGTCACTTTGGTCAACGCCGGATCAGCCCCCAGGGCCTTCAGATCAAAACGCATCGACGGCTGGCGCGCCCCGGCCACAAAGAACATGTCGCGCAGTTTGGCGCCGCGCTGGAACTGGTTGAGCACATCCTGGGAAATATTCAGCGGCGTCACACCGGTTGACCGCCAGCGCCACTGGCTGCCGCTCATGTCGACGTAAGGCGCAAGGTTCTTGCTGAAAAAATCATCCATCAACCCACCCGGGCCGAAGAACTTGCCGAAGTCATCGGCGGTGGCATCACGCCCGGAACTGCGCACCAGCGGGTAGCGCCCCTCAATCGCCACCCGGCAGAACGGCGCGCCAGTGGCCTCCCACAGCGCGTTCAAGCGGGCCTTCTCGTTACCCAGGGTCAGCGCGCTGCCACCGGCCTCCACATCACGCAGCAAGGTCGACAAAGGCGCCGGCTGGGTGTCACCCGAACGCTTCAAGCGCCCCAGCACTTCGTTGGAGGGTGCCGGCGCAGCACTGCGGCGGGCCGCATCGGCGCTGTCGAAAAACTGCCCGGCATCTTTCAGCGAGGCCAGCACGTCATCCAATGGCTGCGGGCCGGTGCCGGTTCCGACCAAACGATGCAACGCCGCAAAATGCTGATCCACCGGGTTGGCCGAAGCGTCCGCAACCGCAGCCGGGGTGTCACCGCCCAAGGCCGATTGCAGTTTCTGGGTGGCGGCAGCGATTTTGTCGCGCACGCGCTGGTCGGTGTCCTTGCTGGTAGCCGAAGTCAGGGCACCGTCCAGGGTTGTTTCCTTGGAGACGGCTTGCAACAAGGCGCGCAGCAGTGAATCAGTGGCAGCCAGCGTATTGGTCACCTGGGACGCCTGGCCCAGGCCGGTCAACGGCACCAGGTGCACATCCGCGAGAAAGGTGTCCCACTGGCGGATGTAGTCGGCGTAATACAGCTCCAGCACCGCCGCCTGCATCGCCGGGTTGCCGCCGGCGATCTGCGCCGATTCCTGGCGATCGAGCACCCAACTGTCCTTGGCCATGTCGGCCACGGCTTGCGGGGTCTTGTCGGTCAACTCACGGTAACCGGCGATCCGGTACACACCGCTGACCCCACGGGACAACGGCTCACCACTGGCGCGGGTAAACAGCGACGATACGTCCCGCCCCACCGCGCTGTTGACGCTCAATTCCGGCAGATGTTGCTGATCCACCTGGCGCTTGACCCGGTTATAGATGCGCTGGGACAACGGCATGCTCGCCAGCGCCAGGCGCACCTTGGCGATCAACGCGCTGTCCAGTTGCACCGGTTCGGCTTCGTCATCGGCCTCGAGCAACGCCGCCACGTGATCCGACAATTGCTGCAACTGCGCCGGCGTCGCCTGGGGCAGTTCGCGGCGCCAGTCCACATCGACCCAGGCCTGCACCGACGGCGCGTCGAAGAACTGCCGCTCGCCCAGCATCAGGTAGGCGCGCAGGGTTTCATACAGAAACTCCTGATTGCTCGCATCACCCCGGCGCAACGCGTTTTCCATGTTGGCGACGATGTGCGGCAACAACGTACTGCGCAGCAGGCGGCGGTACAGGGTGATCGCCCCCGCACCCAGCTTGTTGCCCTGGTACAGGCCCATGCGGCTGAGCAGCGGCACGCTGTTGTCGGCGTCGCTGTAGCCACTGGGCAAACTGCGCGTGGCATTGAGCAACGGCAACGTCACCAGCACATCACCCTCTACCGGCAGTGCCTTGGCCAATTGCGCGACGTTGTTGGCGGCGCCAGACGCATCGGCGATCAATTGCAGGTTGCGGTTGTAGCTGATGGTCATCGCCGCCAGCAGCAACACGAACACTGCCGCCGCCGTGATACGCCCGGCCCGGCCAAGCAAGCGCCGACGCCGCTCCTCTTGATGATTGACCCCGGCAAGCCCGGCCTCCTTGAAAATCACCTCACGCAGCAACCGCGTGATGAAATAGCTGCGCCCGCTGGCCACATTCGGCGCCAGCACCTTGCGGCCCAGGCCGAACGAAGCCGCCAGCGAAGTCAGCACGCGGTCAATCGGGCTGCCTTCCTGGGTGCCGCTGGTGAAGTACACCCCACGCAACAGCGCCGGCTCCTGGTAGCGGTTGGTTTCAAACACCGTGTTGAGAAAGCGCGTCAGGCCATCGCCCAGGCTGGCAAATTGTTGCGGGAAGCTATAGAGCAAGGCACGTCGCGACAGGTCGCGCTCCTGCTGCAAACGCTCCAGTACCCGCCGCTGCAACTGGCGCTCCAACGCATCGAACTCGCCCGGGAACGACGCCAACCCCGTGTCGGGCTGCGGTGGCTGGGGCAATGGAAAGGTCACCCCCCACACCTGCGCACGCTCATCGCGGCCGAAGGTCTCGAAAAACTCCGAGAAGCCCGCCAGCAAATCGCACTTGGTGATGATCACGTACACCGGAAACCGCAGGCCCAGGCGCTCGTACAGCTCGTTGATGCGCGCGCGGATCGCCACGGCCTGGGCCTGGCGCTGGGCGTCGGTCTGTTGCAGCAGGTCGCTGACACTCAAGGCCACGATCACACCGTTGACCGGGCGCTGGCGACGGTACTTTTTCAGCAGGTCGAGAAAGCCGCCCCAGGCCGCCTTGTCCACCTCGGTGTAGCTGTCCTGGGTGGTGTAGCGCCCGGCGGTGTCGAGCAACACGGCTTCGTCGGTGAACCACCAGTCGCAATGCCGGGTACCGCCCACGCCGCCGATGGCACCACTGCCCATCGCTTCGCGCAAGGGAAACTGCAGGCCGGAGTGGGTCAGCGCGGTGGTCTTGCCGCTGCCCGGCGCGCCGACAAACATGTACCACGGCAGTTGGTACAGGTACTGCCCGCTCATCTTCCAGCCCGGGTTGGCCTTGCGCAGCACGGCCATGGCCGAGCGCATGCGCTCGCCCAGCTCAGCCACTTCGGCCTGGGTTTCACGCACGCCGGGCGCGACCGCTGGCGCCTCGGCGACGCCGGCCATCAGGCCACGGTTGGCCCGCCAGGCACGCCACAGGCGCCAGACGAAATAGCCCAGCCAAATCAGCATAAACAGCGCGATCAACCCCCAGCGACGTGACTCCGGCGCCAGCGGCTCACTGCCGTTGAACGCCAGCAGCGGGCCTTCGTACCACACCAGCAACGACAGCAGCGCCACGCCGATCAGCGACAGCAACCACGGCTTGAGCAGCCACAGAATAAAGCGCTCCACCGGGGACCATAACAATGAGAAAAACGAAGAAAAGTTCATGGTTATTGCGCCTGGGAAGGGATCAGCACGGTGATATCGACGCGGCGGTTACGTGCACGATTGGCCGCCGAATCATTGGGCACCAGCGGCTCGGTTTCGCCACGGCCCTCGCTGCGGTAACGCTCGGCTGGCCCGGCACGCTGCGCGAGCAAACGCGCCACGGTCTTGGCCCGCGCCTGGGACAAGTCGAAGTTGGACCCCAGCCGCGACGTCGCCGACGGCCGCACGTTATCGGTATGCCCGACCACCACCACATCCCCCGGCACCGTGGCCAGGGCGTCACCAATGCGCGCCAGCAGCCCGTCAAAATTGCTCGACACCTCGGCACTGCCGGAGGCAAACACACCGTCGCCGCGCAAGGTGATGACCGAGCGGTCGGCACTGTCTTTCACCGCCACCAGCCCTTGGGCCACTTCCGGCGCGAGGAACCCGGCCAGGCGCACTGGCGCCGGCGCCGTGGGCACCGCCACCTTCAGCGGCGAGGCCACACGAATCGAACCCAACTGGGCAAACACCGGGTCGGACGCACGGTTGAGCAGCCAGCTGTAAGTCAACTGCACACTCAACAACAGCACCGCCGCCACCGACGCCAGCACCCACAACGGTACCCGGCGCAGCATTGATGCTTGCGGGGCCTCGGCGCCACGCCAGCGCGGTGAGAGGTCCTGCTCCTGCTGGCCGCGTTGCTGGTTGATCAGTTGCAACAGGCGCTCGCGCAACAGGCCCAGCTGATCCAGGCCGCGCTCCAGCACCCGGTAGCGGCCCTCCAGGCCCAGGGCCATGCACAGGTACATCAACTCCAGCACATCGATGTGAGTACGCGGGTCCTGGCTGAGGCGCTGCAGGATCATGAAAAATTTCTCGCCACCCCACGCCTCGTTGTGGAACGTCACCAACAGGCTGCGGCTGCCCCACACCCCCGCGCCCCAGGGCGTACTGGCGATGGTCTCATCCACCAGAGTGCACAACGCGTAGCGTGCAGCGGCCACGGTTTCCACATCCACCTGGCTCGCACGGGCCTGGGCTTCAAAGGCCTGCACCGCCTGGATCAAGCGCTGGCGCAGGCTCTCCATGTCCGGCATCGCCGTCAGGGTGCGCAACGGCACCACCAGGTCCAGCAGCGGGTTGGCCGCCCGTACCAGCGGGTTGAGGCCCTGTCCGTGCAGCACAGGCGCGGCGCGTTGCACCGGCGCGGCCACAGTGGGCGACGGTGTGGCCCGGCGCCCGCCGGGGGTAGGGATCAGCAAGGTGCGGTCCGGGTCCTGGCCGCCTTCAAAAGTGTCGTTCACGTCAGTCACCTTGCCTTAATTGCGGATGGCCCAGAACTGCATATCGAGCCCCGGGAACACCCCGGCGATGTGCATGGCAAACCCCGCCGACTGGCTGAGCAATTGCCAATATTCGCTGCTGCGGTCGAGTTCGAAATAGGTGAAGCCGGCGTGGAACGGCAACTGCCGTGGCGCCACCGGCAACGGACGCAGGCCGATGCCCGGCAGTTGCAGGTTGACCAGGTCGCGGATTTTTTCCACCGAGCCGATCTTCACCTGCGGCGGGAAACCGTTGCGCACGCTTTCAGCCGACATCTGCGCCTGCACCGCCAGGATGAAGGTCGCCGAGCGCAGCAGTTCCTGATCGGGCAGCACCGCCACGCGAATCCCGTACTGACGCTCTTCCAGCGGGATCGCGATGGCGCGCACATCCATCACCGCCGACAGCGCGCGGCGCAGGTCGAGCATCACCGGGGCGAAGGTTTCCGCCAGGGCGCCATGGCGATACACCGGGTAACTGGCGGCACGCTTGTCATCACGGGTAAAGGTCGCCAACTCACCGGCCAGGGAGGCAAGGTCGCGGTACAGCTGTTCGGGGTGCAAACCGGTCATTGCCGCCAGGTGCCGTACCAGCGGCACGCTGCGGTTGAGCACTTGCAACAGCAGGAAGTCGGCGATTTCCGCCGCACCGCTGCCGTCCGGGCGGGTCAGGCGCGACGCCAGGGCTTCGACCCGTTGCTGCACCAGGCCCAGCAGTTCGTCGTTGAATGCGCGCAGGCGTTCGGCCGCACGAATATCCAGGCACGGCGGGCAGTAATCGCGGTCAAGCAGCACGCTTTTGTCGGCGCGTTTTTCCACCACGTGAGCAACGCCCAACACGCTATGGGTGTCGGCCACATCGCCTTCGAACGCCAGGCGCAGGCGCAATTTGCCGATGCTCATCAGCGCGCTGCTGTCCAGGCCATTGCTGTCCCAGGCCTCGTATTCGCTGCTGCGATGGCGGGCAAAGTTTTCAAAGCTGGGGTTGTCGTCGACCTCCGACACGCCCGGACGCAGGCTCGGCAAGGCCAGCACCACTTTCAGGTCGCGGGCATCGTCGGGGATCTCCAGGGGCAGCGGCATTTCATCATCAAACGGCAGGCCCACGGGTGTGCCGTCGGGCAATACGCCGCTGTAGGAGAGCAGCGACAGCTTGCCCATCGCCAACTGCTGCGGGTCGATGTCCAATTTGGAAAAACCCCAGCCGTAGGCGCGCAAGGTCGCGACCCGGGCTTCGAGTTGGGTTTGCAGAAAACGGTCATGCTGCTGCAGGTGCTGGGGCTGCAGGAGCATGCCTTCGGACCAGACGACTTTGTTGTTCCAGGACATAAATTTTTCTCATCAAATGAATGCGTTGCGTGGCCATGATCACGTGCGCATGCGGGCGACTTGTTCTTCGTAAGCCTTGGAAAACAGTTCGCCAAACAGGCGTTGCAGGTCCTCGTCGGCGTCCCGTGCCAGGTCTTCGTAGCGCTCCACCAGGCGGTCCCACAGGCGCGCCTTGCGCCGCGCCGGCATCCACTTGTCGAGCGCGCCGTGGGTGGTGCGCCGCTGCTCGACCCGGGCCGGGTCGAAGCGCTGCACCACCGCGCCCAGCGCCGCACGCATGCCGGCGATCACCGCCAGCTCGTGGGCCTTGAGGTCATCGAACGAGGCATTCAGCGCCTTGACCGGGCGCATGTAGGCCGGTGAATCGCTGTTGAGCATCTGGGTCAAGGCGCTGTCGGCGTCAGGAAAGAACTTCAGCGGGTTGTTGGAATAGGCACCGATCATGGTCATGTCGATGTGGCTTTCACGCTTGGTCAGCGCACGGGCCATCAGCACATCCATGGTGCCGCCCGTGGCGGCACGCAGCATTTCACCCACCAGCTGGGCGAGTTCGGTGGGGGTACGGGTGGTGTGCAGGTCGGGAAGGCCCAGGCCCAAAAGCAGGGCCGTGAGAACACCTTCATCCCCTGTGGGGGCGGGCTTGCTCGCGAAGGTCTCAAGGACGACGGGTTGTTCCTGGATGACCGCATGATCGTTCTTCGCGGGCAAGCCCGCTCCCACAGGGGATGTGGATAGCCCAAGTAACGGGTCGTAATCCTCCGGGATCACCTGGGGCTCGGCCTGCCAGATTGGCGGGTTGAACGCCTGCAGTTGCGGCGCCACATGGTCGCTCTCGGTGCCGCGAAACACCGGGGTCAGCGATGGGTTCAAGCCCAGCGGGTCCGACAGCGGCATCGCCCCGTCGAACAGCGAGTGGCCTTCGAGGATCCGCGCACCGGCCAGATCGTCGTGCAACAGCACCGGCACCACCACCTCCGGGTCGCGCACGAGCGCCTGCGGCACTTCCAACGGCGGCAGTTCGGCGGCCACGGGCGGTGGTGGCGGCACGAACAACGGCGGCAGGATGCGCGTGGCCAGGGCGTCGTCTTCGGGTTCCGGCGCCTGGGGCTGTTCCAGGCGCACGAGCAACGCGTAGTCGCCGATCACCAGGCGATCACCCTCCTCCAGCACACGCTCGCGGCCGTTGCCCAGCGGCCGTTCGTTGACCAGGCTGGGGTTGCTGCCGGTGTCGGTGAGGTAGAACTGCTCGCCGCGCAGGTCGATGCGCGCGTGCACCCGGGAGATGTATTTGCCCGGGTCGTCCAGGGTCAGGTCGTTGTCCGGCCCACGGCCAATGGAGCCGCCCACTTCGGTGAAGCGGCAGATCACATCGCCGGGCATGGGTTGGTCGCGGTAGCTTTTGACCAGCAGGATCAGGTTCATAGCGGGCTCCAGAGTGAGTTACTTGCCATCGTCGGCCTCCTTGGGCGGCAACGGCACGCCAGCCGGTCCGGTGGCGGCCGTGAGAGCCAGGGCTTGTGCCGCCGAGGCGGCTTCGGGCAGTGGCAGCGGGATGGTCGAGGCGACGATCATCGCCGGCGTGAGGGTCAGGAAAGTGGAGCCGACCTTGAGCGTGATGGTCGCCCCGGCCTCGATCACCACGTTCATGCCGCCCTTGATGTAGGTGTCCATGCCAGCGGTGATGCCGGTCTTCATGCCACCGTTGATGATCATGTTGGCGCCGGCCGCCATCGACACGTCGCCCGTGGCTTTCTCGTTGCGATGGCCGCCCACCGACGAATGCCGGTCACCGCCGACCTTCTCGCGCAGGTCCTGGTCGATCTTGGAATGGCGGTCGCCGCCCACCCAGTCCAGGGAGTCCTTGAGCACGCGCTGGTCGAGGTTTTTCTGCGCGTGCAGGAACACCTGTTCCGAACCCTTTTTGTCTTCGAAACGCAGCTCGTTGTAGCCCCCGCCCCCCTTGGACGAGTTGCTCTTGAGGGTCGAGCGTGTGGCGTTCTCCGGCAATGAATACGGCGGCATGGTGTCGGCGTTGTAGACGCTGCCCGTGACCAGCGGCTGGTCGGGATCACCTTCCAGAAAGCTCACCACCACTTCCTGGCCGATGCGCGGCGTGTATAGCGCGCCCCAGCGCTTGCCCGCCCAGCTCTGCGCCACGCGGATCCAGCACGAGCTGTTTTCGTCGCGCTTGCCTTCGCGGTCCCAGTGGAACTGCACCTTGATGCGCCCGTATTTGTCGGTCCAGATTTCTTCGCCCTGCTTGCCCACCACCATGGCGGTCTGCGGGCCGTGCATCAGCGGCTTGCGCGCTACACAGGGCGCACGGAACTGCTGCTGGCGTGACAGCGCGACAAACTCGCAGCTCAGCACCGGCGCGGGGTCGGCGGGCGGGGTAGGCTCGTAGGTGTCCGAAGACAATGCATAACGCGCCTCCAGCAACAGGAACTGCGCGTTCTGTTCGCTGCGCGGGTGTTCGGTCAGGGTCAACAGGGCGCCGGGGAACAGGCCTCGGGCACGGGTCGCACCGGTCACGCGCTGGGTGTCGGTGTGCAGCGACTCAATCAAGGTGCGCGCATAGGTTTCACCCTGTTTGCGTTCGGTGTACTTGCCCGGGTAGTCATAGCGCTCGTGGCGCGACTGCGGGTAACTGCCGGCCAGAGTGGACTTGGCCAGCAGGTTGGCGCTGGGCTTCTCGAAGTCGAAGTCTTGCAGCGTATAGCCGCCCGGTTCCACGTCGCCGCCCATGCGCCAGTCATAGATCACTTCGCTTTCGCGCATGGCGTGGTCTTCGGCGGGCATGAAGCGGATCTGCGCGTACCCCGGCGCCGGTGAATGCGCGCCGTAGGAGTCCGCCAGCACCAAGGTGTGACGCCCTGCGGCACTCTTGAAGTAGTAGTAGATGCCCTCCTGCTCCATCAGGCGGCTGACGAAGTTGAAATCGCTCTCGCGGTACTGCACGCAATAGGTCAGCGGCTTGTAGCTGCCGCTGAGGCCCGAGGTGTCGACGTCGGCAATGCTGTAGGGCGCGAACACCTGCTTGAGGATGTCCGGCACACTCAGTTCCTGGAAGATCCGGCAGTCGCTGGTCAGCGTCAGGAACCACAACCACGGGCGCAGCACCGCCTTGTAGGTGGCGTAGCGGCCCTGGCGCGTGCTGAACGAGAAGTGGCTGACATGCCCGCTGAAATAGCGGCTGCCGCCCTTGGGCAGGTCCACGGCCACGGTCATCTGGGTGGCCAGCAGGTCGTCGATGTTCAGGTCGGCGCGCTCGCTGTACAGCTCCACGTGGTATTCGCTGAGCTGGGACAAGCCTTCGCTCGCCTGCATGCGTCGAAACAACAGCACGTCGGGGCCGAGGACGCTGGTCACCTGGATCTCGCGATGGGTCTGGGTCGTTGCCATCGGGGCTTACCTCTCGGCCTCGGCCGTAAAGGCATAGGCAAACTCGCCCGCCTCCACGCTGACCTGCACTTGGGTCGCCGGTGTGCCCAGCAGCAGGCGGTTGAGAAATTCGGTGCTGATCGCCGGCAGCATCGAGTTGGTGAGGATCGCGTCGATCATGCGCCCGCCACTTTCCAGCTCAGTGCAACGGCTGGCGATCAGGTGCACCACGTCGTCGCTGTAGGTGAACGGGATCTTGTGGTTGTCGGCGATGCGTTTTTCGATGCGCCCCAGTTGCAGGCGGATGATGCTGCCGAGCATGGCGTCGCTCAGCGGGTAATACGGGATCACCACCAGGCGGCCGAGCAAGGCCGGTGGGAACACTTCCAGCAGTGGCTCGCGCAGGGCCTTGGCGATGTCATCCGGCGCGGGCGTGGTCTTCGGATCGCGACACAGGCGGCTGATCAACTGAGTGCCGGCGTTGGTGGTGAGCAGGATCAAGGTGTTCTTGAAGTCGATGATCCGGCCCTCGCCGTCCTCCATCCAGCCCTTGTCGAACACCTGGAAAAACAGCTCATGCACGTCCGGGTGGGCCTTCTCCACTTCGTCCAGCAGCACCACGCTGTAAGGCTTGCGCCGCACCGCTTCGGTCAGCACGCCGCCCTCGCCATACCCCACGTAGCCGGGTGGCGCGCCCTTCAAGGTGGAGACGGTGTGGGCTTCCTGGTACTCGCTCATGTTGATGGTGATCACGTTCTGTTCACCGCCATACAGCGACTCGGCCAGGGCCAGGGCGGTCTCGGTCTTGCCCACGCCGGAGGTGCCCGCGAGCATGAACACACCCACCGGCTTGCCCGGGTTGTCGAGGCCCGCGCGGGAGGTCTGGATGCGCCGTGCGATCATCTCCAACGCATGGTTCTGGCCGATGATGCGTTGGCCCAGGCGCTCGGCCAGACGCAGCACGTTATCGATTTCGTTCTTGACCATGCGGCCCACGGGGATGCCGGTCCAGTCCTGCACCACCGAGGCCACGGCCTGTTCGTCGACACTGATCAGCACCAGCGGGTGTTCACCCTGTTGCGCGACCAATTCGTCCTGCAACTGGCGCAATTCGATCAGCCCGGCTTCACGGTCAGTGGCATCGGCCAACTGACTGCGCAGGCGCTGGATCTGCTCCACCAGTGCCAGCTCGTTATCCCAGCGCCCTTCCACCTCATCCAGGCGTTCACGTTCGCTGGCCAGCAAGGCCTCGACCGAGGCACGGCGGCTGGCGGTTTCCACGCCAATCGCGGTTTCACGCTCGATAATTGCCAGTTCGGTTTCCAGGGATTCAATGCGCCGACGGCTGTCGTCCACCTCGGCGGGCGTGGCGTGCAGGCTGATGGCCACGCGGGCGCAGGCAGTGTCGATCAGGCTGACGGCCTTATCCGGCAACTGGCGTGCCGGGATGTAGCGATTCGACAAGCGCACCGCCGCTTCCAGCGCCGAGTCCAGGATATGCACCTGATGGTGGTCCTGCATGGTCTCGGCGATGCCGCGCAGCATCAGCAAGGCGCGGGCTTCGTCGGGTTCGTCAACCTGCACGGTCTGGAAACGCCGGGTCAGCGCCGGGTCTTTTTCAATGTGCTTCTTGTACTCGGCAAAGGTGGTCGCCCCGACGGTACGCAAGGTGCCACGGGCCAGCGCCGGCTTGAGCAGGTTGGCCGCATCACCGGTGCCGGCTGCACCGCCCGCGCCCACCAAAGTGTGGGTTTCATCGATGAACAGCACGATGGGTTTGACGCTGGCTTGCACCTCGTCGATCACCGAGCGCAGTCGCTGTTCGAACTCGCCTTTCATGCTCGCGCCAGCCTGCAACAGGCCGACATCGAGCGCGAGCAACTGCACCTCTTTCAGGCTTGGCGGCACGTCGCCCCGAGCAATGCGCTGGGCGAAACCTTCGACCACGGCCGTTTTGCCAACGCCCGCCTCGCCCACCAGGATCGGGTTGTTCTGGCGGCGACGCATCAGGATGTCGATGACCTGGCGGATCTCTTCATCGCGGCCCACGATCGGGTCCATCTTGTGGCTGCGCGCCTGCTCGGTAAGGTCGACCGTGAAGCGTTTCAAGGCTTCCTGCTTGGCGGGCGCCACCGCGCCGAGGTCTTCACCCGGCAACTGGTAACCGTCGCTGGCAGCCATCTGCGCTTCGGGCGAGTCGTTGAGCAACGCGGCGAATCGCTCGCTCAAATCATCAATGCCAACCTTGTTGAACTCCCGGGACACGCCATACAACCCGTTGCGCAGGCTCGGGGTTTTCAGCAGCGCCAGCAGCAAATGCCCGGAACGCACCTGGGACTCGCCGAGCATCAGGGTGGCGTAGACCCAGGCGCGTTCGACCGCCTCTTCCACCTGGGAAGACAGGTCGGTCACCGAGGTCGAGCCACGGGGCAGACGGTCCAGCGCGGCGGTCAGGTCGCGGGCCAATACCGCCGGGTCGATGCCGTAATGGCGCACCAGCCGCAACAGGTCCGAATCGGTGAGTTGCAGGATCTGCTGCAACCAGTGCACCAGCTCCACATAGGGGTTGCCGCGCATCTTGCAGAACACGGTGCTGCTTTCGATGGCCCGGTAGCACAGGCTGTTGAGTTTGCCGAAAAGCGCGACGCGACTGATATCAGCCATGGGCAGGTCCTTGAGAAGAAATGCGAGGGTTGATCAGCAATTGCCGATCATCGTGTTGAGGGGCTTTGCTGCTCAGCCAACTGGTCCAGCCCAGGGGCGCAGACCCCAGGCGCAGGCCCGGCAGCTGTTCTTTCTTGACGATCAGGTTGACGTCCCAGTCCATCGCCAGGCCGACGTACTGGCGCACCCAGTCCTGCACGCGCTGCAGGCTGTCGCCACCGGGCAGCAGGCGACGGGTTTGCGCGAGGTCCAGGGGGCCGATCAACAGGCGGAACTTGTGCTGGGTGTTCCAGACTTTCTTGCCCATCACCGTGGTCTGGCCGAGCACGGCGGCGTCGGGGCCGCTGCGCAGTGCACACAGCCCGTCGGCGGGCAAGGTCATCCAGTGGCCGACAAACTGCTCGACCTGCACCGGCACACCCAGGTAATCGCTGAGTAACGCCGCCAGGCCCTCGGCATTACGTGTCTGTGGCCCGAGGCGCCCGGCGAAGTGCAGCTTGGCCACGTCCGGCACGGCATTGCGGTTAAGCAACGACGCCTGACCGATGCCGATCAATGAACCCAGGTACTGGGCGAAACGGTCCGCCCCCGGCCGGTCCAGGCTCACCGCCGGTTGGGCACTGGCCCAGGCGCGGTAGAACAGGCTGATCATGCGGTGGTGGAACACGTCGCAGAACGCGGCCAGGGTCGGGTCATTCAGGTTGCGCTGGCGGTCGCGGATGTATTCGGTGAGGTGGATCGGCAGCGGGCCATTGGCGCCCATCAGGCCGAAAAAATTCAACAGCAGCTTGGGCGTCACACCCGGCTTGAGCGCGGCGATCATCGCCGGCTCGAACGCCAGCGACGGTTGCTGGCCGAAGCGCACGGGCTCATCCGCGGGGCGCGCGGCCTGGCCGATGCGCGGCAACTGCGGGAACGCGCATTCGAGTTGGCGCAGCGCGCCGTAGAAGTCGAAGCGTCCGGGGTGCGCCTCAAGGGCGCTGAGCAGGCTCAGAGGATCTCGCATCTGCCCACCCGCGCCGGCCACTGCATGATCACACCGCGTGCCGTGCTCTTGATCACCGTTTCAGTGAACGAATTGAGTGACACGTACTTGGCAAAAAACTGTTCCAACACCGAACCCAACACAAACACACCAGCGCCTTCGAAGGCCGACTCATCCAGGGTCACGCTGATTTGCAGACCGCGTCCGTAAGTGATCGGCCCCGGCAGTGGCAGACGCCGCACGATGCTCTCGGCGGTGACGGAACGCAGGCCTTCGATCTGCTTGTGCGCAGCTTCATCGTCGATGCGGCAGTACAGGCGCAGCAGGTCGCGCAAGGCGGTGGCGCCCTGCTCCTTGTCCTGATCCAGCAGCGACAAATAGTTGAGGGACAAATGGCTGACCAGCCGCCACGCAGTTTCCCCTTCGGCAAACGACGCCGCCGGCACCGTCGGCCCGGCCACGCAACGCACCGACTGCACCGGCGCGCCGCTCTCGACCGTGAAGTCGGTACGGCCGCTGCCCACCGGCATGCTCAACACCAGGTCGCGGTTGCTGCACAGGGTGTCAATGCCCAATTGGCGCAAGTCACTGCGGTGCGGCGCTTCCTGGGCGTCCACCAGCGACAGGAACAGCTCGCTGCCGATGTAGCTGGAGCGCGGCCCCTGGCGCCGTTGCTGTTCGGACAGCACGCGGGTATCGCGGCGCACCTGGTAGAAGGCCTTCGGTGGCGTGCGCGCATGCAGGTCGTTGGCGCGGTAGAACGATTCGAACGTCTGGCTGGCCTCGGCGCCGCTGCCGTAGCCGGTGACGCCTTCGATCTGGTAGATCTCGTAATCCATCGGCCGCGTGCGGTCCGGGATCACGTGGTATTCCGATTGCTGATCCGACAGGTGCACACGCTCGGTGCGCATCGGGAACAGGTTGATTGCCGGTGTGCAGTACAAGCCGAAGTTGGCCGCGCTGAGGCTCTGTTCCAGCACCGGGTCGAGCTTCTTGAACAGCACGATCACGTCCAGCTGTTCGGCCGCGCAACGGCTCACGCTGTTGGCCAGCCCGACGATGTCGGCAAACAGGAAGCGCTGGGGCATGGCGAAGTATTCCTGCAACAGCCGATAGCCCTGGAACGAGCGCGGGCCCGTGGGCAGCAAGGCTTCACTGTCGCTGTAGCCTTTGCTGCGAATCGCGCTTTTGGGCAGGAACTGGTGCCAGTCCACATGCTCCTGCACCGGCATCACCAGCACCCCGGCCGCCTGGGCCAGCAGGTGTTCGAGGATGCGCGAGGGCATGGCTTCGCCGCCACGGATGTGCAGCGCCAGGTCGTCCAGGGTCAGGTCGCTGAAGGTCAGGCCGGCGCCCACGCGCAAACGCAGGCGCAGCGCCGCCTTGACCCCACCGAGGCGCGACAGGTCGACCCCGGCCACCTGCGCGCCGCAGGCAAAGTAGCGCGCCTCCACCAGTTCCACCGGCCACAGGGTCACGTCATGGGCGGTGCGGAATTCGCAGGCGGTCTGGTCGCCCTTGCCCAGTTGGCTGTGCAGCGCGCTGTCACGCGGCACCTTGAACCCTGCAGCGAGGCTGCCCTCGCTCATGTCCGGCTGCAGCTGCACCACGGCCATCGACGGCGTGGGCGCCAGGTATTGCGGATACACCAGTTCCAGCAGGTGGTTGGTAAAGCGCGGAAATTCGGCGTCGATCTTCAACTGCACACGGGCCGCGAGGAAGCTGAAGCCCTCCAGCAACCGTTCCACATAGGGGTCGGCGCAGGCGTAGGTTTCCAGCCCGAGGCGGCCGGCGACCTTGGGGTAGTCGCGGGCGAATTCGCCGCCGACTTCCCGCAGGTGGGCCAGTTCACGTTCGTAATAGCGCAGCAGTTTGGCGTTCACCGCACGTCCCTTGTCTCGATATCGAAGACCCGGGCCTCGCCTGCTTCCAGGTCGAGTTCGGTCTTCAGGTACAGGCGCTCGGGCAACGGTTGGCCCCATAACTCGCCATGAATTTCAAAGGCCATCTGGTTAGGACTGGCCGCCGCCCCCGAGGGCGCCACCGGCACCACTCGGACGCTGTCACGTAAAATCCGCGGTTCGAAATCCCAGATCGCCTGGCGGATGCGCCGCCCCAGCTCTTCCCGGTCCAAACCTGCGGCGGTCTTGCCGGCGAGGTCCGGCAAACCAAAATTGATCACCGACTGACCCGCCAGCGGGTGTGCGCTGAGGTCGCGGAAACTGCCCAGGCTGGTGCTGTTGAGCAGCCACCCCAGGTCACGCAACACCGCCTTGCGCAGGCCGCGCATGGACAGCACACGCTTGTCACGGGGCTCCACGGAGTGCTCGGTGTCGTCGTCGCTCAAGCGATCGAGCAACGACGGTTGCAAACGTTCACGACTGGTCAGCTCTGCCATGGAATTACGTTTCCTGTAGTGAGCGGGCTTGCCCCGCGCCAGCGCCAACCCGTACCAATCAAGGACGCCGTGGCGTTTCAGACAGACCGAAGCGAATGGGTTTGGGGCGGCTTCGCCACCCAGCGCGGGGCAAGCCCGCTCACTACAGGGCCTTTTCCAGAGCCTGAGTCAGATCTTCTGGTTCTTCTCCAGGTCCCACTTCTTCGGCGTGCCGGTGATCACGGTGTCGCCGGTGAAGGAGTCGTACTCGTAGCTGATGGTGGTGAAGTTGATGGAGAAGGTTTCGCTCGGGCGTTCGCCATTACTGCTGGCGGAGTAGGAGCTGATGATGGCCTGGCCGAGGATCAGCTTGAGGAACACCTGTTGCTTCTTGTCCGGGCCGCCGGTCTGGATGAAGTGGATCTCGGCATCGCCCAGGCTTTTGCCGCACACCGCCTGCATGAACAGGTCGGCCGAGGCCAGGTCGGTGGCCTTGGTCAGGGAGATTTCCGAGAACGACGGGTTGCTGGTGTCACGGTCGGTGCCGCCGCCGCTGATGGAGATCGCACGGCCCACGCCCATCTGGATGGCGTCGATGGTGATCCAGTCCTTGTGCGCGTCGACGGTGGAAGTGCCCTTGATTTGGGTGCCTTTGAAGTTGAGCAGGATCATGGTGGTTACCTTTCAGGTTGATCAGTTGGATTTGGTAGACGGCAGCTTGGAGACCAGGCGCAAGGACACGGTCAGGCCTTCGAGCTGGTAGTGCGGGCGCAGGAAGAACTTGGCGCCGTAGTAGCCGGGGTTGCCTTCGATTTCTTCCACCACCACTTCGGCGCCGGCCAGGGGCTTGCGGGCTTTGTCGGCGTCGGTGGCGGTGGCCGGGTTGTGCTCCACGTAGCGGCCGATCCAGTTGTTGAGCCACACCTGCATGTCGTCGCGTTCTTTGAACGAGCCGATCTTGTCGCGCACGATGCACTTCAAGTAATGGGCGAACCGGCAGGTGGCGAACAGGTACGGCAGGCGCGCGGCCAGGTTGGCGTTGGCGGTGGCGTCCGGGTCGTCGTATTCAGCGGGTTTGTGCATCGATTGCGCGCCGATGAAGGCAGCCAGGTCGCTGTTCTTCTTGTGCACCAGCGGCATGAAACCGTTCTTGGCCAGCTCGGCTTCACGGCGGTCGCTGATGGCGATTTCCGTCGGGCAGGTCATGTCGACGCCGCCGTCATCGGTCGGGAAGGTGTGCACCGGCAACCCTTCCACCACCCCACCGGATTCGATGCCACGGATCTGCGAGCACCAGCCGTAGTGCTTGAACGAACGGTTGATGTTCACCGCCATGGCATACGCGGCGTTGGCCCAGGTGAAGTCCTTGGCGCCGGCGCTGTCGGTGGTTTCTTCGAAGTCGAAGGCTTCCACCGGGTTGGTCTTGGCTCCGTAGGGCGCACGGGACAGGAAGCGCGGCATGGCCAGGCCCACGTAGCGCGAGTCTTCACTGGCGCGGAAGCTGCGCCAGGCGGCGTGCTCAGGGGTCTGGAAGATCTTGGTCAAGTCCCGTGGGTTGGCCAGTTCCTGCCAGGATTCCATCAACATCACGCTAGGGTCGGCAGCCGTGATCAGCGGGCAGTGGGCCGCCGCGCTGACGCGGGCCATCTGGGTCAGCAGCTCCACATCCGGCGCGCTGTTGTTGAAGTAGTAGTCGGCGACAAATGCGCCGTACGGCTCGCCGCCGAACTGGCCGTATTCCTCTTCATAGAGCTTCTTGAAGATCGGGCTCTGGTCCCAGGCCACACCCTTGAACTTGCGCAGGGTCTTGTGCACTTCGTTCTTGGAAATGTTCATCACCCGGATCTTCAGGGTCTCGTCGGTCTCGGTGTTGTTGACCAGGTAATGCAGGCCACGCCAGGCGCTTTCCACGCCCTGGAATTCCTCGTGGTGGAGGATGTGGTTGACCTGTTCGGTGAGCTTCTGGTCGAGGGCGGCGATCAGGCCCTCGATAGTGCCGAGCACGTCGTTGGGCATCAGCTGCGTGCCTTGCAGCGCCTGTTCGGCCAGGGTGCGCACGGCGGTTTCCACCGCTTCCTTGGCCTTGTCGGTCTTGGGCTTGAACTCTTTTTGCAGCAGGCTGGCGAAGTCGCCGGCGTCGAACGCCGTGGCGGGGGCAAGCTGCCCTGGCTGTTCAGATTGGGTGGTGGACATGAAGGCATCCTCAAATTTTGGGCAAAGCGTCCCCGTACCGGGGCAAACGGGGCACCGGCGGCGTTAACGTTGTTTCAGTTATTCAGGTTGTTTGGGTGCACTGCTCAAGGCTTGCATCACGGCCGGATCGCTGAGCAGCTTGGCCAGCAATTCCTCGGCGCCCACCTTGCCGTCCATGTAGGTCAGCAGGTTCGACAGTTGGCTGCGCGCCGTCAGCAGCTGGTTGAGGCTCGGCACCTTGCTGGCGATGGCGGCCGGGGTGAAGTCGTCCATCGATTCGAAGGTGATCTCCACCGGCAGGTTGCCTTCGCCGGTCAGGGTGTTGGGCACCTGGAACGCCACGCGCGGTTTCATGGACTTGAGGCGTTCGTCGAAGTTGTCGATGTCGACTTCCAGGAACTTGCGCTCGGCCACCGGTGGCAGAGGCTCGGCCGGTTTGCCGGAGAGGTCCGAGAACACGCCCATGACGAAGGGCAACTGCACGGTCTTTTCCGCCCCGTAGATCTCCACGTCGTATTCGATCTGCACACGTGGCGCCCGGTTGCGAGCGATGAACTTCTGACTGCTTTCTTTGGCCACAGGAATAGCTCCGGTGAGTGGGGGTGAGTACTAAAAGGGTCAGTCGTCGCTGTTGCGAACACCGCTGACCAGCGCCAGTTGCGCGAGACCGTCGGGTGCGAGGTCTTGCAGCAATTCCATGAAATTCTTGTCGATCAGCTTCTTGGCCCGTTGCAGCAGAATCGGCACCGGGCTTGCGGGTTCAAAGGTCTGGAAATACGTACACAGGCGGTCGATGGTCTGGCGTGCGTCTTCGCGGCTGTTGATCTCACCGCGCACGGCTTGCGGCGCCGCGACAGCGATTGGCGCCGTGGCAGTGACGACCGGTGCCGCTTCGACGGGCGCAACACCCGGCAGACGGCGCCGGATCACCTCGCCGGCACGGCGCAACAGGGTCGCCAGGCCGCTCAGGTCGATGGCACGGCCCACGCCGACCTTCTCGGTGAGCAGCTGCTCGATCTGCACGCTGTGCTTCAAGGCCTGCGTCAGGGCCGCCTCAGTGGCGCTCAAGTCCTGGGGATCGGCTTCGGCAAATGCGCCGTCGATGATCGCCAGGTTGGCGTTCTCGCCGTCACTTTGCTCGCCGGTGGCCGCCTCCACCTGTCGCAGGCTCACGCGGCCCAGGCTGCGGGCACTGACCAGCGGCGCATCGAGCACGTCGCGCAGCAGGCCGGTGGGCTCGCACAGGAACGCAAGAATGTTGATGCGCAGCAGTGGGTCGTTGTCGTCATCGGGGTCCAACTGCGGGTGCAGGCCGTCCCAGCAGTTTTCCAGCAGGGCCTGCACCAGTTCCAGGCCTGCGGCAAGGCCATTGAAGCCATTGAGGTTGAGTTGGGCGCGGGTCAGCCAGATGGCCAGGCGCAAGTCGCGGCTGCGCTCCATCAGCGGCAGTGCGAGGGTCATCACCCGCTTCCAGCTCGGCTCGATGGCCTGGGTGATGGTGTCGCCGTACTGCACTTCGGGCTTGCCGAGGGCTTCTTCTTCCAGCTCAAGAAACTGGGGGTCGTACTCGAAGTTCTGGCCACAGGCGTCGGCCTCGCCCTCTCCCAAGAGCAGGGGCAAGGCCAGCGCGGTGAAATCCAGTGGTTGAGCTTCGGTGGGCAGGCCCATCGTACTTCCCTCGTTCAAGTTGTTCTGGGAATAGAACAAGCGAGGGAAATGATTTATTCCGCGCGGCGAGAAAAATTCTTAATGCGCGCGTTCTTCCTCGACACGCCGCCGATGGGATTCGGCATACGCGGCTTCGCGGGCCATCAGCAGCGGGTCATCCGAAGGGCCGATGCCGGCCGGCAGTTCCAGCGGGTTGAAGTCCACATCGCGGCAGGCGCCCTCCACCTGGGACTGCTGGCGGTCGATGACCAGGGTGCCAGCATTGATCTGGCGGCGCCCTTCCGGCCAGCGCACGGTGGCGTCGGTGGTCACATCGCCGGGGTTGGCCAGGGTGATGATCAGGTGCCAGCGCACCGGGCCTTGCTCCAGCCGGGTGGCGAAACCGAAGGCGAGGAAGTCGGGGTCGCGCGATTGCCCGGCTGTCATGGGCTTGTAAGGCGTCTCTGGCACCATGCTCCAGCGCACGAAGTGCACCCGGCCGCTGGCGTCAGTCATGCGAAAGGCATTGACGCTGTAGAACGTGGAGTTATCAAACCCCGACGCTTCCGGGTGGGAGGCCAGCCAGTTCTCGAACGGGCGGATTTCGGGGTGGCTGTTTTTGAAAGCCTGCATCTTTTGCGGGTCGGGGCCGCTGCCGCCATATTCCGGCATCGAGGCGCGCAACTGTTCGTAGAGGCCTTCGGGGGTGTTGACCGGGAACACCGGCACGGAATTCATCGCCATGTACCAGGCCTCCCCTTCCGCATCGGCCAGGCGCAGGGCCATGCTGCGGATCATGCCATGGACATCGGCCTGGGACGGGTCCCCCCCGGCCGCCGACAAGCGTCCGATCAGCGGGAAGTTGCCACGTTGTAACAAGGACGCGCTGGAAATCTCTACCGCATTACCGTTGCTTTCAAAATGGCCGCTGATGCACTGGCCCTTGGCATGGTTGCGACGAAACCCGGGGTGAGTGCCGCCCGCCACGGCTTCCATCTCATCGACGATTTGCACGGCAGTAGGGGACGCAGGATGAAACGACGGCAGCAGCCAGGCAGCGAGGCCTGTGACCACCACGGCAGCGAGGGCGAGGGGCAGGTAATGACGTTTTTGCAGCGAGAAGGTTGTTTTCATCTAGCTATCTGAGGTCGCGGCATTGGAAACCCATGCCCGACCCCAGAGCGGTTATTTCTGGATAGCGGCGATCCACATCGGTGCAGGCACAGCAGCAAACAGCTGGGCAGCACTTCGGTCGGCGACAAGTCGGGCAACGGCGTTGAGGTCTACACCTTGTTCGGGCTCGCCGATCAGGGCGTAGCCCAGTTCAGACTGGCGCCAGGTTACTACGTTCATCTGCGCGACGCTTTGCTGGGTGATGGACTGGTCCGGCTTGGGCTCCTTCATCACACACAGCGCCACCGGCGCACCGTTGGCCGGCAGGTACACCAGCTGGATCAAAGCCTTGTTGTTGAAGCGCAGGCGTTGCACGCGCTTGAAGGTCAGGCCGGCGGAACTCAGGTCGGGCACGCGCAGGGCCAGGCCGTCGATGTCGCGGATATCGGCGAGGGTCTTGGTCACCACGTCCGAAGGCTGTGCGCCGTAGGCAACGGTTTCACGGGTGTAGAGATGCTGGTAGGCAGCAGCCTGCTGAACCCAGGGAGAGGTCTGGGCAACGGCCGGCGCACTTGCATCAAAACCGGGCTTGAGGGCACCGCTGAATGCACCAACCTGGAGCACCAGGGCGTAGCAGGCGGCACCGGCAACGAACGTCAGGGCCGGCCATGCAAATTTAGGTTGGAGGAACGCGAACAGGCGCGAGAAAACGCTGTCTGCTTTACCGGACGGATGGACAGCCGCGCGTTGGGCAGGCGCCGGCTCGGGTTCGGCCGCCGCCGAATGCTGGGCAGCCAGGGCCGCGATACTGAGCTTGAGGCTCTCGGGCACAGGCGGCAGGTTCTGGCGGGCGAAGGCTTCTTCATAAGGCAGGCACGAAGCCATCAACCGAGAGACGCGCTCAGCCAGGTCCGGCGACGCATCGATCAGCCGCTCAAGCTCCTGGTTCTGCTGCGACGAAAGCTCGCCGTCAACATAGGCCATTAGCAAGGCATCATCCGCTACCATGGGGTTATCTCTCCGTTTGTCATCATCAGTTTCTGCTAGGTGGTTCTCGGCCTTATGGGCCGAAGCGGCGAGTCAGCGGGTAGCGACAAGCCATCATATTGACATCATCAATGCCCTGGCAACAGGGGCCAAAGCACTTTTAAAACAGCCGCAAAAACACTCGGCGACACGTACAAAGACATTAAGAAAACACCCTGGAACTGAAAATATTCCCAGGGCCGAATAAATCTTATATGTTTCACCATGTGTTAGGGGTACTTTTCCTGACACGATTGTCAGAATGTTTGGCCTGGTACCTGCATAAGCTGTCAATAACCTTTCAAAACCCTGCCAAACTGATACATTTTGTTAACGACTTGATACAATTCGCCGTCATCAAAGGAGCCCCAGCACCGCAAAAAGGACGCCGCGACACAGGCATCCGCTACGGTATCGACCTCGTAGCCTGACCGCACCATTTTAGGCATCAAGAAATAAAAAGAGGAAATATGTCGATCACCGGTGCTGACTTACCCGCACTGCTTCCAGAACTGCTGCCACGCCTGTGGGCATTCGCGTTGCGCATTTCCGGCGACAAGCACGATGCCGAAGACCTGGTTCAGCTCGCCTGCGTGCGTGCGCTGGAACGCTCCCATCAGCTGCAGCCCGACACCTCGGTACTGAGCTGGATGTTCTCGATTGTCCATTCCACCTGGATCAACGAACTGCGTTCACGCAAGGTGCGCAGCCGTTCGCGCATGGACTGGAACGACGAATTCCTGGAAACAGTCAGTGACCCCGAGGCACCCAACCCGGAATCGGACCTGATGCACCGGCAAATCATCGAAGCCGTGGAAAAACTCCCCGACGGCCAGCGCGAAGTCATGCTGCTGGTGGGCGTCGAGCGCTTCAGCTACAAGGAGGCGGCCGAGATGCTCGACCTGCCGATCGGTACGGTAATGAGCCGGCTGTCGCGGGCGCGTCAAGCGATCGGCGCGCTTTTTGATTCGCCAAAAAGCAAACCTTTGCGCGCTCGCCCCGCCAACTCGTCAACCTCCTGAAACCGCTCTAGGCCGGCGTCCGCAACGGGACCACCCGAAGGACTACGCCAGCCCTCCTCCCTCCCCGCGAAACGCACTGGGGCTCACCCCCGTCCAGCGCTTGAACGCCCGCCGAAAGCTGCGCACATCGCTGTAGCCAACCTCTTCGGTAATCCGCTCGATCGACAACCCCGGGTTGCCCAGCAAGCCCATGGTGCGCGCACGCCGTACCTGTTCCAGCAGGCCTTCGAAGGTCAACCCGTGCTCGGTCAGGCGCCGGCGCAGGGTGCGGCCGCTCATGTTCAGGTCGCTGGCGACCTTCTCCAACTGGCTGCCTTGCAGGTCGCGGGAGATGGCGCGTTCCACGGCCTGGATCAGGTCCATCTTCTGGTGCAACTGCGCACTTTCCAGCTCAAGTAATTCCAAGGCCTGGCGCAACGCCAAGGCATGGTGATTGGGCAAGCGCACGTCCATCCAGTGCGGCGCCAGCACCATGCGGTTGTGCAGGCAGCCGAAGCGCACGTCATCGCCGAGCAGGCGCTGGTACTCCGTTGCATAAGGCGGCGCGGCGTGCATGAACTCCACCCGCAACGGCATGAAGTCTGCCCCTACCAGTGCTCGGCCGTACACCATGATGCTGGCGAAGAACTCTTCAGCAGCAAACACCTGCACGTCGGCGTAGGGCAGCAGGCATTCCACGTCGATAAACACTTCATGAGCGCTCTCATGGGTGCGGGTGGTGGCGATGCCGCCGGAGGTGTGCTGGTGGCGCTCGCCGATGGCGAAGGCGTCGCGCAGGGTCTTGCACAGGGAAATCACATGGCCGAGCAAGCCGAGGGTGCCCAGCACGTTCTGGTGCCCCACACACAGGCCCAGGCCCTGGTCGGGCAGCACTTTGAGCGCGCGCTGGATCATTGCTACCGCTTGGCGATAGGAAATGCGTTGGGCTGGGTCATCCAGGTCGGCCAGGGTAAAGCCCAGGCCACGGCACAGCGCTTCGGCACTGGCGCCCTTCTGCGCCACCACCTGCCCAAGGGTCTGCAACAGGAACGGCGACACGAGCGCCAGCTCGAATTGTGGGTCAACGGCTTTCCTTTGCATGGATCACGGGTTCCTGACTGAGTGCTTCAGTTCTTGTTTTAGAAACATTCTGACAATCATAGGCGCTTGCAAGAGTCGTTGCATACTGAGTGAAACCTGTCCGGCAAAGTCCCCCTATCTGTCCTCCAAAACCCTGCCTCACTGCGCGCCGAGGGCTTATTTCTATGGCCTGCGGTGCCCTAACAATAATAAAGAGGCCAGACATGAACCCCACCCGTGCGTTTCACCCCCTGCATGTTGCGCTGTTAAGCCTGATCAGCCTGCCGGCCCTGGCCACCGAAGGCGGCGTCGACAACATCGGCCCCGGCACCGATGGCTTCTACATCCTGCCCCTGGACGTGAACAACCTGCCGGACCATATGTTCGCCTTCAACCTGTATTACAACCACTACGAGGCGCGCAAACTGGACATCAGCTCCCTGGGCGGCAAGGTGCCGGACGTGCGCATCAAGTCCGACGCCATCATCCCCCGCCTGGATTACCTGAGCCCGGTGCGCATCTTCGGCGGGCGGCTGGGTGGCTATATCGCGCAGCCCTACCTCAAACAGCAGGTGTCGTTGTTCGGCATGTCTGACACCCGCGAAAGCATGGGTGACACCACCGTCGCGCCGATCATCCTGTGGGACATGGGCAAGGACCTGACCCTGGCGGCCGCCGTGGAAATCACCCTGCCCACCGGCGAATACGACGCCACGCGCCTGGCCAACACCAGCAACAACTTCTACACCTACAAGCCACTGGTCTCAGCCACCTGGATGCCCAACGCGCGCACCGAACTGTCAATCAAGACCACCTACAGCTTCAACGAAGAGAACCACGACACCGACTACCGCTCCGGGCAGATCTTCCACTTCGATTATTCGGCCAGCTACAAAGTGACCGACAACCTGAGCCTGGGGGTCAACGGCTACTACCTCAAGCAGACCACCGACGATAAGCAGTACGGGCGCACGGTGGTCAACATCTTCGGCGAGGACGTGAACGACGGCGTGCGCGGGCAGGTGTTTGCGATCGGTCCTGCGGTGTATTTCACCTTTCTCAAATACGCCAGTGCGGAGATCCGTTGGGCCAAGGAGTTCGACGTGAAGAATCGGCCAGAAGGCGACATGTTGTGGGCGAAGCTGACGATTCCGTTTGCCCTGTAAAATGTGGGAGCTGGCTTGCCTGCGATGGCATCACCGAGGTGTGACTGACACACCGAGGTGCCTGCATCGCGGGCAAGCCCGCTCCCACATTTTTACCGCGTTTCGTCAGGTGTAGACGGGCCAGGTGTCGACGATCTTGCCGCCACGTACCGCGAGCAAATCACCAAACTGCAGCAGCACGAACTCACTCTGGGTGGGCCGCAGGAACACCTGGTCCTCGACATTCAAACCCACCGACGGCGAGCCGTTGACCATTTCCTGGTTCGAACTGCGCCCGTACAGGTCGTTGCTTTGCAGCCCCTGGGGCGATTCGAATTCGGCCATCCAATTGCCGCCATAGATAAAAAACGTGCTGCGCTGGTTCGGGTCCCACCACGAGAACACCCGCGACTTGCCGTCCAGCGCCGGGATGTTCACCGGCCCGGTGCTTTTTAATACCGGCGTGGCGATAAACGCGGCGGGCACGTGCTCGCTGAGGGACGCCAGGTCGTAATGGGTGGGCTTGAGCAACGCCGTGCCCACCGACACTTCCGTGCTCAAGCGCTCTTGCTCATGAATGCGATAGCTCGGGCTGCCGGCGGTATTCAAGGTCAGCCCTTCCCTCCACAGCCCGGTGACGTGCTGGCGGGTGAAATCGACATAGCCGTTGTAGCGTTGCATCACCTGCTCGAACAATGCCTGGGGCGAACCGAGAATCCCCGGCACGCCCATGCCCACGAACGGGTCGTAGCCCATGAAACCGGCAAATGCCAGGTGCTGCGGGTGGGCGCCGATCAGCGTAAGCATCTGCCCCAGCACGGCGTTATCGCTGATTCCGCCACGGTGCAACCCCACGTCCAGCTCGATATTGACCTGCAAGCGCGTGCCCAAGCCCTGCGCCAAACCCAGGTACTGCTGGAGGCGCTGCGGCGTATCCAGCAACCACTGCAACTGCCGCGCAGGGTCGAACGTGCCCCTGTGGGTTTGATAAAACAGCTCGGCCGACCGCACCGGCAGCGGCTTGCCGATCAGGATATCGGCCTCGGGAAACACCTGGGCGTCATGGTTCAGAAATGGCTGGTGAAACGACATCAAGCGCTGCGTCCCCGCGCGCTTGGCGATGTACGCCAGCAGCCCCGGCGACGGCAAGGACTTCTCCACCAGCCGCAAGTGCTTGCCGCCGCGCTTCACCGACTGCATCACCACGTCGATGTTGTGATCCAGGCGGTCGAGGTCGATCAGCATCACCGGGCGCATCGGCCCGTGGGCCTTGAGTTCGGCATTGAGGGTGCGGAAATACTCGTTGTAAGGCCCGCCGCGATCACTCGGGCGCAGCAACCAGGCGCCGGCTGCCAGCACAGCGGCGCTGCCCAGTACAAAATGTCGGCGCTTCATCAGGCCACTCCCAGGATGGATGACAGGTGTGCATTGAGGAATTTGCCGCTGGGGTCCAGCTCGCGGCGCACCCGGGTAAATTCGTCCCAACGCGGGTACAGCGGCTGCAAGGTGCGCGCGTTGAGGGTGTGCAACTTGCCCCAGTGCGGGCGCCCGGCGTACTTCCAGAAAATCGGCTCCACGGCGGCAAAGAAGTTGTGATGGTCCATCGCATAGTGCTGGTGCACGGAGATCGAGCAGCTGTCGCGGCCTTCGAACATGCTCAAGGGGATGTTGTCGGCCTTGACGTAGCGGTACTCGATGGGAAACCAGGTGCGCAGGTCCTTGTCGTCGATCAGCTTGAGGATCTCCCGCAGGCACGCCGGGCCATGTTCAGCGGGCACCGAGTACTCCATTTCGTTGAAACGCACATTGCGCACATTCGCGTAAACCTGGAACGACTCGGCCACCCGGTCCTGAAAACTGGCAAAGAACCGCAGGCTGTTGAGCAAGGTGCGGCGGGTGTCAGGGAAGTCGCTGGCGTACTTGTCGAGCTTCTCGATGATCGTCACGAACTCATTGCCGCCTGCCTCGGCCGGGTCGATGAGCGGCGTCTCGGGGTCGGTGGTTTCATTGAGCGCGATGGACAAGGCGTAGTCGGAATGGGTGACCACCAGCATTTCCCAGTGCTGGTTTTCCCGGGTGTTCTTCTCGACGTCTTCCAGCAGTTCTTCGGTCTTGGCGATCCACTGGCGTTCCCGCAGTCGGTACGGCGCGCGGTTCTGCGAGCGGATGCGGGTGGCCACGCCCAGGGCGCCAAGGGACACCCGGGCTGCACTGAATATCTCGGGGTGATGTTCGGCGTCGCAATCGAGCACGTCGCCCTGGGCCGTCACCAGTTGCATGCCAGTGACGCAACCGGAATACGAGGTGAAGCCCACGCCCGTGCCATGGGTGGAGGTGGAAATCGCCCCGGCCAGGGTCTGGTAATCGATATCGGCCATGTTCGGCAGCGCCTGCCCCACCGCCTTCAGCGCCGGCCCCATGCGCGACATCGGCGTACCGGCCGCAAAAGTAGCCTGCAACGTGGCGGGATCATGGTCGAGCAGCCCGTTGAAATAGCTCAGGGACAGCAGCGTGCCGTCGGTTGGCACCAGCGCGCTGAACGAATGGGCCGATCCCACCGGCCGGACAGTGCCCGGCGCCTGGCGTATCACCTGCACCAGCTCATCCAGGTCCTTCGGCGCCAGGCGCGCCAAGGGCAGGCAGGTCTGCGCTCCCGACCAGTTGCGCCACGGAATCAGCCGCGGCGCACGCGCCAATTGGGCCAGCACCGGGTTGCTGGTCAGCGCCAGAAAGGCGCCGGCCGCCGCCGACCGTTGCAAGAGTTGCCGCCGTGAAAGCGTCATCCACCACCCCTTCTTATTGTTGGATTTGAGTACCGGACATAAAGCTGATCAGCGCCAGGAACTGCTCTTCGGAACACTGCATGCACAGGCCCATCGGCGGCATGCCGTTGTAGCCGTTGATGCTGTGGTCCAGCAGGGTGTCCGCGCCCTGGGCCACACGCGGGCTCCAGGCGCTGCGGTCGCCGGTCAAAGGCGCGCCGGACGCCGGGTTGGCGTGGCACAGCTTGCAACTGGTGTCGTAGACCTGGGCCAGGGCTGGGTCGGCGGGCATGGCGGTGGCAGCGGAGGCACTATCAGGGCGGGGTTTGGGTTTATCGTCACAGGCCGTCAGCAGGCCGAGCAGAGCCAACAGTAACGCGATGCGGCGCATGGCCACCCTCTCTTCTTATACGGTGGAAAGTGCAGTCCACACTAAGGCAGCCGTCTCGCGGCGTTGAGGGTTTTGGGGGACACAAAGGGGGGCTTGGGCGGCCAGCCACCCTGCCCCCACATCGGGCGGTCAGGCCTGCAACAGGCCTTCGAGGGCAGTGCGCAGCGCAGGCAGTTGCGCCAAACGCAGACCAAAGGTGTCGCCGAGCAACGCCAGCAGTTCATCGGCGCTGTCCAGGGTGCGCTTTTCGCTGGGCTGGTCGAGGGAATGAACCGCGTAGTTCGTATTATTCAAGGTATAGCGTTTGCCTGGCGCCAACAGCGCAGCTTTCAACTGGCCCACAAACGTCGAGCCCGGGTGTGTGGAGACGTACCAGTTGCCGATTTCATAGTCGATCGCCACCTGCTCTTGCAGGTCGAACACATACAGGCCACGCCATTCCTCGGCGACCTGGGCCCACAGCGTGTACTGCCCCTCATGGTGGGTCAGGCGATAGGGTTCATGGGCGGTGGCTTGCGGCGCTTCGGTGTCCAGGCGCAGCGGGCTGCTGGGCACCATGCCGCCAAAGCCGACGTCGGTGATATAGCTAACGCCGTCCAGGGTCACCAGGCTCAGGCGATGGGTACGCCCGGTGCGCACGTCCGGCGGCCCGCCCATCACCACCCAACCGGTAATGCCCCGCGCTTCGAAGCCCAGCGCCTGCAACAGCGCCAGGAACATTTGGTTCAGCTCATAGCAATAGCCACCACGCCCATCGAACAACACTTTCTGCTCGACGCTGGCCAGGTCGATCGGCACCGGCAGGTGCATCAAGGTCGACAGGCTCTCGAACGCAAAGGTACACACATGGCGCAGTTGCAGCGCCTGCAAGGTCTGCAGGGTGGGCGGTGGCGGCGCGTCATAACCCAGGCGCTGCAGGTAGCGCTGGCTGTGGGTCAGGTGGGGCATGGCACATTCCTTGGGCGCGTGGCAGAGGCGTCACTATGCCGCGCCAGCGTGCACCTTGTCATTTTGAGTGAACCTTTTTGAACGCCAACCTATCCATTCATAACAAGACAGGGAGGCAACATGAGTACCGCAAAAATCTACACCATCCATTACCAGCTGCACGGTCAACCGAAATCCTTTGTAGTGCGCGCCGAAATCATGAACAACGCCGAGGCCTGGCACTGGGCGGCGGTGGATGCCGACATCGCCCACGTCAGCCGCGTGGGACGTGTGGGGCATGAGCAGGTTAAAAAGACCACACGGCCCTGGGCGGAGAAGTTCGGGATTACCGAGGTGACGTGGGTTGCGCCGAAGTGAAGGGAAAAGCCCCGCCTTATAAGGCGGGGTTTTTGCAGGTTATTTGCCTTTTTCAAAGGTGACGGGCTATAAAATCAACGATTCGACAGCTACCTGAACGCTGACATCTAGAATGCCCACCAAACCCTCCCCCCAAGCCTCCCGCGCCGAGTACGCACGCCGCATAAACCGTGTGCTCAACCACATCGACGCGCACCTCGACCAACCGCTGGACGGCGCGCAGCTGGCTGACATCGCCAATTTCTCGCGCTTCCACTTTCATCGCGTCTTCGCCGCCTGGATGGGCGAAACCCTGGGCAGCTATGCGCAGCGTCGGCGGCTGGAGAAAGCGGCTTTCCGGTTGTCTTGCGGTAACCCGGAAACGGTACTGGAAACCGCCTTGGCCACGGGCTTCCAATCCGGTGAAGCCTTTGCGCGGGCCTTCAAGCTCAAGTTCGGCTGCACGCCTTCGGCCTGGCGCGCCACGACGCTTGAGCGGCTCAAAGCCCAGGCCGCCGCGATTGGGCAGTCGCCTGGCAGCCAGCAGAGCAATCCTGATCAGGTCTTCGGCAATCCACATCAGGCGGGCGAGCGCGAGTTCGGCGAATCTGACGGCTCTTATCGGCCAGCGGATGACTTTGCCATGGATGTACGCATCATCGATTTACCTAAAGCACGTGTCGCGTACCAACGTTTGATCGGCCCCTACGGGCCTGCCATCGGCGAGTTCTGGCGCGGGGTCATGGCGCCGTGGATGCATTCCCATGGCCTCAGTGACCAAACCTGCTACGGCATAGGCTATGACGACCCGTCGCTCACCCCCGCCAACAAGTGCCGCTATGACGCGTGTGTCGAAGTACCGGCGCAGTTTGTCGCCAGCGGCCAGGCCGATACCCAGACGCTGCCGGGCGGCCGGTATGCCGTGGCGCGGTTCAAAGGCAAACCGGAACAGATCGCCAACGCCTGGATGTGGCTGACACGAGAATGGATGCCGTCCAGCGGGCTGCAATGCGACGACCGGCCGTGCTTCGAGATGTTTTCGGCGCCTACGGTGATTGATCCTCGGACCGGGGAATTCAACTGCGAGATCTGTATTCCGGTGCGGGCGTTGTAGTGCCCATCTTCGAAGTTGCGAGTATCAGTGCCAATCCCTTAAGCAGTGCATACATTGTCGTGCACGCCAGGTTCTCAGTTGCCCACCGCAGAATGAACAGAAGGCAACCTTTTGCACGCAACGAAGCCTCATCCGATGGTGGAAGTACTCCCACACAATGACGGGATCAATGTGTTCCCGTCGCACTATCTCATCGACTACAGCCTGGTCACCCAAGTCATGGAAAACCCCTATGGTTGATAGCGTTTCAATCGAAGGGCAATAAGCGGTTATCTGTTCGCCGCAGCGATTACAGACGCGGTGGGTAGGTAGGGAAGTCATAAGGTCATCCGTGGGCTTAGACTCGGAACAGTATCCTGAGCTCGCCTCACTGGAAACAGGAACGCTACGATGGATGACCTCAACCTCGCCCTTAGCAACTCTTCTCAGTGAGTGGAATTGGCCGTCAGTTATTTTTTAATCTGCTCCCCAAGTAAAAGATCACTTGGCCGATACCCGTAGACGATTAAACCAGGTGATGTCGTATGCGTGATCTACCCTGCCCGTGCTGCGGTTTCGAGACATTGGAATACGAGTACGGCTCGTACACTATTTGCGCCCTCTGTGGCTGGGAAGACGATGGTGTCCAGTTAGCTAATCCAACGTCAGACGGAGGCGCAAATTCGATGTCCCTCGCTGCCGCTCAGATGAGCCTCTTAAACAAATACCCAAGATCTGTTCAGCATGCAGGGGGATTTCGACGAGGGGTCGAATGGCGACCGTTAGACGTCAATGATATTGAAGCTGCGAACGCACGTAAGACCATCAAGCACTGGCACTCCATCGCGATTCGCTGGGAAGCAGAAGCCTATTGGACTGTAGCTGGAACGACCGGCGTCAAGGTTTGAATTGACGAGACCAACAGTTTTTTCCGAGTATGGCCGGAAGCGGATTCGTTATTGACCGAACGTTGCCATCGAAGACACGGCATCAGATTCGACTCCACTTCTTTCTAGACACTGAGAACAGCCACATGGGCGCCCCCATCATCATCGGTGACAGCTATAACCTTTGGATCAGCAATGCCCTGAAGGATGCTTTTTGCGACGTGCTGACCCGTGTTGCAGCACTGGAAGGCAACGACATCATGGCCATTTACGAGGACGCTCCAGGGGTTGCCGGCACCTATGGCGTGAGCGGTGTGGGCATTTATCTCGATGAATTTTATCGCTACCTCGGCGGGTTCTCGGGGGTACGGCGCCACATCGATATTTGCCGGGCGCGCTTGCACGAGGTCGCCGAGGCCTGCAAATTGACGCCGTCGGGGACGAAGCGGATGGCGCACATACTGGCGTGGGTGGCCTACCACATGGATGGCAACCCGGTCTCTGAAGGCTGCTTTGTCTATGAGGATTGGCCGCCGGACGCCGCGTACGCCCCCAGCAATTGCGCCACCTCCTGATAACACCGCGCCAACTCCCCTGCCCCCAGCAACCGCAAACCCTGCGCTGTGCGCCGGGCCTGAAGCGCATTCAGCCCAGGCTCGAACGCATGCCTGGAAAGCCGCCGAATACCCCGCTGTGCACACCGCGCAACCGGTGTGCCCGGCGCCAGTTCCCGTGTCCTGGCAAACACCCGCCCCAAGCTGCGACTCAACTGCAACGACAACGCGCCCACCGCTCCACCCTCGCCCCCCGGCAAGGCCTGCAATGACACCATCCGATGCTGTTGCCTGGCCTGCCATTTCAACAGGTCCATGTGCGCGCCATCGCGCAGTAACCGCCCGGTGCTTGTGTGCAGCGCCCGTTTCAGCGCACGCACCTGGGCGGCGGGGTTTCTTGGCAATATCTGGAAAGCCAGCATGCAGATCGCCAGCGCCACCGGCCAGGCGAGGGCCTGGTTGGCGAAGTCGGTAAAGTCGTATTGGGCGGTGCCACCGGTGCCGACCAGCGTGTTGAAGGCGATCAGGTAGGCAATCGCCTGCAAGGCATGACGCGGCTGGGTAGTGGCCTGCATCCCCCACACCCAGAAGGCGATCAGCACCACCGCCAGCAACGCGAAGCCGCTGATGTGCGGCAGCAGCAAGAACTTGCACGCGGCCGCCGCCACGATGCCGTAAATCGTGCCCCTGAACAGACCGGCAAGGCCCTTTGTAGGCGTGGGACTGGTCGCCAGCAAGGTGCAGGACGGGCCCAGCACGGCCAGCAATGTTGGCCCCTGATCCCACGCCGTGAAGTACCAGACGGCAGCGGTCGTCAGGGTCGCGACCAGGGCGCGCAGGCCGTTGAGCAACGCGTCGCCATAGTGCCGGTGGAAGCCGACCGCACGGGCCGGCGCCGGGGTGTCGTGTTCGAGGCAGGCGAAGTTCTGCAAGGCATTGGAGAGGTCCGCCAACGGATCGCTCAGCTGTACCGACTCTTCATCAAGGCCATCTTGCAACGCCCTGATCCGCGCGGCGGTCGTGGAAAAATCCGCATCGGTTTCAGCCAGCTTTTGCAGGGCCTCAGCCACGCCCACGACCGGCGTGCTGACCGACAGGTGTTGCAGGGCCACGGCATGCAGATACGCCAGCCCCGCCTGCAGCGTCGCGAACCGGGAACGGATCAGCACCGATTCGCCTCGACCGATCCCCAGCAGGTCATCCACCTTGGCGATGTCGAGGGCGAGTTGGCGCCGTTCGGCAGCGGCTACATCCTCCCCCTTGAACTGGCTCGCCAGCAACCGCAGCGCGCGCGAAGAAACGTCCTTGAGCATCGGGCCCAGGCGCCGCTCGACGGTCTTTCGCCCAAACAAGGAGGCCACCAGGCTCAGGCTCAACACCCCCAGCACCACCGCCGTGCCCCGCGTGACCAGGTGATCAAACCCTTGCTGAGGCGCGACGATGGCCGGGCCCAGCGCCAGGCACACCGTATAACCCGCCACCACCGCCGCCGTGGCGTGGTAGTGCCGCAGCAGGGTCATGCCAGCGACACACAGCCCCAACCACACGCCGATACCGAGGATGAACAACAGCATTTTCTGCGCGAACAACCCCAGCAGAATCACCGCCACCAGGAGCCCCAGCGCAGTGCCCACCACCCGCATGAAGCCCTTGCCGATCACCGCGCCTTGGAGCGGATGGATCAGCAACAACACCGTCGACGCCGCCGAGAACGGCGAGTCCAGGTGCAATTGAAAACCCAGCCACAACGCCAATGTCGCCGCCATCACACTGCGCGCCACGTAGCCCCAGGTGGCCTGGGTCCACGGCCGAGGCAGTACGGCCCATAGCCGCCCCACATACCCCGCCATCACATGAACGCCTGCAGCCAGCGCGACAGCCGCCAATGCGGCGCGCTCCCGGGCTCGGTCACTTCGATACTGGCCGTCATCCCCGCCGCCAGCTCCACACCCTCGGGCACCGCATCCAGCTCGATGCGCACCGGCACGCGTTGCGCCAAGCGTATCCAGCTGAACGTCGGCGCCACCTGGGGCAGGCCGCTGTCACTGCGCAACTCGTTACCGTCGGCGATGCCCCGGCCGATGCTCGCCACATGCCCTTCCAGCAACGGCGCAAAGCCCATCAGCTTGATCGAGGCCGGCGCGCCCACCCACACGCCCGGCAGCTTGGTCTCTTCGAAGTACCCGGTGACCCAGAAACTGTGGCCGTCGACCACATAGATGTTGGTGCTGCCCGCCACCGCGTAATCCCCCGGTTGCAGGCGAAGCTGCGTGACGTAGCCGTCCACCGGCGAACGAATCGTCGTGCGCGCCAGGTCCAGCTCGGCCTGGGCCAACTGGCTCTGCGCCGCGTCCACCCGCGCCTTGGCTACGGCCAGGTCCTGGGCGGCGTTGTCGGTTTCTTCCCGCGCAATCGCGTCACCCAACTGAGTGCGCCGCCGGAACTGCGCGGTGCGCTGCGCAAACACACTGCGCGCCTCGGCCAGCTCGGCCATGCGCTGCTGCTGGGCCAACAGGTAGGCACGCTGATCGATCTGATACAGCAACGCGCCCTTGGCCACCCATTGGTTGTCGCCCACCAGCAACCGCTCGACCTGGCCGGACACCTCGGGCGCAATCCGCAATACCTGCGCGCTGACCCGCCCGTCCCGCGTCCAGGGCGCCAGCACATAGGCGCGCCACAACTGCGTGCAGAACAGCAAGGCAACCAGCCCCAGCACCAGCGTCACCAGGATTTTCAACGTGTTGTTGAGCCTCATCGCGTCGCCCTCACAGCTTCAGCACTAGGGTGGAAAGTACAATCAGCGAGACAAAAAACCGCGTGAGGCTGGGGTGCCAGGTCCAGTCCAGCCACCGGCGCATGAACCGCTCCAGCACCGCATACATCAACGCCGCAGCGCCCACATAAAGCAAAAACGGCGGCAGGTAGAGGTTGGCAAACGTGATTTCGCTGAGCATTGCAGAAGTCTCACCATCGGCCTTCACCTTGAAGGCCCTGCTGCCATGGTAGGCAGTGCCCGGGCGCGCCGATATTGAGTATGCTGCCAACTTATAATCAAATTCAGACACCTGAGTGCCGCGCAATGGACGAGACCACCCTCTACACCGTGGGCCAGTTTGAACTCGATGATTTCACGCAACCCGCCGTCGCGGTGATGCTCGGCACCCAGCGCAACAACGCCGAATACGCCGTACACACCCATCGCAAAGGCCAACTGGTAGTGGCCTGCCACGGCGGCATCGTGTGCACCGTGGAAGACGGCGTATGGATGGTGCCCACCGGGTTCGGCGTATGGATCCCGGCCGGCGTCGCCCACAGCAACCGCATCACCGCCAACGGCAAAGTCGGCTTCCTGTTCATCGAACCCGGCGCCGCCGCCCTCCCGGAAAAATGCTGCACCCTGGTGCTGTCCCCCCTCATCCTCGAACTGATCCTGCACCTGAGCACCCTGCCCCAGGACTACCCCCCCCGAAAGCCCCACCGCCCGCCTGGCGGGCGTGCTGATCGAACAAATGGAACAGGCGCCCTCGGAACAGCTGTACCTGCCCCTACCCGCCTCGACTCAGTTGCGCGCCATTGCCCGCCAACTGGCCCAGGCGCCAGACAATCGCAGCACCATGGCCGAGTGGGCGAAGCAAGTGGCGATGAGCGAACGGTCACTGGCGCGGTTGGTGAAGCGCGAAACCGGGCTGACGTTTGGGCAGTGGCGCAAGCAGTGGCAGATTATCGTGGCGTTGCAGAGCCTGGCCGAGGGGGAGTCAGTGCAGCGGACGGCGGAGGCGTTGGGGTATGAGTCGGTGAGTTCGTTTATCAGTATGTTTAGGAAGACGTTGGGGGCGTCGCCGGGGAGGTATGTGCGGGGGGTTGGGGGTGTGAGGTTTTCTGGGGGGTTGGGGTGATGCGGGGGATGTTGGGTAAAAACGTTGAGGGGGACTGACCGCTTTCGCCCAATAGCAGTCATTGCTGGCGCTGAATCGGACGCTGTCGACGCCTGAAGTTAGTTTTCGCCAGCACTATGGGATGCAGTCAATGAAGATGAGGTACGCGGAGCAGGATTGCCATATCAGGCTGACAGAATGTAGTTAACGCCCAAAAAGCCCCCCAAAGCTTAGCTTAAGTTTGAGAGGCCATTGTACATAGGCAGTATTTCATCTCGCCGCAACTAAGAACGGAAGTAGACCCCGCGAGAGAAGTTGATGACATGACTTCTGGATAGTTAGTCTTGCTTGTAACCACGCGTATTGAGCAGCATCCCGGACTTGTCAAATACAAAAGCTAATATTGTATTGGTTTTAAGTTTATAAAGGTATACGTAGCGACCGTCCGGATTGTAGTTTTCATGAGAGGGCGAGCCCAGGCAGCTTTGAACTTCCTGAGATGTTAATTCGCCTGCTTTGTAGTCACCAAAGGTTTTTGGACAACTTTCAGAAGGCGTAGGGTTTGGTTGGTTCAATCTTTTGATTTGAAAATCTGTCCCGCCCGCGCCAGTCTCATTAAACGTTATGACAAACTTTTCGACTGCGCCTGGTGAGTCAACAATCCACATTTCTCTCCATGCGCTGACGCCGGGGCTTCCAACAGGCTGCTGAATTACGGTTTTCAATATATTGGTTTGCGGCGTAATCTCAAAACCTCCTAATATCTTTTTCAATCCCGCGTTGGTGTCAGATGTCAGTTTCTCATTAGCAAGCGTTCCCTCGCTAAAATTTATTTTATTTTTTTGTGCCGGATCTATGTCGCCAGAGGACTGGCAGCCAGATAGTACTAAGGAAAAAATGACCGCAATAAACTTTATATTCATCAATTCACTCCTTGAATGAGATTTGCAAATCAAATAGTCAGTAACTATTACCTCTGACTAAATGACATGCCTTACTGCCCTTTTGGTTCGAAAGTAGGCACAGGAAGATATCCATTTGCCATCATTGTGTCCACTGCCCTTCCTTATCGTTAGCGGGCTCCCACGATCGGCAACATTGGATCAATAACAGCCTCCCGCAGAGCAATAATTCAATCCACCACTAATCTCCTTCCCCCAAACACCTCCCCCCTCCCCACCCAAACAACCATCCCCCCCAACACCAACACCCCCAACACCACCCACGGAATCCCCCCCGCCCCCCACGTCGCCAACATCACCCCACCCACTACCCCACTCCCCGCAAACGCCAGGTTAAAAACCGTCACCAACATCGACTGCGCAATATCACCCCCCTCCCCGGCAACGTCCGCCAAGGCGGTTTGCAACAAAGTCGGCGCGCCACCAAAACTCATGCCCCACAGCACCATGCCCATATAAATCGCACTGACAGACAACCCACCCACCCCAAAGGCAAACGCAACGCAGGTGAAGGCGGTAAGGCTCAGCACCATCAGCCGCCGAACCCTGCCATCAATCAGCACGCCCGTGATCCATAGCCCAACCAGCGCCGCCACGCCGAACGCAAAGAGCCCCTGCTCCACCTGATCTGCCATCCCGACGGAGGCCAGGAAGGCGGCGATGTAGGTGTAGAGCGTGTAGTGCGCCAGTATCCAGAGCATGACCACCGCCAGTACAGGCCGCACACCAGGGGTCAGCAGGACGGTGCGCAGTGGCAGGCGTCGGTCGGGGCGCTGGCCTGGGTAGTCGGGCACGTTGAGGCAGGTCCAGGCCATCAGTAGCAGGCTCAGCCCGGAGAGCGTGCCGAACACCCAACGCCAGCCCAGGAGCTGGCCGAGCCAGGCGCCCAGCGGTACGCCAAGGGCCAGGGCCAGTGGGATGCCGAGCATGGCCAGGGCCATGGCGCGGCCGTGCAATGCCGGGGGGACCAGTCGTCTGGCGTAGCCAGCCAGCAGGCTCCAGGCCAGGCCGGTGGCGATGCCGACGAAGAAGCGGGCAGCCAGCGTCAAGGAGAACCAGGGCGACAGGGCCGTCACCGCGTTGCACACAACAAACACCGCGACGGCCAGCAGCAGCACCAAACGCCGGCTCCAGCCCTGCAGTGCGAGGGTCAACGGAATGGCCGCCAACCCGGAGCCGAGTGCGCACAGTGTCACCAACTGGCCCGCCCAGGCTTGCGACACGCCGAATGCCTCGGCGATTTGCGGCAGCAGCCCTGCGGGGACGGTTTCGTTGGCGGTGGCGATGAAGCTGCCCAGTGTCAGGGCCAACAGGGCCGCCAGTGGCAGGCGTGCGGTGGTGCGATGTTCGTGCTCGCCGGGTGGATTTAAAACGCTATTTTCAAGTTGCGATTCGCCGTTCATGACCTGTGCTCAACGGGATAGGAAGCGCCAGTGTGGGGAATTGCATTGGTTTTGATAATTGGCCTACTCTTTGATGAATTATCAAAACTGAATTGAATATGGCCACTGACCGGTTGGGTGATATGCGTTTGTTTGTCGAGGCGGCGGCACTCGGCAGTTTGTCGGCCGCGGGCCGCAAACTGGCGTTGTCGCCTGCTGCGGCGAGCGCGCGGCTTATCAAGCTGGAGGCGGCGTTGCGCACCAAGTTGTTTGATCGCACCACGCGCCAGCTGCGCCTCACGGAAGAAGGCCGGTTTTACTTGCAGCAGTGCTGGGTTGCGTTGCGGGCGATCGATGAAGCTGAAGCCGGGCTTCAAGCCAGTCAAACAGAGGTGCGCGGCAAGGTGCGGATATCCGCGTCGGCTGATTTTGGCCGTAACCTTTTGAACGACTGGCTGGAGGCATTCAGCACGTTGCATCCGCAGTTGTGCGTGGCACTGACCTTGTCGGATTCGGTGTCGAACCTGGTGCAGGACGATGTCGACCTGGCCATCCGGTTTGGCCAGCCCCAGGACAGTTCGATGATCGCCAAGCAACTGGCGCCCAATTGGCGGGTACTCTGCGCCTCACCCGATTACCTGGCGCGATACGGCGAACCTCAAACACCCGCCGACCTGGATCAGCACAAGTTCATCGTGCTGGTAACGTCCGCAGGCCCCTTGAACACCTTTCACTTCACGGTGGACGGCCAGGAATGGAACCACACCGTGCCCATGAGCCAGGCCTGGGAAACCAACGATGGCGCACTCGCACGCGCCTGGGCGCTGGCCGGGCACGGCATCGCCCGCAAGACCATTTGGGACGCCGCGGCCGATATCCGTGCCGGAAGGCTGAAAGTTCTGTTGCCGGAGTTTTGTGTACGTGAGGCCGGCGTGTACGCGGTGTTGCACGGCAACCGCTACCGGGCTCCCCGGGTGCGGGTGTTGCTGGATTTTCTGACTGAGCAGTTTGGTCGCGCCACCGAAGAGCTGTTGCTCGACCTTGAGGAGCCGCGTGTGGGGAAGTTGTGAGCCTGTTCTGGCAGCGTGGATGTTTTCTGCCTACGCTGTGCCTGCCCGTTTCGAGCCACTCGCCGATTCAGTCCTGTACCAGAAGGATCTAAACCATGGGATATCTTGTCGTGGCTCACGCGATGAACGTGATGCCGGCGCTGGAGCCACTTTCCACGTTACCGAAGAGCATTGGCTGGTCATTGCACAGGGATGAAAACACCACGTCGTTCTACCTGGACACGTTCAAGGAAGGCGCAGAACGCAAATGGCCCTTTACGTCCATGCCGCCCATCAAGGATGTACCGCTTGAGCTGCCTGAAGAACTGGCAGCGTTGTCGCGGGTATACAACCTGCTTGAGAGCGCCCGGCTAGCCAACACGTTCAAGAGAGCGTTCTTGAACCTGGCGCTCAGTAAAAGCCTTCAATTAGAGATTTTCAGCGTTTGCACCGATGACGACGGGCTGGATTTTGTGTGCCTCTCGTCGAAGGGTGAACTGCAAAGGCTGCGTTGTGTATGCGGTGATCTGGAAATCACTTATGAGCCTGGGACAGTCACGGTCCAGCCGCTGCTGATGGAGGGCGTTGATGGCTGCGATGTGAGTAGTCTGCATGCCCCGGAGAATGGGATACAGGTATTGAGGCGGGACAGAGCGCCGTCGTCGTTGCTGCATGGGGTGGCTTCGGCAGAAATCATGGGTTTTCTAAAAACAGAGAGCCCACCGCTGGGCCTGGGTTGCCTCGATGGCATGGAGGTCCCACCGATGAAGATCGCAAGTTCCGAGAGGGCTTCACTGGCGCCTGAGGTGATTGTTCAGAAGGCCTGGTGGAAGTGGTGGTAGCGCCTCCTGTAACCAACCAAGAGAAATCGACTTACCCAATCGACGACCGTCAGCAGCCTCATTGGCCCCTGGAAAGGCGTGGCCGAAACTTCGTTACAAGAGCGATGCCGAGACGCCTGGAATACGCCGCTTGACGAGCTTTCAGACCTGGAGGTCGCTACTTTTCTGAACCAGAAGATCGCAGCGCCCCAAATGCTGGTCGAGGCTAAGCGGCGGTTGAAGTCCGCTTTCTGCCTCTCACAAAGGGCAGAAAACGGCCAAAAGCAGCGCCTAAATTCAGGGGTGTTTTCGTCCGAAAAAATACCATTCAGAAATGTCTGAGAGAGGACGCGCAGGTATCTACCTCAAGGACGATGCAGCCCTGTCGCATCCCGCCAGTACAAGGTTTGTTCGAACTGAAAGCTAATAAGAAAGAAGGCCGAGCACGACTGAAATATGGACTGAGCGATTTTATCCAAGTCTTCCATAGCCGACTCCCCCTCTGGTTCGGGCCCTTTAATTCTGATGGTACAACGCACCGCGACAGTGAAGTCGATACCCATTGTATTCTCAGCATAAATCGTAGGGTCATCGAGTACGTCATTGGTACTCAATTTAAGTCCCGAGTTAAATTCAGCGTATAGCCCATTTCCTGCGACCTCTATTTTCCACGCACCAGCATTTTTAAGTGCTTTGCTCAGCGTCGAAATTGGGAGCGTACTATCAGCTTCCAAGCACAGATCAAGGCTCATGAACCCTCTCTTTTCCTTGGCCGCACACTTGCACCAAAATTTTCCAATGCGATCTTCTCAACAGTGTATTTGCTAGCGGTCTGAATGTCTGCTTTTGGCCGGTTTCTGCCAGTCGCGACCGGCTAAAACGCCCCAAGGCAGCCGGTTAGATCCCATGGATGTCAGACAAATAACCCAAGCGCTTAAGGCATTCCCAGGCTGGTGCTCGAGAGGGTAACCTGAGCACCTTTCCATCTGTGTGGTACCGATATGGACATCAATCTACTGACCGAATCCATGCTTGGCCACTGGCGTACCCCCTCGGGTGTTCGGCAATGTGAATTCCAGTTCGGCAACAGATTGATTTACGTCCAGCACCACGATAACGAGTCACCTCACGTCAGGATCGGCGCCGCGCAACGCGTGGTCAAAGCCATGTGGGATGACTTGCCCCAGGCACTGAAGTTTGCCGAACAGCACTGTAAAGCACAGATGCCCGAGCTGATGTGGCTGTACGAAACCCACATGCCGTGGGCGTCTCCGTTGTTCGTGTACTCGATCCACTTCGATCTCGACAAGCCTTACCCTAGCTATGCCATTTCCAAGAACCCTGACTTCGATTGGGGTCGCATCCTGATCTACGAAGATGAACTGTGCCAGGAACACAGCGTTTGCATAGAGCAATATGAACCAAGGGATGACTTTTGGATTTATGTCACGCGTGTGGGGTTTCAGCAATTCGAGTTTGGGGATTAGCTTGGCAATTGAGGATGTACACCTCAGCCCCTCAATCATGCCGGCTTTGCTAGAAACATTGATGCCTGCTGCTGGCCAACTCTCGCCCATCGTGACCGGCAGAGGTCGGCCAGCAGTAGACGTTCAAACTAGCGAGTAGCCTCTCAACCTGACAACGCCACCTATTCCGGTGGTACCTGAAAATAGCGCGCGGTTTGAATATTCAATATTCTTCCGGCATGTCCAGATCTGAACGCCTCCTCAATCTCCTGCAAATCCTGCGACGCTACCGGCATGCCGTCAGCGGGCAAACGCTAGCTGACGAACTCGGCATCGGGGTTCGCACACTCTATCGCGACATTGCCAGCCTGAAGGCACAGGGCGCGGCAATCGAAGGGGGTGTCGGCGTCGGCTACATCATGAAACCCGGCTTCATGCTGCCTCCACTGATGTTCGGCTCCGTCGAATTGGAAGCGCTGGTTCTTGGGATGCGGCTGGTAATGGAGCGCCGAGACAGCGAGCTGACGCAAGGTGCGCAGGCGATGCTGACAAAAATATCGGCGGTTTTGCCACCGCCCCTGCGGCGCGAATTGGAGGTCTCCACGCTGTTTGCTGGCATGGAACAAACATCGACAGATGCCACAGCTCACTCGGGCCTTCTAAGGGAGAGCGTCCGGCTTGAACGCAAGCTGGAACTGAGCTACCAGACTGCCGCTGGAGCAGTCTCCCAACGCACAGTCTGGCCGTTTGCACTCGCATACTTCGAGCGGGTGCAGGTGTTAATGTGCTGGTGCGAACTGAGAGGGGCTTTCCGCAATTTTCGTACTGATCGTATCAATCAAGTGGTGCTCTCAACGGATCGCTACCCTCAAAGCAAACAGGCGTTGCTTGAAGAATGGCGTCGCTCGATGCCGGCAAGGGGCATAACGATACTGTCAGAAACTGACACGGGTTGGCTTTAAGGTGAGATTTCTCCCTCTCGCCAGGTCTGCTCATGAACTTTGCCTCCGTACGTATCGTCACCCAAAACTTCAAACGCGTCGTCGACTTCTACAAAACACTCTGCGCCATTGAGCCTAAGCATCTCGCTGAGGGATTCGCCGAAATTCATTTCAATGGCATCGTTTTGGCAATCAGCGAAGAACGCTTGATCCGGCTTTTTAACAATGGGCTTGCCTCGGCGGCGGCAAATCGCTCCGCTATCCTGGAGTTCGAAGTCGACGACGTGGAGGCGGCCTTGATGCTCGCAGAAAAGGCAAACGCAGAAGTCGTAATGCCGATCACACTGATGCCTTGGGGTAATACCTCGGCGCTGTTGCGCGACCCAGATGGCACATTGGTGAACATCTTTTCCCGAGGTGCGCGCGACTTATCGTGACTGCAAGTTAGGAGCCAGGCGGCGAAATTTGTCGTGTACATCGTTGGAGAACACAGGCGCTCACTCAACTCCACTATTTGCACCGACCCGGGAGTGTCTGGATATTGCCAACGCGGTGACGCCGAAAGCTCCCTGGCTTCAGCGACCAAATGAGCGGTAATGACGGGGTTCAAAATCATAAGCTGGCTCGCCTGCATTCAAGGGATTGAGGGAAGTTCGCGAGTGACCACCGAGGACGCCTACATGACCATCACAGCAAGCACCGCCCAATCCCCCCTATCCCAGTCACCACCCACGCAAACGCCGCCAGCGCCTTGAACACCTTCCGCGAGGGGCTGAAAACAACCCCAAGCAAGGCCCCGATGAGAATGCCGGGAAAGCTGAACAAATAGAAAAGCCACCCCATGGAGTCTGTGACCCAGAGGTGAAAAAGGAACAAGTACAGCGCTATGCCAGCTTTCAGATAGATAGAAACGGTCCTCAGTAAAGTGACTTTGGACGCACGTTGCTAACGAAGCTCCCGCTCCCTGTTGCTACTGATCGACGTCCGGATATGGCCAGATCTGCATCGCAGACTTGGCCAGCACCGCTCCCCTGGCGAAAATTTCCTGCTCCGACCATTCTTCATGGTCATGCAAGTCACGGCTGAGATTCAACTTGCTCCACTTCAAAAGCTCCGGCTTCTTGGCTGACCAGGCGGAGTTGGACAACGCAGGGTTCAGGCTGCTGGTCACGAGTGTCAAATTGCCCAGCGTGTGTTTGATTAGATCACGACGTTGGCTGAACTCCACCTTTGCCTGGGCATCATTCTGCACCTCTGCAGGCAGCGGCCAGTGCTCCTGCCAGCTCACAGGCAGAATATGCTCGATGGTCAACCCCTTCGGCAGGCTGATAGCCTCGCTTTTTACATGCGCCAGCCCACCCTCCAAAGCCTTGAGTACCGCACGCACACGGTACTGGGGCCACCACTGGTACAGCGGGAAGTCGAGTAGTGCAATGCTCAGCTCACCGTCTTTCGGGAAGCGCACACTTTCCCCTTCGCCGGAGAGTAGGAACGCACCAACCACGTGGGCCGTAATTCTTTTTTCCCGCTCAAGATGACGAATCAGATCCAGGAATAGTCGGTTGTAGTTTTTGGTGGTTAGGCCACAGATCATCCGACGGAACAGATAGGACTCAAGGACCGTCAGGATCGCCTCGAACTCGGTTTGCTGCTGCGGAAGCAGTCGCTGGCTACATAACAGCAGCAACGGATAAACCGTCGACGTATCGATTACCCCAAGGCGCGCCAGAAAACGTGCCAGACGAGATCCTGCCGTAGGCGAAGAGAACTGGCGAAAATGCTCGGCATAGATCTTAAGCAGCGCGATATGCTCACTGGCGGAGTTGGCTGGATCGATGAAACAAGAGCTCCAGTCGGCTGTGTGCTGCACGTAGTTCTTGTATTCGTTGAAGATGTGGCCGACGCGAATGTCGCGGCGCATCGCCAAGGTCAGGAAATGGCGGATGAAGATGTCAATACGTGGACGGTTTTCCCGCCCCTGCTTGACCTCTTGACGCCAGAACTCGCCATCGAACTCCGCCCAATGCTCTTCGTATAGCGTGTCGATATCACCGCCTTCACTTTGAGCGCGCCGGAATAGAAAGTTCTTGATCAGATCCGCCGGCAGCAATTGCGTGCCACGGGCATTGAGCGTTTCAAAGATCACTTGCGATTCGTCGTCTTCACCAAGATCAATGACCACCAACTGCAAGCCATTACGAACCACGGCCCAAAGCGCATCCAGCAGCTTCTCCGGCGAATCTTTGGTTTCTTCAGCCTCTGGCTGCAACCAATCCTCGAACTGCCGATAGAAGTACAGGTATGCGCCGACGATGCCCTGATCGTAGCTGAAATCGACGCCCTTCTTGCTCGCCTGCTGCAACAACGCATCCGGACTGCCCACGCCATGTACCCAGGCAAACGCGTGACGATCGGCATTGGTTGGCAACAGTTTGGGCACCTCCGACGGGTCATCGACCATCGTGTCACTGTTGGAGACCATCGACTCGAAGCGTCCGGCAAAGCGCTCGCTGCCCCGGTTGCGGCAAAGGTCGCGGGCGGCGATCAGCAGAAGCTGCAAGGTGGTGAAGCGCTGCTGCCCATCAATGACCTGACGCCCCTGCACCGAACCGGTGTCATTACGCAGTTGCTCAAGCACCACTGCACCGAGGAAGTGAGGGCGCAGCTTCTCACCAGCCAGCACCACCCCGAGCAGGCGCTCAAGGTCCTCCCAGAGCGGCAGCCAGTTATCTTCACGCTTCCAGACATATGGCCGCTGGAACAGCGGAATCTGGTAGCACACTGTGGGCTCGAAGATTCGCAGCAAAGGACGGCTGTTGGCTTCCATCGTTCATTCAATCCTTAGTTATTTACTTGCGCAGCCGGCTCATTAGCAACTGCTGCCCCGATCGCGTACAACTTCCACCGTCTTTCTACCCTCCACGCAATGATGGCAATATAACTCCTCTTGGAGAAAGCAGCATCCGGTGCACAGCAAAGCCGGATGTCAGACGCATAGGGAAATGGAAGATGGCTTCGATTCAGATGGATGGTGAGGACAAGACTGCAAAAATCAGCGACTGGGCGATTCGCTGGAGCGAAAAGTACGAAGCCCTGGAGCTGACCTGTCACTTCCCCTCCAACAAGAAATACACTCGCCCGCTCAGTAACTGCCATGTTTCGCCCACCCGCGAATTGACCGATGTACTGATGCACAAATCCGGCAGCGCGGTCGTCACGCCCATTGCTAAAGCTACGATTTACGGCGAGCGATATGCCGTCGTGCACTACACGGGAGCCAAAAAACCCTACGTCTACAAGATGGACGGTATCGGCTTTACGGCCACGACATCAATGAAAGAATCGCCTGTCTTCCGCTACTTCACTACCGTGGCGAATGCCCGACAGGATCACGCCGAGTCGAAGACTGATCGTGAAATTGCCAACAATGTGGTGCGCCAGCTCGGAAAACTGCCCGCCATTGCTGGCACCGCCTTGCAAGCCTATTGTTCGGGGCGCAATGGCACGCTGGCGCCAGGTCAGGACCTCATCTATCCGTTCGGGCTTAACGAAAGTCAACTTCAGGCGGTGGAGCAGGCGTTCAGCGCGCAAATCAGCGTGATCGAGGGTCCACCCGGGACCGGCAAGACCCAGACGATCCTCAACATCCTCGCCAATATTCTGTTACGTGGGCAGACGGTAGCGGTGCTGTCCAACAACAATGCTGCCGTGGAAAACGTCTACGAAAAGCTGGAGAAATACGGTCTGGGCCACTTGGTCGCCAAGCTTGGCAACCAGGACAAACGTGAGGCCTTCTTCGCCGACCTGCCTGCGTGGCCATCAAGTGCGCCTGAGTCGGCACCGTCCCTAGATGAGATTCAGACCTTGCTGACTCGCTTGAAGAAGCATCTACAAGACCATAACAGGGCGGCACAACTGCAAATCGAGCTGGACGAGTTGGTCATCGAGCGGCGCTACCTGCAGCAGTGGCAGGCCGAAAGTGATGTGCAGACCACAGGTTCGCTCGACAAGTACGGCCTGACACCGCGCAAGACTGCAGACCTCATGGCTTACCTGGCTTACCTCGGCGAACAGCGCATTCATTTCAAAGACCGCATCGAGCTACTGTTCAAATTCAGGATTTTTCGCACTCAACCATTCGCTGAGGGCGAGGCGCGCATAGCGGTTTTCCACGCACTGCAGATGCATTACTACGACAAGTCGGTACGGGATAAGGAGACGGAGCTACGCGAGTGCCGCGAATCGTTGGCACGCGCGAATTTTACGGCCCTGCTGAAAGAACTGACAACGGCATCGATGCACCACCTGAAGCAGCACCTGCAACTTCAGGAACCGCCGCAGGGCAGCTTTGATGTCAAAACTTACTGCAGGCATTTCGATGCCTTCGTGCAGCGATTTCCCATACTGGGCAGCGGTACGCACTCCATCGTCAATTCGATCGCGCCGGGAGCGGTTCTCGACTACGTAATCATCGACGAAGCCTCTTTGCAGGACATCGTGCCGGGCATCCTGCCACTGGGCTGCGCAAAGAATCTGATCGTCGTTGGAGACAACCGTCAGTTGCCACATATCCCTGTGGCACTGGGGCTTCAAGCACCCGACGAGGCCTACGATTGCGAGGTCTACAGCCTGCTGGATTCGTGCATTGCCGTATTCCAGGACGCGCTGCCCAGAACCCTGCTGAAAGAACATTACCGCTGTCACCCCAGGATCATCCAGTTCTGCAACCAGCAGTTCTACGACAACGCACTGGTGCCGATGACCGAGGACAAGGGCGAAGCCCCCCTTCGCCTGGTGGTGACAGCCAAGGGTAATCACGCCAGAAAGAACACCAACCTTCGGGAATTGGACTCGCTACTGAAGGTGCTCGAGAACGAAGGGCCGCCGGTCGGAATGGACGGCGAAGGTCGTGGCTACATCGCCCCGTTCCGGGCGCAAGTCAACCTTTGCAACACACACTTGCCGACGGATTTCGTCAAGGACACCGTGCACAAGTTTCAGGGGCGCGAATGCGACGAAATTGTCTTCTCCACCGTGCTGGACAAGAAGCGCTACAACCAGACGCGAACACGCTTGGATTTCGTCGACGACCCCCGCATGGTCAACGTGGCAGTTTCCCGGGCCAAACATCGCTTCACCCTGGTGACCGGCGACGAGGTATTCACTGACAACAATAGCCACATCGCCGCACTGATCCGCTACATCAGCTATTACGCGCAAGATGAGCAGATCGTACGCGCGCCGGTGGTGTCGGCATTCGACTTGCTGTACCGCGAATACGACCAGTCTCTGGCACGCTTGGATGCCCGCTTGCGGTCCGAGGATTCACGCTACAAATCCGAGCAGATCGTGGCACAGTTGCTGCGCGAAGCGCTGTCGGCCCCAGCGTGCCAGGCATTGAAGTTCCACACACAGATCGACCTGGATAAGATTGCCTCGCCGGGTAGCCTCGACTGGACGGAGCCTCAGCGAGCGTTCATGAGGCGCGCCAGTTGCGATTTCGTGATCTATTTCAAAGTAGGCAAGAAACCGATAGGGGTGATCGAGGTCGACGGCGGGTACCACGACCACCCCGTGCAGGCTGCTCGGGACGCCATGAAAAACGAGATTCTGGCGAGAAGTGGCATTCCTATTTTGCGGCTGCGGACAGTTGAAAGTGACATCGAGCGCAGAATTGGCAGCTTTATCGGACAGTGGGCCAGCCCTGCGCATGACGCATAAACACTGGGTTAGAGGCCGTCAATCTATGATGGTAGCAATAGACTCAGTACAGTCCCGCGCGGCGAGTCACTTCCTGAGCACGGGAAAGCCTTTTCAATGAGCGAAGCATTAGAGGGGCGATTCATATTGCGGCAGCGCAAGGAGTTGCCGTCTTTCCTCTAAAGCTATAGCTGCAAAACCTTTTCTCACACCTCTTTTCGACAGCGAGTAATCCTGATGAGCAGAGATGTCCTCCCAGCGCTCGACTGTTTGAATCGTCAGGTGTGCACTATCAGTGTCAACCTCGAACGCAATGAATTGTTCGGTTTGAGTGAGCAGTAGTCCGAACAAGCTGGGCATGCCGGGAAAATCTATTTCCAATTTGAGGACGACGGTATCAGACCAGACTACACCTTGGCTTTCGGCGTACTCGGCCAAGCAAGCAGGAACTCCCCTGCCCCGCCAATAGCTAGCGGTGATCGAAATGTTATGTGCCGTGATCGTATTCTGTTCCTGGACGTTCAGTTGACGCTTTTTCAGTAGCCGGTTGATATCCAAGAGAGGCCTCTAAGCACACGGGAGTCATAAAATCAGAGTGACCGCAGTCAGTCATCGTAGGATATCTAGGCCAGAACGTCCGCCCGACAGTGATGGCGCAATTACACACGTTATCAATGTATCCACCAACGCAACCCACTACGTTGCATCAGCTTCTGGCCTAGAGTGTGTAACGTCAGACTGGGCTTTCTATATCGACGCGAGAAGACCTCTCTCAGGTTTCGCAAGCGGATCAAGGTTACGACGTTTTCTGGAACAGTCAAAACGGCGAAGCAACCTCTTACAGCCCTTTAGCTGAGGTAAAAAACCGTTTTTTATGCCGTTAACATTTTCATCAAGTCAGTGGTGCCGATGATTCCCGCTCCGCGCGTCATCATGGAGCGGGCGTATGGGCAGCCCCTCACATCAGGCTGCTTTCGACCCGAAGCGCGCGGTTGCCAGCCATCAAACGCCCGCATGCCTCACCTCAGCGAGGTTCAATCAAGCCGAGTTCGATAAAACTCCTGGCCGTTGCAATAATCGCGTCTTCCGGGCTACGAGGTGCCCAGCCCAACAGTGTCATGGCCTTGGCCGCCGTGACGCTCATATCGACGCCCAACAGCTTGACCATGCCCAGCAGCATCGGATTCGTTTTGGCAGCGGCACGAATGTTGTCATCGCTCAGTTCCTGAGTGGAAACATTCCTAGCAGCCTCACCCAGATGATCGCGCAGCGTGCGTGCCACCTGGACCATCGGCAAGCTGTCGCCCGAACTGGCCAGGAAACGTTCGCCGTTAGCGGCCGGATGCGTCATGGCCAGCAGGTGCAACTCGGCCACATCCCTGACATCCACGAAACACGAATTGATGTTCGGGCAGCCAGGCTGTCCTTCCAGCATGTCTTTGATGATCCGGGTGGAGTGAGAATAGGTTGCGCCCAATACCGGGCCCAGCACCGCGACCGGGTTGATTGCCGCCAGTTCAAGACCTTGCCCTTGCGCACTCTGGATGAATTCCCAGGCCGCGCGTTCCGCCAGCGTTTTTGATTTCTGATACGCCCAGACATCGCCGCTGACATCACTCCAGTCGGTCTCATCAAACGGACGGCGGTAGTCAGCTGAATGGCCCACGCCGACCGCACCAAACGCCGAGGTGAGGACAACACGCTTGACTCCCGCCTCGCTCGCGGCGCGCAGTACACGCAAGTTTCCTTCAATGGCTGGATTGACCCAGTCCGCTTCAGTCACCTGGTTGCCTGACGGCGTAGGCGATGCACCGTGAATCACGTAGCGACAACCGGCGACGGCCTCTTTCCAACCGTCATCGGACATCAAGTCGGCGACCACAAACGACAGGTCGCTCCCCGGGTCGACATTGCGTTGTTTCAGATGCCTGCGCACTTCAGCTTCGCGCGCCAGCGTGCGCACAGTCGTACGGACCTTAAAGCCCTTCTCCAGCAGTGTGATGATGCAGTATTGGGCTATAAAACCTGTGCCACCGGTTACCAATACAATGTGTTCACTCATGCCTGCCTTCCTCACCGGATTGATCGTCAGGAAAGGCTACCGGCCTGCTACCGGATTCTGAATATTTGATCGTACGCCAGGCTTGCGCGATAGTACGGAAATGCACAACGATCCTTTTTCCGACATCCTCAAACTCGCCCGCGCCGAATCGCTGGTGACAGGCGGTTTTACCGCAGGCGGGCGCTGGGCGCTGCGTTTTCCCGCTCCGGACAACATCAAATTCTTTGCGGTCATCAAAGGCAGTTGCTGGGTCACGTTCGAAGGCGACGAAAGCCCGATGTTGTTCCGCACGGGTGATGTGGGGCTACTCAGTGCCAAACGCGCTTTCGTACTCGCCAGTGATCCGGAGGTCGAACCCACCGATGCAATGCGTGTGTTTTCGGGCCCGGGCAAATCCCACGCGCCCATTGGTGAGGGCGACGATTTCGCACACATTGGGGGTCACGTACTCCTCGACCCTGTCAGTGGGAGGCTGTTGAAACAGGTCCTGCCGCCGTGGATTCACGTGCCAGCGGCGGCGCCTGAGGCCGCTTCTTTTCGCGGGCTGCTTGATCAACTGGTGCAAGAACGGCTAACCCCAAAGCCAGGCGCGCAGTTGGCATCCGCGCACTTGGCTCAACTGCTGTTCATCCAGATCCTGCGCGCTCACCTGGAAACCAACGGTGCACCGCTGGCGGGATGGCTGGCCGTGCTTGGCAATGCCCGTCTTGCACCGGCCCTGCAACTGATGCACGGCGATCCTGCCCGCTCGTGGCACCTGGAAGACCTGGCACGCGCATGCGCCATGTCACGAACGACGTTTGCACACCACTTTCGCACCGTGGCGGGGATGACGCCAATCGCGTACCTCACACATTGGCGGATGCGGCTGGCTGAGCGCGCGCTACGTGAGGGGAACGAGCCTATCGGCACGGTTGCGCAGGCGCTGGGGTACGCATCCGAAAGCGCCTTCAGCCATGCTTTCAAGCGGGAGACAGGTCTCGCACCCAAGGCGTGGCGGTTTGCTGCGAAAGGATGAGTCGGTTGAGTGCCTTGATCTGTTCAACGCTGGGCAAAGATACCTCGACATGGCTTGACCCCTTCAGCAACCGTTGAACCTGGCGATAACCTGTTCAGTGACTCACGCGGACTCAAGCGCTTTCCCACCAGGCGCCCCCCGGCCCTCTATCGTTGAATGGACTCCCTATGCATCACCGCATCCATGCCGCTTACCATCAAGCGAAATTCAGCCGTAGCCGTTGTGCCTGGCTGTTTATCGACGATGTACCGATTGAGGAATGGCTAAACAGTCACCTCGAATACCCCGATCTCGACCTGAACGGCCTTTCATTGATCTGGTTGCTGGACGAGGAAGAAGGCGCGCTCGCCCAGCGGCGTTTTACGCCCGCAGAAGACGGCACATCGACGCCAGTTCCGCTGCTGGTCTGCAGCGATGACATGGACTTCGATTGCTTTGTGCTGATGACCGAACAAGTGATTGACGGAGAGACGCTGCACTGGCGCCGTTTTGGGTTGAGCGTGTCCAGCGGTCTGGAAGTCGGTATGACCACTCGATGGGACGTCGAGAATCGCCCGATCAGCTTTTCCCTGACGGAATTTCGCCAGGCGCTGGAAGACTTTTACAGGCTGGTGAAAGCCTGAAGGGCTGAGTGCTGGATAACTGGCCCAGCCCTCCGGCATCTGCCTTGAAATCCAGCATGCTTGCGGCTGCCAAGACTATTGCTGGGTTCTGATTACTCTGGGATTGAGTATCTACTGTCGGCCTATGGCGGAATGGGCTCATTAAATGAACTCATTCTTGGTCAAAGCTATGTCGATGGCGTCCTTTCTTGGAATCCAGGTCATGTCGAGCTAAACGAAAAATTCATTGAATTGTGTAACAACACCAAACAGCTCGCCAACGCGATAAAACGGTCTCAAACTTGATCACTCACCTAAACAACGCCCCCGCAGCCACGTTTGTACATTCCCTTCACGCCAAACCTTAGACGGCAATAATAGATGAGCCCAACTCTCGATACGGCAGCCAATGGACACCTGACACTCAGTTTCAACGCGTTGTCAGACGCTTGTTGGCTATCGCTAGCTGAAAACCTGATCAAACGCCGAGGGTTCAAACGATTGGGCTCACCTGTCATAGGCGTTGATGAAAAAATTCACCAGAATTTCCAATGTGCTGAGTTCAGCCTAGCCGCTGGCTGGGACATTTGGTCTGGGCATTATTTGCTATCAGACTCAGTGGCGGGCGATGTTTTCCTGCAAGAGCTATTCGACCAGCTCAGCTCCTGACAGGCGACTCAAGTCATTCGCTCCGCTTACTGGGAATGCGTGCCTGGGCGTACGGGAACGTCTGAAATGGGTGGATTGTAGCTGGTCGCGAAAGACCGGAGCCGGCCAAAACGGTCAGTCGTGGCCGTCAGCTTTCGGCCAGAAGCGGGCATTGGGTGGTACATGGCGATATATTCCAGGCATAGCAATCCACCTTCATTCACGATACTCACTAAAGACAATGGTCAGGAAAGACATGAACTTCACCGACGAATTAGTAGCCGCCTTCCCGGCAAGCAACCCGGTACCTCCAGTATTACGACAGACCATGGAATTCTTGGAAGCACTAGGCTGCGTCCGTCACTATCGGACCGGGGGCCGCTACATGACTTTGCATCCCGAACCTGAATACAACAACAGCGCTATCACCGCCTTTCACGTTCCGGACTCCGCCGATACTGCTCGATGGACGGCCTGCGAAGATCCCAGAGTAAACGAGCGGCTATCAATATTCCTCAGGACTGGTGGCGATGGATCGTGGGCAGGGTTATGGCTGGACGACCACGATCAGCAGCGAATCGTCCATCTTGGCTCGGGCTCGGGATCAGACATGCTCTGCGTCTTGACCAATAGTACGCAAGACCTGATTCGCTTACTGGCCATCGGTTACAACGAGCACTGCTGGCCAGAGGAGTTTACGAGAACACCGGCCGAACTGCGGGAGCAGCAATACGCAGATGATGACTACCCAGCACCACCTAGGGCATTGCGGGCGTACGTGGAACGCACGCTTGGCCTCAGCGTCCCGGCGCGCGCATCAGATCTCATCTCAAGCACAACAAGCATGGACGCGCATGAATCCAGTGATCATTTCTGGAACTGGCTCAAACAGGTAAGAAATGATTGAAAGGTCCCGTCACGATCTCGACCACCAGAAGGTCAGAGAATCGCAGGATTTTTCATCAGGCCTTGGATTCATTGGCCGCTCGCAACGGGCGTAGATCAGCAAAAAATCGACGTTAGACACGTAATCGCGAGCTGCCTAATCCAAGCTTCGAAACCACGATAGGGGAAAGATATGGCAGGAGGGAACATCATCTGCGGCACCTTCCAAAGTGCTGACAAATCCGGACCAGCCTTGGAGGCTGTGTTAGAGGCACTCCCGTTGCAGGCTCACGAACTGATCGAAAATGTTAAACAGCAACTCGATACAGCAGAATTTGTCCTCATAGAGGTTGAACAAGCGAAAAACTTGCTTCCATTCTTACAGGTCTACCAGGCTCAATTGATCGCTGAGATCGGGCACGATGATTGGGCTCGCGCAACACAGGAGGAAAAGTCTTCGCTTGAACCTGTCGCGGCAAAGTGGGGATCAGGTAAGGGATGGAGGCTTTACTGTGTGCGAGATCTCGTAGGGGCCTGTGAAAATTCGTTGGTAGAGATGGAACCAGTCTGCATCACGTTTAGTTAACTGCTTCCAGCTCGTTTTCACACAACCTGGGTCGATAGCAGCCCTTTGCCAAAGGCAGCCATCGACCAACAGCACCCCCTGGGCTCCTTCCGCGTTGCGGGTTCAACAAAGGCGAAACCGCAACGCGAATACACCCAGGGGTAAAGCATGGCCCTTCGGCCGATTACAGACCGACCGCTATCGGCCAATAGCGGACGCTCACAAACGACCGCTACCGACCCAAAACTGCCCCTCACAGGGGGCAGTTTTCGGACATGAACGGACTGATTGAACCTTCTTAGCCTGCACCTTTTCGAGACTTCGGCATATCCAGGAAAACCGGGGAGATTCACTCATCTAAGAACTGGCGCACTGCTCCAATTACCTGCCAGCGATTGCGCTCCATAAACACGCTGTGTGTGCCTTCGCCGATTTCCACCCAGCGCCGGTAGACGGCATTGATCAGTTTTGAAAACACCGTACGGGACATCTCCAGCGGACAGTCACGGTCACCGTCGGCATGCACGATCAGCACCGGCACCCTGATCATGGCCGGATCGTATAGTGAACGTCCGGCGGCCCAGAATTCGCGACTGTCTTGTACAGTACCGTTAGGGGCCTTGATCTGTGTTTCGCAGGGGCCGAAGGTAGCGACGGCCCAGGCTTCAAACCAGGCTTCGGGCAGTACGGCTTCGTGGCGTTCGGCGGGTACGCCATTGAGCCAGCGCGCCTTGGCCTCGCTGCGGTTGACGATTCGGTAGGCCCCCAGTGCGCCGCCGCTGTCGGCCAGGCTCGGGGTATCGCGAATCCATTGCGGCGCCACCAGCACCAACTTGACCACCTTGTCGTTGTGCTCGGCAGTATAGTTCGCCATCAACGAGGTGCCCCACGACCAGCCAATCAAGTTGATACGGCTGACTCCGTTGCGTTTGCGCACAAAAGCCGCGGCCGTGGCGACATCGTCGGTTGCAACCGGTGTGCGTACCACCGGTGGGTTGTCTGCAGCGGGTTGTGCAAGCTCTGCGGGTTTGCTGGAGCGGCCATACCCGCGCACGTCCACCAGGTAGGTGTCATAACCCTGTTGCGCCAGTTGGTCCATCCAGGACTGGCCATCAAGTGGCAGGTCAAACGTGCTCGACGCTGGATAGGTAGAACCTGCGACGAACAGCACGGTTTTTTCGCCCGACCAGTCGGCCATGTCCGAGCGCCGTTTGTTGCGTACGTACAGTTCGATGCCTGGCGTACCACTGGGGATCATGAATTCGGTACAGGTAAGTGCTGTCATTGAGTTGCTCCCGATCAAGTCAGATAAAACGCCAGTCGAACTGGCCGTTCGCTTCGGTCACAAGGCCTGCCGAAGTTTTGGCGAAGTGGCTGGTGAACACGGTCAGGCCGCGCCCGGCGGCCTGTTCCAGCAACCAGTGACGTGAGGCTCGCGCCTGTTGTGGGTGGCTGCAAAAACAGCTGTTCCACTCGGGGCGGAACACCTGCAGGGGTTGGTGCATGATGTCGCCGCTGAAAATGGCCCCTTGGGCGCGGTGCACCAGTTCGATGGCCAGATGTCCGACGCTGTGGCCCGGCGTGGGATGAATCAGCAAGGCGTCGCCGATCAGGCCCTCGTTATCGACGATTTGCGCCTGGCCCTGCTCAATCACCGGCAGCACGCTGTCTTCAAACACGTTGGCGTTGAAGCTGTCCTGACCTATCTGGTCGAGCCAGTACTCATGTTCCGCGCGGGAAAAAACGTACTTGGCGTTTGGAAACGTCGGCACCCAGCGCCCATCGATCAGGCGCGTGTTCCAGCCGCAGTGGTCGGCGTGCAGGTGCGTGCACATTACGTAGTCCACCGACTCGGGCGTCACGCCCGCTTCGAGCAGGCGCTCAAGAAACGGCAGTTGCTGTTGATGAAAGCGCGGCATGCCCGGGCGTTCCTTGTGGTTGCCGGCGCAGCTGTCGACCAGGATGGTGTGATGGGGTGTCTTGACCACCCAGGTATGGATGCTGGCGATAAAACGATTCAATTGCGGGTCGAAGCAGTCCGGCACCATGAGGCGGTGATGCTGTTCCAGCGCCAGGGGATCCCAGTCGGGGTACAGCGCTTCGGGGGCAAATCCGGGACCGCGTTGTTCGGTCACTCGCATCACTGAAACGTTGCCGAAATGGTAAGTGTGCATGGGGTTTGACCTCCTGGCTGTAACCGGTTGATGGGTGAAAATGCTATACAGCTTCCCCTCCACCGTGAAATCGACTCTTGGGATACGGGGCATAACCGTCATGAATATCACCGGCCATAATCTGGCGTTGCTGGCCTCCCTAAGCACCTTGCTCGATGAGCGCAACGTGACCCGCGCGGCCGCACGCTTGGCCATCAGCCAGCCGGCGCTGTCTGCGCAACTATCGAGGTTGCGTGACTTGTTTGGCGACCCGTTGCTCACCCCGGCGCTGTCGGGCAAGGGCATGATCCTGACCCCGCACGGCGCGCGGTTGCAGGAGCCGTTGCGCCTGGCCTTGCAGGCGCTGGAAGACGTGATCAACCACACGCCCGAGTTCGACCCGCTGACCGCCGACCGCACGTTTTGCATTGCCGCCAACGACAACGGCGGCGCCATCATCGGGCCGCGTTTGATCCAGCTGACGCGTGAAGCCGGCTGCCAGGGCATTCGCTTTGCCTTTTGTAGCCTTGATAAGGCTAGGCTCGCCGAACAGCTGGAGAACGGCGAAGTCGATGTGGCTCTGACCGGCAAAGACTCGGTGGCCAAAGCCTCTCAGCAGCCGTTGCTTGAAGAGGAATTCAGGATGGCCCAGCGCATCGGCCACCCGCGCGGTGCGGGGCCATTGTCGCTGGAGCAGTACACGCAGCTTGAGCACGTGATTGTATCGGGTGATGGCGGGGGCTTTTACGGGTTTGTGGATGAGGCGTTGGCGAAGCTGGGGTGCAGCCGGCGAGTGGGCGTTTCGGTGCAGTACTACAGCCTGGTGCCGGTGATGCTGCAGGCGACGGATCTGGTGTGTACGTTGCCGGCTCAGTTCCTGGCGCGGTATGCCGAAACCCTAGAGTCTTTCCCGTTGCCGGTGGGGGTGCGGCGCTACAGCTTGTATGCAGCGTGGCATTCACGGTTCGACAAGGACGCAGGCCACTGCTGGCTGCGCACCATGCTGGAGGCCGCGGCCCGGCCCTGAGCCGCGGCGCTCCAACGGAGTTGTTTACTTGGCCGGTTGCCAGATGAAGTGATCACCCTCGGCTGCGATTGTGCCGATGCCGGGGAACGGAAAGTGCGGGGCGAAAATGGTCTCATGGCTGGCGGCCAGTTTCGTCAGTTCTGCACGACGAATCTTCACGCCCTCGTCTTCATCATTGTCAAAGGTGATCGCCCAGTCAGGCTTGGCCAGTGAAATGATTGAGCTGTGCACCAGGTCACCCACGTCCAGTACACGGTTTTTGCCGGATTCGATCTGATACCCCACATGCCCCGGCGTATGGCCCTTGAGCGGCACGGAGCGAATGCCCGGGGCCACGCTGTCGCCCGGCGTGAAAGTCTTCACCTGAGGGGTGATGATCCTGATCAAGTCCGCCAGTTCCGGCTGAGTCTGGACCCATTTCCAGTCCGGGCTGGAAATCCGTACCACCGCCTTTGGAAAGGCTTGTTTGCCCTCGGCTGTCGCCAGGCCGCCGATATGGTCGCTGTGCACGTGGGTGATCAGCACATCGGTGATCTGTTCGGGCGTATAGCCGGCCTTGGCCAGGCTCGGGATCAAAACGCCTTGAGCGCTTGGGCCCAGGCCGGTGTCGAGCAGCACCGTGTGCTGGCCGTCCTTGACCAGCAGCGCATCGATGCCCAGGGTGATCTGATCGGTAGGGGCGCCCGCTGCCGCCAATACTCCGGCAACCGCTTGGGTGCCCTGGGTGCTGCCGAACACCTTGCCGTCGTTAGGCATGCTGTGCACTTTGTCACGTAGTGCGGTGATCGTCAGTGAGCCGAAAGTGAAACTATGGGCGGCGGGGCCGTCTGCTGGGTCTGTTTGCGCGAAGGCCACTGAGCAAGTGATGGCTGACAACACGGCAAAAGCCAAGGGTTTAAGCATGGTGGTGTTCTCTGGCGGGAAGAAGGTGACTTCGGATGCCTGAGGATGCTATCGCGCTTGCGCTGGACGTTGAAATCCAAATTCAGCATATGGGGTATAAGCGCTTTGAGTGGGTGCCGATTAAGCTGAATAGTCCCGAGTCTCGTAGAGATTTTCATAGGCCGCTTGTGGCCGGAAGGCGACATAACATCATATGGACAAATAACGCCCCACTCTCCCCTCGAGCAGCTTGATCAAAGCCGGTGCCATGTATTCGTAATCATCAGGAACATGCAGACAGACAATACGCTTACCCTTCAACTCCGAGGCAAAGCGAGCCGTCAGTTTTTTCCGATGGATCGGCTCCATCACAAAAATCAGCTCGGCCCATGCCAAAAGCTCTTGGCTTACGGGCACATCTGCATCGTTACTGACGCCAGCAGATGCCGTCTCAATACCTGGCCAATCCGCAAACAACTGTTCGGCGGTCGGACTGCGTAGGCGGTTTTTGCTGCAGATGAAAAGCACATTCAAAGTGAGTCAGCTCCATGCGAACACTCAAACATTAAAAGCAAGCGCCAACAGCGGAGCCCCGCCCGCGGCCACCATTCGCCAATTCACAAATCCCGCACACTCCACCAACGCCTCAAACTGTTCAGGACAGCGGCGTTTGAAGCCCTGGGCATTCTCGATGACCAACAGAAGCGTTTGTCCGCTTTGAACGTGAACAGAAGACATTTCTGCGCCAGGGTCATCCAGGTAACAAAGACAATCCACCCAAGCATCCATGTTGCGACCGTAAAAACCCGGAAAGCCGAACGCCTCGGCGAAAACACTGTGGAAGGTTTGCCAATCGGTAATCAGGTCTGCATCCACTTGCACCATTGCCACGTCAACCTTCGCTAGCCTGTAAAAAAAACAGGTATGGCTGTCTCGCAATGTAAAGTCAACGGCGGGGTATGAGTCGACCGCTTCCAAGGCAGACTCACACCCCACTCTCGTTACAAGGGGCGGGCCTTGTCGTGAAGGTTTTCCAGGTCTTCTTCTACCTGTTCCACGTCGTTGTCCTGACGCTCCGCCGGGTCATTGGGGCGTAACGCATCGTTGTCGCGCTCCTCTTCGCCGGGTGTGCGGTCAGGGTTGGGTGTACCAGGCGGCGGCTGTTTGTATTCGGGCATGACGGTTCACCTTTCAAGTGGGTGGCCTACAGCGTTTTAGAGAAAGCCCCGGGAACCATCGTTCAACTCTTTTGCGCAAGCATGAGAAGATGCCGTCCTGCCCCTCCTGGAGAGCTGAACCGGATGTTCGAACTCAAACCCTGCGCCCCCGTCACTTACCGCCAACTCACCCGCCGCAGCACGCTGATCATCGCCGTGGTGTTCGTGGCCCTGGCCATGCTGCTGTCGAGCCTGGCGGTGATGCTGTTTGGGGAGCCTGGGGGTGACAACTTCCGCTTCAACGTCGGGGGTGTGTTTGCGGGCGTGCTGGTCACCGTCGCGCTGGTGCGTGGCCCGCTGTGGAACCAGCCGTGGCTGGCGCCGGCGTTGTATGGCTGGCAACTCAAGCGCAGCCTGATGAGCATCACCAACGTGATGCACCGGGTCACCGAGGGCGTACAAGCCAACGACCCGACCGCTCTCAAGGTGCTGCGTTTCTATCACCTGGGGCTGACGCAGATGCATGCGCTGGATGCCAACTCCAGCGCCCAGGCGCAGTTGGTGGGCGAGCTTGAAGCGCACAAGGCGAAGCTGCAGGCGCTGGGGATCGACACCGAGCAAACCCGGTTCGACCCCGCTTGGCTGGAACGCTTTAAAAGCGCTTAGGCCAACACGCCGATACGTTGCTCATCCGGCCAGAACAGCGCGGCCTGCCCGCAGGGTTGGCCGGCGTTATCGAGCAACGTCCACACCACCCCGGCGTGGATCATGAACGGCTCACCCTGCGCATCCACCCGCCAGCCGCTGTAGCCGTCGGCAATGCCGTTGGCGGTGACCTGTTCCAGCAGCACCTGGCGTGCGGCGCGGTCGAGTTCCGAGGCGCTGAAGCGCGACGGCATGCCGATGAAGTCTTCACGCGGGTACTTGAAGCAGCTCAGCGCGCAGGCGTTGACGTAGGTAAACAGCGGATCGGCGGCGCCGTCGTGGGCCAGCAGGCTGTAGGGGGCCTCGGCGTGCAGCCAGGCCAGGCGTTGTTGCGGGTCCAGGTGTTCGGGGGCCGGCAGTCCCTGGCCGGTCCAGTGTCGATACGCCTCATCCAGCACGCTTACGAAATTTTCTTGAAGGGACACACACAACCTCACATCGTCAGTGGGAAACTTTTGCCCGCCAGCAGAACACCGCGCTCAGTGCGATCGCGGCGCCTGCCACGCCGAATACCCAGGGGGCCGACGCCACCGGCAGCAACAAACCGGCCAGTAGCGGCCCGAGCCCCGCACCCACGTCGCGCCACACCGCGTTGGACGCCAGGGCAGAAACCCGCATCGAACCCGGGTTGCGCTCGGCCACCAAGGTGGTCACCAGCGGCAGTTGCAGGGCGCGCAGTACCAGCACCGCCGCCGCGCCGACGATCACCCAGTAACTGCCAAACGCGGTCAGGGCCAGGGCACTCAGGAACGAAAACAGTAGCAGCATCGAGGTGGCGCCAAAGCGTTGAGCCGCCCGGCCACCGAGGGGGCTCAGGAGCATTTCCGAGGCATACCGCAGGGCCATCAGGCCACCGGCGATCAGCACCGCGTTGCCACCCAGAATTTTCTGCGCCTGGATCGATAGGCCAAAAATGAACAGCCCATCCAGCGCCACGCCTTCGATAAACGACCAGGTCGCCACGCTATCCGGCCATTTGAAGCGCCGCCCGGTACTGTGCAGATCATGCCCGGTGCGCGGCAGGCCGTGGGCCGCCCATAAGCCCAGCAGACAACAACCGGCCAGAATCAGAAAGATCGGACGCGGCCCCGCCCACAGTGTCAGCCAGCCGCCCAAGGGCAGCGCGAGCATCGGCCCCAGCGCGATCATGGCCCGCGAGCGCCCTGCCCTCCGCGCCGCGCCTGCGGGTTCGGAGGTGGCCAGTACTTGGGTCGACAGGTTCAACGCGGCAAAACACAGGCCCCAGATCAGGCGCAGGCAGAGCAGTGCGGCAAAGCCCGAGAGCATCGAGTTGCCCAGGGCACACACGGTCGCGGCACCTGCGGCGATCATGCAGGTGAGGCGGTCACCGTTGCGCGCGTAAAAGTTGAGGACATGCCGGTAGCCGAAAATCCGCACCAGGCGGTTGGCCGCCAGCAGCACCCCAGCCTGGGCCAGGGTGATGCCGAACGCCTGGGATTCCATGGGAAGCAGCAGGTAGAGCAACACGTCACTGGGCAAGCATAAAGCCAGGGTCAGCGCGGCGCGGCGGGAAGACACATCAGCAGTGCGTTGGGCCAGGCTGGACATAAATCTGAAACATCCCGAAATATTCAGGTCGCCACGGTAGCCTTCCCGAACGGTGTTTTACAACGCTCAATCACGCCTTTTTGTCATACGGCAATAAACGCAGAACGCTCGCCACCGCGCCCACCAGGGCAAACCCGCAGCCCAGCCACAGCGCGTATTGCGGGCCACTGCCCAGGGACAAATGGAAACAGAACGCCACCAGCGACGCCCCCAATGTTTGCCCCAGCAACCGTGAAATCGCCACGATGCCGCTGGCCCCGCCGCTGCGGGCCAAGGGTGCGCTGGTCATGATCGCCTTGAGGTTGGGGGACTGGAAGAACCCGAAACCGGCGCCGCACAACGCCATGCGCCAGCCGATATCAAACGCCGACGCGCCGCTGCCCAGGGTCGCCAGTGCAGCCATGCCCACGCTGAGCATCAACAGGCCGATGCCGCACAGCACGCCGAGGGACACCCGGTCCGCCAGGCGCCCCGCCACCAGGGCCATCACCGCCACCACCGCCGGCCAGGGCGTCATCAGAAAACCGGTTTCCACCTGGCTATGGCCCAGCACTGCCTGCAACAAAAATGGCAGCGAGACAAACGCCAGGCCCTGGGCACTGAATGCGCAGATCGCCGTGAGGGACGACAGGGCAAACACCGGACGCTTGAACAGGTCCACCGCCAACATCGGCGCCGGGTGCCCCGCCTCACGACGCAGCAACAACACGCCACACACCAGCGCCACCGCAATCAGGCCCAGGGTCAAGGCGCCTTGCGCACCATGCACCGCCGTGCCCAGGCCCAGCACCAGCAAGGCAAACAACCCGGCACACAACACGGCGGCGAAGCGGTCGAACGCGTGGCCGGTCAATGGCAGCACCGGCAATGAGCGCAGGCCCAGGCCCAATGCGAGCAGGCCCAGCGGCACGTTGATCAGGTACAACCAGTGCCAGGTCGCCACCGACAGAATCGCCGACGCAGCGGTCGGCCCCAACGTAAACGCCAACCCCACCACCAGCGAGTTGTAGCCCAGGCCGCGCCCCAGCATTTTCGAGGGATAAATGTGCCGCAGCAGCGCGGTGTTGACGCTCATCAACGCCGCCGCGCCCAGACCTTGCGCCACCCGTGCGGCGGTGAGGGTCAGCAGCGAGCCGGCCAGCCCGCAAAACAGCGACGACACGATAAACAGCAACAACCCGCCGAGGTACACCCGACGGTGCCCCAGCACATCACTCAAGGACGCAAACGGCAGCACCGTGGCGATAATCGCCAGCTGGTAGGCATTGACCACCCAGATCACCGAGGCCGAATCGGTGCCAATGCCCTCGGCCAGCGTTGGCAGCGCCGTGTTGACGATCGCCGTGTCCAGGGTTGCCATGCCGATCCCCAAAGACAGGGCGATCACGGCCGGCAAGCGTTTATTGGAGGGCAACCCATCGGCGACAGAAGACATGAACAATCCACACAGGTGACGAAGGCCTCTAGAGTAAGGGCAGACGGGATTTTTTTCAGTGGCCTATTGCCTGGCTGTCAATATTTTCATGTTCGCCAATGCCCGGTCTTCGCCATCAGCGCCACCGCCTCGGCAAACCCGGGCTGGGGTAGCGTGTTCAGCGTGACCAGCCCCACGCAGCGGGTGGGCTTCAAGGTGGCCGCCTTGGCCGCCACCCGCGCGCCCTGCTCCACCCCCGCCAGGACGGCCTCGGGGATATGCAGGGCGTTCATCAGTTCCAGCACATCCTGGCCCAGTGTCCCGTCGTCACTGTCGCGCAAGTACGGCACGATCACCCGAAACCCTTGGGCCGCCAAAGGCCCAGTGACGGCGGCAAACACCTGGGTGTCGGCCGCCAGCAAAATAATCGCGTGCCCCTCTTCCGGCCCGAAACGCTCGTAGCGAATTTCCTGCTCATCGGTGCTGACCGTTTGCACGGCAAACGCCGGCGCACACACCGCTACCGCCGCCAGCAGCATAAAACCTCGACGATCAAACATCCCTCACCCCCACAATCAATTCACTGCCCAGCCACGTGGCCAGGTATTCGCCCGCGCACATCACGCCGGCCTCTTCGCCCAGGCGTTCCACCAAAAACTCGCACAGCCCGGCAAAACTGCCGTCGGCCTGCACCTGTTGCAGCGCCGCCAGTTCCAGCGCATCCACCTGGCGCAGGCGCGAGGTGAATTGGCGACGCCACACCAACAGGCCACCCGCCTGTTCCAGCATCACCGCTTCGGGCGCCTGCGTTTCCTGCCACAGCGCCGACCAGATCGCCTCGGCATTGGTCGTCAGCCCATGGCAACGCAGGGACGGCGTCAGGCTCAGCACGGCCGTGTCCCAATCCAGCTCGGCCAACACCTGCGGGGCAAGTGGCTCGGCGTCGGCGGCCACGAACGCCTCATTCAGGGCCGATTCGATCCAGGCCAGTTCATGCACATCGGGGTTGCGCGGGAACACGTCTTTCAAGGTGGCGTAGAAACCTTCCGGGTAAGCATCCAGGGTCCAGGCATGGGGCGGGTGGCTGTCGATATGGGTGATGCTCGCCGCCAGGAACGCCCCCTCGCCGACCCACCGGCGCAGGTGGGGAAACGCTTGTTCCAGGCAGCCCACCAACTGGGCGCGGTAGTTGTTCTGGTACACCGCCAGGCCTGCGGCGTTATTGCCGAGCAGCAGCGCAGACTCATCGGACGCGTTCACCAACCAGTGGCTGAAGACCTGTTGCAGTTCCGCCAGGTTCATCGCTGCGCTCCCAACGCCCGTGCCCTCGACAACTCACGCAGCAGCTCGGTGAGCGGCGGAATCTCATCATCGCGCTCGATCATGGTGGCCACGGGACCGAGCCGGGTCATGACCTCGGCATACAGTTCCCAGACCCCGGCGCACACCGGGCTGTCATGGCTGTCGATCAACAGCTCGCGGCCCTGGCTATGCCCGGCCAAATGCACCTGGCGCACGCGCTCGGCGGGGATGCCGTCCAGAAACGCCAGGGCGTCAAAACCGTGGTTGCTGGCACTGACGAACACATTGTTGACGTCCAGCAGCAGTTCACACCCCGTGCGCTTGGCCATGGCGGCGATGAATTCCCACTCGCTCATGGACGCGCCATCGAACGCCAGGTAGCTCGATGGGTTTTCAAACAGCATCGTGCGGCCCAGCACGTCCTGGGCCTGATGGATATTGGCGCAGACCCGGTCGAGGGCCTCATCTGTATAGGGCACGGGCAACAAGTCATGGGCATTGAAACCCGCACTGCGCGACCAGCTCAGGTGGTCGGAGACGAACAGCGGTTCCACCTCGTCCACCAACGACTTGAGGCGCTGCAAATAATTGGTGTCCAGCCCTTCGGCGGTGCCGATGGACAGGGACACACCATGCAGCGCCACCGGGTAACGCTCGCGTACCTGGCGCAGGATATGGCGGGGCTGGCCGCCTGCGACCATGAAGTTCTCGGAGATCACTTCGACGAAATCCACGGGCACCGAGGTTTCCAGGAAGTCGCAATAGTGCTCCTTGCGCAGCCCCAGGCCGTAGCCGGAAAAGTGGGGGTTGGATATGGACATTCGAGGCTCTCCATCAAAACTGTGGGGCGGGCTTGTTGTGGCGAGCAAGCTTGCTTGCGCTGGGGTGCGAAGCGCCCCCGAAAAAGCCGGAGACTGCTGCGCAGTCAGCGGGAGCAAGCTCCCTCGCCACAAAAAGAGCCCGCTCCCACAGGGGGTGAGGCGTTATTTAGGTTCAGTCAGCGTGCCACCCGCCTTGAGGCATTCGGACGGGGTCTTGACGATCACGCCTTCGCCCTTGCAGCTGTTGAGGCCCTTGCAATCGTTCTTGGCCGTGGCGCAGAGGCTGGTGCCCTTGCAGGTGTTGACGCCGTAGCAACGGCCGGGCTTTTCCGCCTGGTCGGCGGCGCTGGCAGCAGTGGCGAACGAGGCGGAGGCCATGGCGATCATTGCAGCAGCGGCAGCGAGGCTCAGGCGGGATTTGAATGCAGTGTTCATGGGTGTTTCTCCAGGGGGGGTGGGTGAATTACTTGATGACGGATGCCGCGTCTTCGATGACCTTCGCCACAGCCTCAGGCTGGGAGATGTACACCGAGTGGCTGGCCTTGATTTCGGTGACCTTGGAACCGGCGCGCTTGTACATCCAGCGTTGCAAGTCGGGGCTCAAGGCACGGTCTTCGGTGGACACCACGGCGTAGGTCGGCTTCTTGTGCCAGGCCGCAGCCCACACGGTGCCGCCGAACAGCGCAGTGGTGGCCGGCACTTGGGAGGCGGCCATGAAGTCGGTGCGGTTGGTGGTCAGGTCGGCCGCAAAGTCGGCGTTGAATTTGGTGCGGTCGAAGAACAGGTGGCCGTCGCGGCTCGGCTTGATGTCATCGCTGGGCGACGGCATGGAGCCGATCAACTGGGCCATGTTCTCGCCCACTTCCGGTTGCAGCGCCGAGACGTAGACCAGCGCCTTGACCTTGTCGCGGTCGCCGGCAATCGAGATCACCCCGCCACCGGAACTGTGGCCCACCAGCACCACCGGGCCGACTTGCTGCTCCAGCACTTCGCGGGCTTCGGCCACGTCGGCGGCGAGGTTTTCGTGGCCTTGATGCACCACGGTGACCTTGTAGCCCTTGTGAATCAGGATGTCGTGCACCACGCGCCAGCCGGAACCGTCGACAAACGAACCGGGCACGATCACCACGCTTTTACCGGCGCCAGGCTGTGGGGCATCGGCTGCCTGGGCGAACATAGGAACCGTCAGGGCCATGGCAATGGCCAGGGAAGAAAGCATACGCATTGGAACTCTCCATCACTGTGAGGAACGTTGGCCTGAGATCAGGCGGTCGAGGGACCAGGCACCGCCGCCGTAGGCCAGCAACGGCAACAGCAAGCCCGCCCAAGTCAGGTGCACCGGCCAGGCGTCGGGGTACACGAACACCTCGATCACCAGGGTCATGCCCAGCAGCGCGGCGGCGGCCGGGCGGGTCAGCAGGCCCAGCACCAGCAACAGCGGGAACAGGTGCTCGGCATAGGTCGCCAGGTGCGCGGCCCAGTCGGGCGGGATCAGCGGCAAGGCGTATTCCGAGCGGAACAGCGTGTAGGTCGACGGCTTGAGGTTCAGGAAACCCGTGACCTTGGTGCGCCCCGACAGAAAGAACACCGCCGCGATCCCAAGCCGCGCCACCAGCAACAGCAACGCTTCGGGCAGCAGGCGCTGGATCAGCACCGCCGGGGCCGCTCGGCTCATGGCTGCTCCGTCAGGCTGCCGTAGCCTTTGGGGGTCTTGATCTGGGTGCAGGTGCCTTTGTCCACCAGCACCCAGGCGTTGCCCTGGTAGTCGGCGGTGGCGGTGCCGGCGCACGAGGTGCCCTTGCCGGCTGCGCAGTCGTTGGCCCCGGCGAGGGACACGCCAAAGCACTTCTCTTGGGGTTTGGCCTCATCGGCGTGGGCCACGGCGGCGAAGGCGCTGAGGGACAGGGCAAGGGTGGCCGCGAGGGCGGCGTAAGGACGCTTCATCGGTGTATCTCCTGGCTTGACTGAGTGTGGCCAGGGCGCGTGTGACGGGGGTTGACCGCCGGCGCCGGCTGGTGAACAGAGTTAAAGCCAGGCGTGTATCCGGTCTGTGTCGCGAACGCGATAGAACGTCATGCCGGTGTATCAGGATGGGGCGTGGATACAGTTCGATACACAGCCAAATAACAGACGCCAAACCACCGCCGTTTTATTCGGCATCCCGAACGACACAATTAGAAATATTCGCCTTTCCGAACGCAGCCGCTTGCGAGCGTTCGACGACCGCAAAAATCACCATAAATTTCATGCGGTTGTTGTCATCTTTGTTACATGCCAACTGGCATACATTCTGCTTTATCCGTGTTTCTGGTAATAAAATGTTTCAGCTCTGAGACAGTCTCATCCCCTGAAACACGATCCGTGAAACGCCTATAAAAACGACCATGCCCCAAAGGAGGGCGGCCTTCCGACTTTTTGATCGACATCAACTTTCCAAGACTGCTGCTGCACATCTGCACCCAAAAGGGCGAATGGCCTGATCGCCAATAACAAGCCCGACTATAAAAAGGACGAATTGATGAGCTCGAGCAAGAACCACGCAGTGTCCTGTATGGACGCAGACCCCCTGGCCCCGGCAGCCGCCGAGAGCGCCATTGGCTTTGGCCCCTTCCTGTTACTGGCACGCCAGCATGTATTGCTGCGCAATGGCGAGCCCGTCACCCTCGGCAGCCGCGCCCTGTACCTGCTGATCGCCCTGGCCACCCGCGCCGGCGAACTGCTGGAAAAATCCGAACTGATCTCCTTTGCCTGGCCCAAGGTGGTGGTGGAGGAATGCAACCTGCGTGCGCAAATCGTCGCCCTGCGCCGGGCCTTGGGTGACGATGGCAACTTCAGCTACATCGTTACCGTGCCGGGCCGGGGTTATCGTTTTGTAGCACCGGTAACGCTGCAAACGGCCAGTGAAGACAGCTTGCCGGTGCCCTACGTGCGCGTCGAAGAAAGCGCCCTGCCGACGCCTTGCGCCGAAGTGATCGGCCGCGACGGCTTGATCGCCAACCTCGCCGACCAGGTGGTGAGCCAGCGTTTCGTGACCCTCACCGGCCCCGGTGGCATCGGCAAGACCACCGTGGCCATGGCCGTGGCGCAGCGACTGGCCAGCGACGCCGACCTGGCCACCTGCTTCGTCGACCTGGCGCCCGCCACCAGCGGGCAATGGGTGGCCGGCATGCTCGCCAGCGCCCTGGGCATCCAGACCATCAGCGACGACCCACTGCACAGCATCACCGCCACCCTCGGCGAGCGCCGCTTGCTGCTGGTGCTCGACAACTGCGAACACGTGCTGCCCGCCACCGCCGCTGCCGTGGAAAGCCTGCTGCGCCACGCGCCCCACTGCTGCGTGCTGACCACCAGCCGCGAGCCACTGCGCGCCGACGGCGAACGGGTGCACGACCTGGCGCCGCTGCAAGTGCCGGACGAACACGCGCGCCTGAGTGCCAACGAAGCCCTGGCCTGGTCCGGCGTGCGCCTGTTCGTGGAACGCGTGCGTGCCCTCGACCCCGATTTCGTGTTCCACGACGCCGACGTGGCGGCGGTCAGCGCCATCTGCCGCAAGCTCGACAGCAATGCCCTGGCCATCGAGATCGCCGCCGCTCGGGTGCGCACCTTTGGCATCCAGGACCTGGTCGGGCTGCTCGATGGCAGCTTCCGCCTGCAGATGACCGCCCGACGCACCGCTCTCGCCCGCCACCGCACCCTGAGCGCCACGCTGGACTGGACCTACGCCATGCTCAGCAGCGACGAACAGGCGATGCTGCGCCAACTGGCGGTGTTCACAGGCTCCTTCACCCTCGACGCGGTCAAGGCCATGACCGCCAGCAGCAGCCTCGACCCGCGTAACGCCTTGCCACTGCTCGAAAGCCTGATGGACAAGTCCTTGCTGATCGCCGGCGAATCGCAGTTGCTCAAGCGCTACCGCCTGCTGGAAACCACCCGCGCCTACGCCCAGGAAAAACTCACCGAGCACGGCGAAACCAACTTCACCGCCCAGCGCCATGCGCGCTACGCCTTGGGCGTGTTGCAGGAAGCCGGACAGACCCTCGACGGCCTCTCGCCGGAAACCTGGCTGGCCCTCTACGGGCCCGAAATCAACACCATCCGCTCGGCCCTCGACTGGGCGTTCTCGCTGGCCGGCGACCTGCCCCTGGGCATCGAACTGACCCTGGGCGGCGTGCCGCTGTGGCTGCGCCTGTCGCTGGTCAGCGAGTGCCGCACCTGGGTCGAAAAAGGCCTGGCGAGCAACAGCGTGGCCCCCCTGCCGCAGCGCCAGCGCATGCTGCTGCAGACGGCCCTGGCCAGTGTGCTGATGCTCACTTACGGCACCGGCGGCCCCATGCGCGAAGCCTGGCGCCAGGTGCGCGAAGACGCCCGCGACCTCGGCGATGCCGAACACAAACTGCGCGCCTTGTGGGGCCTGTGGACCGACCGCTGCGGCTGCAACCAATACACCGAAGCCCTGGAACTGGCCGAGCGCTACATCGCCCTCAACAGCAGCGGCAACCAGCACCTGCTGGGCAAACGCATGCGCGCCGTGGCGCTGTTCCACATGGGCGACCTGGCGGGCGCCCGGCAGAACATCGACGAAGCCCTCGGCTCGCCGTCGGCGCCACGTTCGCACATCATCGACGTGCATTTTGACCAACGCATCGCGGCGCGCTGCCTGAAGGCCAAGGTGATGTTGCTCGAAGGTGATGTCGATCCGGCGCTGCGTTTGATCGGCACTTGCGTGGATGAAGCCATCTCGCTCGATCACCCGGCGACGCTTTGGTACACCCTGTGCCTGGGCGCGATTCCGCTGGCGTTGCTGGCTTCTAATCTGCCCAAGGCGCGGCATTATTTGAGCCTGCTGCAAGACAGCACCACGCGTCAGGACCTGCATATCTGGCGGCAATTCCGGTTGTGCTTCGAGAGCATTCTGCTGATTCGCCAGGGGTCGCCGGAAGAAGGTGTGCCGCAACTGGGCGAGGCGTTGCAGCAGTTGCAGGGCCAGGGGGATAGCCAACTCTATAGCCTGTTGCGCTGTGAATATGCGCTAGGCCTGGCGCGCCTGGGGCTGGAGAAGCTGGCGTTGGAGGTGTTGGAGGATACGCTGCAATTGGCGGTGGGCCGCCAGGAGCGTTGGTTTGTGCCGCAGATGCTGCGGATCAAGGCGCAGTTGACGTTGCGTCAGGCGCAGTATGGGTCGGTGGATAAGGCCAAGGTGTTGTTGCGCCAGGCGTGGGTGGATGCGCAGTTGGCGGGGGCGCATTTTTGGCGGGCGCAGATTGCGGCGGATTTGGCGCGGTTGCAGGAGCCTAAATTGCGGATTGCTTCGTTGCCCAGGTTTCAGCATCGCTGACGGGGTTGGCTGAGTACATATCCGTTATTTGCGTAACGGCTGCTTATGGTTCCGCTCTTACAGCGGCTCACTTTTGAAAAGCGCAAAAGTAAGCAAAACGCTCTTGCCCCAACACTCGGCACCTCGC
>NZ_JBSSAF010000011.1:0-272286 GCF_054058375.1 Pseudomonas sp. TE24901
GGTTTCCCCATGTGAGAGTAGGTCATCGTCAAGATTAAATTCCGAAACCCCATTTGCGAAAGCAGATGGGGTTTTGTTTTGGGCGGTCGAAAAGCAGACCTTACTATCAGCGACGCTCACCCATGAGCCTAAGCCCAAGCCCCTTCACATCAAAACCCCTTCTCCCTGATCAACTCAATAAGCGCCCTCAACCCGGCAGGCACATGGCGTCGGCCCGGGTAATAGAGGCGCAGCTTGTCATAGGCGGGCGTCCAGTCTTCCAGCACGCGTACCAGTGTTCCTTGCGTGAGGTCCGTGGCGGCGTTCCATTCCGTCAGGTAAGTAAGCCCCATTCCCGCTCTGGCGGCTTGAAGCATCAAAGTGGGGTTATCAAGTGTCAGCGCACCTTGTACATCCACCGCAATCGCTTCACCGTGACGTGCAAACTCCCAACGATAGATCGCACCGCTCGGCATTCGACTGCGTATGCACTCATGGGCGCCCAGATCCAGGGGGCTTAAAGGGGCAGGGCGCCTGGCAAAGTAGGCAGGGCTGCCCAATACCGCGAACCGCTGAGGCGGACTGATATCGACAGCGATCATATCTTGCGCAACGCTATCGCCCAGGCGGATCCCGGCATCAAATCCTTGCGCCACGATATCGACAAGGCGCCCTTCAGTGACGATATCCACCTTCATTTGCGGATAGCGCTGCATGTACTCCAGCAGCAGTGGCATCACCTGCTTGGCGGCGCCTGCTGAAGTATTAAGGCGCAGAGTACCGCTCGGTGCGGCCTGACTATTCCCCGCTTGTTCAAGCGCCATACGGATGGTCGACAGGGCGGGCGTCACCGTGCGCACAAACTCCGCGCCAATCTCCGAAAGGGACACGCTGCGCGTCGTGCGATTGAACAATCGCACACCCATTCGTGCCTCAAGCGCGGCGACCGAGTGACTCAGCGCCGACGTCGACACATTCAACTCTGTCGCCGCCGCCCGAAAGCTGCGATGCCGGGCGACTGCCAAGATTGCTTCCAGCTCGTTCAATCCCGATGTGTTCATTGTCCTGAATTACTCATCAAGTCGTTCCGATTTGTGCGGATTATCAGATCAATCATAGTGGCTTACCGTAGGGCATACCAATTGAGTGCCTTCGGAGGCTCCATGCTTCAGATCAACCAGATCTACATAAATGGTCAGTTCGTGACGCCCCACGGTGAAGAACGATTCGACCTGTTCAACCCCGCGACCGCCGAGCCCATTGCTCAGGTCCGCCTGGCTGACGAGCACGACGCAATCAGCGCGATCAGCGCCGCCAAGCAGGCATTTCCCGAGTTTTCCCGTACACCCAAAGCGACGCGCGTTATTTACCTCAAGCGCATGCACGCAGCCGTAGCCTCTGTAGAAGCGGAGCTCACTGCCGCCATTATTCTTGAGTACGGAGCGCCGTTATCGCGTGCGCAATGGATGGCCAAGCATGCCGCGAGCGTGCTGCTGGACGCCGCAAACGTATTGGATGATTACGTCTTTACACGGCGCATCGGTATTGCCGAAGTGACCCTGCAACCCCTCGGCGTTGCCGGGCTCATCACACCTTGGAACAGCAATGCCGGTTTCATCTGCGGCAAGCTGGCTGCGGCGTTAGCCGCCGGGTGTACGGCGGTGATAAAACCCAGCGAAATGAGCGCCCTGCAGACCTCCATCGTCACGCGCGCGTTGCACGAAGCGGGTTTGCCGCCAGGAGTGTTCAACATCGTCACGGGCCGAGGTGAAACCGTCGGTGCCGTGCTGAGCACGCACCCGGATATTGCGAAAGTCTCGTTCACCGGGTCTACCGCCGTCGGCAAACAAATCCTGCGTGCCGGCGCTGAAACCTTGAAACGAATCACGCTCGAATTGGGTGGGAAATCTCCGGTACTGATTCTCGAGGATGCCGATCTCGCTAGCGCTGTACCCATGGCCATTCAAGCCGGTTTCATGAACAGCGGCCAAGCCTGTATCGCCGGCACCCGCATTCTTGTACCCGCCCACCGCCTGGCAGAAGTCGAAGCATTGATGGTCGAGGAAGTGGCGAAGGTCCAGGCAGGCGATCCCAATGATCCAGCCACCAGCGTTGGCCCCATGGTGAGCCTCAAGCAATGGCAGCGCGTCCAGCGATACATACACATCGGCATGGAAGAGGGCGCCCGCTTATTGGCCGGTGGTCCAGGATTGCCAGAGGGCGTCACCACGGGTTGGTTTGTGAAACCTACGGTCTTCAGCCGTGTGTCGAACCAGATGACCATCGCTCGTGAAGAGATTTTCGGCCCCGTCCTGTCGATCATCACCTACAGCGACGAGGAAGAAGCCCTGGCGATAGCCAATGACACGGCCTACGGCCTCCAGGCGTACATCCTGTCTTCGGATCTGCCAAAGGCCCACGCACTGGCCACGCGCATCGAGGCGGGCCGCGTGCTTATCAATACGTTGGCCCACGAACCTCGCGCCCCCTTTGGTGGGTTCAAACAGTCAGGTATCGGCCGCGAGTGCGGGACGTTCGGTTTGGAGGCATTTCTGGAGCCAAAATCCGTCCTGTCCTGACAAAACGGCATGCCGTTGGGGAAATCGATGCAAAGTGTTTCTGCATTTTTGGTATGGTGCAGCACATTTTCACAAGGATTGATCTTTTATCCGCAGGATGCGGCGTCGACCTTCTTCAACGAGATGCTGTAGAAATGCCTGAACCGATACCGATCAAGGATCACGAAAAAGAAAACCGCCTGGTCAACAAGCGCCTGCTTGCCTGCGCACTGCTGGTGATTGGCATCACCTGCGCCCTGGTTGGGCGCATGTATTTTCTGCAGGTGGTGCAGTACGACTACCACTCCACGATTTCTGAAAACAACCGCGTCCATGTATTGCCGATCACGCCGACCCGCGGGCTGATCTATGACCGCAACGGCGTCGTCCTCGCTGACAACCGCCCCAGTTACAACCTGACCATCACCCGCGAGCGCACCACCGACCTCAAGGGCGAACTGGACGCTATCGTCAGCCTGTTGCATCTGCCAGCCGAAGACCGCGCCGTGTTTGACAAGGCGCTCAAGCAGGCTCGCCATCCTTTTGTGCCCGTCACGCTGTTCTATGAGCTGACCGAAGAACAGATCGCTGTATTGGCGGTGAACGAATTCCGTTTGCCTGGCGTAGACGTCGAGCCGCAATTTGTCCGCCACTATCCATTGGGCGCGCATTTCGCCCATTCCATTGGCTACGTCGGCCGCATCAACGAGAAAGAATCCAAGGCCCTCGACTCGGTGGAATACCGCGGTACCCAGTCCATCGGCAAAACCGGTATCGAACGCTTCTACGAGTCCGAACTGCACGGCCACGTAGGCTACGAAGAGGTCGAGACCAACGCCCAGGGCCGTGTGTTGCGCGTGCTCAAGCACACCGACCCGATTCCCGGCAAAAACATCGTATTGAGCCTCGACGTTCACCTCCAGGAAGCCGCTGAAGAAGCGCTGGGCGATCGTCGCGGTTCGGTGGTCGCCCTCGACCCGCAGACCGGCGAAGTACTGGCCATGGTCAGCAAGCCGAGCTTCGACCCCAACAGTTTTGTGACCGGGATCAGCTTCAAGGAATACGCCGCCCTGCACGATTCCATCGACCGCCCGCTATTCAATCGGGTACTGCGCGGGCTGTACGCGCCGGGTTCGACCATCAAACCCGAGGTGGCCATCGCTGGCCTCGACAGCGGTGTGGTCACAGCGCAAACCCGCGTGTTCGACCCCGGTTACTACCAGTTGCCCGATTTTGACCACAAATACCGCAACTGGAACCACAGCGGCGACGGCTGGGTGGACATGGATGCCGCGATCATGCGGTCCAACGACACCTACTTCTATGACTTGGCCCACAAGCTCGGCATTGATCGTCTGCACGATTACCTGGCCGAATTCGGCCTTGGCCAGAAAGTGTCCCTGGACATGTTCGAAGAGTCAGCAGGCCTGATGCCATCCCAAGCCTGGAAGCGCGCAACCCGCCGCCAGCCCTGGTTCCCGGGTGAAACCGTGATCCTTGGCATCGGCCAGGGCTACATGCAGGTCACGCCGCTGCAATTGGCCCAGGCCACCGCGCTGATCGCCAACAAAGGCGTGTGGAACCGACCGCACCTGGCCAAGACGATCAACGGCGTGCCGCCTGTGGATAATAACCCGATGCCGAACGTGGTCCTCAAGGACCCGCGCGACTGGGAGCAGGTCAACCACGGCATGCAGCTGGTTATGCATGATCCGCGTGGTATCGCGCGGGCGGCCGCACAGGGTGCGCAGTACCGTATCGCCGGCAAGAGTGGTACGGCGCAGGTGGTCGCGATCAAGCAGGGCGAACGCTACGACCGTAACAAGACGCTGGAGCGCCACCGTGACAACGCCTTGTTCGTGGGGTTTGCGCCAGCGGAACATCCGAAGATCGTGATCTCGGTGATGATCGAGAACGGCGAGGCCGGTGGCCGCGTGGCGGGCCCGGTGGTGCGGCAGATCATGGACGCCTGGCTACTGGATCAGGACGGTCACCTGAAGCCGCAATATGCGACGCCCGCCAAGGCGCCCGGAGACCCGCACGTCTGAGTCACACCTTCCACGCGTCCCACTGCTCCACGCCTTCATGTGCCAGCCATGGCACATCGTGGGCTGTCCAGATGTGCGAGGTGGGCCGTACGCCAGGATCATCGTCCAGCGTCGCCACTCGCACAATCACATGGGGTTGATGCCCTCGCTCGGCCATCAGATGTGAGCCGCAGCGAGAGCAGAAATGCCTGAGCTTGCCCGGCGAAGATTCATACGAGGATAAAAGCGCCTCACCTTGTGTCCAGCGAAAGTGCTCGCGCATCACCCCTGCGGTTGCCACAAAAGGCGCCGCATGCACTTTGCGGCAGCTTTCGCAGTGGCAGTGGCTGATGGGCATATCCAGGCTGTCGAGTTGATACTGCACAGCCTTGCAAAAACAACTTCCGTGGAGCTGTTGACTCATTGCGTGCCATCTCAAAGGGGGAGGGCACAATCTACCTTTTGCGGGCACGCTGCGCATTAGAGTCATACAAGTCGTTACCCTTATTCCTACATTGCTTTAAATTGCAAGGCGTTCTCATTCGTACGCAACATCACTATGCCTCTGTCTGCTGTGCCTCACACTTCTCGTGAACCCGTTGGGCAGCTCTACGGCGATCACCACCGTTTGCTGGTCAGTTGGCTGCGCGCACGCCTGGGTTGCTCACAGCAGGCGGCGGAACTGGCTCAAGACACCTTTGTCCGCTTGTTGCTGGCCGAACGCATTCAGCCCGTGGCCGCTGAATTGAAAGAGCCCCGGCACTTTCTGGTGACGGTTGCCAAGCGCGTGATGATCGACAGTTTCGCCACAAAGCCCTTGAGCAAGCATACCTCCAGGCCTTGGCTGAACAACCGCAAGGCTCTGCCATTTCGCCGGAAGGTTCCTACACCACCGGCGCCACCAGCACTGCGACCAAGCTGCCGCTGTCCCTGCGCGAAACGCCGCAGTCGGTCAGCGTAGTCACCCGCCAACTGGTGGATGACCAGCACCTGTCCACGCTCAACGAAGTGCCGGCCAACTACCAGGTGGACGAGCACCTGTCCGTGGGGCTGAACGTCAACAACCTGTTCGACAAGAAATACTACGACGGCATGGGCACGTTCAACTCTGGCTCCTACGGCGAGCCGCGTAATGCGATGGTCAACGCCAAGTGGAAATTCTGAGGGTCTAGCACTGCCAGTGCGTGGCCGAAAAGGTTGCGCATTGGTCGATGTCGCCTACTGTCAATGGAGGAGGTGACTTATGCATGTACTAGATCGCATCGAACGAAAAGTCCTGCTCAATGCTTCACGTAAGCAGGTGTGGGAGGCACTCACCGATGCCGAACAGTTTGGCAGCTGGTTCGGTATCGCCCTCAAGGGCAAAGCCTTCGCTGCCGGGGAAACCCTCGAAGCGCCGATCACTTACCCGGGTTACGAGCATGTGACCTGGAAGGCCAGGATCGAACGCATCCTGCCGCAAACCCTGTTTTCTTTCTGGTGGCACCCTTATGCGGTCGAGAAAGGGGTCGATTACGACAAGGAGACGCCCACCCTGGTGGAATTCACCATCGAAGACCGGGCTCCTGGCATTCTGCTGCGGGTGGTGGAATCCGGTTTTAATGCCGTGCCCGAAGCCCGTCGCCAAAAAGCTTTCAAGATGAATTCCCGTGGCTGGGACGAACAAATGGGCAACATCGAAACCTACCTCAACCAAGCCTGACCTCTTGTAGTGAGCGGGCTTGCCCCGCGCGGCGGTGTACCAGCCACCTGAAGCTAACTTGACACACCGCTGCGCGGGGCAAGCCCGCTCACTACAAGCTGTCAGCCTTCGTGGGCCGTGGTGATTTCCAGGGTGTCGGTGAAGGTCACCAACACACTCTGCCCCACCTTGAGGTCTTTAAGCCCCGCACGAATCTCTGGTTTTTCCACATTCAGCACCTTGGTCGCCCCCGTCGGGTTTTCCAGGGTGACCTGGTTTTTCTTCAGGTCGATGTGGGTGATCTTCAACTGCACCTGCACCTGGCGGAACGCTGCGCCGCCGGGGTTCGGGTTGTCGGCGGTCGCACGGATTACGCCGGTTTTTTCACTGGCATCCGGTGCACTTTTGTCGATGTCGGTATCGAGCACGGCCGCAACCGAATGGGTGGTCAGCACTTTGACTTGATCACCTACCTTGAGATTGCCCAGGTCCTTGGCATCCTCGCTGAGCTGCACATGCACCGGGTTGCCTTGGGCGCCCACCAGCACCACTTGATGCTTGGCAGCATCCACCGACAGCACCTTGGTGGTCACTTCATCGGCTTCAAGGGATTTGGACAGCGGGATGTCGGCGGCGTAGGCGAGGTTGCCGGCGGCCAAAAGTGTGGCCAGGGCAATGGCCTGGCGAAGCGTGCGAATAGTGTTCATTGAGTGGACTTCCCTGTGAGTGAAGCCCTGAGTCTAGTGGCGAGCCGGCGATGCGCAACTGCGCCGGCTTGCCCTCCAGTCAAACGTTTAGAAATCCACCGTCGCCGACAGCTTGGCCACGCGCGGATCGCCCTGGGTCAGGTAACCCCCGAGTGCCGACTCCCAGTACTTGGTGTTCGCGACGTTCTCCACGGTCGCGCCCAGCGTCACATCACGCTGTTGCACCTTGAAGCTGTAGCGTGCACCCACATCGAAGCGGTTCCACGTTGGCAGGCTCAAGTTGTTGGCGGCGTCGGCGTACTGGCCACCGGTACGCAGCATGCGGCCGTTGACCGTCACGCCTTGCAGGCCTGGCACATCCCAATCTACCCCGGCGTTGAGCTGGAACGAAGGCACGCCGACCGCACGGTTGCCGTCATTGGCGCCGCCCGCGGTACCGCTGACTTCGGTGTGGATGATCGTCGCGCCGCCCAGCAGGCGCAGGCCGGCAACAGGCTCGCCGAAGACGTTCAACTCGACGCCCTTGTTGACCTGCTCACCCTGGAACACAAACGTCGCGGTGCCATCCCCGTTCAGCTCAGAGTAACCCTGGGTCGGTTGTTCGATGCGGTACACACCCAGCGTTGCGCCGTAGCTGCCCATGTCCACTTTCACCCCGGCCTCGGTCTGCTTCGAGCGGGCGGGTGCGAAGGTCTGGTTCTTGTTGGTCACGTTGGCGCCGGCAAAGGTTGTCGGTGCGGTCGGCCCGGACGCCAGGCCTTCGATATGGTTGGCGTAGAACGACACATGGTCCCACGGTTTGAACACCAGGCCGTACACCGGCGTGGTGATGCCCTTGTCATAGTTGGCCGTGCGCTCGCCGGTGCCGTAGGCATAGCCTTGTACCACCAGTTCCTGACGGCGCAGGCCGGCGGTGAACAGCACGCGGTCATCCAGGAAACCAAAGGTGTCCGACACCGCTGCACTGCGGGCGAAGGTCTTGGCGGTGATGCCCGGGTCGTTCATGTCGCCACCCGTGAAGCTGCCCTTGACCGGCTGCGCCACGTCGACCGGGTTGTAGATATTGCTGGCGTGCTCGGTGAAGTCAAAGTCGTAGGCATTGCGAGACTGGGTCCAGATCCCGGTCAAACCGACGTTCAGTTTATGGCTGACGGCGCCGGTCTGGAACTTGCCGTTGAGGCCGGCCATCAGGCTGGTGTTGTCTTCCTGGTGAGCGATGCGCGAGCCGGTCACGGTGGCGTTGCCCAGGGTGTCGTTCACGGTGGTCGAAGAGTAACGCCCGATCTCGTTGGTGTGCTTGGCACCGGCTGCAAGGTAGGCCGTCCAGTTGTCGTTGAGGTCGTACTCGCCACGCAGCATGCCGAAGGTATCTTCCAGGCTGGTGGTCGCCCAGCTAGGCGCGTAGTTGGTGTCGGCCGAAGGGGCGTCGGGAATGTGGGTCAGTGTTTGCCCGAGGAACACCGAGTTGCGCCCGCCGTTGACCTGCTGCTTCTGGTACACGAAGTCTCCCGACAAGCGCAGGGCATCACCACGGTAGTCCAGGCCGACCGAGAACAGCTTCGAGCGCTGGCTCTCATCGTCCACACCGGTATCGCCTTCGCGCTGGGAGAGGTTCACCCGCGCGCCGAAGCGGTTGTCTTCGCCGAAGCGCTGGCCGATGTCCAGGTGTTCGCCCACCCGGCCGTCGTTGCTGATGTCGGTGCTGAAGCGGCGCAGCGGCACGTCGTCGGCGCGCTTGGGTTGCAGGTTCACACCGCCCCCAATGCCTGAACCGCCTGGGGTCACGCCATTGATGAAGGCGTTGGGGCCCTTGAACACTTCAACCCGCTCCAGGGCATCGGTGGACATGAGCTGGCGCGGCACGATGCCGTACAGGCCGTTGAACGAGATATCGTCGCCATTGAGCGGCAGGCCACGAATCACAAAGGCCTGCGATTGGTTGGCATACCCTGACGCCTGGCGCACCGAGGAGTCGTTGAGCAACACATCGCCGACGGTTTGCGCCTGTTGGTCGCGGATCAGTTTTTCGGTGTAGGACGCCATGCTGAACGGCGCGTCCATGATGTCCTGGTTGCCCAGCACACCCAACTGGCCACCGCGTGCCACTTGGCCACCGGCATAGACTGGGGGCAGGGCGCTTGGCGCTGGCGCATCGGCGTTGATGTTGGTGGCGCCCAATTCCAGTGTGTTGCCGTCCTGACGGTTATTCGCATCCTGCGGGGTGACGGGGGCGGCAGCGTGAGCGCCAAGGCTCAAGGAGCAGCAAAGGGCGAGCAGGGTGGGGCGAAACGGCACGGAAAGTCGGGTACGGGTGGGCATGGTCGATCCTGACGGCGAACCGTCACTGTGAGGAATGGGGCAACAACGTTGCGCGTCCTCGCTGCGCGGATACGACTCCGATGCAAATGATAGTGATTGTTATTAATGTTTTGCAACAAATTTGTCGGATTGCGGTCTGCGTGCGCGTTAACGTGCCGCGTTTGTGCAGATGCCGAGTAGAATCACGCCCTGAAAGCGATTCCAGAGGTGCGGTACGGTGGATTTACAGCAGGGTTTTGTCCTGACCCGGCATTGGCGCGATACCCCGACGGGCACGGAGGTCAGCTTCTGGCTGGCCACCGACGCCGGCCCGCGGTTTATCCGACTCCCCATGCAGACGTCGGTGATGTTTATCCCCGAGGCCCACCGCAAGCCACTGGACGGGTTGCTCAAGGGCGAGCGCGAGATCGAGCTGCGCCCGCTGCAATTGCAGGACTTTCATCATCGCCCGGTGTTGGGCCTCTACACCCGCCAGCACCGCCAGGCCATGGACGTGGAAAAGCGCCTGCGCGCAGCCGGTGTCGATGTCTATGAAGGCGACGTGCGCCCGCCCGAGCGCTACATGATGGAGCGTTTCATCACCGCCCCGGTGTGGTTCGGCGGCACCCCCGACGCCAACGGTGCGCTGTCCGAGGCGCAGATGAAGCCCGCCCCCGACTACCGTCCGCCGCTCAAGCTGGTGTCCCTCGACATCGAGACCACCGCCCAGGGCGATCTCTATTCCATCGCCCTCGAAGGCTGCGGCGAGCGCCAGGTGTACATGCTCGGTCCGCCCAACAAGGCCGACGCGGTTGACTTCAAACTCGACTACTGCGACACCCGCGCCCAATTGCTCGAACGCCTTAATCAATGGCTGGCCCAGCACGACCCCGATGCAATCATCGGCTGGAACCTGGTGCAGTTCGACCTGCGTGTGCTCCATGAACATGCCCAGCGCCTCAAGGTGCCGTTGATGCTAGGCCGGGGCGACGAGCCCATGGCCTGGCGCGAGCACGGCAACCGCACCCATTTCTTTGCGGCGGCGGCGGGGCGCCTGATCATCGACGGCATCGAAGCCCTGCGTTCGGCCACCTGGAGTTTTGAATCCTTCAGCCTGGAGAACGTCGCGCAAACCCTGCTCGGCGAAGGCAAGGACATCTCCACGCCGTACCAGCGCATGGATGAAATCAACCGCATGTTCGCCGAGGACAAGCCCGCCTTGGCGCGCTACAACCTCAAGGACTGCGAGCTGGTCACGCGGATTTTCGAGAAGACCGAGCTGCTCAAGTTCCTGTTGGAACGGGCCAGCGTTACCGGCCTGCCCGCCGACCGCAGCGGCGGTTCCGTCGCCGCCTTCACCCACCTGTACATGCCGCTGATGCACCGCCAGGGTTTCGTCGCGCCAAACCTGGGCGACAAACCACCCCAGGCCAGCCCCGGTGGATTTGTCATGGACTCGCGCCCCGGCCTCTACGAATCAGTGCTGGTGCTCGACTACAAAAGCCTCTACCCGTCGATCATCCGCAGCTTCCTCATCGACCCGGTGGGCCTGGTCGAAGGCCTCAAGCACCCCGATGACAGCGAGTCGGTAGAGGGCTTTCGCGGTGCGCGTTTCTCCCGCACCCGACACTGCCTGCCGTCCATCGTCGCGCGGGTTTCCGAAGGCCGCGAAGTGGCCAAGCGCGAACACAACGCGCCGCTGTCCCAGGCCCTCAAAATCATCATGAACGCCTTCTACGGCGTGCTGGGCTCCAGCGGCTGTCGCTTCTTCGATACGCGCCTGGCGTCCTCGATCACGATGCGCGGCCACCAGATCATGCGCCAGACCCGCGCGCTGGTAGAGGCCCAGGGGTATGAGGTGATCTACGGCGACACCGACTCCACCTTCGTCTGGCTCGGCAGTGCCCATTCCCAGGACGACGCCAGCCGCATCGGCCTGGCGCTGGTGCAGCACGTCAACGACTGGTGGCGCGAGCACTTGCGCAGCGAGTTCGGCCTGCAAAGCGCCTTGGAATTGCAGTACGAAACCCACTTCAGCCGCTTCCTCATGCCCACCATCCGTGGTGCGGAGGAGGGCAGCAAAAAGCGCTACGCCGGCCTGGTGGTGCGTGGCGATGGCAGCGAAGAAATGGTCTACAAAGGCCTGGAAACCGTGCGCAGCGACTGGTCGCCCCTGGCGCGGCAGTTCCAGCAGGAGCTTTATCAACGCATCTTCCATCGCCAGCCCCATCAGGACTACGTGCGTGACTACGTGCGGCGCACCCTGAGCGGCGAACTGGACGACCTGCTGATCTACCGCAAGCGCCTGCGCCGTCAACTGGACGACTACGAGCGCAACGTGCCGCCCCATGTGCGTGCCGCGCGCCTGGCGGATGACTACAACGATCGCCTGGGGCGTCCGCGCCAGTACCAGCGCGGTGGCTGGATCAGCTACGTGATCAGCGTCAATGGCCCCGAACCGCTGGAAGTGCGCCAGGCGCCCATCGACTACGACCACTACGTCACCCGGCAATTGCAGCCGGTGGCCGACGCGATCCTGCCGTTCGTGGACGACGATTTCAGCACCCTGGTGGGTGGGCAAATGGGCCTGTTTTAAAACGCTTGATTCGTGCGGGCGCAAGCCTGCACTCTCTGTCTCTGACGACCCTCAGACGGCAGCACCTCCATGACCCAGATCACCCTGACCGGCACCACGGTCGAACTCCAACCCCTGCTCCGCGACCACAAGGCCGCCTTGCTCGACGCCGCCGCCGATGGCGAACTGTGGGACCTCAAGGTCACCAACGTCCCGGGGCCGGACACCGTCGATCAGTACATCGACACCGCCCTGGCCGGGCGTGATGCGGGCACCGTCATTCCGTTCACCATCGTGCGCCGTGACAGCGGCCAGGTGGTGGGCAGTACGCGGTTCTGGAAGGTCGACCGGATCAACCGCAAGCTGGAAATCGGCCACACCTGGTTGGCGCAATCCACGCAAAAAAGTGCGGTCAACACCGAAGCCAAACTGCTGTTGCTGACCTACGCCTTCGAAGTACTCGACTGCGTGCGCGTACAATTCACCACCGACGAACTCAACGAGAAATCTCGCGCCGCGATCCTGCGCCTGGGCGCCGTGCAGGAAGGCATCGTGCGCCACGAACGCATCATGCCCGACGGGCGCAAGCGCAACTCGGTGCGCTTCAGCATCATCGATTCGGAATGGCCGCAGGTGAAGGCCGGTTTGCAGGCCAAACTGCAACGCTAGGAGGAAAGGCCCATGTACACGCTTTATGGCATCGACGAATCCGGCTCCTGCATGATCGAAATCGCCCTGCAGCGCTGCGCGGTGCCGTGGCGACGGGTCGACGCGGCCTCATGGGCCGAGGGCGAGGGCAGTGATGAACTGGCGCGCATCAACCCGCTCAAGCAGGTGCCCACTTTGGTGACGCCGGATGGCCAGGTGCTGACGGAGAGCGCCGCGATCCTGATCCACCTGGGCCTGGAATTTCCGGGCGCCGACCTGCTGGGCGGCAACCGTGCACAGGTCATCCGCGGCCTGGTGTACATCGCCGCCAATTGCTACTCGGCCATCGGCATCATCGACTACCCGCAACGCTGGCTGGGCAACGTCAATGAAACGGTGCAGACACAGCTGGTCACCGGCACCCGGCGCTACCTGCACCAGGCCTGGGTGGTGTTCGCCGACCAGTTTGCCGAGCAGTTGTTTGCTCCAAGCGGCGAGCCGAATGCACTGGGCCTGATGGCGGCGGCAGTGTCGCGTTGGGACGAATCACGGGAGGCGTTGAACGGCCTCGCCCCGGGCTTTGCACAAACCCTGGCCCAAGTGGACGCCGACCCCATCGTGGCCCCCGTGTTTGCACGGCATTGGCCGCAGTGGAAGGTCTCATGATGTTTCCGTAATCAGTGGAAACAATCACCGCAGACCCGGTCCAACCCCTTGCGTAGCGGGCGTCCTGACCTACGCTTTCTTAAAGTGGTGTAGGAATCATCCTTGAATTTGACTGTCGCAGACATGAAACTCAAGAACCCTGCATGGAATTGAAAGGAGGTGCGCATGCTCATCCGGTCGCTGACCCTGGCTACCTTGATGGCTTTTACGGGGCCGCTGTTGGCCGCTGATGATATCAACCCGCTCAAGCAGGATTTGGGCAAATCACGCCCACTGGTGGTGGTGGAACTGGACTCCGGCAACCCGACCCTGGCCACCCTCAAGAAGCAATTGAACGAGCCCGCCACCAAGCAGTCCTTCGAAGAACGCAACATGGTGTTCTACACCGTGTCATTCGGCAGCATCGGTGCCGAAGGCGAGAAGTTCGCCAAGGACCCCAAAGACAGCAAAAAGCTCACGCCACCGGAAACCAACGCCCTGATCCGCGCCCTCAAGCTGGGTGCCGGCAGCGGTACCAAGGTGATTCTGGTGGGCAAGGACGGCGAGAAGAAAGTCGAGAAGACTGTGCCACCGGACACCCTCGACCTGAAGGAATTCTTCAGCGCCATCGACCAGATGCCCCAGGCTGAAAAAGACCTGGCCGCACCGGCCGAACCCGAGCCTGCTGCGGCGCCTCCCGCCAAAGGGGCCAAGCCCGCCAAACCGGCCAAGCCGGAAAAACCCGGCAGCAAACCAGCCCCCCAACAACTCGACGACTAAACACATAACCCCTGTGGGAGCGAGCAAGCCCGCTCCCACATTTGTTCAGCGTTGTTCTTGAGATGACTTACGCACCGGGAACGGGAAGTAGAAGAACCGCAAGAACGCCACCCGCTTGATCACTTCCCCGATCAACAACGGCACCACCACCGCCACCACAAAACCCACGCACGCCGCGACAAACGCGTGCAGCCCCAGCCGCTCCAGCAGGTCAACCGTCTTGTGCTGGATCTCACCGTGGAAGATCAGCAGGATCAGGGTGTTCTGGCCAATGTAGGTCATCGCCCGTGTGATGAGGGTCGACACCATCAGCACCCGCGCCAGTGACCAGCACGCGTACACGCCGAGCACCGCCAGCAGGCTGGTCCACAGCCAGTGGTCATAGCGCCGTTGCGCCAGGTCCATGGTGGCGTGGCTGCCAAGGAACACGGCGGCGAACAACGCCACCGAAATCACCAGCGCCAGCCACGATCCTTCGTGCCGACGCAGCCAGTCGCGCAGCAGGTAGCCGCAGATGAAGTAGGTGCTGCTGATCAGCGTGATTTCGAGGCCGAAGGGCAGGCCGGGCACCACCCAGGTCTGGCCACCGATGCTCACCGGTACTTGCCAGAACCACGGCAGTATCCAGATGCCGATCAACAGTTGCAGCACCATCAGCAGACAGCTCACCGGCAGTGACAGCTTCAGGCGCTGGATCAGGCGCAGCATCACCCAACTGAACAGGATCGCTACCCAGAAGTGCGGCAGAAACCAAAGCGCCTGCCAGGGAATGGTATCCACCGAGGCATATAGAACGCCGCCGATGTCCGGTAGCAGGGGTTGGCCGCGCAGTACGTCGCGTACGATCACATAAACCAGCATGGTGAAGAAAAACGGCTTGAGCAGGCCGTCGGCCTTGCGCACCGCCATCTCCACTAACGGCTGCTCGGGCTTGAAGAACACACCGGACAGGAAAAAAAACAGCGGCAATATGAACGAGGCAATAATCGGGTACTGCAGCTCCAGCGAGTTCGCCACGAACCAACTGTGACCGTACACGATCATCAAGATGCCGATGCCCTTGGCGATGTCCATTTGAATCCAACGATGTTTCACGTGACCTCTCCCTCTCGATAAACCCCTGTAGCGCGCCTCACGCCTTGCGCCACGGCTTCAACCACAGCCCCATCCCAAGCAACACCACCGCACCCGCCAGGGTGCTCAGCCCCAATTGCAACCACACGCCATCAATCCGAAACAACGCCAACGCCGCCAACCCCATCACCAGCGCACTGAGCCCCCATTGCCGGGCCCAGGGCAGGGCGCCGAGCAGCGATTGACGCTGCATCAGCAGCAACGCCGTGCAGATCACCCCCGCCAGTGCCGCCAACGGAATGCCCGCCAGGCCGAACACAAAGGGCAGGGCGCCGAGCAATACAACGTTGACCAGGCTGCCGAGCAGTTCGCAACGCAGCGGCTGGCGCGTGTCGCCGGCCGCGTAGGCATAACGCGCCAGCAACGCGTTCCAGGCACCGAACACCAGCGGCACGGCAAACCAGGCCAGCAGCAACGGCAACGGCGAATCGGCCGATTGCTTGGGCAGCAGCAAGGCCACCAGGCTCGGCGCGGCGGCCACCAGGCCCACACCGGCCGGCAAGGTCAGCACGCTGGCGGTTTCCAGGCCGCGCTTGAGCAGGGCCAGGCGCTCATCGCCCTGGCGCCGGCTCATCATGCCCAGCAGTACCTGGTTGAGGCTCATCAGCGCAATCAGCGGCAGGTTCATCAGCTTGCGCGCCAGGTTGACCCAGGTCACCGCGCCTTCACCGAGCAACGACGCCACCAGCCGCTCGATCAACGCCAAGCCCTGGCTGGCGCCGTTGCTCAACAGCAATGGGCCGATGCGTTGGCCCAATTCCCGCAGCGGTGTAAAGGACAGTTGCCAGCGCCACGGCCGCCAGCCCAGGCGCCAGATCGACGGCAGCAGTGCCAACGGCATCAACAAGCTGCCGGCCAGGCACGCCAATGCCAGGGAGTGCGGTTGCGTGGCGGTGCCGGCCAGGGCGAGGTAGGTCACCGGCGGCAGGTTGAAGAGCAGCGAGCCCAACCCCGCCAGCACAAAGCGTTCGCTGGCCTGCAACGGAATACTGAACAGCGCATGCAGCATCAACCCCGGCACGCACCAGGCCACGATCTGCAGGTTGCTACTGGCCAAGGCTGTGGCGCTGGTTGCCAAACCGGGGCCGAGCAACTGCACCAGCCAGGGCGCCAACACCGTCAGCAGCAGGCCTGTGACCAGGGCAATCAACATCAACGCCGGAAACAGCACCGCCAGCCAATCCAGGCGCTCGCCGTCCTTGCGCTCCAGGTACAACGGCAACGCGGCGGCACTGAGCACGCCACCGGCCAATGACATGCGTAACGCTTCGGGCAAGAACAGCGCGATCAGGAACGCATCGCTGCGCTCTCCCGCACCCCAGGCCGCCACCAGCAACCATTCACGGGCGAACCCCAGGCACAGGCCCAGCAGGGTCGCCAGGGTCAGCCAGACGGCGGAGCCGAGCATGGCTAAGGCCGCGCGCCGTCTAGGAGAGATTTGCCCGGCGCTACGCTCTTGACCTGCGGCAGGCGTGCCGGAAACAACCGGCGAGCCTCCAGCACATTGATGCCCACCATCAACCAGAACAGCGCCACCATCACCACGGCAAAACTGAAGTAGTGGTCGAACAACCCACTGACCAGCGCAGAAAGAATCCCTGCGGTACTGCCCAGCCACAGCGCATTGTCCTTGGTCAGCCGGATCGGGCCTTTTTCAGGGCGCGCTTCACGCCACCAGCGCACGGTCACCGCGACAAAAAACAGCATGCCGGCGATGCCGGTCTTGTAGATGAAGTTCAGCCAGAGGTTGGAAATCCCTAGGAAGTGCGTGCCGGGCACCGGTGGGTCGACCTTGAAGCCAATCCCGAACGGATAGGCCGCCATGGCTGCGGGGAACATGCGGTACTCGTCAAAACGCACTTCGGTACTGGCGTTGCTCGACGAGAAAATCGTTGCCAGACGGTCTTGCAACGGCGGGTACGCCATCACCAGCGCCACGGTCAGCGCCGCGCCGATCATCAACAGACGCCCGGTGTACGGCACACGTCGCGTGGCCATCCACATCAGCACCAGCGCCAGGCTGACCATTGCGCCACGGCTACTGGCCAACAGCAGGGCTGCGGCGCCGAGGCACGCCACGCCCAGGCCCAGTGCTCGCTTCCAGCCCTGTTCGGTCATGCCGAAGCAGAACGCCAGCGGCAGCAGCAATGCCATGATTCCGCCGATGGCGTTCGGGTGCATCCACGGCGAGCCCATGCGCGAAGACATCGCCTCAAGGCCGAATTTGAGCATCTCGAAGTTGCCGTAGTTGAACACCGCCAGGATCGGCGCAATGCCTGCGCCGGAGCGTGTGCGCACGAACACGGCGATCGACAGCACCAGCATTGCCAGGGAACCCAGCAACAGGGCAATCACCAACGATTCGCGCTGTTTGTGTTCCGTCAGCAACTTCGCGCAGAGGAACACCGCCGACAGGCTCAGCAGCCAGCGCAGCCAGTTGGCCACGCCACTGGTGTCAGCGTGGATGGTCACCTGGCCGACGATGAACGGGAACACGCTGAACAGCATCAGCCACAACAGCATCTGGTCGGTGGGGCGACGGGTGAGGCTCGGTGTGTCGGGCAGGCGCGCCAGGAAGTTGTGCCACAGCACCGCGCCCCAGGTCAGGGCCAGGATCGCCTCGCTGACCGTACTGCGAATGCCCAGGTTGACCGTCGAATACGGCATGAAGGTGGCCACCCCGGCAAACAGCAACAGGCCCCACAGGGGAAAGCGCAGGATGGTCACCGCAGCCGCCAGGCCGATCACCGCCAGGAACGCCTTGGCCGGTGACAGCGCCAAGGCGAGGGCACCAAACAGCAGGCCGAACAGGATCGCGACGAGGCTTGCCAGGGATAGTCTCACTTCAATTCCTCGATCAGTTCGGCCAGGCGCCGACGGTACGCCTGGCGGTTGAAACGCTCGGCCCATTGGCGTCGTTGCTCGGGCGATTGTTCATCGGGCCTCTCGCACAAACCCACCATCAGCTGCACCAGGGCCGGGCCGTCGGTGGGCGAAAAGCGCGGCGCCGACGGCGGGGTGATTTCATCCAACGACGTGCCGCTGGCCACCGCCACCGGCGTGCCGACACTGAGGGCCTCGATCACCGGCAAACCAAAGCCTTCGGCGTAGGAGGGCTGCCACAGGCGTGAGGCCTGGCGGTAGAGCGCATGCAGCTCGGCGTCCGACACACCGCTCAAGGCACGGATGCCCGGCAGGTTGCGTTGGGCTTCGGGCAAATGGTCGAGGCTGCCCACCAGCACCAATTCCGGCACGCCCGGCGACTGGCGACGCGCCTGCTGCCAGGCCTCCACCAGGAACGGTACGTTCTTGCGCAATTCACGGGTGCCTACCAACAGCCAATAGCGTTCGGGCAGTTGGCGCGCGGTGAGGTCGGCTGCCAACTCGACAAAGCCATCGACCTGATTGGGCAGCACACGGATCTTGCCGGCGGCCTTGGGAAACAACCGCGCGGTTTCATCGGCGCTGTACTGCGACGGTGTCCACACCCGGTCAGCGCTGTGCACCGCGTAGGCAATCGACAGGCGATCGCTGGTCTTGTAGATCAACGCCTTCAAGCGGTTGGCGTGGTAGTTGTTCAAGGTGATCTGGAACAGGTCATGCAACAGCACCACCGTGCGCAAGCCTTTGGGCTTGGGCGGCAACGGCAGGCCCATGTTGAAGGTGCTGATGTACACATCGATGTGCTGCTCGCGCAACGCACGCGGCAGGAAGCCCGCCTCGAAACGCAGGCGATTGTGCGGTTGGTGCATGGCGGTCTTCGCGCAGCCCCAGGCCGGGCAGTGGGCCTGCAAGCGGGTTTCATCGCCCAGGGGCGCCACGGTGAACCGCGCCAGCTCGATCTGCGGCAACGCACGCAGGGCATCTTCCAGGGCGTACACCTGGCGGCTGATCCCCGATTGCGGCGACGTGCCGACGGTGCGGTAATCCAGGCCTACACGCATGCGGGCTCCTTTTGCTCGAGTGGCGACAGGCTGGCGTACACCTGCTCCAGCTGGCTGGCCGCCACACTCCAGTCATGGGCGCGGCGCACATAGGCGCGCCCGGCTTCGCCCATGGGCGCGGCGGCGTCGGGAAATTGCAGCAGGCGCACCACCGATTCCGCGAGGCTGGTGGCGCTCTGGCCGCCGAGGTAGTCCAGGCCTTCGACCAGGTCCAGGCCGGACACGCCTTGGTCGGTGCTCGCCAGCGGCAGGCCGGCGGCCAGGGCTTCGAGTACTTTCAATTTGGAGCCGCCGCCATGGCGCAACGGCGCAAGGAACACCGAGCAGCTCGATTGCAGGTTCAGCAGGTTTGGCACAAAGCCTTGCCACTCAATGCGCGGGTCCTTCCAGCGTTCGCGCCAACTGCCCGGCATGCCGAAACCACACACGCTCATGCGCGCCTCGGGGCAACGCTCCCAGACCTTGGGCAGAATCTCGTCCAGGGCCCATTCGATGGCGTCCACGTTCGGGGCGTATTCGTAGTTGCCCAGGAACAATACACGGCGTGTCGACGGGTCGGGACGGGCCGCGGCAAAGTGATCGCAATCTACTCCATTGACCACCACCGGCACCGCTTTGCCGGCGATCTTTTCCAGCACCTGGGCGTCCGTGTCGGTGACCGCCACCACCTGCGCCGCCTGGCGCATCACCCGGCGTTCCCAGCGGGCATAGCGCCATTGATCGTAGCGAATGAACGGCAACGCCCAACCCGGCAAACGGTCGTAGGTGGCGGCGCCAAGGGCCGACTCCACGTTGTGTTCGGTCAGCACGAACGGCTGGGATTTGCGCAGCAGCGTGTCTTCATAGGGCTGGAAGGTGTAGCTGTGTTCGATCTGCACCACGTCCCAATGCTCGTTGAGCAGCTGGTTGAAGGTGTCCTGCAGGGGGCCCGACAAACCGTTCACGCTGGCCAGCAGCGGGTAGGGCGCAAACAGCCCGGCGACGAAGGTCTTGAAGCTGCGCAGTGGGCGACGCGGCAGGATGATCAGTTGTTCGAGAAACGCCTCCAGCACCTGGCGATCGGTGAGCGACACTGGGTGTTTGTCATGCAGCAGCAAGGTGATCCGATGCCCACGGGCGGCCAGGCTGCGCAGCAGGTGGAACTGGCGCGTCTTGCCACCGCTGGTGGCGGGCCAGGGCGAGTAGGGCAGGATCCATAGAATGCGCATGGCGGGCTTCAATCCCATAACAGAATTTGCAGGTTCGACTTGACCGGTACGGTCAGGCCGTTGGTGCCACTCACCGGGGTTTGCGTGCCGCGCAACGGGTCGTAGAGGGTGGCGCTGGTCAAGTTGGGCAAGTGCGCGCTGCCGCCTTCGGCCGACCAGAAGAACCACAGCTTGTGCCCGTCGGCGCGGGTCCAGCCGATGCTGAACAGGCCGTCGGGCAACTGGTCGGCGGTGGGCGGGTCGCCGGGGGTGAGTTGCGGGCCGCTCACATCGAGGAAGTTCTTCAGCGCGGTGTAGGCCGGCTTGGGGTTCGCGTCGATGTCCAGCAAGCCGTAATACTGGTCACGCACGCTGGCGCGTTGGTCGAGGTCGCTGAGGGTGAACAGGAAGATCTTGTCGTAATCCATCGCACTCATCAGCGCCACGCGCCGCACGATGTAGTCGGCCTGGCCCTGCTGGGTGATCAGGTCCTGGGCGTCCTTGGGCCCCGGGTAGGTGGACCAGCCCCATTCGGTGCTCCACAGGGTTTGCACGCCTGCACCACGCAACGCTTGATTGAGTGTGGTGGTCTTGCTGATGAAATCCAGGTTGGACGGGTCGTTGCCTTCGGGCAGTTGGGTGTAGGGGTGATAGGAAATGGTGGTATTGAGGCTCGCCACCCCCAACGCGCCGAGTGCACTGAACATGGTCTGGCCGTTGGGCATCTCACTGAAAAACGCCATGCCTGCGGCCACCACGGGTTTGTTCGCGTCCACGACGCGCAATGCGGCCGCGGTGGCGGTCAGCAGGGTGGCGTAACCGGCCGGATCGGCCACCGGGCGCCAGAAGCCGAGCAGGTTGGGCTCGTTCCACACCTGCCAGGCATTCACGCTGGGGTAGCGCTGGGACAGCAACGCCATGCGGTTGGCAAACAGGTTCGGGTCCTTGGGTGGGTACTGGTCCTGATAGGGCGCACCCACCGGCGCGGTGGTGGCGAAGGGCGCCGAGCCCACCAGGTAGAACACCGACTTGAGCTGGTTGGTTTGCAGGTTGCCCACCAGTTGATCCAGCGTGGCGATCTGGTACTGGCCCTGCGCAGGTTCCAGCTGATCCCAATGCAAGTCCAGGCGCACCCATTCCAGGCCCAGCGCCTTGAGACGGTCGATCTGCTTCTGGTAGAGCGTGGGGCTGAACCACAGGAACTGCGCGTTCACCCCCAGGAAGTCTTTCCACACCACCACCTTGCTGCCTTTGAGCACATGGTTTTCGGCGTCGGCCTGGCGCCCCCACAGGAAGGCGGTCAGGCCCAGGGCGGCGATGACGGCAAGGGTGGCCAGGTAGGTGCGTTTACGCGCCATAGGGAACTCCCGCAATCGCCTGTTCGAAGCGCTGCTTGAACTTCTGCGCGGTCAGTGGCCACAGGCGTTCGCGGCCGATTTCCCCGGCGCGTTCCGCCCAGTCCCGAGCCAGCAACGGCGTGCGCGCCAGGCGCAACAACTGCTCGCTCAACGCCGCCACATCGCCCTCGGGGAAGATCGCACCGTTGCCGCTTGCCACTTCTTCGGCAAACGCGCGGGCGTTGGAGGTGATCGCGCCGCGCCCGCAGGCCGTGGCCCAAGACAACGCGCCACTGGTGCCACGCTGGCGGCCCAGCAGGCCGAGTTTTTTCGATTCACGGTACGGCAGCACCATCACATGGTGCGCCTGGATGGTCTGTGCGATCTCATCGGCCGGCAGGTTCAAGCGCCAGTCGATCACACCCGTCAGGCCCAGTTCGGCGATCTGGCTGTTCAGCTGTTCCAGGTAGTTGCCGCCCGCACCAAACGCCATTTCAGGGGCAGTGCCACCGGCCAGGGTCAGGCGCACACGGTCACGCAATTCGGGGGCTTGTTTGAAGACGTCGGCCAATGCCTGCAACAGGTCTTCAATGCCTTTGCCACGGTAGATAAACCCAAAATACAGCAGGTGCAAGGTGTCCAGCGAAGGCAGCGGTGCCGGGGCAATGGCCAGGTTGGCGTGGTTGATCACCGCCACCTTGCCGGCCGGCAACTGCATGCGCTCGCTCAGGCAATCGGCGCCCAGGCGAGTGAGGGTGATCAGGCGCGTGAGGCCTTTGGCGACCTGGCGCTCTTCGCGCAACGTCAGCGGGTCGGCCAGCACCACCGCCGCTTGCGGCAACGGGCTGGGCAGGCGTTCCAGCAGGTTCAACGGGAAGGGCAGGCGTTCGCGTCGCCACACGATGCGCTCCGGGTCATGCACGGTGGCCGTCAGCGGCAGGTTGGGGTAGGCCTTGCGCAGTTCGCGCAGGGCCAGGAACTCACCGAGCCGGCCGCCGCCCAGTTCGGCGTGGACCAGGTCCACGCTCTGCCAGTCGAAGCCACCGAGAGCCCGCTGGACCGCCTCGCTGTTGCCTTCCACGCCCGCCAACGGTGTCGCCACCGTCACGCCCACTTGCTCCAGGGCCGCCTTGAAATGGTTCGCGTAGTCGGCGATCCCGTTTTTTTCCGGCGGCAAAGGAGCGAGTAGGGCGATGCGCATCAGAACGCCCCCCGGTACTTGGCGATGGTGCGGAGTACCTTGGCCGGTACTTCGAACTTGCGACGGTTGATGATGATGCCGTCCACCTTGCCGAACGCGGTGTTGAGGATCGACAGCGCGTGTTCCACCACCGGTACCGTGCTTTTCTGGGCTTCCACCACCAGGCCGATCAGGTCGGCACGGCGCAGTGTGATAAACGCATCGCGGTTGTCCAGCAGTGCCGATGCATCCAGCAATACCACCTCACCCGGCTCGGCCGCCGCCTGGCCGCCGACACGGACGTTGATACCGTTCTCCTGCAGCAACAGGCGCAGTTGCTCCACCACAAAGGTTACCCCTTCGCCGTGTCGCGCCGAGGTCAGCCCGAGGGTCAGGCCATGGTCGGCAATGCGGTCAGGCTGCAGCAGGCTGTACAGCCGGTAGATGCTGGCGTTGAACGCGTTGGTACTCTGCGCGGTGGTGGTATCCAGTTCCGGCAGGGTGGTCCACAGCGGCAGGCCGAACTTGCGCTCCACCAGGCCGCCGTCGTGAATACGCTGGTCCAGCAGGTAGCACAGGTAGATCACCAGCAGCCCTACGACGATGGCAAACGGGATCGCCAACACCAGCATCACCAGGGTTTTCGGGAAGATGCGGCCCGGGTTCAGGGTGGCTTCTTCGATCACCGCGATGTTGCTGATCTGGCTGTTGTCCAGCTCACGGTCGATGCGCGATTTTTCCAGGTTGTCCACGTACAACGCGTAGTTGCGCTCGGTGGTGTTCAGCTCGCGGGAGAGGCGGGCCAGTTCCGGTTCAATCTCCAGCGCATCCTTGCGTTGCGCTTCCAGGTTCACCAGTTGTTTCTGTTGTTGAACCAGCTGGGTGCGCAGCGCCAGGTTGTTGCTGGTTTCATCCAGCAGCACGCGCTGCAAGTGGATTTCCAGGGTGTTCGGCGCGCGGTTTTCCGAGCTCTGCACGGTGTTGCTTTCACTGGCGACCTGCACCCGCATGGCCTGGATCGACGCATCCAGGGCTTTGACCGGCGGCGCGTTATCCGTGTAGGTGCGCATCATGTCGGCCTTTTCCAGCAACTTCTGGTTGAGCAGGCGACGCAAGTCTTGCTGTTGCGGGTTGAGCGCGATCTGGCGAACCGTGGTCACTTCCTTGGGCTGGCCCTTGAGTTGCTCACGGGTGCTGGCGATGGCGCTGTCGGAGGAGGCGATCAACCGTGTGGTGTTGAAGGTTTCGCCACGCAGCACGTTGATGCGTTCGGACAGGTCTTCCAGGCGATCGGTGATGCTCGCTGCGCCGATTTCATTGAGGTGCGTGAGGATCTGCTGCTTGTAGCTCTTGATCTCGTTGGCGCTGGTGTTCACCTGGCCTTCATAGAACGCGTACAGGCTCTTGCGGCCCAAGGCCTCAGTGCGTTCGGCGATGTAGGTTTCGACCCAGTTCTTGACCACGGCCTGGGCGATTTCCGGGTCGCCCCATTTGAAGCTGATGTCCATCACCGTGGAACCTGCGGCGTGGCTGACCTCGAAGTTCTTCTCAAGGCTGGCGGCCAGGCGCTCCACCGGCGTGGTCTTCTCGACGATGCCGACGGTTTCCAGCACCACGCGCAGGCCATCGAACACGCTACCGACACCGGCCTTGACGTAGTACTTGGTGCGCTTCCAGAAGCCTTCGGGCGGTGGCGCGTTTTCGATGATTTCCAGGTAATGCTCGGCCACTGCACGCACGATCGGGCGCCCGGTCAGCAGGCGCTCTTCGTCGACAATCGGGTCACGCTGGGTGCTGGGCATCACCAGCGCCTGGCGGTTGCTGATCTCGATCGGCAGGGTTGAGTCGCGGCCTGGCTTGACCAGCAGGCGTGCGGTGGATTCGTACTTGGCCGGCAGCAGGAACGCCCCCAGCAGGATGATCACCAGCGCCGCGACGGCCGCCAGCTTGAACTCGTGCCGGAAGATGAAGAACAGGCGCAGAAGATCACGAAAAGAACGGATCTCGATCATGGGATGTCGCTCCTTTAGTTATTGCCGCCGCTGGTTTTGGTGTAGTTGTAGCCAACCCCAATGGATTTGGTGAACGGGATCAATTGGTTCAAGTAGGTATCCACTCCCTGGATGCGTTCGCCCACGTTGGATTTAGGCACGAACACCACGTCGCCCCGTTGCAGGCGTACCGGTTTGCGCCCGTTCGGGCCGGGTTTGAGGTACTGGCTGAAATCCAGGAAATAGGCGTGGTAGGCGCCCTGGGCATCCTCGCGCAGCAAGGCGACCATGCTGGCATCGCCCGAGGGGTTCACCCCACCCGCACCGATGATGGCTTGCTCCAGGGTGTTGGCCGTGCCGATCTGCACCGCCGTCGGGTTGTTCACTGCGCCGCCGACGATCACCGAGTTGCCCGGTGCCTGGTTGATGTTCACCGTCACCCGAGGTTCGCGGTAGACCGGGGCAAGCTTGTTGCTCAGCTCCGTCGCCAGCTCCGAAGGCTGGCGCCCGGCAACCTGGATCGGCCCCAGGAACGGGTAATTGATCTTGCCGTCGGTTTGCACCGTGTACAGCGTCAGCTCGTAGATGGTGCTGACGTTGAACGCCGACAGCGTCGGCATCTCCCCGGCATCACGCACGATGCGCAATTGGTCGCCGACGCGGATGCGTTCCACGGCCTGGGGCAGTTGTGCCAACTGTTCGAGGGCGCGCTTGCCGTCCTCGACGGCCTGGCCATCCGGCCGGACGATGCGCGCAGGGGTATTGCAGGCGGCCAAGGCAATCATGGCCAGGACGAGCAGGGTTCGTTTCATCAATTGGGACTTCCTGTTGGTCATGATGCTCACCTCCAATAACCGGGGAACATGCTGATGCGCCGCTTGAGGGCGAGGGGGAGCCGGCGTTCCAGGTGACCCAGCCGGTAGCCGAGCAACTTGAACGCGCTGCGCACCAGTACTTCGGGTACGCGGTGCAATGCACCGGCTGCGCGTAACGCCGCGAGCTCAGCCAGTACATAGCGTTTACCTTCACCGCCCGCGTCGCCAAAGGCCTGACGGATCCAGGGTTCGCGACCGTAGAACACGCCAATGTCGAAGTAGCGGTGAAACTCATCCATGAGTCGGTAATCGTGGGAGTGGTACACCCGCGCCGAAGCGGCGTAGCGCACCTTGTAGCCTTCCAGCAGCATGCGCGCGGCCACGTAGGCGTCTTCGCTGCCGATCACATCGGCGGGGAAGCCTCCGACGGCCTGCAAGGCGCTGCGTCGGTACACCGAAAACGAATCGGAGCTGAAGCAGGTCTTGATCCCCAGTTCCGGCGCATCGGCCAGGCTTTTGCTGCGGCTCTGGTCCGGGTAGTTGAAGTGCCGCGATTGCGCGCCCAGCACCCCGGCACCCGGGTGCGGCAACTGGCGGCCGTAGGCCACGCCGTTGAGCGGGTCTTGCTGCAGTTCGTCAAGCAGGTTGGCGAAGGTGTCGGGGGCGGCCGGGATCGCATCCTGGGTCATCACGATCAAGGCCTCGCCCTCAACCTGCTCGCTGGCCCAACGCCGCGTGCCGCCGTGGTTGAAATCACGGGCATCGATCACTTCGACCCGCGCGCCAAACTCACGAAAGCGCGCCACGGTGTCATCGCTGGAGGCGCTGTCGACCACCAGCATCTCGTCCGGTTGCAGGCTTTGCATCTGCAGTGCCGGCAGCAGTCGCGCCAGGTGGCTGGACGCGTTGCGGGTCGGGATGATCAACGCGGTGCGCATATTATTTCTTCACGTCGAGGGGCGCGCGCCCGTAGATGTCGTCGAAGCGCACGATGTCGTCTTCGCCCAGGTACTCGCCGCTCTGCACCTCGATCATCACCAGGTCGATGATGCCGGGGTTGGTCAGGCGGTGCTTGTGCCCGGCCGGGATGTAGGTGGACTCGTTGGCGTTGATCAGGAATTCGCGCTCGCCATTGGTGATCTGCGCTGCGCCACTGACCACCACCCAGTGTTCGCTGCGGTGGTGATGCATCTGCAGCGACAACGACGCCTGGGGCTTGACCACGATGCGCTTGATCTTGAACCGGCTGCTTTCCTCCAGCACGGTGTAGGTGCCCCACGGCCGGGTGACGGTGCGGTGCAGGCTGAACGCCGGATGGTTCTGGCGTTTGAGTTCGGCAACGATGTAGCGCACATCCTGGCTGCGGTTGGCATCGGCGATGAGCAGGGCGTCCGGAGTGTCCACGATGATCAGGTCACGCACACCGACGGCGCCGAGCACGCGTTTGGGTGAGTCGATGTAGCAGTTGTGCACGTCATGCAAAATCGCTTCGCCATTGACCTGGTTGCCATGGGCGTCGCTGGGGGTGAGCTGGCGCAGGGCTTCCCAGGAGCCGATGTCGCTCCAGCCGATGTCGCACGGCACCACCGCCACTTGCTTGGATTTTTCCATCAGCGCCACGTCGATGGAGATATCCGGCGCGCTGCCAAAGGCTTCGGCCTCCAGCTCACGCTGGCGTGAGGTCTTGTTCTGCAGGCTCTGGCTGTGTTCCAGCGCGGCTCTTGCAGCGCTGAGCACGTCCGGCGCATGGGTGGCGAGTTCGTCCACCAGGGTGCTGGCCTTGAAGCAGAACATGCCGGCGTTCCACAGGTGCTTGCCGCCGTCGAGGTAGGCCTGGGCGGTGGCCAGGTCAGGTTTTTCGACAAAGCGTTTGACACGGTTGCCGGTGTCCAGCGCTTCACCTTTTTCGATGTAGCCAAAGCCGGTTTCCGGGTGGTCGGGCTGGATGCCGAAGGTCACCAGGTAGCCGGCCTCGGCGAGGTCGCGGGCCTGGGTCACGGCGTGGGCGAACGCCACTTCATTGAGGATCAGATGGTCGGCGGGCATCACCAGCAATTGGGCGGCGTCACCAAAATGTTCCTGCACGTGCAACGCCGCGACCGCGATGGCCGCCGCCGTGTTGCGACCGAACGGCTCCAACAGCAGGTCCAGGGGCAGGTGCGCCTTGTTCACCCCACGGTAGTCATCGAGGGTGCGAAACAGCAGGTCACGGTTGGTCACCGTGAGCACGCTTTCCACGCCGGGCAACTTGGCGGCGCGCTGGAAAGTCTTTTGCAGCAGGCTCTGGCCGTCGCGCATGCGCATGAACGGCTTGGGCATGTTCTGCCGGGACACCGGCCACAGCCGCGTGCCCGAACCACCGGAAATAATGCAGGGAATCAATCCGTTGAGGGTATTCATCAATAGACCTCCTTGGTGGACAGGACGGCGGGGACCGTCATGAAGACGATGTACAAGTCAAACCACACCGACCACTTGGAGATGTACTCCAGGTCGTACTCGACACGTTTCTGGATCTTGAACAGGGTATCGGTCTCGCCCCGGTAGCCGTTGATCTGCGCCCAGCCGGTGATGCCCGGCTTGACCCGGTGCCGCGAGCTGTATTCGCTCACCGCCACTTCGAACGGAATGCCGGCGGCCTTGGTCGCCGTGGCGTGGGGGCGCGGGCCGACCATGGACATGTTGCCCAGCAGCACGTTGAACAACTGCGGCAGCTCGTCGATGCTGGTCTTGCGGATGATGCGGCCCACGCGGGTGATGCGCGGGTCTTTGCGGGTGGTCTGCTGCTCGGCGGTGAAGTCGCTCTGGTCGGTGAACATCGAGCGGAACTTGAACACGCGGATCTCGTTGTCGTTGTAGCCATAACGGTTCTGGCGGAACAGCACCGGGCCTTTGGAATCGAGCTTGATCGCGATCGCCGTCGCGAGCATCACCGGGGACAGTGTTATCAGTGCCAGGCTGGCCAGCAGCAGGTCTTCACAACGCTTGATAAACGGCGACCAACCCCGCAGCGGCAACTGCGAGGTGTTGAACATCAGGATGCCGCCCACGTCGGTGATGCGGCTGTGGCCGTAGCGCAGGGCCGCCATGTCGGGCACCAGCATCACGTTGACCGACATTTGCCGCAGGCGATTGACCAGCCCATGAATGCGCTGCTCGGCGGCCCAGGGCAGGCAGATCATCACTTGATTGACCTCTTCGGAGCGGATCAGTTTTTCCAGGTCGCGGGTGTTGCCCAGCAACGGCAGGTTGCTCAGCTCCTTGGGAATGCGTTCGGTGCGGTCATCGATGAAACCGATCAGGCCGGAGCGGATGTCGCCGTTGCGTTGCAGGTGGTCGGCGACGTGCACGGCGGTGTCGGTGAAGCCCAGGATCACCGTGCGTTGCAGGTATTTGCCGTTGCGCATCAGGTTGCGGTACAGGCGCAGCATCACCAGGCGTTCAACGCACAGCAGGCCCAGGCTGGCGAAGTACCAGGCGGCCAGGTTATGTGGGTTGAGTTGCGGGAACATCTGCAGGATCTGGTACATGAACAGCAGGATGCAAAACGCCGCCGTCCAGGCCACTACTTTGGTGCGCAGGCGCAGACGATTGCTGAACAGCTCTTCGGAATAGATGCCCATGGCCTGGAACATAATGATGGTCATGACCGCGAAAAACAGCAGCAGGCCGAGGAAATGAGGGCGCATTTCGGGGTCCATCGGGTCGAGGAAATACACCAGGACCAGCGGTGGCAAGATGGCCGTCAGGCCATGGATCAACTTGACGAAAACAACAAAGAACTCAACAAAACCGGCGCGCGTCAAAAACAGGCTATCGACTGACGACTTCTCTCGCATAAAACATCCCTCATTGCACTCCAGGCTCTCTGCTCGGCTGTTTGATCAATAAGGCAGCGAACTGCTTTAGAGCGCGAGTCGAACTACGGCTACTCTGGGTAAAACGCAACTACTCCATCCTGGACGGAGGAAACCTGCGGGGTAGTGACTTAAGGAGTGTTCCCTGTGTATTGCTTAGTCAACGAATTGACGATGGTGCGGAGGTGGTGTGCTAGACACGTTAATTAATCTTTTTTGCGGCATTTTATTGACTTTCCTTGTCCGGACACTCGGCGATTGGGTGTGATTTTGAGTGTAGGAACAAATGTGAGAATTTTCCTGTTTAACCGGAAAACCTTTTTTGAAGAGGCATAGGAAACGGGGACAAAGAAGGGGTGACAGGGTGCACTAAGTGCCCGGTCACTGGGGCGTTCGCGGGATCGGAAGTTGTCTTTCAAACTCACGGTGAAATGGCGCGGTTCTCCCTGTTAGTTGCTTCCAGAGGCGGTGTTCAAACCGGTTCGACGACAGCGGGGGCGTGTGATCAGTGACGCCGGGCAATGTATCCAGCACAATTTTTTGTTCGCCCCCGAGCGTGCGGATTAATCTGCGGGTTTTCCCAATGGAGGGTGTGAGCATGATCGACCTGGCGACCCTGGCGGTGTTTTCCGGTGCAGTCTTGTTGCTGCTGTTATCGCCGGGGCCGAACATGGCTTTTGTGATCAGTCACGGTGTTTCCCACGGCTGGCGCGGTGGCATGGCCGCGACCCTGGGCATCAGCGTGGCCGACCTGCTGCTGACGGCGTTGACCGCCACGGGCGTGACGGCGCTGGTGGCCAGTTGGCCGCCGTCCTTTGATCTGATCCGGTACGCGGGGGTGGTCTACTTGCTGTGGCTGGTGTTCAAGACCTTGCAGAAAAGCTCTGGGCTGGACACTGACGCGGTCAACCGTGTGCCACTTGGGCGGGTGTTTATGCACGCCACGCTCAACAGCTTGCTCAACCCGAAGGCGCTGTTGTTTTTCGTGGTGTTCCTGCCGCAATTCGTGCAACCGCAGGCGGGGCCCATTGCCCTGCAGTTGATGCTGCTCGGCGGGGTGTTGACGTTGATTGCTACGGTGTTTCATGGCCTGTTGGGCGTGTTCGGGGGCGCGTTGAGCCGGTTCTTTTCCAGCCGATCCCAAAGCGCCTGGCTGCAGAAATGGGGGCTGGCGACCGTGCTGATGGTGCTCGCGGCGCGATTGGCCGTGATGTCCCGCCCGACCTGACACCACGAATCCCGAACGATGCGACATCCCTGTAGGAGCCGGCAAGCCGGCTCCTACAGGGTTTTGAGCTCCTACAGGTGTTGTCAGCCCAGGCGTGCCGCGGCCCGTGCGACGATTTCACCACGGGTCTTGCGCGATTCGGCGGTGCGTTTGCGTGCTTCTTCCAGCACATGCTTGGGCGCGGTCTCCGGGCTGCCCGAATCGAACGGTGGCGCCGGTGCGTATTCAATCTGCAATTGCACCAGTTGTGCGGCCGCTTCGCTGTAGAGCTCGGCCGCCAGGGTCAGGGCAAAATCGATCCCGGCCGTGATGCCGCCTCCGGTCAACAGGTTGCCGTCACGCACCACACGCGCTTGCACCGGGGTCGCGCCGAGCGGGGCGAGCAGGTCGTGGTAAGCCCAATGGGTGGTGGCTTTGCGACCGCGCAGCAAGCCCGCTGCGCCCAGCACCAGCGAGCCGGTGCACACCGAGGTCACGTAGCGCGCGGTCTGTGCCTGGGCCTTGAGGAAGTCCAGGGTCTGCGGGTCTTCCATCAACGCACCCACGCCGGAACCCCCCGGTACGCAGATCACATCCAGGTTCGGGCACTCGGCATAGGTCATCGTCGGCGCGAACACCAACCCGGTGCTGGACGTGACCGGCGCCAAGTCCTTCCACACCAGGTGCAGCTTCACGTCGGGCAACGAGCCGAGTACGTCATACGGGCCGGTGAGGTCGAGTTGCTGGATACCGGGAAACAACAGAAAGCCGATCTGCAAGGTCATGAATGAAGCTCCGATAAAGGGGTGGACGGCTTCACTGTAGAGGCCTAGGCTTTGGCGAATACGCCATTGAGCCCACAAATCACGCCAATCATGCCGAGACTCATCCACGTACTCGCTTTTGAGAATGCCCAGGTGCTCGACGTAACCGGGCCACTGCAAGTGTTCGCCTCCACCAATGACCTGGCGCGCCAGCGCGGTTTGCCGCTGCCCTACGCGGTGTCGGTGATCGCCGCTCAGTCGGAACCGGTGAAAACCTCGGCCGGGCTGGCCCTGGTGGCCGAGCCGCTGCCCGCCGTCGACCAGCCCTGTGACACCCTGGTGATCGCCGGTGGCTGGGGCGTGTACGGTGCCGCCGAAGACCCGGCCCTGGTCGACTGGGTACGCGAAAAGGCCCGGCATACCCGGCGCATGGCGTCGGTGTGCACTGGTGCGTTCCTGCTGGCGGCCAGTGGTTTGCTCGACGGTTGCCGCGTGGCCACCCACTGGACGCGCTGCGAAGAACTGGCGCGCAAGTTTCCGCTGCTGACGGTGGAGTCCAATCCAATCTTCATCCGGCAAGGCGCCATCTGGACGTCAGCCGGTGTCACCGCCGGCATCGACCTGTGCCTGGCGCTGGTAGAAGAAGACATGGGACGCGCCATCGCCCTGGAAGTGGCGCGGCACCTGGTGGTGTTTCTCAAGCGCCCGGGGGGCCAATCGCAATTCAGCGTGGCGCTGTCCCTGCAAAAGGGCGACAGCCGTTTTGCCCAGCTCCATGCCTGGATGGCGGAAAACCTCACCCTCGACCTCAACATCGCCACTCTGGCCGCCCAGGCAGGCATGAGTGAACGCAGCTTTGTGCGCCACTACCGCGCCGAGACCGGCCAGACCCCGGCACGGGCCGTCGAGCTGATCCGCGTGGAAACTGCGCGCCGGCAATTGGCGGACAGCAGCGCCTCGATCAAACGCATTGCCGTGCAATGCGGTTTCGGCTGTGAAGAGACCTTGCGCCGCAGCTTCCTGCGGGCTTTGTCGGTGACGCCCCAGGCTTACCGCGAACGTTTTTCGCCGGTGTCGTAGGCACGTAATGCCTGTAGCGCTTCAAGGGTGATCTGCGGCGCTTCCTGGAACACATTGTGGCCAACGCCGGGCAGTACCTGGCGGCGATAAAAACCGGTGAAGTGGTCTACGTCGTCATCTTCCTCCGGCGCCGGGCCCACGCCATCGTCGGCGCCGCACAAGGAAATGCTCGGCACCGAGATCGGCGGTTTCAGCGCCAGGGCCTGTTCGATGGGCTCCAAGGCCGGATCGCCCGGGGCGTACATGAAACGATGACGGTACGAATGAATCACCACCTCGACAAAATCCGGGTTATCGAACGACGGCGCCGTCTTGGCATACAGCCCTGGCCCCTCGGCCCAGGTTGGCGACCACAGGCGCCACAACAGCTCGCATAACTCGCGGCGGTTGGCGGTCAAGCCGTCCACGCCACGCTGGGTATGAAAGTAGAACTGGTACCACAGCCGATGCTCCGTCTCCGGCGCCCTGGGCTTGAGTGACTTGGCAATGTCCTGGATGTTGTAGCCGTCCCCGGTCACCAGCGCGCGCACCCGCTGCGGCCACAGCGCCGCGACGATGCACGCAGCACGCCCACCCCAGTCAAAGCCGACAAGGGTGGCCTGGGGGATCGACAGCGCATCCATGAAATCCAGCAGGTCGGTGCCCAGCGCCGCCTGTTGCCCGGAGCGCATCACCTGCTCACTGACAAACCGCGTCGGGCCATACCCGCGCAAGTACGGCACCAACACGCGGTAGCCGCGTTCGGCCAGCACCGGTGCAATCTCGTCATAGCCACGCGGGTCATAGGGGAAGCCATGCAACAGGATCACCGGCTCGCCACTGGCGGGCCCGTAGGCCTCATACGCCACATTGAGCATCGGGGTGCGGACATAAAGCCGCGAAGCAGTTGGACTCATGGTGGGCTCTAACGCAGTAGCCGAAGGTGCACAGACTTTAGCCCAAACCGATGACGGCGCGTGGTGCAGTTTAAGGCAGGGGGGTTACTTGTCTAGGCCGAGGTCGGCACTTTCCAACACGTGTTTGAAGTGGTGCCGCCACAAATCCACCCCCAATTTTCCCGACCGATCCAGCGACGAGCCCACCGTCAAATCACTGATCAACGTCGGCTGCAACCCGGCATCAAACAACGCAAAACCCGCCGCCAGCACGCAGGTGTCGGTCTGGATGCCACACACCAATACCCGTTCCGGCGCCAGCGCCTTGAGGTAGGCGATCGTCTCGGGCGTGGGTGCATAGCCGTGCTTGATGAAGATGCGATCCGCCGCAATCAGGCTGTGGTCATCCGGTGCGGGCTGCCAGCCCAGTTGGCGGGCGAAGGGGGTGATGCTTTCGTCGTGGCGTTCCACGGTGGCCACCGACGGCAAGTGGCCGAGCAGGGCGTTGATGCCGTCGATCAGCCACGCCGGTGGGTTGAAGGACGGTTGCACGTCGATGATCAGCAGTACCTGGCGCATTGCAGCTCCTGAGGGCGGCCCGAGGGCTGCCCATTGTGCACACGCCGCTTCAGGGTTGCCAGGTGGTCTTCTCCCCGCTGAGTTTGCGGTCCAGGAAGGTCGCCGCACTGATCAATGCCAAATGGCTCAAGGCCTGGGGCGTGTTGCCCAGGTGCCGGGCCTGGCTGTCGAACTCTTCGGCGTACAAGCCCAAGGGGTTGGCGTAGCGCAGCAACTGCTCGAACTCCAGGTGAGCCTTTTCCACTTGCCCGGCGCGGGCCAGGCATTCGACGTACCAGAACGAGCAGGCGGCGAATGCGCCTTCGGTGCCTTGCAGGCCGTCGATCTGGCTGTCGTCGTTGCGGTAGCGGTAGACCATGCCGTCGCGCACCAGGCTTTTCTGGATCGCCTCCAGTGTGCTCAACCACCGCGGGTCGGTGGCCGCGACAAAGCGCACCAGCGGCATCAGCAGCATCGAACCGTCGAGTGCCGTGCTGCCGATGTGCTGCACGAAGTGGCCGCGCTCTTCATTCCAGAAATTGCTCCAGATGTCGGCATAGATGGCTTGGCGTGTTTCATCCCAGCGGGCGAAAGGAGCGGGCAGCGAGCGTTTGGACGCCAGGCGGATCGCGCGGTCCAGCGCCACCCAGCACATCAGACGCGAGTGCAGGAAGTGATGCTGCTCGCCGCGCATTTCCCAGATGCCCACGTCCTGTGTGTTCCAGATTTCGCAGACCTGGTCGGCGACTTCCACCGTGTGTTTCCAGCCTTGGTGAGAGATGGCTTCGCCGTACTTGTTGACCAGGTACACCGCGTCCATCAGCTCGCCGTAGATATCCAGCTGGATCTGGTCGAACGCCTCATTGCCGATGCGCACCGGCTGGGCGCCACCGTGGCCGCTCAAGTGCGCAAGCGTGGCTTCGGGCAGTTCCTGGCGGCCGTCGATGCCGTAGAGGATATTGATTTTGGTCGGTTGGCCGCAGCAATCGCTGACCCGGCCCTTGAGCCAGCGCATATAGGCGTTGGCTTCCTCGACAAAGCCCAGGCGCATGAACGCATACACGGTGAACGAAGCGTCGCGGATCCAGGTGTAGCGGTAGTCCCAATTGCGCTCGCCGCCGGGCGCCTCGGGCAGGCCGAAGGTGGCAGCGGCGATGATTGCGCCGTGTTTGCGCGAGGTCAGCAGCTTGAGCGCCAGGGCCGAGCGGTTGACCATTTCACGCCAGCGCCCCCGGTAGTTGGATTGGGCGATCCAGCCGCGCCAGAATTTCAAGGTGTGCGCCAGGACGAGGTCGGTGCAGCGGCTGTCGACGCGTTCGTCGTCTTCACCGCCGAGCACAAACTCGGCGCCTTCGTCCTGGGCCAGGGTGAAGGTGGCGACGGCTGCAGCGTCTTTGATCTGCAACGGCTGGCTGCTGGCGAGGAGGAGGCCGGGTTGGCCGTCGGCGCTGAACAGCACCTTACCGTCCACGGCGCTGGCCCGGGTGGACGTGCGCGCATAGTCATGGCGCACGGCGCAGCGCAGGTGAATGGTTGCGTTGCCGCTGACCACCCGCACCCGCCGCACCAGCAGCGGCAGGTCGTCGATGTCTTCGCTGATCACCAGCAGGTCGGTGATTTCCACCACGGCTTCGTCGCTGAGCCAGCGGGTTTGCAACACGTTGGTGTCGGGCAGGTAGATCTGCTCGCGGCGGGCGTGGGGCAGGTCAGGGGTGAGCTGGAAGGCACCGGCCTGGGGGGTGTCCAGCAGCGAACAGAAGATCGACGGGCTGTCGAATTCCGGCCAGCAGAAAAAGTCGATGCTGCCCTTGTCGTTGATCAGCGCCGCACTGCGCATGTCGCCGATGATGCCGTGGGCATCGATGGCACTCTGAGGTTCGTTGTTGAAATCAACCATTGCCACGGAACTCCGGATACAGGCTCATGCCGCCATCGATAAACAGGGTGCTGCCCACCACATAGTCGGAAGCATCGCTGGCCAGCCAGACCACCGCATTGGCGACGTCTTCCACATCCCCCACACGACCGTAGGGGATCAGCTTGAGCAGTTCTTTTTCGGCGGCGCCTTCGGTGGCTGCGCGATTGATTGCGGTACGGATCGCCCCGGGCGCAATACCGTTGATGCGGATACGTTGTTCGCTGACTTCCTGGGCGAGGGTGCGCATCAACATTTCCACGCCGCCTTTGGACGCCGCGTAATTCACATGCCCGGCCCAGGGGATCACCTGGTGCACCGAACTCATGTGGATGATCTTGCCGGCCGCCCGCGACACACCATCACGCACGCCCTGGCGGTTGAAAATACGCACGGCGGCCCGCGCGCACAGGAACTGGCCGGTGAGGTTGACGCCGATCACGGTGTTCCAGTCGTCGAGCGTCATGTCGACCAAGTTGGCGTCTTTCTGCAGGCCGGAATTGGCCACCAGGATATCCAGGTGGCCGAAGGCATCGAGGGTTTGCGCGAACAGGCGTTCGACGTCGGCCTCTTTGGACACGTCGCCGCCAATGGCGATTGCACGCCCGCCGCTGGCATTGATCTGCGCCGCCAGGGCTTCTGCCGGCACCGCCTGGGAATTGTAATTGAGCACCACCGCCGCACCGGCTGCGGCCAGGGCCTTTGCCGCGCCTGCCCCAATGCCGGAGCTGGCGCCGGTGACCAGGGCCACTTGTTGCTGCAACGAAATCTGCATCGCCCACCCACCGTTTTATGAGAGTCCTCTCAGCTGACTGGTGCGGCGCTGTGGAAGTTCACCGGGGTTGGATGAAGACCGATTCATACATAATGTGGCAACAGTATTTGTCCATTCGCTCGGGTTTTACCGACGGTTTCAAGGCTTGATGACCCCGATCTGCTGCAAAAAGGTCAGGTTATCTTCCAGGTGCCAGTTCTCGGCAATCTTGCCGTCGGCGATGCGATAGATATCCGTCGCAATGAAGTTCACCGCCTGCCCCTGGCCCTGCACGCCGTTGAACGTGCCGGTGAAATGCCCGGTGAAGCGCAGGTGCGAAACGACCCGATCACCGCTGACAATCATTTGCTGCACCTCGCACTGCAAGTCAGGTACCGCGCCGTGAAAAGCCTTCGACGCCGCCAGTGGGCCTGCGAGGCCTTGAGGGCGGCCTGGCGGCAAGGCCCGGTCCATAAAATCGGCGGCCAACGCTTCACGCGCAAGTGCCGGGTCGCCGGATGACCAGAAGGTTGCGTAGCGGCGTGCTGCGAGGGTCTGCGCCTGGATGTGCGTGGGCTTGGCGCCTGGCTCGGTAATAAGGACTTTGGGTTTTAGCAGTGGCGGTTCCGCAGCCGTGACGAGCGGGCTCATGACAGCAGCAGCTAGCATTGCGACGGCCATTAGCGTACGCATCAGGCTTCTCCCGCGGTGAGTGTTGGATAGTCGCTGTAACCCTTGGCGCTGCCGCCAAACAGTGTGGCGTGGTCGAGTGGGGCGAGGGGCAGGTCCTGGGCCAGGCGCAATGGCAGGTCCGGGTTGGCCACAAAAGGCCGGCCGAACGCCACAAGGTCGGCGTAGCCGTGGCTGATGACCCACTCGGCACGTTGGACGTCGTAGTTGCCGGCGACGATGATCGGGTTGCTGAAGCGGGCACGTATCGCTTGGCGGAAGGCTTCGGTAAACACCGGCGCGTCATCCCAGTCGGCCTCTACCAGGTGCAGGTAGCCGATGCCTTTGCCTTGCAGATACTGAGCCGCCTCAAGAATGGTCGGCAGAATATCCGGGCAGGCCATGCCGCGCGCGGTCAGGAACGGCGCCAGGCGAATCGCGGTGCGCTCGGCGCCGATTTCCTCGCTGACTGCGTCGACCACTTCCTGCAAAAAACGCAGGCGGTTGGCGCGCGAGCCACCGTACTCATCGGTACGCGTGTTGGAGGTGGTGCGCAGGAACTGGTCGATCAGATAGCCGTTGGCCCCGTGAATCTCGACGCCATCGAAGCCCGCACGCATCGCCCGGCGCGCAGCCTGGCGGAAGTCCTCGACGATCTGCTGGATTTCGGCGTGGGTCAGTGCGCGAGGCGTCGGGCAATCGACCATGGCGCCCTGCCCGGTGGCGGGGTCGACTTTCCAGATTTGCCCTTCAAAAGGCTCGGCGGAAGGCGCCACGGGCAACTCGCCGTTGTGAAAATCGGGATGGGACAACCGCCCCACATGCCACAGTTGCAGGAAGATGCGCCCACCCTCGACGTGCACCGCTTCGGTCACGCCCTGCCAGCCGTGTACCTGCGCTTCGCTGTGGATACCGGGGGTGAAAGAGTAGCCCTTGCCTTGAGGTGAAATCTGCGTGGCTTCGGTGACGATCAAGGCCGCCGAAGCTCGCTGCGCGTAGTACTGCGCGTTCAGGGCATTGGGGATATCGCCGGGTTGGCTGCTGCGTGCACGCGTCATGGGAGCCATGACCACGCGATGGCGCGCGCTGATTCCAGCGAAGGTGATCGGACTGAACAGCGTCGAGAGTGTCGTCATGGTGAAGATCTCCTGATGGTGAGGTGATTACATGGCGCCAGTCTGCGACAGGGGATCCAGATTGATAATTGAGCTACTGTTTGATGGATATTCAAAAAAATTGGAATAATCATGGACAACTTGGGTGACATCCGTTTGTTTGTCGAAGCCGCGCAGTTGGGCGGTCTCTCGCTGGCAGGTCGCAAATTGGGGCTGTCGCCGGCCGCCGCCAGCGCGCGGTTGCACAAGCTTGAGTCCTCGTTGGCTACCCGCTTGTTCGAGCGCACCACGCGTCAACTGCGCCTCACCGATGAGGGCCGGCTTTATCTGGAACACTGCCGCCAAGCCCTGCAAGCGTTGGACGATGCCCGTGCGGCACTGTCGGCAGAAAAAAACGAGATTCGCGGCAAGATCCGTATTTCGGCCACTTCGGACTTTGGCCGTCATGTCCTCAACCCATGGCTGGACGAATTTACGGCCCGATACCCGCAGGTGGTGCCGGCGCTGCAGTTGTCCGATTCACTCTCGCACCTGATCGCCGACGACGTCGACCTGGTGATCCGATTCGGCGTGCCCCCGGACAGCTCGCTGATCGCCCGACCGCTGGCTGACAATCGCCGCGTGCTGTGCGCGGCGCCCGGTTACCTGGCCCGCAAGGGCACGCCGGACCATCCGCGACAATTGGCCGATTTCGATCATATCGTCGCGGGGCAGTCAGGCTGGTCGAATGAATGGCGCTTGCAGCGTGGCGCGGAGGAGGTGCTGTTCAAGGTACCGCTGGAGGCAGCCCGGGAAACCAACGACGGTGCTCTCGCTCGGCAATGGGCGGTGGACGGCCATGGCATTGTGCTGAAGTCAGTCTGGGACGTGGCGGCGGATCTCGCCGCCGGACGCCTGATACGGCTGATGCCCGAGTGGCAAACAGCTGAAGCGCCGGTGCATGCGCTTTACCCGCGCAGCCGTTATCTGGCGCCGAGGGTGAGAGCACTGTTGGATTTTTTGCGTGAACGGTTCGAGCAGGCTTCGGGACAGATGCCGTGCTAAGGCGGTGTGGCGGGGCGAGGGCCGATATTTTTTTGGGTAATCCATTAACCACAGACACGACGGGTAGCAATTGCTCCACTTAATAGGAAGCATTACTATTCACGCCCCCGCCTTCCCAGTGCACCCGCGATGATTCCTCAGCCGCCCCGCAGAACAGGCTTTTTCGAGCATTACGAAGAGTTGATCGGAACCTGGACGCGCCGCCTGAGAAACCGTCAGCAGGCCGAAGACCTGGCCCACGACACCTTTGTGCGGGTGCTCGAGTCGCGTTCGACCGAGGTTGAGCAACCGCGCGCCTATCTGCATCAGACGGCGCGCAATATCGCCGTTGACGCCTACCGCCGCGAAGACCGTCGCGAGACGCTGGCGCTGGAAGCCCTAGAGCAGAGTTCGCCTCACAGTGGCGACCCGGAGCATTTCATGCACGCGATCCAGTTGGCGGACTCCATCGAGCGGGCTTTGGCCGAGTTGCCGCTCAACTGCCGCAAGATCTTCATCTGGCAGAAAATCGAGGGCCTCACCCAGCAGGAAATCGCCGTGCGCCTGGGCCTGTCCAAGAACATGGTGGAAAAGTATATGATCCGCACCCTGCGGCATCTGCGTGACCGCCTGGACGCGATCGCCCCATGAACCCAGCTCGCCCTGAAACAGGACCTTCCATGATGGATAGCCGTGCCCGCGACGAAGCCGCGCAATGGTTTGTACGCCTGCAAGACGGCCCGTTGAGCGGTGAAGAGCGCCAACGGTTTGATGCCTGGCGCGCGGAGCAGCCCTCGCATCAATATGAATTCGATGTCTTGCAAGGGCTGTGGAGCGCCACCGATCTGCTGCCCAAGGCCCGGTTGCAAGCCCTGTGCGATGCGCCGGCCGAGCGCCCCAAACGCCGTGCCCTCCTGCGTTATGCAGTGGCTGCGAGCGTGGTGGCTGTCGCCCTGGGGCTGGGCCTGTTCAGCGGCCTGGATCACCCGAAACCCTACAGCGCCGAATTCAGCACCCGCCTGGGCGAGCACCGCCAGGTGGCGTTGCCCGACGGTTCGGTGATGGACCTCAACAGCCGCAGCGTGGTCGCCGTGCACTATGAAAAGGGCCGGCGCGGTGTGGAGCTCAAACAGGGCGAAGCGATGTTCAGCGTCGAACATGACACCAGTCGCCCCTTTATCGTGGCGGCCGGGGCAGGGCAGGTGACGGTCACTGGCACGCGGTTTGACGTGCGCCGTGATGACGACCAGACCCGCGTGGTGGTGGAGGCCGGCACGGTCAAGGTACAAGGGCGTTCTGCGGACCAGAGCGTGACGCTGACGGCAGGCCGGGGCACCCATATCGATGCACAAGGGCAAGTCGCCACAGCGTACGCCGTGAACGCTGACGAACTGACGGCCTGGCGCACGGGCAAACTGGTGTTCAACAACGCCAGCCTCGGTGAAGTGGCGCGGGAAGTGTCGCGCTATCGCGAGCAGCCATTGCGGGTCAGCACGGCCGCGGTGAGAGACCTGCGCTTGACCAGCGTGTTCAAGTCCAGTGACACCGACGCCTTGCTCAAAGCCTTGCCGCACATCCTGCCGGTGGCCTTGCGCACCTTGCCGGATGGCAGCCAGGAAATTATTTCACGCTGACGTTCAGGTTTTTTCCGAGTTCTTCGTCTTCTCCTGCAACTGCAACTGGTTTGCATTAACAGCCGCACACTCTTGCGATCACAGGACTAGGTTCGACGTGAAAAAACTCGCCGTGAAAAACAATAAAGTCTCCCGCTGGGCGCCCCTGGCCCTCGCACTGGCCGTCAGCGCCGCGCTGCCCGAAGCCTATGCCGATGACGGCATTCACATCCGCGCCCAACCTTTGGGCGCGGCGCTGAGCCAGCTGGGCCAGCAGACCTCCCTGCAAGTGTTCTTCAGCCCCGACATGGTTGCCGGCAAGCAGGCGCCTGCGGTCGACGGCAACCTCTCGCCTGAACAAGCCCTGCGCCAATTGCTGCAAGGCAGCGGCCTGGACTACCAGATCGATGCGGGCTCCGTGACCCTGCGCCCGCTGAGCAAGGGCACCGGTGAAGCTGGCTCGCCCCTGGAACTGGGCGTGACCGACATCAAGGTGGTCGGCGACTGGCTGGGTGACGCCAACGCCGAAGTGGTGCAGAACCACCCGGGCGCACGTACCGTGATCCGTCGCGAGGCGATGGTGGAGCAGGGCGCGATGAACGTCGGCGACGTGTTGCGCCGTGTGCCGGGTGTGCAGGTGCAAGAGTCCAACGGCACCGGTGGCAGCGATATTTCCCTCAACGTCGGTGTGCGTGGTCTTACGTCGCGCCTGTCACCACGTTCCACGGTGCTGATTGACGGCGTACCGGCCGCGTTTGCCCCCTATGGCCAGCCGCAACTGTCGATGGCGCCGATTTCCGCCGGCAACCTGGACAGCATCGACGTGGTGCGTGGCGCCGGCTCCGTGCGTTATGGGCCACAAAACGTCGGTGGCGTGATCAACTTCGTGACCCGCGCCATTCCCGAGAAATTCTCCGGCGACGTCGGCACCACCCTGCAAACCTCGGCCCACGGCGGCTGGAAGCACATCGAAAACGCCTTCGTCGGCGGTACGGCCGACAACGGTATTGGCGCGGCGTTGCTGTACTCCGGTGTGAAGGGCAACGGTTATCGCAGCAGCAATAACTCCAACGACATCGACGACGTGATCTTCAAGACCCACTGGGCCCCGACCGATCAAGACGATTTCTCGCTCAACTTCCACTACTACGACGCCAGCGCCGACATGCCCGGTGGCCTGACCCAGAAGCAGTTCGACGCCAACCCGTACCAATCGGTGCGTGACTGGGACAACTTCAGCGGGCGCCGCAAAGATATGTCCTTCAAGTACATCCGTCAGATCGACGACCGTACCCAGGCCGAAGTGCTGACCTACTACTCCGACAGTTTCCGTGGCAGCAACATCGCCAACCGCGACCTGAAAACCATCGGCTCCTACCCGCGCACCTACTACACCTTCGGCATCGAGCCGCGGGTGTCCCATGTGTTCGACGTGGGCCCCAGCACCCAGGAAGTCAGCCTGGGTTATCGCTACCTCAAGGAAGGCATGCACGAGCAGGCCAGCAGCCTGAACCTGGTCAACAATGTGCCCACGCCAGGCGGTCAGAGCGATGGCCATGTCTACCAGGACCGCACCGGTGGCACTGAAGCCAACGCCTTCTATATCGACAACAAGGTCGATATCGGCAAGTGGACCATCACCCCGGGTATTCGCTTCGAAGACATCCGCACCGAATGGCACGACCGCCCGGTGGTGGCCCTGAACGGCACCCGCACCCAGGAAAAACGCCGCGAGGTCCACAACAACGAACCGCTGCCGGCCCTGAGCGTGATGTACCACGTCTCCGATGCCTGGAAACTGTTTGCCAACTATGAAACCTCGTTTGGCAGCCTGCAGTATTTCCAGCTGGGGCAGGGCGGCACCGGCGACCAGACCGCCAACGGTCTGAACCCGGAGAAAGCCAAGACCTACGAGATCGGCACGCGCTACAACGACAGCGTCTGGGGCGGCGAAGTGACGCTGTTCTACATCGACTTCTCGGATGAACTGCAATACGTCAGCAACGACGTGGGCTGGACCAACCTGGGCGCCACCAAGCACCAGGGGATCGAGACCTCGGCCCACTATGACCTGTCGAACCTGGACCCACGCCTGGAGGGCCTGACCGCCAGCGCCGGTTTCACCTACACCAAGGCCACCTCCGAAGGTGACGTGCCGTTCAAGGGCCGCGACCTGCCGTTGTACTCCCGTGAAGTGGCGACCCTGGGCCTGCGTTACGACGTGAACCACTGGACCCACAACCTGGACGTCTTCGCCCAGTCCGGCCAACGTGCGCCCGGCACCGGTACCACCTACATCACCCAGGGCACTGCCGATGGCCAGTACGGCGATATCCCGGGTTATGTCTCGGTCAACGTGCGCAGCGGATATGACTTTGGCGCGCAACTGTCGAACCTGAAACTGGGTGTGGGCGTGAAAAACGTCTTCGACCAGCAGCACTACACCCGTTCCAGCGACAACAACGCCGGGTTGTACCTGGGCGAGCCGCGCACGTTCTTCGTGCAGGCCAGCGTCGGGTTCTGACCTGCCGTCGACGTGAACAATCGCAGCCCCAGGGCTGCGATTTTTTTTGCCGGTTTTTTGTGTCTGGAACGGTTTATGCCCAATTGCCACATAGGTCACATCCGCCGGCTTGATCAAGCCGGGCGTTATTCAGATCTCGAGTCAGGGCCAACCAATGACGTCTACCTCGTTTCATTCTTCGCAGAGCATGCGGCACGAGCCTTTGCGCGGTGTGGGTGAAGCTGAACCGCCAGCGCCCGACGACAATGCAGTCGGGCTGGCATCGCCGATGCTGTCAGATGACCATGCCGCCCAAGTCCATCGAATGAGGACCTTCGTTGGCCAGCGCAAATTCCAGGCGCCTGTCGCCGATGACTTTTCCCGCGGCATGCTGGCCAGTGGGCAACCTCCAGCTCCCCGCAGTCAATCTTCGAAACGCACCGGCACTGCGCTGATCAACGACCTGGTCGCCTGGTGGCGCAAGCAGAAGGCGGACTGATCCTGCACTCACCGGGTTTTTACATGCTGAAATTGGTATTCGTGTGCAAACTGGAACTGCCGGGTTTATCCAGCCACATACTTGCAGCCGGCTGATGGGTTCAACGCGTTGAGCCTGGCCACTACGGTGGCATTCATCGAGCAAGTATGCATTTGAGACAAGTTGGAGAAACCGCATGACTATCGAGGGCGCATTACCTCACGCATGGCAGACGATCTTGGACGGATCGGCTGCACGGCCGGCCGCGCCTCCCCCCACGGCCCACTCGGGCGCGTGGAGCGGGGCCCCGGGCACGGCCCAGGCTCAAGACCTTCCACAGGGGCCAGCGTCTCGCAGGCCTCTGTTGTTGCGTGGAGCGCTGTCGGGGTTACATCGGCGCGCGTTGCAAAACCCTCCTGCTGCGCGCACGACCTTTTCGCAACCCGGAGCAACATCGACGGACAGTCAATTGGCCGCAGCCCTTGAGAAAGGCTATGACATGTTGCACCCCTTCCTGAAGGACGGACGCTTGACCTGCTCGTCACTGCAGCTCCTCGCCGCCCAGCGCATGGGTGAAAGCGAGGCATTGGACCGGGTGATCGCGGTGGCCCGGGAAATACTCCAGCGCCCCCGGTTGAGTGATGCAATCCTGAGCAGCGAGGGTGACATCACCCGTGACAGCCTGCGGGCCGCCGCCAGCGCGTTGCCGGGTAACAGCTCTCCAAGTGTGTACAGCCAGGACCCGTTCCATGCCCAGGGCAATGCCCAGGTGGTCCAGGCGTTTCAAGGTCTGTTCGAGCAGTTGAGGGATAAGTCCAAGGACCGTAGCTATTTTTTCGAGCCCCACCAATTCGTGGAAATCGTCACGCTCAAGAGGGTCATGCAGGATCCTTACGACGTCGATCAAAGAGGTGAGGCCGTGCTGGACCCTTCTACTGGCATGCCCCGGCCGAAGTACAGTGAGTTGTGTGTCTACACCGCGAAGAACATCATCGAACGCCCGGGGTTATTGCGTTCACTGGAGCGTGCCAATGGTGCTCGGCTGTTCGGCCCGCCCCACCAGGAAGGCTGGCTGAGCAACAAGAGCCTCGATCGCTGGTTGGAGCAGGATGAGGCTCACAAAGCGAGGTGACGGAGCCTACACCTTGAGGATCTTGCCACTGATCGCCACCGCTGCCAGCAACACCGCGATCAGCACAAAGGCCGTGCTCAGGCTGCTGCCATGGGCGATAAAGCCGATCACGGCGGGCCCGGCCAGGATGCCGGCATACCCCAGGGTCGTGATGGCCGGCACCGCGATATGCTCCGGCATGACCTTTTGTTTGCCCACTGCGGTGTACAGCACCGGTACGATGTTCGAGCAGCCGGCGCCCACCAGCGCGTAGCCCAGCAACGCGGCTTCCCAGGCGGGGGAAAGCGTGGCCAGTAGCATGCCCGCGGTGGCCAGTGCGCCACCGATCACGATCACGCGGGTGGCGCCCAGCCGGTGCACGATGGCATCGCCCGTCAGGCGCCCGGCTGTCATGGTCAGGGCGAAGGCGGCATAGCCCAGGCCCGCATAAGCTTCATCCAGGCCACGTTCGGCACTGAGGAACACCGCGCTCCAGTCAAGCACGGCGCCTTCAGCCAGAAACACGATGAAGCACAGGCAGCCGATAAACAGCACCACGCCATGGGGAATCGCAAAGGCCGGTCCCGAGCTCTCACTGCCGTAGGGCAACAGGTGCGGCCCGGCCTTGAGCAAGGCCACCGCCATCACTGCGATCACTACAAGAGTTGCCTGCAAGGGGGAAAGGCCCAGTCCCAGCAACCCGGCCACTCCTGCCGCACCGACGATGCCACCCAGGCTGAACAGCCCGTGAAAGCCCGACATCATGGTCTTGCCGCTGGCGCGCTCAACGATCACCGCTTGCAGGTTGACTGTGGAATCCACGGTGCCCAGGCCCGCGCCAAACAGGAACAAACCGGCCATCAGCCAGGGAACCGAACTGACGGTCGCCAACATCGGCAGCGCCACGCAGATCAGAATCGTTCCTGCGGTCAGCACGCGTCGGCAGCCGTAGCGCGAGGCCAAGGCACCCGCCACCGGCATGGCGATGATCGAACCCACCCCCAGGCATAACAGCAGGAGGCCCAGCGTGCCCTCGTTGAGTTGCGCGCGTGCCTTGGCATAGGGCACCAGTGGCGCCCACGCGGCGATACCGAAACCTGCGATAAAGAAAGCGATGCGGGTCGACATTTGTTCCAGCCGCCCGGGAACCACGGGCGCTGGGGTGGGGATGGCAGTCATGAAGAATCCTTGGTTTTGCGTTCAAAGAACGATGTCCGGCGCGACATCCTTGCACATCAGGCCGCATCGAGCGAGCCGGGTTCCCTGATGAGCAGGATCGACGTGACACTCATGAATATTATTTTTACAAACATGGAACGTGAGGCGCTCTGCCAACCACACAGGCTTTGTCAGACGTGGCCTGGAGGGGGCGTAATCTTTGTGAGCACTGATGAACCCCAGAGTTCTTGCAAGGGGGACCACCTTCCAGGCCACTTCTCGACTGAACTCAGCAGGTAGTTTCAACCGACGGTTTCCCACACAATTGCGTGGCTTATTTCTTTTTCAAAAGTCAGCGACTGCTGGGGAATCACGCTATGACCCACTTCTACGATGCCCGCGGCAATATCTATGGCGTGATCAGCCCGGCCCTATTAAGACGCCAAGGCATCAACATCCCTGATAGCGCCGCCGAAGCTGCGAATAGCCGCCAGGCGTGGGCGGCTTCAGCCATCGCAGCCGAATGTGGCTGGGGCTCATTGCCACGCCCTGCGGATGCCAAGGCCCACCGATGCGATGGGCTATTGGTCGGGCCGTTCCAGGCCGAGGCACCGTTCGATGTGCTGATCGTCAACACCGACGGCTCCCTCGCCGAGCGCAGCGGCAATGGCCTGACCATCTTCGCCCAGGCCCTGACCGACCAGGGCTTGCTGAGCCAAGGGTGTGAGTTGCGGGTGCATCACGATAAAGCTGATGCGCAATCGCCGGTCATCACCCGGGTGGAGCCTGCGGTCTACGAGCACGTGACGGGGTTCTGGCTGGCACTGGGTTTGCCCGAGTTCGGGCCGCAGGCAGTCGGTGCCCGTGGCGTGGACAGCGTGAAAACAGCGAACCGTGAATTCAGCCAGGTGGCCTCACTGACGGCGCTTGAGCCGCAATGGTCGTGCAGCCAGTTCGTGCGTGTGGGCAACCCGCATTGCGTCACGTTGGTTCAAGACGCCGCGCTGCTGCCAGATAATGCCCGAATGCATCAACCTGCGTTGTTTGAACCCTTGAAAGCCATTGCATTCGCGCCACCGGCGGGCGGTGGCGTTCCGTGTGTCGCGGGGGTCAATTTGCAGTGGGCGGCCCGTGGACAGGGCAATCAGGTACTGGCGCGGGTATTCGAACGCGGGGAAGGGCCCACGGCATCCTCGGGGACCAGCGCCAGCGCCGTGGCCTGCGCGGCGTGGCGAGCAGGCTGGGTGGCCGGTGGCGAAGTCGCTGTGGTGATGCCGGGCGGTACGGCGCCTGTGCGATTGCTGACACAGGGCGATACCTTGCTGAGCGTCAGCCTGTTTGGCACGGCACGGCCACAAACCTGAAACAGCATCCAGGCGCGTTACAAAAACGTCACCTGCGCCGGCTGCCGCTTCATTAACACCTTGCCATGGCGGATCGAATACAGCGCCAGGCCCTGGCTGCGAATCATCTCGTAGTCGCTGTCTGCCGACAGGACCAGCAGGTTCGCCGGGCGCCCCGGCTCAAGACCGTAACGGTCGCCCAAGGCCATGGCCTTTGCGCTGTTGTCGGTGACCAGGTCCAGGGCGCTTTGCAGGGTGCGATAGCCGAGCATGTGGCAGATGTGCAGACCGGCTTCAAGCACGCGCAGGATATTGCCGTTGCCCAGCGGGTACCAAGGGTCGACGATGGAGTCCTGGCCGAAGCAGACGTTCATGCCCGCTTCCAGCAGTTCGTTGACGCGGGTGACGCCCCGGCGTTTCGGGAAACTGTCGAAGCGGCCCTGCAGGTGGATGCTTTCGGTGGGGCAGGAAACAAAGCTGATGCCCGAATGCCCCAGCAGGCGGAACAGCTTGGCGCAGTAGGCATTGTCGTAAGAGCCCATCGCGGTCGTATGGCTGGCGGTGACGCGCGCGCCCATGCCACGGCTGCGGGCCTCTTCGGCGAGCACTTCGAGAAAGCGCGAGTGTGGGTCGTCGGTTTCGTCGCAGTGCACATCCACCAGGCAACCGGTGCGCTCGGCCAAGTCCATCAGGAATTTCACCGAGCTTACGCCCTGGTCGCGGGTGTATTCAAAATGGGGGATGCCGCCGATCACATCGGCGCCCAGTCGGATGGCTTCCTCCATCAGTTCCCGGCCATTGCGGTAGGACTCGATGCCTTCCTGGGGGAAGGCGACAATTTGCAGGTCGATCAGGTGCGTGCTTTCTTCGCGCACTTCCAGCATGGCCTTGAGCGCCGTGAGGTCTGGATCGGTCACATCGACGTGGGTGCGTACATGCTGGATACCGTGGGCCGCCAGGGCCTCGATGGTTTTCTTGGCGCGAGCCTTGGTGTCTGCCTGGGTGATGGTGGCTTTGCGCTCGCCCCAGCACTCGATGCCTTCGAACAGCGTGCCGCTCATGTTCCAGCGCGGCTCGCCGGCCGTGAGGGTGGCATCGAGGTGGATGTGGGGTTCGACGAAGGGCGGGATCACCAGGTTGCCGGCAGCGTCTAGGTCATCGCCCGCCAGTACGGGCGCCGTGGTTTGCGCGGTGATGCTGGCGATCCGGCCATGTTCCAGGTGCAGATCATGCAGGCCTTCACGGTGGCGCAGGCGGGCGTTGATGATGTGCATGGTCAAGTTCCTCTTGGGCAAAAAGCAATCAGGCGTTCAATGTGGTTCAGTCGAACAGTGTCTGGGAGGTCTCGCCGCGATGAAAGGCAAACGCGGCTTCCAGGTCGCTTTCGATGGTGCGCCCTCGGGACAGCGGCGGCAGGTCATCCAGGCTGAAAAAGCCCACTTCGGTGGTTTCGAACCCGGCCATGGGGGCCAGTTGATCGACGCGCTCACACAGGAAATACAGCTTGTAGAAGTCCCGCACATCCGGGCGATACAAGCCTTTGGCCTTGTGGGTGACGCTGTACAGCGCCCGTGCGGTGACGGTCAGCCCGGCCTCTTCACGGATCTCCTTGACGATGTTTTCCGCCGCCGACAGGCCGATATCGGCATAACCGCCCGGCAATGCCCAGCAGCCATCGGTCAATTCGCGCACCAGCAGGATCCGGTCGCCTTCGATCACCGCGCCCCGCACGTCGATCATCGGGGTGGAATAGCGCTTGGCAAAGTCCGGCACCAACCCGGTGATGCGTTCCAGGGGTACGTTGCCCAGTTGCGCCAGCATGCTGTGGGCAATCTCGGCGATTTCCTCCAGGCGCTCGCGCTCGAAATCGTCGGTGCAAAAATGCAGTCCCGTGGAGGCCAACGCCTGCAAGCGTTTGGCCTGGGCCAGCCAGGTGTTTTCCATGGATGCTCCTAAAGGGTTTTGCGCATGTACACCCGATGCAGGCCGTGTGCTTCGGCCCGATGGGTCTCGATGTAACCACGACGGGTGTACAGGGCAATGTTTTCAGTCATTGCCACGTTGGTATAGAGCCGGATAGCCGAGTAGCCGGCGTCGCGCGCCTGGTGTTCGGCAAAGTCCATCAGGTGGCGTCCCAACCCCAGACCCTGGGCTTGCGGGGCGACAGCCAGGTTGTCCAGCAACAGTGCGTCGGGAGCATCCAGCAGGATAATGAAGCCCTGTACCTGCCCGGCATTGTCCAGCACGTGTACGCCTCCCGCCGCGACAAGCGCCTGATAGTTTTCCAGCATCGGACCGGGTTGGCGGCCGATACGCGTGATGTAAGGCGAGTAGGCGGCTTCAACGATGGCTTCGATGGCGGCCACATCATGGGCGTTGGCAGGGCGCATCATGACAGCGTGCTCCGAGTGGGCTGGAGGCCACGACTGTACGGGAGCCGGACATAAAAAAACCACCCGAAGGTGGTTTTTCAGCAGCCGGTGGCTTACTCGCCGCGGTAGATGCAACCGCTGGTGCAGGTCTCGTGGATGCGGATTGCACTGAGTTCCGGCAGCAGGGGCTTGAGCTCATTCCAAATCCACTTGGCCAGCACTTCGCTGGTCGGGTTTTCCAGGCCGGGAATGTCGTTGAGGTAGTTGTGGTCGAGACGCTCGTAGAGCGGCTTGAAAATCGCCTTGATCTCCGAGAAGTCGCGAATCCAGCCGGTATGGGGATCCAGGTCGCCGCTCAGGTGGATCGCCACCTTGAACGAATGCCCATGCAGGCGCCCGCATTTGTGGCCTTCCGGTACGTGGGGCAGGCGGTGGGCGGATTCGAATGTAAATTCCTTGAAGATTTCCACAGTGTTTTCAGCTCGGTCGGTGTCTGGCAGGCGGCGAGTTTAACAGCTTGATCCCACACCGCGCATACCGTCCCTCTGTAGGCGCCGGCTTGCCGGCGAAAAATCCAACAGGCGCCGCGTTATCGTTGATGCCCATCGCCGGCAAGCCGGGCGCCTACAGGGGCTGGAGTCGCTCGCCCAATTGGTTGTTATCGGCCAATTCCAGGAACTCATCCCCCAAGCGCCGGCTCTCGCTCATCGCGGTTTGCCAGTACTTGTTGCGGCTCGGGTCATCGCCCATGAAACGCTTGAAGTCACTGCGGTCCGGCAGCTTGCCGTGGGGCAGGCGGGCCAGGTAGTCCTTGGACGGGGCGAGTAGCAACACATCCTGCAAGCCCTGTTGATTGCTGCGCCGCCACGGCAGGCCTTTGTCGAACCAACCGGGGATGACCCGGTCGGTGAAGTGCGGGTAAAGCACGATGTCATCGCCGTGGTAGGGCAGGTCGAGGTGGTAGTCCAGCAGGCCACCGTCGCGGTAGGTGCCCGCGCCCGCGCCTGGCAGGTCGCGCACGCCTTGCATCACCATAGGGATCGAGCCCGAGGCCAGCAGCGCCTGGCGCAGGTTACCCAATTCCAGGTCGAGGAAGCGCGACGGGAAATCCTGCAACGGATGCACCGGTGGTGCCTGGCGCGGGTCGTGGATGATCAGTCGCTCGAAATGCCGCGACAACCGCGCGCGGCCCCGCAGGTTATCGGCGATCACCGACGACAGGCCCAGCCCGAGGCGGCCACGGTGGTCGTCGGCGAGCAGGCCATGGCTTTTGACCACCATGATGTTCAGGCGGTAGTCGGGGTTGTCCAGCACCCGTGCATCACGGCCGGCGAGCAAGTCGTCGAGCATGCGCTGGCAACTGCGGCTGACTTCGGCCATGGTCACGCCTCTGGCAAAACGTTGTTCGTTGTACAGGCGACCGAGATCGAGCAGGCCTTGGACCGGGTCGGGCAAGCAGGCGCTGGCAAACCGCCAGGAACCGATGGACGCGCCGATCAGCGCGCGCTCCCGTGGCATGCGTGGCAGCCAGTCGCCGAACAGCGCCAGGTCCAGGCCCTGGATACCCAAGGCCTTGGGGCCGCCGGCCGCACCGGGTAGGATGCCGACATCGGCGGGCTTGAGGCCTTGCTCACGAATGCGCGTAAAGGCCCGTTTGCCGGCCTTGAGGGTCAGGGCAGGAAACTTGATGTGGATGGCAGTCATACCAGTCTCAGTTAAAGCGAGCGGATCAGTATAAGAAATCTCGCACAACAGTTGGGGAAATGGACTATCGGCAATTGCCATGGTGGCAATTCAGTTTCAGTTAAGTTGCGGCGGTTAACGTGGCAACGTCAAGAAACAACAGGATTGGTAATGAAGGTATATCGACGCACGGGCGGTCGAGTGGCGCTGGTGTTGCTGCTGATCAGCTCAGGCCTGGCGGCCCATGACCTCGGACAGGACGAAGCGCTGCGCCTGCGCCAGAAGGGGGTCATTGCACCCCTGGAAGATTTGTTGGGGCCGGCGTTTGCGCGCTACCCTGGGTCCAAGCTGCTGGACGCCGAGCTGGAAGAACACGACGACCGGCCGGTGCGCTACATCTATGAAATCGAACTGTTGACCGCCGACGGCGTGGTGCGTGAAATCGAGCTGAATGCCAGCACCGGCGAGCTGCTCAAAGATAAGGAAGACGACTGATGCGCCTGCTCCTGGTGGAAGACAATGTGCCCCTGGCCGATGAACTGTTGGCCGGCCTGCAGCGCCAGGGCTATGCCGTCGACTGGCTGGCCGATGGGCGCGACGCTGCGTACCAGGGCCGCAGTGAACCCTACGACCTTATTATCCTCGACCTCGGTTTGCCTGGCCTGCCGGGGCTTGACGTGCTGGCGCAATGGCGAACTGCCGCCTTGGCCACGCCGGTGCTGATCCTCACTGCCCGGGATTCGTGGGCCGAGCGCATCGAAGGGCTCAAGGCCGGTGCCGACGATTACCTGGCCAAACCGTTTCACCCTGAGGAACTGTACCTGCGCATCCAGGCGCTGTTGCGTCGCTCCCACGGCCGTGCCAATCAGCCCACGTTGCAGGCGGCGGGCTTGCACTTGGATGAAGGCCGTCAATGCGTGTTGCGTGACGGCGAAGAGATCCAGCTGACCGCCGCCGAATTCCGTCTGCTGCGTTACTTCATGCTGCACCCCGAACAAATCCTCTCGAAAAGCCACTTGGCCGAGCACCTCTATGACGGCGAGACCGAGCGCGATTCCAACGTGCTGGAAGTCCACGTCAACCACCTGCGACGCAAATTGGGCCGCAGCGTGATCGAAACCCGGCGTGGCCAGGGTTACCTGTTTGGCGCAAGCCCCGCATGAGGTCGATTCAACGGCGCCTCAGCCTGGGGCTGATCAGTGTGATGGTGGTCGTCGGCGTGGCGCTGGCGCAAACCAGCCTGTGGTTGTTCGAAGCGGGGTTGCAGCGCTACCTGGAAGCCGGGCTGCGCAACGACGCCGAGAACCTGCTGGTGGCGCTGGTACGCGCGGCAGGCGGCGTGCAGTTGGATGAGCAGCGCTTGTCGCCGGCCTACCAACGGCCGTTTTCCGGGCATTATTTTCGCATTGATTTTGACGATACCCACTGGCGCTCGCGTTCGCTGTGGGACCAGGAACTGCCACGCCTGCCCGAGATCGGGCTCAAGGGCAACCTGCAATTGGGGCCGGAAGGTCAGCAACTGCTGGTGCTGCGCGCCGACTACAAGCGCTATGGCCGGTTGATCTCGATCAGCGTGGCTCAGGACTACACGCCCGTGCGGGAAAGTTTTCGCCTGATGCGTCGGATTGGCCTGATCCTCGGCCTGGCCGCGCTATTGTTGGTGTTGATCCTGCAGCGGGTTACCGTGCGCCGTGCGTTGCGCCCGTTGGAAACCGCGCGCGAACAGATCGCCCAATTGCAACAAGGCCAGCGCTCGCAACTCGACACGCAGGTGCCGCTGGAGCTGGAACCGCTGGTGGCGCAGATCAACCACCTGCTGGCCCACACCGAAGACAGCCTCAAGCGCTCGCGCAATGCCCTGGGCAACCTGGGCCACGCCCTGAAAACCCCGCTGGCGGTGTTATTGAGTGCGGCCTCGACCGAAGCCCTCAAGGACCACCCCGAATTGAGCAAACTGTTGCGCGACCAACTGGAGCAGGTGCAGCAACGCCTCAACCGCGAGCTCAACCGCGCACGCCTGGCCGGTGAAACCCTGCCAGGCGCGTTGTTCGACTGCGAAAAAGAACTGCCCGGCTTGCTCGCCACGTTGACCATGATCCACGGCGAACACCTGGACCTGAGCTACCACGTGCCCCCTGGCCTGCAACTGCCCTGGGACCGTGAGGATTTGCTGGAGCTGCTGGGCAACCTGCTGGACAACGCCTGCAAATGGGCGGATGCGGATGTGCGGTTGAGCGTCAGCGAAACAGCGCAAAGCTATGTGCTGGCGGTAGACGACGACGGTCCCGGTATCCCTGAAACGCAACGCGACCAAGTGCTCAGCCGAGGCGCACGCCTGGACGAGCAGATCGACGGCCACGGTTTGGGCCTGGGGATTGTGCGCGATATCGTCGAAGTGTGGGGCGGGGTGCTCCAACTGCAAGCAAGCGAGCTGGGCGGCCTCAAGGCCTTGATCGAACTGCCCAAACGCTAGAATTGACACGCCACCGATCAACAATGTGGGAGCTGGCTTGCCTGCGATGGCATCACAGAGGTGTGACTGACACACCGGGTTGCCTGCATCGCAGGCAAGCCAGCTCCCACATGGGATCGCCACCCCATTCGAGGGCAATCCGTTACACCCGAAACTGATCCATCAACCCCTGCTGCTGATTGGCCAGGCTGTTCAGCGCCTGGCTCACCCGCGCCGATTCATTGGCCTGTTCCGACAACGACTCGGTCACATCCCGGATCGTCGCCACGTTGTTGTTGATTTCCTCGGCCACCGCGCTCTGCTCTTCAGCGGCGCTGGCGATCTGCAGGTTCATGTCGCTGATCACCGTCACCGCATCGCCGATCTGGCGCAGGGCGGTCACGGCCTGGCCGACCTGCTCGACGCTGCCTTGGGCCTGGCGATAGCTGTTGCCCATGGCGCCCACCACATCTTCGGTGCCACTTTGCAGGTGTTCGATCACCAGGCGGGTTTCTTCCACCGACTCCTGGGTGCGGCGCGCCAGGTTGCGCACTTCATCGGCCACCACGGCAAAACCGCGACCGGCTTCACCGGCACGGGCCGCTTCGATCGCTGCGTTGAGGGCCAGCAAGTTGGTCTGCTCGGCGATGCCGCGAATCACTTCCAGCACCGAACCGATTTTCTCGCTGTTGGCCGCCAAGCCTTCAACCTGGGCCATGGCCGTGCTCATGTCGGCGGCCAGGTTGCCAATGTTGGTGGTGGTGCGGTCGATTACCGTCAGGCCTTCACGGGTCGACTGGTCGGCATCGCGCGCTGCCTGGGCTGCCTGGGCGGCGCTGCGGGCGACGTCCTGAGCGGTGGCGCTCATTTCGTGGGAGGCGGTGGCCACTTGATCGACCTGGCGATATTGCTGCTCCATGCCAGCACTGGTTTCACTGGCGATGGCGGCCGATTGGTCAGCGGTGCCACGGGCGTCCTGCACCGAGCGCTTCACCTCGGCAATGATCGGTTGCAGCTTGTCGAGGAAACGGTTGAACCAGCCGGCCAACTGCCCCAGCTCGTCCTGCTTGTCGTAGGCCAGGCGGCGGGTGAGGTCGCCTTCACCGCTGGCGATGTCTTCCAGCATGCTGGCCACGCCAAGGATCGGCCGGGTCACGCTGCGGGCCATCAGCCACACGAGGATCAGGCCAAGCACGGCCGCAAACAGGCCCAGGCTCAGCTCGAGCAAGGTGCCCTTGGCATTGTCGGCATCCAGTTGGGTTTTCAGTGCCTCGGCCGGGGCCACCAGCACTTTTTCCGGCACATCCAGCAACACGCCCCATGCCTTGCCGTCCGGGATCGGTGCAAACGGCGCCAGCACCTTGAGCTGATGGTCGGTGCGCAGGCTGCGCAGTTGGTTGCTGCTGGCCAGGGCGCTGATCAATTGCGCGCCGTTGGCGGTGTCGACCTTGTCCAGGCGCTGGCTGAGCTTGCCGGCGTCCGGGCTGTAGCCGGCGAGCAGGCCGGTAGGGCTGAGGATGCTGACTTGGGTCTGGCCGTCATACAGCTTGTGGCTCGCCTGTTGGCTCACGGCCTGCAGACTGTTTAGGTTGATGTCCACCGACAGCGACGCGATGACTTTGCCGTTGACCATCAGTGGGAACACGATGCTGGTCATCAGCACGTTCTGCCCGTTGATTACATAGAAGTACGGCTCGATCACACAGGGCTTGAGCGTGGTGCGCGGACAGGTGAACCAGGCGTTGGCCTTTTCACCGCTGGGGCCGACGCGGGTGTCGGCCATATCGCTTTCCGGCAGCGCCATCGACTCCAGTTTGCCGGGCGTGGGTTGCGACCAGTACAGGGCGAAGCGGCCCTTGTCGTTACTGCCCAGTTCTGCCTGGTTGGCGAACAGCTCGTCCTTGCCATCCAGGGCGTTGGCTTCGAACACCAGGGACAAGCCGAGCAAGTCGGGGTTGGCCTGTAGGGCCGCCTTGACCTGGCGGGTCAGGTCTTCGCGGGTGTCGAACGCATCCAAAAAGCGTTTTTCGGCCTGCTCGCGCAAGAACAGCACTTGGCGGGAAAATCCGTGGCCGTATTGATACGCGTCCATGAACTGACGGCGAATGCCCAGGGCCTGGGCTTCACCCTGGGCTTCGATGCGCGCTTGGGCGGCTTGATCGAGCATCTGCATGCTGGACGCCTTGACCTGCTCCGAGCTCTGTTCCATGCGATACAACGACAAACCCACCAGCAGGGTCACGATCCCCAGCAGGCACAGGCCGGCGAGCAGGGTGATTTTCCATTGAATGGAAAGCTGTCTGAGAGACATCGAGGCGCATCCTTAACCTGAAAACACAGAGAGCCTTTGTATCGGCCGCGTTTTTTGGTTCTTTATTATTTAAACGTTCAATTTAAACCCAAAAGCGGCGCCGTTTTTTGACATGCAGCCGCGCCTGCTGCAAAGTGCGCGCCCTCTAATAAGACCTCCTTCAAGCCTGCACGCTGGCAGCCATCCACCCGATGGCCGCCTGGGCGCGGGCATGCCTGTTTTTTATGTTTCTGCTTGAGGTAACCATGATTAACGCAGTCATTGCCGCGGTCGGCACCATGCTGGTGCTCAGCTTGTCCCGCGTGCATGTGGTCATCGCCATCATCGTCGGCGCCCTGGTGGGCGGCTTGACCGGTGGCCTGGGCATCGAGGCCACGCTCAAAGCCTTCAACGGCGGGCTGGGCGGCGGCGCTACTGTGGCGCTGTCCTACGCCTTGCTCGGCGCGTTCGCCGTGGCCATTGCCAAATCCGGCCTGGCCCACGCGCTGGCCGACAAGGCGCTGATGCTGGTGGACCGCCAGGAAGCCACCGGCGGCAGCCATGTCAAATGGCTGTTGATCGGCCTGCTCTGGGTCGTGGCGATCGCCTCGCAGAACATCCTGCCGATCCATATCGCGTTTATCCCGTTGCTGGTGCCGCCGCTGCTGTACGTGCTGACCAAGCTGCAACTGGACCGCCGCCTCATTGCCTGTGTGATGACCTTCGGCCTGATCACCCCGTACATGTTCCTGCCGGTGGGCTTCGGCAATATCTTCCTCAACCAGATCCTGCTGGCCAACGTGGCCAAGAGCGGGGTGGACATCAGCCAGGTCAACGTCACCCACGCCATGGGGTTGCCAGCGCTGGGCATGGTGGTCGGCCTGCTGGTGGCGGTGTTCGTCAGCTACCGCAAGAAACGCGTATATGACCTGGAGAAAATCGAACGGGTCGAGCAAGTAGCCGTGCAGTACAACCCGCTGACCCTGCTGGTGGCCGGCCTGGCGATTGCCTCGGCGTTCATCATTCAGCTGTGGCTGGACTCGATGATCATCGGCGCCCTGGCCGGTTTCCTGATCTTCTCGGTGTCGGGCATCGTGCGCTGGCGCGAGACCGACGACCTGTTCACCGAAGGCATGAAGATGATGGCCATGATCGGCTTCATCATGATCGCCTCCTCAGGCTTCGCCGAAGTGCTCAAGGCCACAGGCGACGTGCGCTCGCTGGTGGAAGCCTCGGCGGCCTTCATCGGCCATAGCCGTGGCGTCGGCGCCTTGTTGATGTTGTTGGTGGGGTTGCTGGTGACCATGGGCATTGGTTCGTCGTTCTCCACGGTGCCGATCCTGGCGGCGATTTTCGTGCCGCTTTGCGTACAGCTGGGTTTCAGCCCGCTGGCCATCGTGTGCATCGTCGGCACGGCCGGCGCGTTGGGCGATGCGGGGTCGCCGGCGTCGGACTCCACCCTGGGCCCGACCTCCGGTTTGAACATTGACGGCCAGCATCACCATATCTGGGATACGGTGGTGCCGACGTTTTTGCATTACAACATTCCGCTGTTGGCTTTCGGCTGGCTTGCCGCCATGACGCTCTGATTGGGGACGGAGTACCTATCCATTGTTTGGGTAACGGCTACTTAGGGTTCCGCCCTTACGGCGGGTCACTTTTGGAAGAGCGCCAAAAGTAACCAAAAACGCTCTGCCCCAACACTCGGCACCTCGCCTAGGCTCGGTGTGCCCGAACGCAGGCTTGAATCCGTGGGCCGCCGCCACGCGCCATCCATGGCGCGGGGCGGCTAAGCCGGCGTCCTGCCGGGTTACCCACGGATTCAAGCCTGCGTTCGGCCAGCGTGTTTGACGGGGCGCCTAAGATCAAAATCAAAAGCAGACGCGGCGGCCTGGTAGCCGACCGGTATCTGACTGTCGGCCCGGGTCAACTGTGGGAGCTGGCTTGCCTGCGATGCAAACACCTCGGTACATCAGGCACACCCAATCGATGCCATCGCAGGCAAGCCAGCTCCCACAGTGGGGCTCCGCGTTCTGCCTGATTTTTTGCGCCATCGTTAACCACCATCGCCGCGGTGCGACGATTCGACAAGCCGGCTCCTACAGTGGACCGCGTTTGCCTTTGCTTTTGCCTTTGCTCCACACCACTCAAGCCGGCTGTCAGGCCGCTGTGCTTTTGCTTTTGATCTTGATTTTGATCTTAAGCGCCCCGTCAAACACGCTGGCCGGAATTCGGCAGGGATTTGGGGGGTAAGCCGGCAGGACGCCGGCTTAGCCGCCCCGCGCCATGGATGGCGCGTGGCGGCGGCCCCCCAAATACCTGTCGGATTACGGGCACACCGAGCGTGAGCGAGGTGCCGAGTGTTGGGGCAAGAGCCCTTTGGTTACTTTGGGGCTCTTTTCCAAAGTGACCCGCTGTAAGAGCGGAACCAATATCAGCCATCCCCCAATAACGGATATGCCCCCAAAGCCCGACCAACGGCAGCTTGCACCTTCCCCCCAACCTTGCTAACTTCCCACAAAATGTTAACGATAACATTTGCTCTAACAATAAAAACAAAACAGAGACCCACGCCATGAAAATGCTCCCGAAAACCCTGTGTTTACTGGCCGTCAGCATCACCCTCGGCACTCAGGCGTTCGCCGACGCCGCCAAACCCATCCGCATCGGCGCGTCCTTCCAAGAAATCAACAACCCCTATTTCGTCACCATGAAAAACGCCCTGGAAGAAGCGGGCGCGACCATCGGCGCGAAATTGATCATCACCGACGCCCGCCACGACGTGTCCAAGCAAGTCAGCGACGTTGAGGACATGCTGCAAAAAGGCATCGACATCCTGCTGATCAACCCCACCGACTCGGTCGGCGTACAGTCGGCCGTCAAATCCGCCCATGCCGCCGGCGTTGTGGTGGTCGCGGTAGACGCCCAGGCCGACGGCCCGCTGGACGCCTTTGTCGGTTCAAAAAACTTCGACGCCGGTTTCCAGGCCTGTGAATACCTGGCCAAGAACATCGGCGACAAAGGCAATATCGCCATCCTCGACGGCATTGCTGTAGTACCCATTCTGGAGCGCGTGCGCGGTTGCAAAGAGGCCGTGGCCAAGCACCCGGACATCAAGATTGTCAGTATCCAGAACGGCAAGCAGGAACGTGACCAGGCGCTGACCGTCACCGAAAACATGCTGCAGGCCCAGCCCACCCTCAAGGGCATTTTCAGCGTGAATGACAACGGCTCCCTCGGCGCGTTGTCGGCCATCGAAGCCAGTGGCCTGGACGTGAAACTGGTGAGCGTCGACGGTGCGCCGGAAGCGATCAAGGCGATCCAGAAACCCGGCAGCAAGTTCATCGCCACCTCGGCCCAGTACCCCCGCGACCAGATCCGTCTCGCCCTGGGTATCGCCCTGGCCAAGAAGTGGGGCTCGCAAGTGCCCGCCACGATTCCGGTGGACATCACCCTGATCGACCAGGCCAAGGCCAAGGACTTCAGCTGGTAAATCGCCCCGGCCCCGCGCCATGCGTGGGGCCCCGGTCATCCTTCTGAGCACGAGGTCGGCGGTATGAGCAGTCTTCTGAAGCTGGAAAACATCTGTAAGCGTTACCCGGGGGTGCAAGCCCTCAAGTCCATCAACCTGCAAGTGGAGCGGGGCGAGATCCACGCGTTGCTGGGAGAAAACGGTGCGGGCAAGTCGACTCTGATGAAGATCCTGGGCGGCGTCGAGCATCAGGACGAAGGGCAGATCCTGATCGACGGTCAGGCCCGGCAGTTTGCGACTTATCGCGATGCGATCGCCGCCGGCATCGGCATCGTGTTCCAGGAATTCAGCCTGATTCCTTACCTCACCGCCGTGGAAAACATCTTCCTCGGCCATGAGCTGAGCAACCGCTTCGGCCTGTTGCGCAAGCGCGAAATGGTCGAGGTGTCCGAGGCCCTGTTCAAACGCCTGGGGGTCACCCTGGACCTGCAGTGCGCGGTCAAGCACCTGAGCGTGGCCGAGCAGCAGTTCGTCGAAATCGCCAAGGCCCTGGCCCTGGATGCGCGCCTGCTGGTGCTGGACGAACCCACCGCAACCCTCACCCCTAGCGAAGCCGAGCTGCTGTTCGACATCATGCGCGAGCTCAAGCGCCAGGGCGTGGCGGTGATTTTTATCTCCCACCACCTGGAGGAGATTTTCCAGGTATGCGACCGCATCAGCGTGCTGCGCGACGGCGGCAATGTGGGCGTGACCGATGTGGCTGACAGCGACATCGACCGCCTGGTGGAAATGATGGTCGGACGCCGCCTGGAAAGCAGTTTTCCACCCAAGCCGACAACGGCGCGCGGCCCGCTGCTGCTGGAGGTCAAGGACATCCAACTGGTGCGCAACGGCCCCCACAACTGCTTTCAATTACACAAGGGCGAGATTCTTGGCTTTGCCGGCCTGGTCGGCTCCGGTCGCACCGAGCTGGCGCTGGGCATGATGGGCGCGCTGCCGTCGGTGAGCAAAGACGTGTGGCTGCGCGGTGAAAAAATCACCCTGGATGACCCGGCCCAGGCCCTGGCCCATGGCATCGGCCTGCTCCCGGAAAGCCGCAAGAGCGAAGGGCTGATTACGGATTTCAGCATTCGCGAAAACATCTCCCTGAACAACCTGCCCAAATACCAGAACGCCAGTGGCCTGATCGACAAGGGCCGTGAATGCGCCAGTGTCGACAGCCTGATGAAACAACTGTCGATCAAGGCGCCCAGCGGCGAAAGCCGGGTGTTCAACCTCAGTGGCGGTAATCAGCAAAAGGTGGTGATCGCGCGCTGGATCAACCATCACTGCGATGTGCTGGTGTTCGATGAGCCCACGCGTGGCATCGACGTCGGCGCCAAGGCGCAGATCTACGCCTTGATGCGCAGCCTCACTGAACAGGGCTACGCAATCATCATGATTTCTTCCGAACTGCCGGAAGTCATCGGCATGTGCGACCGCGTCGCCGTGTTCCACAAGGGCGCCATCGTCAAGGTACTGGAAGCGTCTGCCGTCAATCCTCAAGAGGTCATGCGCCATGCAACAGGGGGCTCAAGTGAATATGTCCATTAACACCCCAGGCACCAGCCCGTTGCGCCTGAACCTGGCGCGGCTGGTGCGCTCGCCGGCGTTTTACCCCTTTGTGGGGCTGGTGGTGGTGACGCTGGTGATGATCCTGGCCAGCGACACCTTCCTCACCACCAGCAACCTGTCGAACATCGCCCGTCAGGTGTCGATCAACGCGATCATCGCCGTGGGCATGACCTGCGTGATCCTCACCGGCGGCATCGACTTGTCGGTGGGGCCGGTGATGGCCTTGTCCGGCACGCTGACAGCCGGGCTGATGGTGGCGGGGCTGCCGCCTGGGTTGGCCATCGGCGCCGGGATGCTGATCGGCGTGGCCTTCGGCATCGGCAACGGCCTGTTCGTCGCCTACCTGCACATGCCGCCGATCATCGTCACGCTCGCGACCATGGGCATCGCCCGGGGCCTGGGCCTGATGTACACCGACGGCTACCCGATCTCCGGGTTGCCGGAGTGGTTTGGCTTCTTCGGCCGCCAGAGTCTGTTCGGCATCGAGGTGCCGATCCTGATCATGCTGATCACCTACGCCGCAGCCTATGTGCTGCTGCAACACACGCGCATCGGCCGCTACATCTACGCCATCGGCGGCAATGAAGAAGCCGTGCGTTTGTCGGGCGTGCGCGCCGCGCGCTTCAAATTATTGGTGTACGGCATCAGTGGCCTGACTGCGGCGATTGCCGGCCTGGTGCTGACGTCACGCCTGATGAGTGGCCAGCCGAATGCCGGCGTGTCGTTCGAGCTGGATGCGATTGCCGCCGTGGTACTCGGTGGCGCCTCGATTGCCGGTGGGCGCGGGGTCATCGTCGGCACCTTGCTCGGCGCCATGCTGCTGGGTGTGTTGAACAACGGCCTGAACATGCTGGGCGTGTCGCCCTACGTCCAGAGCGTTATCAAGGGCGGGATCATTTTGCTGGCGATTTTTATCAGCCGTCAGCGCCACAAATAACCTTCTAACAAAAACAGGACCCACACCATGGACAAGCACACCGAAATGCAAGCCGTCGTCTGCCACGGCCCGAAAGACTATCGCCTGCAACGCATCGGCAAACCCCAAGCGCGGCCCAATGAACTGGTGATCCGCATCGCCGCCTGCGGCATCTGCGCCAGTGACTGCAAATGCCACTCGGGGGCGGCGATGTTCTGGGGCGGCGACAACCCGTGGGTCAAGGCGCCGGTGGTGCCGGGGCACGAGTTTTTCGGCTACGTGGTGGAGGCAGGCGAGGGTGCCGAGGAGCACTTTGAGGTCAAGGTGGGTGACAAGGTCATCGCCGAGCAGATCGTGCCGTGCGGCAAGTGCCGCTTCTGCAAATCCGGCAAGTACTGGATGTGCGAAGTGCACAACATCTTCGGCTTCCAGCGTGAAGTGGCCGAAGGCGGCATGGCCCAGTTCATGCGCATTCCCAAGACCGCCATCGTACACAAGATTCCGGAGTCGGTATCGCTGGAGGATTCGGCGCTGGTGGAGCCCATGGCGTGCTCGATCCATACCGTCAACCGCGGCGATATCCAGCTCGACGACGTGGTGGTGATCGCAGGCGCCGGCACCCTCGGGCTGTGCATGGTCCAGGTGGCCGCGTTGAAAACTCCGAAGAAACTCGTCGTGATCGACATGGTCGACGAGCGCCTTGAACTGGCGAAAAAATTCGGCGCCGACGTGGTCATCAACCCCTCGCGGGACAACGCCCGTGAAATCATCAACGGCCTGACCGACAACTATGGCTGCGACGTGTACATCGAGACCACCGGCGTGCCGGCCGGCGTCACCCAGGGCCTGGACTTGATCCGCAAGCTCGGCCGCTTTGTCGAGTTCAGCGTGTTCGGCGCCGAGACCAGCGTCGACTGGTCGATCATCGGCGACCGCAAGGAACTGGACGTGCGTGGTGCGCACCTGGGGCCGTATTGCTACCCGATCGCCATTGACCTGTTCGAGCGTGGCCTGGTCACCTCCAAAGGCATCGTCACCCATGACTTTCCGCTGGACGACTGGGCCGAAGCCTTTGAGCTGGCCAACTCGACCAAATCGATCAAGGTGCTGTTGAAGCCGGTGGTCTGAGCATGAGCTACGTGATGGGGGTCGACATAGGGACCCAGAGCACCAAGGCGCTGCTGGTGGATGGTCAAGGCACGATCATCGCCCAGCACAGCCAGGGGTATCGCGTGGATACCCCGAAAGTGCGCTGGGCCGAGCAATGGCCGCAGGTCTGGTTGGACGCGGTTGAGGCTTGCGTGGCGCAGTGCATGGCAGAGGCCGGTGTTGCCAAGGCGCAAGTCAAGGCGCTGTGCATCAGCAGCCTGTATGGCGGTTCGGGGATTGCGGTGGACGCGCAGATGACGCCGCTGCACCCGTGCCTGATCTGGATGGACCGCCGCGCGAGTGAGCAGGTCGCCTGGGTGCGGGAAAACGTTGACCTCACGCGGTTGTTCGAGGTCACCGGCAACTCGGTCGACAGCTACTACGGCTTCACCAAGATGCTCTGGCTCAAACAGCATCAACCTGAGGTGTGGGCCAGCACGCGCTACTTGCTGCCGCCCAACAGCTACATCAACTGGTGCCTCACGGGCGAGTTGGCGGTGGACCACAGCAGCGCGGGCAACATCGGTGGCGTCTACGACGTGAAGGCGCGCGGCTGGTCTGCTGAGATGCTCGATGCATTGGGCATCCCGCAGGCGATGATGCCGGAGCGGCTGGTGTATTCCGGGGAAATCGTGGGTGGTTTGTTGGCGGATTGGGCGACGCGCCTGGGCCTGCAGGCAGGCACGCCGATCCTGGCCGGTGGCGTCGATGCGGCCATGGCCACGCTGGCGGCGGGCGTGACGCAGCCGGGCAACCATGTGGCGATGATCGGCACCAGCATGTGCTGGGGCTACCTGAACCAACAGGTGGATGCCCATCACGGCCTGGTCAGCATGCCCCACGTCTACAACGGCCACCGCGACCTGTACATCTTCGGCGGCGCGATCACGGCGGGCGCGTCGGTCAGCTGGTTTCGCGAGCAGTTCTGCCAGGCCGAAGAGCAGCAGGCCAAGGCCACCGGCCAGGACAGCCTGGTGCTGCTGGAGCAGGCGGCGACGAAGATCCCGGCGGGCAGTGAAGGCCTGGTGTTCCTGCCCTACCTGATGGGCGAGCGCAGCCCGGTCTGGGACGACCGCGCCAGTGGCAGTTTTGTCGGGTTGAACCTGTATCACACGCGCATCCACCTGTACCGGGCGGTGCTGGAGGGCGTGAGTTTTGCCCTGCGGCACAACATCGAAGCGGGCACGCGCGGTGCGCATTCGCTGGACCCGCGCCTGATCGTGGTGGGCGGCGCGAGCCATTCGGATTTGTGGATGCAGATCATCGCCGATGTCACGCGCTACCCGGTGTACACCATCGTGCAGGAGGTGGAAGCAGCGTTGGGCGCGGCCTTGCTGGCAGCGCACACGGTGGGGTTGGTGAGTGATGGGGAGATGGACAAAGGCTGGGTACAACTGGCGTTGCGGGCACAGCCCAAGCGGGAAACTATCGCCACCTACGACCACGCGTTTGCCGAGTATTTGAAGCTGTATCCGGCCCTGAAACCGATCATGCACACCTTGCAATCTCATTGAATCAACCCATTCCAATGTGGGAGCTGGCTTGCCTGCGATTGCGGTGTATCAGTACCAGATGGATTGGCTGACACTCCGCTATCGCAGGCAAGCCAGCTCCCACAGGGGATCTTCATCGTCTATGGAACAGTGACCATGAACGCAGCCTTCGACTTCACCCACCACCGCATTCTTGTCACGGGCGCCAGCAGCGGCATCGGCCGTGAAATCGCCGTGCAACTGATCGCCAGCGGCGCCGATGTCTTCGCCCTGGGCCGCGATGCCCAGGCCTTGGCCACGCTCGGCTGCCACACTCTGTGCCTGGACATCGCCGACAGCGCCGCCCTCGACCGGGCCCTGCAAGACCTGCCGCCCTTGCACGGCCTGGTCAACTGCGCCGGTATCTCGCGCCTGGAACCCGCCGCCGCCATCAGCGCCGAAGCCTTTGATCAGGTGATGAACGTCAACGCCCGGGCCGCCGCCCAAGTCGCCAGCCGTGTGGCGGCGAAGATGATCGAAGCGCAGATCGCCGGCAGCATCGTCAACGTCTCCAGCCAGGCTTCATTGGTGGCCCTGGACGATCACCTCGGCTACTGCGCTTCCAAGGCTGCGCTCGATGCAATCACCCGCGTGCAATGCGCCGAGTGGGGCCGCTTCGGCATTCGGGTGAACAGCGTCAACCCGACGGTCACGCTGACGCCGATGGCGACCATGGCCTGGTCCGCGCCGGCCAAGCGCGACCCGGCCCTGGCGGCCATTCCCCTTGGGCGCTTTGCACACCCTGTGGAAGTTGCCTTGCCGGTGCTGTTTCTGCTCAGCCAGGCGGCGAGCATGATCAGCGGCGTCAGCCTGCCCATCGATGGCGGCTACACCAGCCGCTAGCCGTTTTCCAGCAGGCCGGCGATCACCACCTTGTCCCGTGGCTTGAAGGGGTCTTCGAGGCGGTCGAGCAGCAGGCGTACCGCGCTGCTGCCGGCCAGGGACGCGTCGTGGGCGACGCAGGCGATCGGCACGCCGAAGATATCGGCGAAGGGCAGGCGGTCGATGCCGCAGATGGTCAGGCTGTCATGGGGGATGTTGTGCATGCGCAGCGCACGCAGGGCGCCGAGGGTGATCAACTGGTTGAAACCCATGATCGCATCCGGCGCCGAGTGTTCGGCCAGGTAGTCGAGGGTGTGCAGGTAGGACGGCATCAGCGTGTAGTCGCCGGCCTGTACTTCAACCTGCACGTGGGGGTGCTCGGCCAGGACTTCGCGCAGGCCCTTGAGGCGCTCCACGGTGATGCGCGAATGCTCGGGGCCGGTCAGCACCAGCAGGCGCTTGAGGTGCGGGGTCTGGCGCAGCAGGTAATGGGCAGCCTGGATGCCGCTGTGGTAGTTGTCGAGCACCACGCGGCTGAACGGGCTGTCGTGGATCGTGCGGTCGAGCAGCACCACCGGGGTCTTGCCGTTGCCCAGGCGTTCCAGGTAATCGGGTTGGTAGTTCGGCTCATCGGAGACCGGCGACAGGATGATCCCCGCCACGCGATAGCCGAGCAGGGTGTCCACGGCTTTGCTTTCCAGTTCTTCAAGTTCGTCGGTGTCCACCAGCATGATGGTGTAGCCGTACTTTTTCGCCTCGCGGGAAATCGCCTTGATCATCTCGCTGTAGAACGGGTTGTCCACGGAGGCGGTGATCACCCCGATGATCAGGCTTTCACTGCGCTTGAGCCCGCGGGCGAAGGCGTTGGGCACGTAGTCCAGCTCCCGCGCCACTTCGAGGATGCGCGCCAGGGTGGCCGGCTTGACCAGGTCGGGTTTGCTCAGCGCGCGGGACACCGTGATGGTGGTCATGCCGACCCGCTTGGCGATGTCGCTGATGGTGACGGACTTTTTCTTGTTCATCGGTAAGGCTGCAAGAGGAAACACCCGCAGGCTAGCATGCACGGCGGCCGTTGGTGATTCAAATCAACGGATCCCAACGCTGCGACCAGTCACTTTCGGCCTTGACCACTCCCCGCAGCAATTCCAGTGCCTGCTGCAACACAGCCGAGTCCCGCGCCCGCGAATACACCAGGTACGTGGGGAAACTGAACTCCGGCGCCTTGGGCACCCGCTGCATCACGCCGCTGTCCAGGTAGCTTTGCACGACCCGCGTGCGGAAGTAGCCGGCGCCGCCGTTCTCCAGGATGTACTGCAACGCCAGCGGCCCCAGGTTGAAGCTCAGTGCGGCGCGGGCCTTGTCGGGCAGGGCGGTGTCGTGTTGCTGGCGAAACCCCGGGCCCCAGTCGATGTACACGTAGGGATCGGGCTTGCTGACCAACTGCACCAGGATCAGTTTTTCTTCCAGCACCTGCTCCACTTGCAAGCCGGGCCAGTAGTGCGGCTGGAACACCAGCGCCGCGTCGAGCACCCCCAGCTCCAGTTGGCGCAGCAGGTAGTCGCCTTCACGCACCTCGGTACGCAGGGCATGGCCGGGGATGTGTTCACGCAGGGCCTGGGCCCAGCCCAGCATCAACGGGTTGCACAGGCTGACTTCGCCGCCGATGTGCAGCACGTTGCGGTAGCCATCGGGCAACGGCAGGTCGCGCTTGGCCGCTTCCCAGGTCTGCAGCAACTGGTTGGCGTACACCACAAAGGCCTCGCCATCCGGCGTCAGTCGCGCCCCCGCGCGGTTGCGCACAAACAAGGTGCTGCCCAACTGGCTTTCAAGGTTCTTGACCCTGGCGGTGATCGCGGTCTGGGTGACGTGCAGCTTCTCGGCCGCCGCAGCCAGGCTGCCGCAGCGAGTGATTTCGAGGAAAGTGCGTGCCAGTTCGATATCCATGAAGCCCCCGGGAAATGAGTGGAAGGCATTGTAGTGGAATGCGCTCAACACGGTAGGAGCCGGCTTGTCCCTCTGGCTGGCGACTGCTATCTAACTGTAGCCCCGCGATCCAATGTGGGAGCTGGCTTGCCTGCGAAGGCGGCCTGACAGGCGACCAGGATGTTGGATCAGACGGAGTACATATCCGTTATCTAGGTAACGGCGGCTATTGGTTCCGCCCTTACGGCGGCTCACTTTTGAAGAGCGCAAAAGTAAGCGAAACGCTCTTGCCCCAACACTCGGCACCTCGCTTAGGCTCGGTGTGCCCGTAATCCGACAGTGATTTGGGGGGGCGCCGCCACGCGCCATCCATGGCGCGGGGCGGCTAAACCGGTATCCCTGCCGGTTTACCCCCCAAATCCCTGCCGAATTCCGGCCAGCGTGTTTGACGGGGCGCCTGAGATCAAAAGCAAGATCAAGATCAAGAGCGGCTCGCTTCGCATCGTGGTTGGCGGGGTCTACAGTGTTTTGGTGATTGGGGCTTGTAAGTGCTTTGTGGGGAATGCTTTTGCATACACCTGGCACACCCTTAACACCTGCTCATCGGCAAACCGCGCGCCGACCACGTGCAAGCCCACCGGCAGGCCATTCGCTGCCAAACCGCACGGCACCGAGGCGGCCGGTTGTTGCGTCAGGTTGAAGGGGTAGGTGAACGGCGTCCATTCCATCCAGGCCTGCATGCCCGAACCGGGCGGTACGTTATGCCCGGCCTCGAACGCAGTGATCGGCATCATCGGCGAGACCAGCACGTCGTAGTGCTCATGGAACGCCGCCATGCGCGCCACCAACGCGGCGCGGGCTTCAAGGGCGGCGTTGAAGTCATCCAGGCTCAAGCGTTCGCCCTGTTGCGCGATGCTCAGTAGCCCAGGGTCGAGCAGCTGTTTCTGCGCCTCGCTCATGGGCCCGGTGAGGCGTGCGGCACCGGCCGCCCACAGGGTGTTGAACACCTCCAGCGGGTCGCTGAAGCCCGGGTCGATCTCTTCCACGTGCGCGCCCAGTTGCACCAGGCCCTGCACGGCCCGGGCGACGACGCTGGCTACCTGCGGGTCGACATTCACGTAGCCGAACGCGGGGCTGTAGGCCACGCGCAAGCCTTTGAGGTCCGTGTCCGGGGTGAGCCAGGGCGTGGTCCTGGGCGCACCGATCAGGCCATCCCGTGCATCAGGTTGCGCGACGGTCTGCAGCATCAGCACGGTGTCTTCCACGGTGCGGGTCATCGGCCCCAGGTGCGACAGGATGGTCATCGAACTGGCCGGCCATTGCGGCACATAACCGAAGGTCGGCTTGATGCCGAAGGTGCCGGTAAACGCGCAGGGAATCCGGATCGAGCCGCCCGCATCGCTGCCCTGATGCAGCACGCCAAGGTTCAAGGCCGCGGCCGCGCCGGCACCGCCCGAGGAACCGCCGGCGGTGGTGCGGGTGTCCCACGGGTTGCGGGTGATGCCATACAGCGGGTTGTCGGTGACGCCCTTCCAGCCGAATTCCGGGGTGGTGGTCTTGCCCAGCAGCACGGCGCCGGCCTTGCGCATCAAGGCTGAAAAGGGTGCGTCCACGTCCCACGGCCCTTCGGCGGATGAGGTGCGTGAGCCTTTGCGGGTGGGCATGCCGACCGTCAGGGTCAGGTCCTTGATCGACGCGGGTACACCGTCCAGCGCACCGCACGGCTGGCCCTTGAGCCAGCGTTGTTCCGAAGCGCGCGCGGCGTTCAGTGCGCCTTGCGGGTCGACATGGCAGTAGGCATTCACCACCGGGTTGTAGCGTTCGATGCGCAGCAGCGCATCTTCGGTGACTTCTACCGGCGACAGGCTCTTGTCGCGAAAATGCGCCAGCAGTTGCAGCGCCGTCAGTTGGCCGATCTCACTCATGCCACATCCCCCTGGGCCGCGTTGACCATGGCGCGCAGCAGCACCGCGCAGCCTGCCGCCAGGTCGTCCGGCGCGGCGTTTTCGATTTCGTTATGGCTGATGCCGCCTTCGCACGGCACAAAGATCATCCCGGCCGGGCCCAGTTCGGCAACGAAAATTGCGTCGTGCCCGGCGCCGCTGACGATGTCCATGTGGCTCAAGCCCAAGGCCTGGGCGCCTTCGCGCACGGCGTTGACACACGCCGGGGCGAAGTCCAGCGGTGGAAAGTCGGCCGTCGGCGTCAGCTCAAAGCTCAAGCCGTGTCGCTGGGCGGCGGCTTCGATCACGCCGCGCACCTCATCGACCATGGCGTGCAGCTTGTCGGCGTGCAGGTGGCGCAGGTCGATCGTCATCTGCACCTGGCCGGGAATCACGTTGCGCGAACCCGGGTGCAGGCTCAGGCAACCGACCGTGCCGCAGGCATGGGGTTGTTGCTGGTGCGCGATGCGGTTGACCGCACTGACCACCTCGGCGGCACCCACCAGGGCGTCCTTGCGCAGGTGCATCGGCGTCGGCCCGGCGTGGGCTTCGACACCGGTGAAGGTCAGGTCGAACCACTTCTGGCCCAGGCAGCCCATGACCACGCCGATGGTGGTAGCCTGGTCTTCCAGTACCGGGCCTTGTTCGATGTGTGCTTCGAAATACGCACCCACCGGATGGCCAAGCACGGCGCGGGTGCCGGCATAGCCGATGCGCTGCAATTCGGCGCCCACCGACAGGCCCTGGTCATCGACTTTGTCGAGGGTGTCCTGCAAGTCGAACTTACCGGCAAACACCCCGGAGCCCATCATGCAGGGCGGAAAACGCGAGCCTTCTTCGTTGGTCCACACCACCACTTCAATCGGCGCTTGGGTTTCGATGCCCAGGTCATTCAGGGTGCGGATCACTTCCAGCCCGGCCATCACCCCGTAGCAGCCGTCGAACTTGCCGCCGGTGGGTTGGGTGTCGATATGGCTGCCGGTCATCACCGGGGGCAGGGCGGGGTTGCGCCCGGCACGGCGCGCAAAGATATTGCCGATGGCGTCGACACTGACGCTGCAGCCAGCCGCCTCGCACCATTGCACAAACAGGTCGCGGGCCTGGCGGTCGAGGTCGGTCAGGGCCAGGCGACACACGCCGCCCTTGACGGTGGCACCGAGCTGGGCCAGGTCCATCAGCGATTGCCACAAACGGTCGCGGTTGATCAGCGGGGCGTTGCTCTGGAGCGGTTGCGCAAAACTATTCATCTGCATTCTCCGGTCAGGCACTCAGGGCCAAATAGCGATTCTTGATACTCGGGTCGGCGCGGAAGTCAGCGGCGCTGCCCTCGTACACCACGCGGCCTTGTTCGAGCACGTAATGGCGGTCGGCGAGCTTGTCGCAGACCATCAGGTTCTGTTCCACCAGCAGCACGGGCAGGCCATCGTCCTTGACCTTGCGCAAGATTTTCACCAACTCGTCGACGATCACCGGGGCCAGGCCTTCGGTGGGCTCGTCAAGGATCAGCAGCTTGGGATCGTTGAGCAGGGCGCGGGCGATGGCGAGCATCTGCTGCTCGCCACCCGACAATGCGTGGCCGGCATTTTTGCGCCGCTCCTTGAGGCGCGGGAACATGGCGTACACGTCTTCAAGCTGCCAGCGGCTGGTCTTGCGCGCAGCAATGCGCAGGTTCTCTTCGACGGTGAGCAGGCGGAAAATCCCGCGATTTTCCGGCACCAGCGCCAGGCCCTGGCGGGCGATTTCAAAGATCTTCTGCCCCACCAATGCCTGGCCGTTGAAATGGATCTGGCCCTGGCGCGGGCAGATGATGCCGAGGATGCTGCGCAGGGTAGTGGTCTTGCCAGCGCCGTTGCGCCCTAGCAGCGTGACCAGTTCGCCGGGGTTGACGGTCAGCGACACGCCTTCGAGCACATGGCTCTTGTCGTAGTAGGAATGAATGTTTTCGACGATCAGCATCAGGCAGCCTCCCCAAGGTATGCAGTGCGCACACGTTCATCGGCGCGCACGAATTCCGGCGTGCCTTCCACCAGGATCTGGCCGTGGCTCATCACCGTGATGCGTTGGCTGATGGACATGACAATGCTCATGTTGTGTTCGATCAGCAGCACCGTGTGGTCGCGGCCGAGGTCGCTGATCAGTTGGGTCATGATCGGGATGTCGTCGATGCCCATGCCCGAGGTGGGTTCATCCAGCATCAACAGTTTGGGCTTGGAGCAGATCGACATGCCCACCTCCAGCACCCGTTGCTGGCCGTGGGACAACTCGCCGGCCAGGGTGTCGGCGCGGGCGGTGAGTTGCAGGCGCTCCAGCACTTGGTCGGCCATCTCCAGGTGTTCGCGCTTGCTGTCGACACGGCGCCAGAAGTTCAGCGCGCGGGCACCGTCGCGGCCTTGGGCGGCCAGGCGCAGGTTTTCGCGCACGCTGAGGTTCTGGAACAGGCTGGTGAGCTGGAACGAGCGCGCCATGCCCAGGCCGACGCGGCCATGGGCGGGTTTGCGCATCAGGTTCTTGCCGTCGAAATGAATCGCCCCGGCCGTGGCCTGGCGTTCGCCGGTCAGGCAGTGGAACAGGCTGGTCTTGCCCGCGCCGTTGGGCCCGATGATGGTGTGGATAGTGCCGGCCTCGACCTTGAGGTTCACACCGTTCACCGCATGGAAGGCGCCATAGGCCAGTTCCAGGTCTTTGGTTTCCAGCAGGATGCTCATAGCCCTTCCTCCTTGGCGACAACTGCGGCCTTGCGGCTGCCGCGTACCTTTTCGAACAGCGACGCGAGGCCGCCCCACAAACCACCCCGCATGAAGATCACCACCAGGATCAGGATCACCCCCAGCAGCATCAGCCAGCGTGGCCACAGGTCGGAGAGGAAATCGCCGAGCAGCACGATGGAGCCTGCGCCCAGCAGCGAACCGAACAATGAGCCGGTGCCGCCGACGATGGTCATGATCAGGATGTTCTCGGACATCGCCAGGTCGATGTTCGACAGCGGCACAAAGTGCAGCAGCATCGCGTACAGCGCGCCGGCAATCCCGGTGACGGCGCCGGACAGCACAAACACCAGGATCTTGAAGTGGCGGGTGTCGTAGCCGATGGCCGAGGCGCGGGTTTCGTTTTCACGGATCGCCATCAGCGTGCTGCCGAACGGCGAGGCGATCACCCGGCGCGCGCCGATGAAAATCAGCAGGAACAGCACCGCGACAAAGGCGTAGAAGGCGCGGGCGTCGCCGAGCGACAGCAGCACCGTTTCACCGACACGGATCTCCGGGCGCGGCACGCTGAGCAGGCCGTTGTCACCACCGGTCCAGTCGCTGAGGGTGTAGGCGACGAAGTAGGCCATCTGGCTGAACGCCAGGGTCAGCATCACAAAGTAGATGCCGGTACGCCGGATCGCCAGGGCACCCACCAGCAAGGCCAGGAAGCCACCGGCCACGGCGGCGCCGAGCAGGGCGGCGAACAACCCCAGTTGCAGGTGCAGCATCAGCAACGCGGCGCAGTAGGCGCCCGCGCCGAAGAAGATGCCTTGGCCGAACGACAGCAGCCCGGTGTAACCCAGCAGCAGGTTGCAGGCCAGGGCGGCCATGGCAAAGATCAGGATCTCGGTGGCCAGGGTCGCCGAAGGCAAGATCAACGGCAGCCCAATCAGCACCGCCAACACCCACAGCAACATAGCGCGCGATTGCGTCTTGGCAAACGGCAGGGGATTTTTCTCGCTCATGTCAGGCTCTCCCGAACAGGCCGTAAGGACGCACCAGGATCACCACGGCCATCGCGCCGTAGATCATCAGGCTCGCGCCCTGGGGCCAGAGTGTGGTCATCAGGCTTTGCACCACGCCCACCAGCAACCCGCCGACCAGCGCACCGCTGAACGAGCCCATGCCGCCGATCACCACCACCACGAAGGCCACGCCCAGGATCTCCGGGCCGACAAAGGGCTGGGCGCCGCGCAACGGGGCGAACAGCACGCCCGCAACGCCGGCCAGGGCAACACCGAGGGCGAACGTCATGGAGAACAGACGAAAGATATTGGTGCCCAGCAACGACACGGTTTCAGTGCTTTCACTGCCGGCGCGCACCAGGGCGCCGAAGCGCGTACGTTCCAGCAGCAGCCACAGGCCCAGGCCGACCAGGCCGGAGAAACCGATCAGGAACAGGCGGTAGTGCGGGTACACGAAGTCGCCCACCACCAGCACGCCGCGCAGCAATTGCGGTACCGCAACGCTTTTGCCCACCGGGCCCCAGATCATCACGCTGGCTTCCTGGATGATCAGCGCGATCCCCAGGGTCACCAGGATCTGGAACATGTGCGGCAAGTGATAGATGCGCTGGATCAACAGTCGCTCGATCACCCAGGCCAACGCGGCCACCACCAGCGGCGCGATCAGCAGCGCCAGCCAGAAGTTGCCGGTGAGGCTGACGGCGGTGTAGCAGATGTAGGCACCCAGCAGGAAGAACGCGCCGTGGGCAAAGTTGACGAAGTTGAGCAGGCCGAAAATGATGGTCAGCCCGACGGCGATCAGGAAATAGATCATTCCCAACCCCAAGCCGTTGAGTATCTGGAACAGGTAAAGATTAAGCATGCAGGCACCCTCGGCAGGAAGCTGCTCACGCAGCCCTGCTGTGCAATGTTCAGGGGATCAGGCGAGCGTGCAGCCGGTGGCTTCCACGGGCGGGAACGACTGGCCGGCGCTGAGTACCTTGGCCAGGTCATCCTTGTCGGCCATGTCGCTGGCGGCTTTGCCGATGAGCAGGTAGTAGTCCTTGATCACCTGGTGATCGCCGGCGCGGATCGACTCCTTGCCGGTCGGGCCTTCGAAGCTCAGGCCTTGCATGGCCTTGGCCACGGTGGGGCCGTCGAAGCTGCCCGTCGATATGATGGTGTCGAGCATGACCTTGGTGCTGATGTAGTCAGCGGCCAGCGGGTAGGTGGGGTTGATGCCGTATTTGGCCTGGGTCAGCTTGACCAGTTCGCGGTTGAGCGGGGTGTCGACCTGATGCCAGTACTGCGCGCCGAGGTACACGCCTTCGAGTACATCGCTGCCCAGTTCCTGGAATTGATCGAGGCCCGCGGACCATACCAGCAGCACCTTCATGCGTTCCTTGATGCCGAAGTTCACCGCCTGGCGCAGGGTGTTGGACGACTGGCTGCCGAAGTTGAGCAGCACCAGCACATCGGGCTTGGCGGCGATGGCGTTGGTCAGGTAGCCGGAGAATTCCTGTTCCTGCAGCGAGTGGTAGCTGTTGCCGATGTGCTCCAGGCCATTTTCCTTGAGCACGTTCTTGGCGCCTTCGAGCAGCGCTTCGCCGAACACGTATTGCGGGGTGATGGTGTACCAGCGCTTGGCGTCCGGCAGCAGCTTGATCAACGGCACCATGGTTTCGCGGATCGCGCCGTAGGTGGGCACCGACCAGCGGAAGGTCGCGTGGTTGCAATCCTTGCCGGTGACTTCATCGGCGCCCACCGGGGTCATGAACACACCGCCGACCTTGTCCACTTCCTTGGCCACGGCCAGCGCCGAGGACGACAGGGTGCAGCCCTGGAAGAACCGTGCGCCGTCCTGCTGGATGGCTTCCTGCACCTTGCGCACCGCCTTGCCGGCGTTGCCTTCGGTGTCGATGACCTTGTAGTTCAACGGGCGGCCGAGCACTTCGGGGTGTTGGCCCACCGCCAGGCGTGAACCCATGTCGGCAAACTTGCCATAGCTGGCAAAGGCGCCAGACATGGACTTGAGGCCGTAGAAGGTAAAAGGCTCGGCGGCGAATGCCGACCGCACGCTCAGCGGAAGGCTGAGGGCCGCGGCGGCGGTAAGACTGGCTTTCAATAACGTACGACGCTGCATGGGGTGACTCCCTGGTTTAGTTATTGGCAGGAGCGGCAAGGGCGATACGGTGGAGCAAGGGCCTGTGGGCAGGCCTGTTATTGGATGGGGTGAAACGGTTTGACGGTTTGATCCGGGTCGAAATGTAGGAGCCAGCTCCCACATTGGGTCCGTGGTGTTTTTTTAAGAGTGATCAAACTCCAGCAGAAAGTGCGGGCTGACCTCGCCTTCAAGGGCGGTCATGTGGTGTTCGGCATCGCACATGTGTTCGTGCATCAGGCTGCGCACCGCGCTTTCGTCCCCGGCGCGAAAGGCGATCAGCAACTGCTTGTGGTAGTCGAGGTTGGCCGCATCGAACTGTTTGCGCTTGGGCTTGTAGGCTTTTTTCAGCACCACCAGGTCGCGCAGCAGGTCGTTGAGAAATTGCGCCATGAAACTCAGCAGCGGGTTGGGGCAGGCCTTGGCCAGCAGGTTGTGGAACTCCAGTTCCGCCAGGCGTTGTTCGCGTTGGCCGGCTTCGCTGTCTTCCGGTGCGCTGCAGAAATCCACGTTGTCCTGCAGGGCCTGGTAGTCGTCCTCGCTCAGGCGCCCGAGCACCGACACCGCCAGTTCCACCTCGATGACTTTGCGCAGTTGGTACACCTGCTCGCCGTCCAGGTGCTGGAAGTGCAGGTAATTGCGCAACGCTCGGCTGGCCGGCTCGGTGCCGGCCTGGTTCAAGTACGCGCCGCCGCTGGGGCCGGTGCGGGTGCTTACCAGGCCTTCGACTTCCAGGGCCTTGAGCGCTTCGCGTGCCGAACCCTTGGAGCACTGGAAGCTTTCCATCAACTCACGTTCGGTGGGCAAACGGTCACCGGGCTTCAAGGCGTCGGTGACGATGGAGCGCTTGACCGACTCGACAATCACATCGGACAGCTTCTGGCGTTTGCGTTTCAGCGGGCGGCTTAGCATGGGTTCGATTTATCGTATTAATGCGGATAAATAGCACTTAATAACGCTTGAGCCGTCAGGTCAACGCAGGGTGTCGTTTTCGGTGGCAAGGGGTCGCAAATGCGTTATTGCGGGTGTCATTCCCACTGGCCGCTGTCGACACAACGTGCTGAAGGCGGCGGTTGTTTTCCATACATCAGGAAGTCGCCCAACCACCGTTCGACGCAGCCGTTGGCGAGCTTGCTCGGGGCGGGCGGCGCCTTGAGCAACAGGTGCTCGATACCCGATGTGATGGGGTCACCGTGGCTGGCATTAACCAGCACCATGCGCGCAACACGCTCCGGAAACAGCGCGCCATAGCGGCTGCCGAGCCGGGTGGCGTCAGCATTGCCGACAAAGTTGAGGCGTGCCTCGCCCAGTTGTGTGCGCACAAACTCCATGTCCAACGCCGCTTGCTCGACGCCTTGGGCCTGGCGCAAATCACGCGGGGTGAGTTCGATCACGTCGTAAAGGTTGGTCAGTGCGCGGTAAGCCGGTGTGGCGTAGGACTCCCAGCGGCTGGCGAGCTGGAGGGCGAAAGGCGTGTTTTTGCCATGGTGCGGTTCGCCGGACTGGGCGAACACGACGCCCTCGCGGTTCAACGGCTGGCGGGCGCCGACACGGGTCAGCACCAGGCGTATGCGGCCGCGCGCAGGGGCTGCGTGGTCGCGGGGTACGCTCACCACGCCGCATTGCGTGCGTTCCAGCACTTCCGGGTCCAGCCGGGCAACGGCGGGCAGCGGACAGTCCAGCAGCCAGTCAATGGCGGTGGGTGGGATCAGCGGCTCGGCCAGGGACGGGGCGGCGATGAGCCCGATCAACCACCAGGCCAGGCGAGTCACGCGAACACTGGGTTTCATCAAAAGGTCCTGGGCTGCCGTGTGAGAGCGGCTTTTTTACCAAGGACCCCAGGTTGAATAATGTAGGTTGATAAAACGACTTCAGTAGGAAGCCAGACTTTTGTTTATCAGATTTCGGTTTTCCAGCCGCCGCCCAATGCTTTGTACAAGGCAATGCTGGCCTGCAGTCGCGACAGTCGCAGCTGCACGTTCAAATCCTGCGCGGCGTACAGGGTGCGCTGGGTTTCCAGCACCGTCAGCAAGTCCTCGGCCCCCGCCTGGTAGCGGCTTTCGGCGATCTGGAAGGCGGTCTGGGCCTGCTCTAGTTCCTCGGCTTGCCACTGACGCTGCTGGTCCAGGCGCGTGATGCTGCTCAGGGCTTTTTCGACGTCGGCAAAGCCGTTGATGATTGCCCCGCGATAGGTCTGCAGCAGCTCATCCTGGCGGGCGCTGGCCTTGTCGCGTTCAGCACTTAAACGCCCATGGTTGAAGATCGGCGCCACCAGCCCTGAGGTCAGGTTGTAGAACGGGCTGCGCAGGATGTCTTCGGCCTTGTACGACCCCGACCCCACGGTGGCGCCCAGGGTGACCGTGGGCAACATGGCCGCCCGGGCCACGGTGACGTCGGCACGGGCGGCCGCCAATTGCGCTTCGGCCTGGGCCAGGTCGGGGCGGCGGCTCAGCAATTGGCTCGGCACGCCCGCGCCGATAGACGGCCAGTTGAGCGCCTGGAACCCTTCGTTGCCCAGGTCCAGGGCCTGCACCGGCTGGCCGAGGAGGGCAGCGAGGGTGATCCGGGATTCTTCCGCCACTTGCTGGATCAGCGGCAGTTGCCGTTGCTGGCTGGCGACCAGGCTTTTCTGCTGGGCCAGTTCCAGGGCGGTGGCGGAGCCGGCGGTGTAGCGGGTTTGTACCAGGTCCAGCACGTTGCGCGCATTCGCCAGGTTCAGCTCGGCGATCTGTTGGCGCTGGCGTGCGGCCAGGGTTTGCGCGTAGCGGTCGGCGACGTTGCTGAGCAGGGTCAGCTCCACGGTGGCCTGGTCGAATTCACTGGCCCGCAGGCTTTGCAGGGCGCTGTCCCGTGCGGCGGCGCGTCCGCCCCAGAAGTCCACCTCGTAACTGGCGGTGAGGTTGGCGCCGAAGCTGTCGACGGTGTTGTTGCTTTCGGTGGCGTCCAGGGCCGAACTGCCGCTGCCGCGCAGCAGTTTCTCACGGCTGGCGGAGAGGTTGAGCTTCACCTCGGGCAACAGCGGCGCACCGGCGATCACGGCGCTGGCCTGGGCCTGGCGCACCCGGGCCATGGCGGCGGCCACGTCGTAACTGTCGCGGCGGGCCTGGTCGATCAGGCGGTTGAGTGACGCGCTGCCAAATTGCGTCCACCAGCGGCGGTTGAGCGCCTGGGCGGCATCCCGTTCGGCGTATTGCCAGGTGGCGGGCGTTGCGATACCGCTGTCGACGGCGGGCGGGTTGCCGGTGCAGGCGTTGAGCAACAGGCACAGGCTGAGCACGGACAGGGGCGGTGCGATGGATCGTTTATTCACTGGTCAACGCCTTAACCGGATCGAGCCGGGCAGCTTTACGGGCCGGCATGAAGCCGAATACGACACCGGTGACCAGCGCACAGCCAAACGCGCCCAGCACCGCCACCAGGGAAAACTGCACCGCCACTTCGGCCAGTACCAGCACGCCGCCCACCAGCAGCGCCAGGGCGATCCCGAACAGGCCGCCGACCAACGAAAGCATCACTGCCTCAGTGAGAAACTGGCGCAGGATGTCGCGCTGGCGCGCCCCAGTGGCCATGCGGATACCGATTTCACGGGTACGTTCGCGCACGGTCATCAGCATGATGTTCATCACGCCGATTCCGCCCACCAACAGGGAAATGGCGGCGATCGAGCCGAGCATCAGCGACAGGGTGTTCTGGGTGCGCGCCTCGGCCTGGATCATCGCGGCGTTGTTGGTCAGGTGGTAGTCGTCCTTGCCGTGGTGCAAGCGCTTGAGCAACTGGTCGATGGCCTGTTCGGCGTCGTGTACCCGGCTGGCGTCGGCGGCGGCAATCACCACGTATTCCGGGTTGTAGCTACCGAACAGGCGGATGCTCGCGGCGGAGTAGGGGATGGCGATGCGGTCGTCGCTGTCTTTGTTGCCGGAGCTGGAACCCTTTTCCTGCAGCACGCCGATCACCTGGAAGGGGACGTTCTCGATCAGGATGTATTGGCCGATGGGGTTGACCAGCCCCTTGAACAGTTTGTCGCGTACCCGCGCGCCGATGACCGCCACGGTGGCGGCGTTGCGCTCGTCGGCTTCGGTGAAGTAGCTGCCTTCCACCACGGGCCAGTTGAAAATAGTCGGGAAGTTGGTGTCGTTGCCGCCGACGTACGCCATGTAGTCGATATTGCCGAAGCGCACACCGGCCTCGGCGCCGTTGACCGGCATGATCCGCTTGACCTGCGGCAGCGTGGCCAGGGCCGCCACGTCCTGCGGGGTGATGATGCCCAGCGGCGTGCGCGGGTTGGGCGACGAGCCGCTGACGTACAGGATGTTGGAGCCGAACGCGCCCATTTGTGCCATCACCTGGCGCTTGCTGCCTTCGCCGACCGCCAGCATCACCACCACCGACGCGACACCGATGATGATGCCGAGCAACGTCAGGGCGGTGCGGAAGCGGTTGATCCACATCACCCGCCAGGCCGCGCGCACCGCGTCAAGCAGTTCCGCTTTCCAGGCGCCGTTGTGTTCGGCACCGTCGGCCAGGCGCTGGCGCAGGTCCACGGCTTGCAGGGCGCCCGCCGCGAGGGAAGGGGCGGCGTTGCTGTCATCGGCCGAGTCGCTGATGATCAGGCCGTCGCGGATCTCGATGATGCGATTGGCCCGCGCGGCCACATCGCGGTCGTGGGTGATCAGGATGACCACGTGGCCCTGGCTCGCCAGTTCGTCGAGCAAGGTCATGACTTCGGCGCCACTGTGGCTGTCGAGGGCGCCGGTGGGTTCGTCCGCGAGGATGATATGCCCGCCGTTCATCAATGCCCGGGCAATCGATACCCGTTGCTGCTGGCCACCGGAAAGCTGGTGCGGGCGGTTGCCGGTGCGCTCGGCCAGCCCCAGGCGAGTGAGCAGGGCGCTGGCACGGGCATGGCGTTCGGTGGCGCTGATGCCGGCATAGATCGCGGGCATTTCGACGTTTTCCTGGGCGGAACCGGAGGGGATCAGGTGATACCCCTGGAACACAAATCCGAAGGCTTCGCGGCGCAACCAGGCCAGGGCGTCGGTGTCGAGGTGGGCGACGTTTTCGCCGGCGAACAGGTACTCGCCTTCGGTGGGCCGGTCGAGGCAACCGAGGATATTCATCAAGGTGGACTTGCCGGAGCCGGAAGCACCGACGATGGCAACGAACTCCCCGGCGTGGATCGACAGGTCGATGCCGCGCAATACATCGACCTGCGGGCTGTCGCCGCCGCCGTAGGATTTGCGGATGTGCTTGAGTTCGATCAGGGGCGTGGTCAAGTCAACCCCCGCTGCCGTCGGCCGGGCCGATCAGCAGGTGATCGCCTTCGTTCAGGCCGCCCAGCACCTGCACCCGCAGGCGGTCGCTGATGCCCAGGTGAACTTCGCGGTCTTCGATGGCGCCGTTTTTCGCCACGACCCGGGCGATTTGCTTGTCGCCAGTGGGCATGCCTTGCAGGGCGGCAACCGGCACCGTGAGGGCGTCCTTGACTTGGCTGGCGACGAAAAATACCTGGGTGGTCATTTCGGCCATCAGTGCATTATCGGCGTTGTCCACATCCAGCAGCACGGTGTACAGCACCACGCGGCCGCTGCCGCTTTTGCTCGAACTGCTCGGGCTGCCGCTGCCTTGGCTGGTCTCGTTGAGCGGCTTGGGCGGGATCGGCAGGATCTGGCGCACGGTGCTGGTCCAGCGCCGGCTGCCACCGGCGAGGGTGGTGAAATAGGCGCTCATGCCGGGCTTGACGTGGCCGATGTCGGCTTCGGAGACTTCGGCCCACACGGTCATCGGCGACAGCTTGGCGATGCGCAGGATCAAGGGGGTCTGCTGCTGGGCGTTGAGGGTCTGGCCGACCCGCGCGTCCACCGCGACCACGGTGCCGGCCATGGGCGCGAAAATCCGTGTGTAGCCCAGTTCGGCTTCGTCACTGCGCAGGCTGGCCTGGGCCTGGCGGATCTGCGCCTGGAACATGTCGACCCGCGCCTGGGTGGCACTCAGTTCGGCCTTGGCGGTCTGCACGTCTTCTTCGCGGGTGGCGTTGCCGGCGGCCAGGCGTTGCTGGCGCTGGTACTTCTGGCGCGCCAGTTCGTGCTGGGCCTTCTGTTCCTGCAACTGGGCCTTGAGGTTCTCGATGGCGTAGCGGCTGGCGTCAAGCTTGGCCTTTTGCGTGGACGGGTCGATCTCCACCAGCAGTTGGCCTTCCTTGACCTGGTCGCCGGCCTCGACGTGGATCTTCTGGATCTGCCCGGACGCCTGGGCGCCTACGTCCACGTATCGACGCGGTTGCAGGGTGCCCAGGGCGGTCACGCTGTTTTCGATATTGCCGCGGGTGACGGTGACCGTGACCAGGTTGTCGCGTCCCGACGGCAGCACCTGCCAGGCGGCAACCGCAATGATGGGGATCAGGCACGCCACAACAAGCAGGGCGCGTCGGGCAGGTCGAGGGCGTTTCATGCTTAGGTTCCAGCAATGGAAGTTCGGGGCGCAGTTGCGCAGAGCTGACAGTTAAACGATGGAAAAGCGTGGGGATTTAGGCTGTTACACAAGCAGTTACAGGTCTTTTCAGTAAAAAAAATCGCGTGTGGGTGTGAGACTTCTTTAAAAGTAGATGAGAATTACTATAAATTGCACACACTCAAACTGCCATCATCGATGGGCTGTCTTCTTTAGCACTCAAGGATCTGATGCCGTCTCCACCGGGCGGCCGGGAGTCATGTTGGAAAACTACTATCGCGAGCTGGTGTGTTTCCTCAACGCCAAGCTGGGCAACCGTCAGGTCGCCGAGGATGTGGTGCATGACGCTTATGTCCGGGTGCTCGAGCGCTCCAGTGACACGCCGATCGAGCAGCCCCGCGCGTTTCTGTACCGCACCGCACTCAACCTGGTGATCGACGGCCATCGGCGCAACGCCCTGCGCCAGGCTGAACCCCTGGACGTGCTCGACAGCGAAGAGCGCTTCGCCGCTTGCTCGCCCCACACCAGCCACGACCAGGGCCAGCGTCTGGAGATGCTTGAACGCGCCCTGGCCGAGTTGCCTGCGGTCTGTCGCGACAGCTTCCTGTTGCGCAAGCTCGACGGCCTGTCCCACCTACAGATCGCTGAACGCCTGTGCATTTCCCGCAGCCTCGTGGAAAAACACATCGTCAACGCCATGAAGCACTGCCGGGTGCGCATGCGCGAGTGGGAAGCGCACTGATCGGCGAGTTAGTTAAATTTTATTTCACTGTCCTCGTTTCCTATCAACACACGGCCTGTTGTTCAGGCCTTGAAGGTATTCCCGCCCCAATCGCCAAGGGGCTTATCCAGAGGACACTGGAATGACACAGGCAATTGCTTCGCCCGCGGTTCACGACCTGATCGGTATCGGTTTCGGCCCTTCGAACCTGGCGCTGGCCATCGCCCTGCAGGAGCGTGAAAAGGCCCAGGGCAAACTGGACGTGCTGTTTCTCGACAAGCAGGCCGACTACCGCTGGCACGGCAATACCCTGGTGACCCAGAGCGAATTGCAGATCTCGTTCCTCAAGGACCTGGTCACCCTGCGCAACCCCACTAGCCCTTATTCCTTCGTCAACTACCTCAAGGCCCACGACCGTCTGGTGGATTTCATCAACCTGGGCACCTTCTACCCCTGCCGCATGGAGTACAACGACTACCTGCGCTGGGTTGCCGGGCAGTTCCAGGACCAGGCCCGCTATGGCGAGGAAGTGCTGGCCATCGAGCCGATCCTGCACCAGCAACAGGTGGAAGCCTTGCGCGTGATTTCCCGCGATGCCCTGGGCGAACAGCATGTGCGCACCACCCGCTCGGTGGTGGTCAGCGCCGGGGGCACGCCGCGCATTCCCGAAGCCTTCAAGGCCCTCAAGGATGACGGCCGAGTGTTCCACCACTCCCAATACCTGGCACGCATGGCCACCCAGCCGTGTGTCGACGGCAAGGCGATGCGCATCGCGATCATCGGCGGCGGCCAGAGCGCGGCCGAGGCCTTTATCGACCTGAATGACAGCTTCCCGTCAGTGCAGGTCGACATGATCCTGCGCGGTTCGGCGCTCAAGCCGGCCGATGACAGCCCATTCGTCAATGAAGTGTTCTCGCCGGCTTTTACCGACCTGGTGTTCCAGCAGGTGGGTGCCGAGCGTGAGCGCCTGGTCGCCGAGTACCAGAACACCAACTATTCGGTGGTGGACCTGGACCTGATCGAGCGCATCTATGGCATTTTCTATCGCCAGAAAGTTTCCGGCATTGCCCGCCAGGCCTTCCGCACCATGACCGTGGTCGAGAAAGCCAGCGCCGGCCCGCTGGGCATCGAACTGGCCCTGCGCAACAACGCCACCGGCGAAACCAGCGTGAGCCACTACGACGCCGTGGTGCTGGCCACCGGTTACGAGCGCCAGATGCACCGCGAACTGCTGGCGCCGCTGGAAGCCTACATGGGCGACTTCGAAGTGGCGCGCGACTACCGCATCGTCACCGACGAGCGCTGCAAGGCGGGCATCTACATCCAGGGCTTCAGCCAGGCCAGCCACGGCCTGAGCGACACCTTGCTGTCGGTGCTGCCGATCCGCGCGGATGAGATCGCCGCGTCGCTGTTCGAGCACGACCGCAGCCGTGGCAAGGGGCGCTCGGTGCAGGATCTGCTGCTCGCCACGGCCAGCTGATATTTGGTTGCTATTACCTAACCCCTTGTAGGCGCCCGGCTTGTCGAATCGTCGCCGGCAAGCCGGGCTCCTACAGGTCGTCATTCCAGGCTGGCATTTGCGGGGGCTCGCTGATACTGTACAAAAAACCAGTATCGGTAGCCCTCCATGCAATTGATCGAAAAACTCAGCATCCTTGCCGACGCCGCCAAGTACGACGCTTCGTGCGCCAGCAGTGGTGCGCCCAAGCGCAGTTCCGAGGGCAAGGCGGGGCTGGGTTCCACCGATGGCATGGGCATCTGCCACAGCTACACGCCCGACGGGCGCTGCGTCTCGCTGCTCAAGGTGCTGCTCACCAACTTCTGTCTCTACGACTGCCAATACTGCGTCAACCGCCGCTCCAGCGACGTGCCCCGTGCACGCTTCAGCCCGGAGGAGGTGGTCACCCTGACCCTGGATTTCTACCGGCGCAATTGCGTCAGCGGGCTGTTTCTCAGTTCCGGCATCATCCGCTCGTCCGACTACACCATGGAACAACTGGTGCGCGTCGCGAAACTGTTGCGCGAAGAGCACGACTTTCGTGGCTACATCCACCTCAAGACCATTCCTGACGCCGACCCGGCACTGATCGCCGAAGCGGGGCGTTATGCCGACCGCCTGAGCGTGAACATCGAACTGCCCACCGAGGCCAGCCTGCGGACCCTGGCGCCGGAAAAAAAGATCGTGTCGATCAAGCAGGCCATGCAGACCATCTACACCGGCGAGCAAACGGTGCGCAACGAACCGCGTGCCCCGCGGTTTGCCCCGGCCGGGCAGAGCACCCAATTGATCGTGGGTGCCGACGACACCGACGACAGCACCATCCTCCACGGTGCCGAGGCGCTGTACGGCAACTTCAAGTTGCGCCGGGTGTATTACTCGGCGTTCAGTCCCATCCCCAACAGCCCCAAAAGCGTGCCCCTGGCCGCGCCGCCACTGATGCGCGAGCACCGTTTGTACCAGGCCGATTTCCTGCTGCGCAGCTACGGGTTCAGTGCCAATGAACTGTTCGAAGGCCCCGGCCACCTGGCCCTGGACATCGACCCCAAGCTGGCCTGGGCGCTGGAACACCGTGAAGTCTTCCCGCTGGACCTGAACCGTGCCGAGCCCACCTTGATCGCCCGTATTCCAGGCATTGGCCTGCGCACCACCCAGCGCCTGGTCGACCTGCGCCGCGAACGCAAGATCCGCTTCGAAGACCTGGCCCGCATGCGCTGTGTATTGGCCAAGGCCAAGCCGTTTTTCATCACCAGCGACTACCACCCGCAACAGGCCGACAGCACCAGCGTGCTGCTGCGCGAACAACTGCGCGACCGTCCGCAGCCGCAGCAAATGGGCTTGTGGGGATGATCAGCCTGGAATGCGACAACCTGTTCAGCACGTGGCGCGACCAGGCGCGCTGGCTGCTCAGCCATCAGGTGGACCCCAGCCAGGTCAGTTGGGGGGAAGTGCAGGCGGCGGACCTGTTTGCCACTGATGAGCCCATTCCCGCCGGGCTCGGGCCGTTCCAGACGCGGGTGCCCAAGGCACTGCTGGAGTTGCTGGAGTCCGCCGCCTGCTACCACGGCGACCAGCGCTGGAGCCTGTTGTATGAAGTACTGTGGCGCGTCAGCCATGGCGACCGCACTGCGATGTTGGCCGGTGACAAGCTGGGCAGTGAATTGCAGCGGCGTATCAAGCAGGTGAGTCGCGAAGCGCACCACTTGCATGCGTTTGTACGGTTTGTCGCGCTGCCAGCCGAGGCGGGCCCTGAGTTACCGGAATACGTGGCATGGCATGAGCCGGCGCACGACATCCTCAAGTCTGCCAGCCAGCATTTCGTCGGGCGCATGGGGCGCCACCGCTGGATGATCGCCACGCCGCTGGACGGGGTGTATTACGACGGCGAACAGATGATTCACCAGCGCAAGTGCCCCGAAGCCTGGCAGCAATTGGCGCAGAACATCGAGGACCCCCACAGTGACATGTGGCTGACCTACTACAGCCACATCTTCAACCCGGCGCGCTTGAACCCCAAGGTCATGGAAGGGCATTTGCCCAGCCGGTTCTGGAAGAATTTGCCGGAGGGCAAGTTGATCCCGGGGTTGATCACCGAGGCGCGGATGGGCAAGCAGAAAGATGGCCAGGCCACGTTGATTGGCGCCAAGCCTGGCAAAAAAATCGCAAGTGGGCACAGTTAGAAATGTGGGATCTCCATTGTTTTGGAGGATGGGTTTCAGGTCAGCTCGGTGGCAGTGTTCTTGACCACCGCCAACTCCGGATGCGCCACCAACTTGTCAATGTGCAATTCGTCATTGTTCAACCAGGTCTCCGTCAGCACCCGGTAGTGCTCCATGTCGCGGCAGCGCATGCGCAGGCTGTAGTCGAACGGCCCGCTGATCAACTGGCACTCGAACACCTGCGGGCAGGCCTTGACGCACGCCTCGAAGGCTTTTTGCGCCGAGCGCCCGCTCTGGTTGGACAAGGCCACCAACACCAATAGCGACAACCCGGGCGAGACCATCTGCACGTCGATGATCGCGCCATACCCGCGAATCACCCCGCGCCGCTCCAGTTTGCGCACCCGTTCCAGGCACGGCCTGGGGGTCAGGTGCACCAGCGACGAAAGCTTTTCGTAGGTGATACGCCCCTGGTGGCGCAGCACGTCGATGATCGCCTCATCGATGCGATCCAGCGCAGGGGAGGAGTGGGGTCCGTTGGCCTTGGTATCCATGAGTTCACTTCAAACGGTTGGAAAGAAATTGCTGCAAGCGCTCGCTGCCGGGGTGGTCGAGGATCGCGGCGTTGCCTTGTTCCTCGACCCGGCCCTGATGCAGGAACAGCACTTGGCTGGACACCTGGCGGGCAAAGCCCATCTCGTGGGTGACCATCAGCATGGTACGACCTTCCTCGGCCAACGTCTGTATGACTTTGAGAACTTCTCCTACAAGTTCTGGGTCCAGCGCTGACGTCGGTTCATCGAACAGGATGATCTCCGGCTCCATTGCCAGGGCGCGGGCAATCGCCACCCGCTGCTGTTGGCCCCCCGACAGGAACGCTGGGTATTGGTCCGCCACGCGGCCGGGCAAACCCACCTTGTCGAGGTACAGGCGCGCGCGTTGTTCCGCCTCGGCGGCGCTCACGCCCAACACCCGGCGCGGGGCCATGGTGATGTTTTCCAGCACAGTCATGTGGCTCCACAGGTTGAAATGCTGGAACACCATGGCCAGGCGCGTGCGCAGGTTCTGCAGTTGGGCCTGATGCGGCGCGCGGGTCCCGGCGCGGCCTTGCTGCATTTCAATGCTGATGCCGTCCAGGGTGATCACCCCGGCATCGGGTTGTTCAAGAAAGTTGATGCAGCGCAGCATCGTGCTTTTGCCGGAACCGCTGGCGCCGATCAGGCTGATCACATCGCCTTGGCGTGCGTTCAGCGACACGCCCTTGAGCACCTCGTGCTCGCCGTAGCGTTTGTGGATGCCCTCGACTTGCAGCTTGATCGCTGCGGTGGCGGGTGTGGCAACGGGGAGGTCGACGGGATAGGCGGCCAGGGCCTGCGCGGACTGATTCATGGGTTAGCCTCGGGTAGGAACAAGAAAACGCATCCAGCGACGTTCGGCCAGTCGAAACAGGCCCACCAGTGCAAAGGACAGCAGCATGTACAGCAGGGCGGCGATACCGAAGGCCTGGAACGTCAGGAACGTCTCGGCATTCGCATCGCGGGCCACCTTGAGGATGTCGGCGACGGTGGCGGTAAACGCCAGCGAGGTGGCGTGCAGCATCAGGATCATTTCGTTGCTGTAGGCCGGCAACGCACGGCGCAGCGCGGCCGGTACCACTACAAACAGGTTCAGGCGCCAGCCGTGCAGGCCATAAGCGCGCGCCGCTTCGATTTCGCCGTGGGGGATATTGCGGATCGCTCCGGCAAAGATCTCCACGGTGTAGGCGCAGGTGTTCAGCACAAAGGCCAGCAATGTGCAGTTCAGTGCATTGCGGAAAAACTGGTTGAGCAGGACGTTGTCCTGCACCAGTTCCAGGCTGTACAGCCCGGTGTAGCAGATCAGCAATTGGATATACAGCGGCGTGCCGCGAAACAGGTAGGTGTAGACCTCCACCGGCCAGCGCAGCCAGAAGTGCGGCGAGACGCGGGCCAAGGCCAAGGGGATCGACAGGCAGAACCCCAGGACCACCGAAACAATGAACAGCCACAAGGTCATGGCAACGCCTGACAACCCTGCGCCATCGCTGAACAAGTAAGCCAGGCCGTATTGCTGGAACAGTTCGATCATCGCGCCATCCCCTTGATGCCCAGGTTGTAGCGCCGCTCCAGGCGCTTGAAAATGCGATTGGAGAGGGTGGTGATCACCAGGTACACCAGGCCCGCAAGGATCAGGAAATACAGCGGTTCATTGGTGCTCTTGCCGGCGTTCTGCGCCGCCTTGACCAGGTCCGACAGGCCGATGATCGACACCAGCGCCGTGGACTTGAGCAGCACCAGCCAGTTGTTGCCCAGGCCCGGTAGGGCGAAGCGCATCAACTGCGGGAACAGCACCAGGTGAAAACGCTGCCAGCGGCTCAGGCCATAGGCGGTGGCGGCTTCCAGCTGGCCGGCGGGTACACTGAGGATCGCCCCACGGAAGTTCTCGGTGAAATACGCGCCGTAGATAAAGCCCAGGGTCACGACGCCAGCGGTGAAAGGGTCGATTTCAAAGTAGTCCCAGCCGAACGTTTCGCTCAGGTCGTTGAGCCACAATTGCAGGCTGTAGAAAATCAGCAGGATCAGCACCAGGTCCGGCACGCTGCGGATCAGCGTGGTGTACAGGGTGGCCGGCACCCGCAGCCATTTCACGCTGGACAGCTTGGCACCCGCGGCGATCAGGCCCAGGGCAAGGCTCAGGGCCAGCGCGAGGAACGCCAGCTTGAGCGTCATCCAGGCACCGTGGGCGAGCATCGGGCCGTAGCCTTGCAAGTTGAGGAGTTCGTTCATGGTGGGTATCTCTCAAGGACGCAGACGACCTTTGTAGGAGCCGGCTTGCTGTGGCGAGGGAGCTTGCTCCCGCTCGACAGCGCAGCTGGAGCCGGCTTTTTTGGGGCTGCTTCGCACCCCAGCGGGAGCAAGCGCCCTCGCCACAAAAGCCGGCTCCTACAGGGTGAGGCGTTGGGATCACTCGTTGTAGATGTCTTGATCGCCGAAGTACTTCTTCTGGATCTGCGCGTAGGTGCCATCGGCCTGCACGGCGGCGATGCCCTTGTTGATCAGCGCGCGCAATGCCTGGTCGTTCTTGCGCAGGCCCATGGCAATGTCCAGGGGCAAGGTCGGGTCCTTGAAGGCGGGGCCGGTCTTGTAGTCGGCGCCTTCAGGCTTGGACAGGAAGTTGAGCTGGGCTTCGAGCTTGTCGGTCAGGGTGGCGTCGAGGCGGCCGTTTTGCAGGTCGGCGTAGTTTTGCTCCTGGGACTGGTACGCCTTGATCTGCGCCCCCAGCTTGGCCAGGTGGGCACGGGCGTAGGCTTCTTGCAGCGAGCCTTGCAGCACGCCCACTTGTTTGCCTTTCAACGATTCCGGCGTGTCACCGAAGTCAGCGCTCTTGCGGGTGATCACCGAGGTCGGGCTGAGGAACAGGCGGTCGCTGAAGTCGATGACTTTTTCCCGCGCCGGGGTCACGGCCATGGACGACATGATCGCGTCGAACTTGCGTGCCCGCAGGGCCGGGATCATGCCGTCGAATTCGTTGTGCACCCAGGTGCACTTGACCTCAAGCTTGGCGCAGATCGCGTTGCCCAGCTCGATATCGAAGCCTTGCAGGCTGCCGTCGGCGGCCACGGATTCGAAGGGTGGGTATTCGGGGAATACGCCGAAGCGGATTTCTTTCCAATCCTGGGCGTGAGCGGCGCTGGCGCAGAGTGGCAACAGCAACGCGGCGAAGAGTGATCGCAGTGGAGTCATGGGTTGTCCCTATATGTTGTAATTGATGTCAGGGCATTGAATCGCTGGGCACAGAGAATGCTTCATGATGGTGCGTTTTTTGTGTCGTTTACCCCGTGCATAAAGCGCGAATTGCGCTGTTGAACCGTGCAATGCAGCGGAATCGGCTGCTGCACGTGCTGAATCGGCTTTTTGTCGGTTGAATTCTGGCCGGCCCTGGTCGCAAAGGGGCAGGCCAGAGCGGTCTCAGGCGCGCTTTTTGTGCTGTGCGCGGGGCTGTTGGGCCAGTCGTGCGAACAAATCTTTTGGATCGGCCAGCGCCGGCACCAGCTCCAGGGTGCTGCCCACGTCCAGCGCTTTGGCCTCGTCCAGCACATAGCGCAGCGCCGAGTAATCTTCGATGGCAAACCCCACCGAGTCGAACAGGGTGACCTGGCGCGCGTTCTCGCGGCCAGGCTGCTGGCCATTGATGACTTGCCACAATTCGGTCACCGGCGAGTCTTCCGGCATGTGCTGGATTTCACCCTCAATGCGGCTTTGCGGTTCGTACTCGACGATCACCCGGGCGCGTTCGACGATACGTCGGTCCAGCTCGGTCTTGCCCGGGCAGTCACCGCCCACGGCGTTGAGGTGCATGCCGGGTTCGATCATCTCGTCGGTGAGGATGGTGGCGTAGGCCTTGTCGGCCGTGACGGTGGTGACGATATCGGCGCCCTTGACCGCCTCGGCCACGCTGCCGGCCAGGATCACCTTGATGGCCGGGAAGGCCTTGAGGTTGGCGGCCAGCTTGGCGGTGGCCTTGGCGTCGATATCGAACAGGCGGATCTCATTGATGCCGAGCATGGCGTGGAAGGCCAGCGCCTGGAATTCACTTTGCGAGCCATTGCCGATCAACGCCATGCTGCGGCTGTTGTCACGGGCCAGGTAACGGGCGACCAGGGCCGAGGTGGCGGCGGTGCGGATCGCGGTGGTCAGGGTCATTTCTGCCAGCAGCACCGGTTCGCCGGTGTCCACATCGCCCAGGGCGCCGAAGGCCATCACGGTGAGCATGCCGGCCAAGGTGTTTTTCGGGTGGCCGTTGACGTACTTGAAGGCGTACAGCGAGGCGTCCGACACCGGCATCAACTCGATCACGCCGTCCGGCGAATGGTTGGCCAGGCGTGCGCATTTCTCGAAATCCTGCCAGCGCAGGTAGTCGGCGCGGATGTACTCGGCCATCTCGGTGATGCAGGTCTGCAGGCCTTTTTGCGAGACCAGGTAGCTGAGGTCGTTGACGTCGATATAGCGGGTCATGGCAAGACTCCTTGATTTATTGGAAGGTGGCGCGGACGGGCAGGTGCACTTCCGCCAGCATGCAGCGGGCACTGCCGCCGCCGATGCGTTCGATGTTGTCGATGTTCACCACCACCGGGCGGGTGTGGCGCTCCACGTGCTGGCGCTGCGCGGGCTGCAGGGCGCCCCAGGCGCTGGCGGACATCACCAGCAGTGGCTGGCCGTCGCGGTCGTGGACTTCAAGCATGTTGCCGGCGAAGGCTTCGAGCTGGTCGAAGTCCAGGCCGAGGATGTCTTTGCCGGTGTCGCGCAGGGAGCGTTCCAGGGTCAGGCGCTCGCTGTCGTCAGGCAGGGCCTGCAGGCACACCACCGAGAGGTCGCGGCCGACGCTCATCATCACGTTGCTGTGATAGATCGGTGCGTGATGGCGGTCGACGGCGTGGAACACGCAGAGCTGGTAGTCGAGGCGTTCGGCGAACTGGCGCAGGGCGTCGTGGTGGGTGCGCCCGGAGTGGCAGGCGTAACTGATGCGGTGCTGACGGTCGAGCACCATGCTGCCGGTGCCTTCGAGAAAGATGTTCTGTTGTTCCAGGTGGCTCAGGTCAATGGTGCTGTTGATCGCAAAGCGTTGCTCCAGCACCTGCAGCACGCCTTTGTGGCGTTCCAGTCGTCGGTTCTGGCCTTCCATCGGGTACAGCACCAGGCTGCCGTCGGCGTGGCTGCTCCACCAGTTGTTGGGGAAGATCGAGTCAGGGGTGTGGGGGGCCGGCGTGTCTTGCACCACCAACACTTCCACGCCGTGGCTGCGCAGGGTGTCGACATAGCCGTCGAACTCTTCCAGCGCTTTCTGCTGTGCACTGAGCGGGTCCTGGGGCGGGCGCTGGAAACGGTTGTTGATCGCGGTGTCCGGGTTGAAGGCAAAGCGCGCCGGGCGAATCATCAAGACGGTGTTGGTGGTTTGCATGGGTGCACGAATCCATGAGGTTGAGCTGTGCGCTTATTTTGTGGCTTGTGCCGGATGAATCCCGGCTGAAACAGTGGGGCGGTTCAGCCGGGAAAGCTGAAAAGGGCAGTGGCGCAGCCGAATCGGCTGTCGATCTGAAATGCTTTCAAATGTGGGAGCTGGCTTGCCTGCGATAGCGGTGTATCAGCAACAGATGCTTCGACTGACAGACCGCTATCGCAGGCAAGCCAGCTCCCACATTAGTATGGGGATGGTTTTGATATCTGTTTCTGCAAGGAGCCCTGCATGTCGACTGCCGTTCGTCTCGCCCAACCCACCGATGCTGAAGGCATCAGCCAGGTCATCCTGGCCGCCCTGCACAGCAGCAATGCGCGGGATTACCCGGCCGAGGTGATCGCCCGCGTCGCGAGCAACTTCACGCCTGACGCGGTATTGGCGTTGCTCACGCGGCGGCTGGTACTGGTGGCGGTGCAGGGCCAGGCGATCGTGGCCACGGCCGCCCTGGACAGCAACGTGGTGCGCTCGGTGTTCGTCAATCCCGATTTGCAGGGGCAGGGCATTGGCCGCCTGTTGATGATCGAGCTCGAACTGCGCGCCCGTGAGGCCGGGGTGACGGTGCTGAGTGTGCCGTCATCGCTGACGGCCGAGCCGTTCTACACCAAGCTGGGGTTTCACACCGTGCGCGACGTGTACCACGGCAATGAGCGCACGCTGGTGATGGAAAAGGCGCTGTCGTCCCGCCATCCCATCGGCCCGTATCGCGACCGACAGCACCGTACGCAGGTGGTGGCGTTGTGGCAGGAGGCGTTTGGCTATGACACCGCCCACAACCTGCCGAGCCTGGCGATCGACAAGAAGCTGGCGGTCAACGATGGGCTGTTCTTTGTGGCGACGGATAAAAAGGCCGTGATCGGCACGATACTCGCCGGGTACGACGGTCATCGTGGCTGGTTGTATTCGGTGGCGGTGCACGCCGATTATCGGCGCCAGGGGCTGGGCGCCTCACTGGTGCGGCATGCGGAGCAGGCACTGATTGCGCTGGGCTGCATGAAGATCAACCTGCAGATCACCAGTGGCAATGAGGCGGTGGTGGGGTTCTATGGAGCGCTGGGGTATGGGGTGGAGCCGAGGATCAGCATGGGCAAGAAGATTGCCCAGAACATTCCGGCCCAACCTTGAGAACACTGAAAACAAATGTGGGAGCTGGCTTGCCTGCGATGGCGGTGTGTCAGTCACTGTAAATGTTGACTGATACACCGCCATCGCAGGCAAGCCAGCTCCCACAGGTTTTGTGGTGTTGCCGGGCGTGGAGCGCTGGGCTTAGACCTTGACGATCCAACCCGCTGGCGCTTCAACGTCGCCGGTCTGCACGCCAGTCAGCTCTTTGTAGAGCTTCTGGGTGATCGGGCCCACTTCGGTCTCGCTGTGGAACACGTGCAGCTTGCCGTTGTACTGGATGCCGCCGATTGGCGAGATCACCGCAGCGGTACCGCAAGCGCCGGCTTCCTTGAACTGGTCCAGTTTGTCGATGAACACTTCGCCCTCGACCACTTCCAGGCCCAGGCGGGTCTGGGCCAGTTCGATCAGCGACAGGCGGGTGATGCCTGGCAGCACCGAAGGCGACTTCGGCGTGATGAACTTATTGTCGTGGGTGATCCCGAAGAAGTTGGCCGAACCGACTTCTTCGATTTTCGAGTGGGTCATCGGGTCCAGGTAGATCGCGTCGGCGAAACCGGATTTCTTCGCTTCTGAGCCCGGCATCAGGCTGGCGGCGTAGTTGCCACCGACCTTGGCGGCACCGGTGCCCTGTGGCGCAGCGCGGTCGAAGCTGGAGATCTGGAAGTTGTGCGGCACCAGGCCGCCCTTGAAGTAGGCGCCAACCGGGATCGCAAACACCGAGAAGATGAATTCCGGTGCGGTGCGCACGCCGATGTTGTCACCGGTGCCGATCACGAACGGGCGCAGGTACAGCGCGCCGCCACTGCCGTACGGCGGGATGAAGCGCTCGTTGGCCGCGACCACTTTTTTGCAGGCTTCGATGAAGTCTTCGGTCGACACGTGCGGCATCAGCAGGCGGGCGCAGCTGCGCTGCATGCGGGCGGCGTTCTGGTCCGGACGGAACAGGTTGATCGAACCGTCCTTGCAACGGTAGGCCTTGAGGCCTTCGAAGCACTGCTGGCCATAGTGCAGGGCGGTGGAGCCCTCGCTGATGTGCAGCACATTGTCGTCGGTCAGGGTGCCTTCTTGCCATTCGCCGTTTTTCCAGACCTGGAGAAACCGCTTGTCGGTCTTGATGTAGTCAAAACCCAGCTTGTCCCAATTGATGCTTTCGTTACCCATGACACCCTCTATCTCTGGTCAACCGCCTGGTCGAAGGCAGGCTTGTCGGTTTTTTTCTGGATGGGCGCAACAATACTTCATTCTGGCTTTATGTGGGAGCGGGCTTGCTCGCGAAAGCGGTGTGTCAGTCATCCGATTTATTGACTGATCCACCGCTTTCGCGAGCAAGCCCGCTCCCACAAGGACCGCGGTTTTACAGGTGCAACGCGTGGCCCAACGCCCGCAGCGCGGCTTCCAGCACCGCCTCGCCAAGCGTCGGGTGGGCGTGGATGGTGCCCGCCACATCCTCCAGGCGCGAGCCCATTTCCAGGCTCAGGCCAAACGCGGTGGACAGCTCCGAGACGCCCACCCCCACGGCTTGCCAGCCGACGATCAGGTGGTTGTCACGGCGCGCCACCACCCGCACGAAGCCGGTTTTCGATTCCAGGGTCATCGCCCGGCCATTGGCCGCAAACGGGAAACTCGAAACGATGCAATCCAGTCCGGCAGCCTTGGCCTCGTCCGGGGTCTTGCCGACCACCACCACTTCCGGGTCGGTAAAACACACGGCGGGGATCGCGGCCGGGTTGAATTCGCGGGCTTGACCGCTGATCAGCTCGGCGACCATTTCGCCCTGGGCCATGGCGCGGTGCGCCAGCATCGGCTCGCCGCTCAGGTCGCCGATGGCATACACGTTGCGCATGCTGGTCTGGCAACGGCTGTCGATCTTGATCGCCGCACCGTTCATCTCAAGGTTCAGCGCTTCAAGGTTCCAGCCCTGGGTATTGGGTTTGCGGCCCACGGCCACCAGCACTTGGTCGGTTTCCAGCGACAGCGTGTCGCCATTCGGATCGCGCACTTGCAACTGCGAGTCGGCAAAGCCCGTCACGCTGTGCTTGAGGTACAGCTTCACCCCCAGTTGCTTGAGGGACTCGGCCACCGGCGCCGTCAGCTCGGCATCGTAGGCCGGCAGGACGCGATCCTGCGCCTCGACCACACTGACTTCGGCGCCCAGTTTGCGGTAGGCAATGCCCAGTTCCAGGCCGATATAGCCGCCGCCCACCACCACCAGGCGCTTGGGCACGCTCGTGGGCGCCAGGGCTTCGGTGGACGAGATGATCGGCCCGCCAATCGGCAGCATCGGCAGGTTGACGCTTTTCGAGCCGGTGGCCAGCAGCAGGTGTTCGCAGGTGATGCGCTGGTCGCCGACGTCGACGGTCTTGCCGTCCACCACCTTGGCCCAGCCGTGGATCACCTGCACCTTGTGCTTCTTGAGCAATGCCGAAACGCCGGTGGTCAGGCGGTCGACGATACCGTCCTTCCATTCCACGCTCTTGCGGATGTCCAGGGTCGGCACATCCACTTCGATGCCCAGTTTGGAGCCTTGGCTGTGGTGCACGGTTTGCTGGAACTGCTCGGCCACATGGATCAGGGCCTTGGACGGAATGCAGCCGATATTCAGGCAGGTGCCGCCCAGTGCCTGGCCTTCCACCAGGATGGTCGGGATGCCCAGTTGGCCGGCGCGGATCGCCGCCACATAACCGCCAGGGCCGCCGCCGATGATCAGCAGCGTGGTGTTCAAAGTCTGCGTCATGCCTTACTCCAGGAACAAGCTGGCGGGTTGTTCGAGCAGGCCGCGAATGGCCTGGATGAATTGCGCCGCGTCCATGCCGTCGACCACGCGGTGATCGAACGAGCTGGAGAGGTTCATCATCTTGCGCACCACGATCTGGCCCTTGATCACCATCGGCCGCTCAACGATACGGTTGACGCCGACGATGGCCACTTCCGGCAGGTTCAGCACCGGCGTGCTGACGATGCCGCCCAAGGCGCCCAAGCTGGTCAGGGTGATGGTCGAGCCCGACAGTTCGTCGCGGCTGGCCTTGCCATTGCGCGCGGCGGTGGCCAAGCGTGCGATTTCCTCGGCATTGCCCCACAGGCTACGGGCTTCGGCGTGACGCACCACGGGCACCATCAAGCCGACGTCGCTCTGGGTGGCGACGCCCACATGCACCGCGCCAAGACGGGTGATGACCTGGGCTTCGTCGTCATAGCGCGCATTGATCTGCGGGAAGTCCCGCAACGCCACGACCATGGCGCGCACGATGAACGGCAGCAGGGTCAGCTTGCCGCGTGTAGCGCCGTGTTTCTCGTTGAGGTGCACGCGCAGCTCGTCGAGGGCGGTGACGTCGATCTCTTCCACGTAGCTGAAATGCGCGGCGCGCCGCGTGGCGTCCTGCATGCGCTGGGCGATCTTGCGGCGCATGCCGATCACCGGGATCTGTTCTTCGGTGTTGCGCTCGGCGTAAGGGTTGGCGGCTGTGGACGCTTTCGTCGTGCCTTGTTGCAGATAGGCGTCGAGGTCTTCGTGCAGGATTCGCCCGGCCGGGCCGGACCCCTGCACCAGGCGCAACTGAATGCCGGCGTCCAGTGCGTGTTTGCGCACGGCCGGGGAGGCCAGGGGGCGCTCGTCGGCTGCACGCGCCACCGGTGCCTGGGCTGCGATAACCGGCGCCGGTGTGCTTTCAACCGCCACCGGCGCGGGCTTGGCTTCGACCACCGGTGCGGCCTTCGGCGCTTCCTTCACGGCGGGGGCTTCCTTGGCGTTGCCGGCGCCTTCCACTTCGATGCTGATCAGAATACTGCCCACGGCCATGACTTCACCCGGCTCGCCGCCGAGGGAAATCACCTTGCCGTGCACGGGCGAGGGAATGTCCACCATCGCCTTGTCGGTCATGACATCCGCCAGTACCTGGTCTTCGACGACCATGTCGCCGACCTTTACATGCCACACCGACAATTCAACTTCCGCAATGCCTTCGCCAATGTCCGGCATCTTGATAACGTGCGTGCCCATTCAGACCTCCATGACCCGTTTCAACGCCGCGCCCACTCGGGACGGCCCTGGGAAATACGCCCACTCCTGCGCGTGCGGGTAGGGGGTGTCCCAGCCGGTGACGCGTTCGATCGGCGCTTCCAGGTGGTGGAAGCAATGCTCTTGCACCAGCGACACCAGCTCGGCCCCAAAACCGCAGGTGCGCGTGGCTTCATGCACCACCACGCAACGGCCGGTCTTTTTCACCGACTTGACGATGGTGTCCAGGTCCAGCGGCCACAGGCTGCGTAGGTCGATGACCTCGGCGTCGATGCCGGTTTCTTCGGCCGCCACTTGCGACACATACACGGTGGTGCCGTAGGTCAGCACGGTCACGGCTGAGCCTGGGCGCACGATGGCGGCCACGTCCAGCGGCACGGTGTAGTAGCCGTCCGGGACTTGGGCTTGCGGGTGTTTCGACCAGGGCGTTACCGGCCGGTCGTGGTGGCCGTCGAACGGGCCGTTGTACAGGCGCTTGGGCTCCAGGAAGATCACCGGGTCATCGTTTTCGATGGAGGCGATCAGCAGGCCCTTGGCGTCATAGGGGTTCGACGGCATGACGGTGCGCAGGCCGCAGACTTGGGTAAACACCGCCTCGATGCTCTGGCTGTGGGTCTGGCCGCCGTAGATGCCGCCGCCGCAGGGCATGCGCATGGTCAGCGGCGCGGTGAACTGGCCGGCCGAGCGATAACGCAGGCGCGCCGCTTCGGAGATGATCTGGTCGGTGGCGGGGTAGACGTAGTCGGCAAACTGGATTTCGGCCACCGGGCGCAGGCCATAGGCGCCCATGCCTACGGCGACGCCGACGATGCCGCTTTCGGAGATCGGGGCGTCGAATACCCGCGAGCTGCCGTACTTGTTCTGCAAGCCTTCGGTGCAACGGAACACGCCGCCGAAGTAACCCACGTCCTGGCCGAACACCACCACGTTGTCGTCACGTTCGAGCATCACATCCATGGCCGAGCGCAGGGCCTGGATCATGGTCATGGTGGTGGTGGTCATGGCGGTTTCCACTTCAATACTGTTGTTGTGATCGTTCATGTCAGATCCCCAACTCTTGACGCTGGCGCTTCAAGTGCTCCGGCATCTCTTTATAGACGTCTTCGAACATGGTCGCGGCGCTTGGAATCTGGCCACCGGCCAGGGTGCCGTACTGTTCGGCTTCTTTCTGCGCAGCGATCACTTCGGCTTCCAGTTCGGCACTGACCGCCGCGTGTTCCTCTTCGGACCACTGGCCAATCTTGATCAGGTGCTGCTTGAGGCGTGCAATCGGGTCGCCCAAGGGGAAGTGACTCCAGTCGTCGGCGGGGCGGTACTTGGACGGATCATCGGAGGTGGAATGCGGGCCGGCGCGGTAGGTGACCCACTCGATCAGTGTCGGGCCCAGGTTGCGGCGCGCACGCTCGGCGGCCCAGGCGGAGGCTGCGTACACCGCGATAAAGTCGTTGCCGTCCACGCGCAGGGAGGCGATGCCGCAACCAACGCCGCGTCCGGCGAAGGTGGTGGCTTCACCACCGGCAATGGCCTGGAAGGTGGAGATGGCCCACTGGTTGTTGACCACGTTGAGGATCACCGGCGCGCGGTACACGTGGGCGAAGGTGAGGGCGGTGTGGAAGTCGGATTCGGCAGTGGCGCCGTCGCCGATCCAGGCCGAGGCGATCTTGGTATCGCCCTTGATCGCCGAGGCCATGCCCCAGCCCACGCCTTGTACGAATTGGGTGGCGAGGTTACCGGAAATAGTGAAGAAGCCGGCGTCCTTGACCGAATACATGATCGGCAACTGACGCCCCTTGAGCGGGTCGCGCTCGTTGGACAGCAGTTGGCAGATCAGGTCCACCAGCGGCACGTCGCGGGCCATCAGGATGCTTTGCTGGCGGTAGGTGGGGAAGCACATGTCGTCGATGTTCAAGGCCAGGGCCTGGGCGCTGCCGATGGCTTCTTCGCCCAGGCTCTGCATGTAGAACGACATTTTTTTCTGGCGCTGGGCGACCACCATGCGGTTGTCGAAAATGCGCGTCTTGAGCATGGCGCGCATGCCGCGGCGCATGATCTCGACGGAGACGCCTTCGGCCCACGGCCCCAGGGCCTGGCCCTGGTCGTCGAGCACGCGGATCAGGCCCTTGGCCAGGTCGGCGGTGTCGGCGGGTTCTACGTCGATGGCGGGTTTGCGCACGGTACCGGCGTCGGTCAGGCGCAGGTACGTGAAGTCGGTCTTGCAGCCTGGGCGGCCCGAGGGTTCGGGAACGTGCAGGCGCAGTGGTTCGTACTGCTGGGTCATGGCTTTCTACGCTCTATCTTGTGAATTTCTTGTAGTGGGCGCGCTAGCTGACAGTCAGTCCCTGGGTAAGGGAAATCTTGTCCTACAACAATCATAGGCGGGGCGTAGAAGAATATTTATCTGTGTTTCATTGCGCTCAGGATCATTTGCGGATAAAAAAACTGCATAAACATAATAAACAGGTGATTTTGTCTCATGCGCAAACTGGACCGTACCGATATCGGCATTCTCAACGCCCTGCAGGAGAACGCCCGCATCACCAACGCCGACCTGGCGCGTTCGGTGAACCTGTCGCCCACGCCGTGTTTCAACCGGGTGAAGGCGATGGAGGAATTGGGGCTGATCCGTGACCAGGTCACCTTGCTCGACGCCGACCTGCTCGGACTGCACGTCAACGTATTCATCCATGTCAGCCTGGAGAAACAGAACGAGCTTGCGCTGCAGCAATTCGAAGGCGCAATTGCCGACCGGCCGGAAGTGATGGAGTGCTACCTGATGGCGGGCGACCCGGACTACCTGATCCGGGTGCTGGTGCCGACGATCCAGTCGCTGGAGCGGTTCATGATGGACTTTTTGACCAAGGTGCCGGGGGTGGCGAATATTCGGTCGAGCTTTGCGTTGAAGCAGGTGCGCTATAAAACGGCGCTGCCGTTGCCGGCCAATGGCATCAATCTAGGTCAGTGACGTGCCTTACTTTGTAGTGAGCGGGCTTGCCCCGCGCTGGGTGGCGGAGCCGCCCCAAAAACCAACAACTCGGTATTTCTGACGCACTGCGGCGTACTGGTTTGGGGGCGGCTTCGCCACCTGGCGCGGGGCAAGCCCGCTCACTACAAATTCAGCATGTCAGAGCCTGTTGAGGGGGATTTTGAGGTAGACGACGCCGTTGTCTTCCGCCGGCGGCATATTTCCCGCCCGCACATTCACCTGGATCGCCGGCAGCAACAGCGTCGGCATGCCCAACCCGGCGTCCCGTTGGGTACGCATTTCGACAAACGCTGCTTCATTCACACCGTCATGCACGTGGATATTCCCCGCGCGTTGTTCCGCAACAGTGGTCAGGCATTTCGCCGTGCGGCCTTCGGGCGGGTAGTCATGGCAAACGTACAGTTCGGTTTCCAACGGGAACGCCAGCAACTTACGCATTGACGCATACAGCTGCCGCGCATCGCCGCCCGGGAAGTCACAGCGCGCCGTGCCCACATCCGGCATGAACAGCGTGTCACCCACCAGGATCAACCGGTCGTCGATCAAGTAAGCCATGTCGGCCGGCGTATGCCCGGGCACATGCAGCGCCTGGGCCTTCAGGTTGCCGATATGAAACACCTCATCCGGCGCAAACAAGTGATCGAACTGCGAGCCATCCACGCGAAATTCCGGCTCCAGGTTGAACAGGTTCTTGAACACACCCTGCACGGTGCTGATGGACTGGCCGATGGCAATCTTGCCGCCCAGGGTGCGCCGCAAATACGGCGCGGCAGACAGGTGGTCGGCGTGAGCGTGGGTTTCCAGCAGCCATTGCACCTGCAAGTGATGTTCACGGACAAAGGCGATGACCTTGTCGGCCTGGGCCGTGTCGGTACGCCCGGAAGCCGGGTCGTAGTTGAGCACCGAGTCGACGATGGCACAGGGGCCACCGTCGGCTTCATAGATGATGTAGGTGTAGGTCGACGATGCCTCGTCCAAAAAAGCGTGAATCAACGCGGGCATGGCGGCTGTCCCCAATTGAAGAAAAAAGTCGTTACAATCAGTTTACGTTTACACATAATGTTTTGAGCTTAAGTGACAAAAAGGACCCGAGGCAAATGGAATCTACTCTGAGTGAAGGCGAAGTCGCCCAACTGCGCGCGTCGGCGTCCAAGGCCTGTTCCTTGCTCAAGGCGCTGGCCAATGAAGACCGTTTGTTGATCCTCTGCCAGTTGACCCAGGGCGAGCGCAACGTCGGCGAGCTGGAAACCATGACCGGCGTGCGCCAGCCCACACTGTCCCAACAGTTGGGCATCCTGCGCGACGAAGGGTTGGTCGCCACCCGTCGGGAAGGCAAATACATCTTCTACGGGCTGGCCAGCCATGAAGTGATTCAAGTGATGAAGACCCTGTCCGGCCTGTACTGCGGCGCGGTGATTAAAAGCTGGGCGTGACGCCATCCGGCAGCGACCCTTGTGTGCATTGAATAAAAAAGGCGATAGACCATGACCGACCAACACTGGGGCCCAACCATCAGTGGCGACATCGTAGTCATCGGCGGCGGCTCGGCAGGCATCGGCCTGCTGGCCAGCCTGCTCAAGCGCGACCCCCACCTGAACATCACCCTCATCGAACCCAGCGACCACCACAGCTACCAGCCCGCCTGGACGTTAGTGGGTGGTGGCGCCTACGACGTGAAGAAGACCCGTCGCCCATTGGCGGATGTGCTGCCCAACGGCGTGACCTGGATACAGGCCGCGGTCACCGAAATCCTGGCCGATGAGCAGACGTTGGTGCTCGACAGCGGCCAGCGCGTCAGCTGGAAAAACCTGGTGGTGTGCCCGGGCCTGCGCCTGGCCTGGGAGAAAATCGAGGGCCTGCAGGACACCCTCGGGCGCAACGGCGTCACCTCCAACTACAGTTACGAACACGCCGCCTACACCTGGCAACTGGTGCAGCAGCTCAAGGGTGGCAAGGCGATCTTTACCCAGCCGGCCATGCCGATCAAATGCGCGGGCGCGCCGCAAAAGGCGCTGTACCTCTCCTGCGATCACTGGCTCAAGCAGGGCGTCCTGAACAACATCGATGTCGAATTCAACCTGGCGGGTGCCGCGCTGTTCGGCGTGCCGACCTTTGTGCCGCCGTTGATGAAGTACGTTGAAAAGTACAACGCCCGCCTGGTGTTCAATGCCAACCTGGTCAAGGTCGACGGCCCGGCGCGCAGGGCCTGGTTCGAGGTGAAGGACGCCGAGGGCAACGTCACTGTTCAAGAGAAAAGCTTCGACCTGCTGCACGTGGTCCCGCCGCAGGTTTCCCCGGACTTCATCCGCCACAGTGCGTTGGCCGACGCGGCCGGCTGGTGCGAGGTCAACCCCCACAGCCTGCAGCACCTGCGTTACCCGCACATCTTCGGCCTGGGCGATGTGTGCGGCACCACCAACGCCAAGACCGCCGCCGCCGTGCGCAAGCAGATCGTGGTGGTCGCCGAAAACCTGCTGGCCCTGCGCAAACAGGCGCCGCTGCCCCTCAAGTACGACGGTTATGGCTCCTGCCCGCTGACGGTGGAGAAGGGCAAGGTGGTGCTGGCCGAGTTCGGCTATGGTGGCAAGCTGCTGCCGACTTTCCCTCTGGACCCGACCCAGGCACGCCGTTCGATGTGGTTCCTCAAGGCGACGCTGCTGCCGTGGTTCTACTGGAACGGCATGCTCAAGGGCCGCGAGTGGCTGACCCGCCTGAGCAAGGTGGACTGAATGCTGCTGGCCAGTGTGTTGGGTATCTTGATGGGCCTGGTCATGGGCCTGACCGGTGCCGGCGGCGGCATCCTCGGCGTGCCGGCGCTGGTACTGGGCTTGGGCCTGAGCATGACCCAGGCCGCACCGGTGTCGCTGCTCGCCGTGGGTGCGGCGGCAGCGGTGGGGGCCGTCGACGGCTTGCGCCATGGCCTGGTGCGCTATCGCGCGGCGTTGCTGATCGCGGTGTTGGGCGGGTTGTTTTCGCCGGTGGGGGTGTTTTTCGCTCACCAATTGCCGGAATACCTGCTGATGGGCCTGTTCAGCGCGCTGATGGTGCTGGTGGCCTGGCGCATGTTGCAGCGCGAAAAGACCGAGGCCGGGCCCAGTGACCATGGCGCCGCGTCCTGGGGGCAGAAGAACTGCATGCTCAACCAGCAGACCGGGCGCCTGGCCTGGACCGCCAAATGCACGGCCACCCTGGCGGCGCTCGGCGCCGTGACCGGTGCCGTGTCGGGCCTGCTCGGCGTGGGCGGGGGCTTTCTGATCGTGCCGGCATTCAAGCAGCTCACCGACGTGCAGATGCGCGGCATTGTCGCCACCTCGTTGATGGTGATCAGCCTGATCTCGTTGATCGGTGTGGCGGGCGCGTTCCATGCCGGTGTGCGCATCGAACCGGTGGGGTGGATGTTCATTGGCGCCAGCATCGTCGGCATGCTCGCCGGTCGGCGCCTGTGCGCGTTGATCCCCACGCGCACCCTGCAAGTCGGCTTTGCCGGCCTGTGTGTGCTGGTGGCGGCGGGCATGTTGATCAAGGCCGCTCTCTGATCCCACACTCTGGCTGGCGCTGATCACTTGAAAACGATCACCCCCCTGTAGGAGCCGGCTTGCCGGCGATGAGGCCCTGGAGAACATTGTTGTTCTTAAAACTGTCATCGCCGGCAAGCCGGCTCCTACCTGTACACTGATCGCCAGCCTTGGATATCTAGATCTGCAAATGGACAAATACACCCCCCACGCCTGGGAACCCCACGAGCGCCCGAGCCTGCCCGGTTCGCCGTCGACGCCGTTGCACCCCACGCACAAGCGCTGGCTGTTCGCGATGGTGGGCGTGCTGGTGGCAATCACCGGGGGCTTGGGCAACGCGCTGGTGATTGCCAACCTGCAATACCTGCAAGGCGCCCTGGGCGCGACCACTGCCGAAATGGCCTGGCTGCCCGCCGCCTATGTGATGACCAACGTGTGCATGAACCTGCTGCTGGTGAAGTTTCGCCAGCAGTTCGGCCTGCGTGCATTCACCGAGGTGTTCCTGGTGCTGTATGCCCTGGTGACCTTCGGCCACTTGTTCGTCAACGACCTGAGTTCGGCCATCGCGGTGCGTGCCGCTCACGGCATGGTGGGCGCGGCGCTCAGTTCCCTGGGCTTGTACTACATGATCCAGGCGTTCCCGGCCAAGTGGCGCCTGAAGGCGCTGGTGCTGGGCCTGGGCACGGCGCAGTTGGCGTTGCCTTTGGCCCGGCTGTTCTCCGAAGACCTGCTGCAAATCGCCGAATGGCGCGGCTTGTACCTGTTCGAACTGGGCATGGCGCTGATCTGCCTGGGCTGCGTGTTCCTGCTCAAGTTGCCGCCGGGCGACCGCTTCAAGACCTTTGAAAAACTCGACTTCCTCACTTTCGCCTTGCTCGCCACCGGCGTGGCGCTGTTGTGCGCGGTGTTGTCCCTGGGGCGTATCGACTGGTGGCTCGAAGCCCCGTGGATCGGCGTGGCGTCGGCCTGTTCCCTGGTGCTGATCATGGCCGGCCTGGCCATCGAGCATAACCGCAGCAACCCGATGCTGATGACCCGTTGGCTTGGCAGCGGGGTGATGATTCGGCTGGCGCTGGCGGTGATCCTGATTCGCATGGTGCTGTCCGAGCAGTCCACCGGCGCGGTGGGCTTCATGCAGATGCTGAACATGAGCTACCAGCAGATGCACACGCTGTACGTGGTGATGCTGGCCGGGGCGATTGCCGGGCTGGCCGTGAGCGCGTTGACCATCAACCCGGCGCACCTGTTGATGCCGTTGGTGATCTCCCTGGCGCTGATGGCGGTGGGGTCGGTGATGGACAGTTTTTCCAGCAACCTGACCCGCCCGGAAAACCTGTATATCAGCCAGTTCCTGCTAGGCTTCGGCGGGACTTTCTTCCTCGGACCGACGATGGTGCTGGGTACGAAAAACGTGCTGACCAACCCGCGCAATCTGGTGAGTTTTTCGGTGATGTTCGGCATTTGCCAGAACCTCGGCGGCTTGATCGGCGCGGCGTTGCTGGGCACTTTCCAGATTGTGCGGGAGAAATTCCACTCCAGCATGATCGTCGAACACCTGACCCTGCTCGACCCGCGTGTGGCCGCGCGGGTGAACAGTGGCGGCTCTGCCTACGGCGGCATCATCGCCGATCCCGAGCTGCGCAACCTCATGGGCATTCGTAGCCTGGCCACGGCCGCCACCCGTGAAGCGAACGTGATGGCCTACAACGATGTCTTCATGTTGATCGCGATCATCGCGATACTCACCATGATCTGGATCTTTATCCGCAGCTTGTGGCTGATGAGCACCACCCGAGCAGCCACTCCCGTTCAACCCAGCGGCGCACCTTCATGACCGAACCTTCCACCACGACCACCACCGCCATTGCCGCCACTCCGGAAGGCAGCACGCCCCCCGGCGCCGTGCCCACCGAGCTGCGGCCGTTGCGGGTACGCATTCTTTCGTCCCTGGGCTTTGCCGCGATTGCCGTCGTCGGCGTGCTGATCGTGCTGTACGCCTGGCAGCTGCCGCCGTTCAGCAGCGCGGTGGAAACCACCGAGAACGCCCTGGTGCGCGGTCAGGTCACGATCATCGGGCCGCAACTGAGCGGCTATGTGTTCGAAGTGCCGGTGCAGGACTTCCAGTACGTGAAGGCCGGCGACCTGTTGGTGCGCCTGGATGACCGCATCTACAAACAGCGCCTCGACCAGGCGCTGGCACAACTGGCGGTGCAAAAGGCCGCCTTGGCCAATGTGGTGCAGCAGCGCAACAGCGCCGAAGCCACGATCAAATTGCGCCAGGCTGCCTTGGCCGACAGCCAGGCGCAGTCGCGCAAAAGTACTGCCGACTTGCGCCGCAATGAAGAGCTGATCAGTGACGGCTCGGTGTCCAAGCGCGAGCTGGACGTGACCCGTGCGGCCAACGCGCAGACCATCGCCGCCGTGGCCCAGGCCCAGGCAAACCTGGAAATCGCGCGGCAGGACTTGCAAACAGTGATCGTCAATCGCGGCTCCCTGGAAGCGGCCGTCGCCAGTGCCGATGCGGCGGTGGAGCTGGCGCGGATCGACCTGTCCAACACGCGCATCACCGCGCCGCGTGACGGCCAGTTGGGGCAGATCGGCGTGCGGCTGGGGGCCTACGTCAACTCCGGCGCGCAGTTGATGGCGCTGGTGCCGCCGCAGTTGTGGGTGATCGCCAACATGAAGGAAACCCAGATGGACAACGTGCAGGTCGGCCAACCGGTGACCTTCACGGTGGATGCGCTGAACCACCGCAAATTCCACGGCACGGTGCAGCACATTTCCCCGGCCACAGGTTCTGAGTTCAGTCTGTTGCAGGCGGACAATGCCACCGGCAACTTTGTGAAGATCGCCCAGCGGGTGCCGGTGAGGATCACGGTAGATCCGGACCAGGCCGAGAGCGAACGGTTGCGGCCGGGGTTGTCGGTGGTGGTGAGTATCGACACGGCGGGGCGCCTGAAGAACAGCCCGCCTTGATCCCCTTTGGATCAAACCGCTGATTGCTTGATGTGGCGAGGGAGCAAGCTCCCTCGCCACAAACACCGATTCCTACAAGGGGCTGTATTTCAGGGTGAAGTTGAGGTGGCTGGACTGGCCTTGTTCCAGCAGTTTCAAGCCGGGCCTGCCGGGCAGGTGGTGGGCATTCACGGGATGGCTCACCGGTTCGATGCAGAAGAACTCCAGCCCCGGTGGGCAGTACAGTAAAAAGTAGTCGCTGCCTTCGGCTTGGCATTCCAGGGTGTAGCCCAGCTCCGGCTGTTCGATCACGCAGTGGCCGTCCCACTGGCAAAAGCCGTTGTCCACCAAGCCTTCGGGTAAACCCTTCAACTGCCGGAAATCCCACTCGGCAGGCACCGGTGCCAGCCCTGTGGGCAGCTTGGACGCATCACTCATCCACACGTGTGACGCCTTTGCCTGCAGCCGTGTCCCCGGTTTGCGCGGCAAGTAAGGATGCAATCCCAAACCATGCCACGCAGGCTGTGCCGCCAGATGGGTCACGCGTAATGCGATGATCAGTTCGCCACCCTCCAACCGAAACCGTTGCTCGGCGCGATAGGCGAATGGCGTGTCGCACTCCACCGCCAACACCACTTCATCGGCGGCCTGGCTGACCACCTGCCAAGCCTGTTGCCAGGCAGAGCCATGAATCGGCAATGGGTCGAGCGGGCTGTTGGGCGTCAATGCCAGCCAACCGTCCGGGTTATCAAAACCGCCTTCGGCAATCCGGTTGGACCAGGGCGCCAACGGGTAGCACCCCAGCTTGCCCGGCAAGCCGGTGTCCAGCGCCTGCTGGTCACTGTGGCGCAACAACGGCTGCCCGGTGGCGCGCACCCGCCAGTTGACGATGCTGCCGCCCACGACCGGGGCCAGGGTGAGGTGGGTGAGGGCGTCTTCGAGTTCGATCAGCATCGGCATTCCACCTAAAGCGCGAAGGTCGGTTCTGCCAGGCCTTGCACGCCCGGGTTGAGGGCGAAAACGCCGCCGGACACGGACTGTTCGCTCTGGTCATCACGGATCGAGGTGACGAACAGGGTGTCCAGGCGGCTGCCACCAAAGGCGCACATGGTGGGCTTCTTCACCGGCACGGCCAGGGAGCGGTCGAGGCGACCGTCGGGAGTGAAGCGATGGATCAAGCCGGCGTCGTTGGCGCAGATCCAGTAGCAACCCTCGGCGTCCACCGCTGCGCCGTCGGGGCGGCCAGGGTAGGCATGCATGTCCACGAACACACGGCGGTTGGACGGCGTGCCGGTGTCGATGTCGTAGTCGAATGCCCAGATCTGTTGCACCAGCGGGTGCGAGTCCGACACGTACAGCGTGCGCCCATCCGGGCTGAACGCCAGGCCGTTGAGGGTGATGAACCCGCCCAGTTGCGCATGGGGCGCGGTGCCGCTGGCATAGCGATACAGGGTGCCTTCGGCCGCGTTCAAGCCCATGTTCAACACCATGCTGCCGGCCCAGAACCGGCCCTGGCGATCGCAGCGCCCATCGTTCAGGCGCATGTCGGCGCGTGGGTGCTGCACGTTGGCCAACAGGGTGGTGTCGAGGCTGCCATCGTTGTGCGGCGTGAGTTGGAAAAAGCCGCTTTCCATCCCGGCCACCCAATTGCCCGTTTGCGTACGGGCAATGCAGGCGAGCATCTGCGGGGCTTTCCAGGCGGCAATATGCCCAGTGGCGGCGCTCCAGCGTTGCAGGCCGCCGTTGGGGATGTCCACCCAGTACAGCGCGTTTTCTTCAGGCACCCACACCGGGCATTCGCCCACCGCGTTGCGGGCGTCGACGATCAGTTCTGCACTCATGGCTCAATCGCCGAACGGGCCGGCCGCGCAGAAGGCGCCGCCCTGGTAGACCTTGGCCGGGTCATCGGCGGCCACCGGTGGCTGGGTTTCGACCTGTGCGCGAAACACTTCGGAGTTGTCCTTGGGGGCATAGCCCAAGTGGGCGGCGTAGCGGTTGTCCCACCAGGTGTCGAGGTTATCCGACATGCCGTAGACCACGGTGTGGCCGACGTCTGGCGTGTACAGCGCGCGTTCGAGCAGTTGGGTGAGGTCATCGAAACTCAACCAGGTGTGCATCATGCGGCGGTTCTGCGGTTCCGGGAACGAGGAGCCGATGCGGATGCTCACGGTCTGGATGCCGTAGCGATCGAAATAGAAGCTGGCCATGTCTTCGCCGTAGGACTTGGAGAGGCCGTAGTAGCTGTCTGGGCGGCGTGGCGAGTGGGCGTCGAGGATTTCGCCTTGCTTGTGAAAGCCGATCACATGGTTGGAGCTGGCAAAGATCACGCGCTTGACGCCATGGCGGCGGGCAGCTTCGTAAATGTGGAAGATGCCGCTGATATTGGCGCCGAGGATCTCCTCGAACGGGCGCTCCACGGACACGCCGCCGAAGTGCAGGATCGCGTCGACGCCTTCCACCAGGTGGTGCACGGCTTGTTTGTCGGAGAGGTCGCAGGTGTGCACTTCTTCATGGGCGCCGGCTGCGGGGGCCATGGCGGCGATGTCCGAGAGGCGCAGCACCTGGGCATAAGGGCGCAGGCGTTCGCGCAGGACTTTACCCAGGCCACCGGCAGCGCCGGTCAGCAGCAGGCGGTTGAAGGGAACGGGTGCAGTAGTCGTGGTGGTCATGGGCGTTCCATTATTGTTGTAGGTTGTCGTATGACTTTGCCAAAGTATCCTTATGGATCCCCCACGTTGTCAACGCTCCTACCTCTGCATGACATTCAAATGTGGGAGGGGGCTTGCCCCCGATGGCGGTGGATCAGTGGGACGATCTGTTGACTGACACTCTGTCATCGGGGGCAAGCCCCCTCCCACATGGGTTTCGCAGCGGTTGATAGATCGTTGCCAAGCGTTAAAGCAGAGAGAGGGGGTAGCTGATAAACAGCCGGTTCTCATCAAATTCATTGTTGCTGAAGTCCCGGCGCAGCGACGAATTCCTCCAGCGCAGGTTCAGGTCCTTCAGCGTACCGCTTTGGATGGTATAGGCCAGCTCCGATTCACGGCCCCATTCCTTGCCATCGGTGATCGCCCCGGTGTGCACGTTACTGCCGCTGATGTAGCGGTTCATCATGGTCAGCCCGGGAATGCCCAGCACCACGAAGTTGAAATCATGGCGCACCTGCCAGGATTTTTCCTTGGCGTTGTCGTAGCTGGCGTTATAGCTGTCGTTGGCCAGCGTGCCGCCGCTGGTGCCGTTGACCTTCATCCATACGCTGTCGCCGGTGAGTTTCTGCAGGCCCACGTAAAAGGCGTTGCCCTTGTATTTGGCCGAGAGCAGCGCGGAAAAGGTCTTGTTGTCGAGATCACCCGCCAGGGCGCGTCCGTCTTCCTTGCCGGTGAAGTAACCGAGGTTGGCGCCCAGGGTCCAGTCACCGACCGGCTGGCTGTGGGTCAGGTTGAAATAGCGTTGCTGGTAGATGTCGGAAAGCTCGGCGTACCACACGCCTACTTGGGTGCGCTTGTTATTGAAGCTGTATTCACCGCCGCCGAAGTTGAAGCGGTCGGAGGTGAAGGCGGCTTTGCCGTTCATGAACAGGTCTTCCATGCTCGCGTCGTTGCGCGGGCTGTTGCCGCGAAACTGCCCGCCGTAAAGGGTCAGGCCGGCGATTTCGTTGGAAGTGACTTGGCCACCCCGGAAGGTCTGTGGCAGGGAACGGCCGTCATCGGAGCGCAGGATTGGCAGCACCGGCATCCATTCGCCGACTTTCAATTCGGTCTTCGACAGCCGGGTCTTCAGCGCCACGCCCAAGCGCCCGAAGTTGTCGGCCGGGCGCCCATCATCGTGGATCGGCAACAATTGGGTGCCACCGGTGCCTTTGCCGCCATCGAGTTTCTGCGAGTACAGGCCCAGCACATCCAGGCCAAAACCGACCGTGCCCTGGGTGAAGCCGGAGCGGGCGTCGATGATGAAGTTTTGCGTCCACTCCTGGGCCTTGGCCTGGGGGTAGGTGGGGTTGGTGAAGTTGCGATTGAAGTAGGCATTGCGCAGGTTGAGCGTGGCCGTGGCGTCGTCGATAAAACCGTCGGCGTGGGTGGTCAGGGGTAGGGTGCAAACCAGGCTGCCGAGACCGAGAAGGCCGATACGCGAGGAGGAATTGCGGGCGAATGGACTCACAGTGAAACTCCCTTTTATTTGTTGTTTTTATTATTTGTCGTACGTCGTCGTACAACATTGCGCGGATATTTGCGGGGTTTTCACGGGGTGTCAAGCAGAAGTTATACGATGACTTGGGCCGCACGGATCAAAATGCGGGCGCGGTTTCTGTGGGAGCTGGCTTGTCGGATCGCCGCACCGCTGCGATCGCCTCAACCGGGTATGCCTGATTCACCGAGTTGCCTGCATCGCCGGCAAGCCAGCTCCTACACGTACCTGCTTTTGATCCAACCACTCTGGTCGGCTACCAGGCCGCCGTGCTCTTGCTTTTGATCTTGATCTCAGGCGCCCCGTCAACCACGCTGGCCGAACGCAGGCTTGAATCCGTGGGTAACCCGGCAGGACGCCGGGTTAGCCGTCCTGGGCCAAGGATGGCCCATGACGGCGGCCCACGGATTCAAGCCGGAGTGAGGGAACACCGAGCCTAGGCGAGGTGCCGAGTGGTGGGGCAAGAGCCTTTTGGTTACTTTTGGCTGGGCCGGCATCCCGGCTCTTTCCAAAAGTGACCCGCTGTAAGAGCGGAACCCATATCAGCCGTTACCAAAATAACGGATATGCACTCGATCCTAGTCGCCAGACATACCGCCTTCGCAGGCAAGTCGAACCGTCGCACCGCAGCTCCCACAGTGATGGCATTTCAACGTGGATTTTTAACCCGCCATGACCATCGGCGGCAGGGTACCGAGCAGGGAAACGGCCGCAACCGCGCCAATGCCCAGCGCCCATTCCAGCATCACGCTGGCCCTCAAGCTGCCCACGCGCTCCTCGCAGCGCTCGATGCGCAGACGGTTGAGCAACGCCAGGGCAAGCATCCCCAACACCAGCATCACCTTGATCAGCAGAATCAAGGCAAAGCCACTGAACAAAGGCGTCGGCCACAGTTGCCCGGTCAGCACGCGCACATTGATCAAGCCGGTCACCAACAACCCTACGACCAAGCCATACCCCACACCGCTGAAGCGCCGCAGGATCGGCTCCAGCCGGTGGCCCTGCGGTTGGCGCAGGATCAACACCAGCACCAGCAGGCCACCCAGCCACGTGCCGACACACGCCAGGTGCACCACCTGGTTGAGGATCAGCAGTTGCCCGCTAATCCCGTCGAGCATGGCGCCATGCCCCACCGGGGCGAGTGTCACCAGCAGCAGGGCGATCAACGGCAGGCGCAGCGCAGGCCAGGGTGTGATCAGCGCCAGCACCAGCAGCAGGTTGAACAGCAGGTGCCAGGCCCACACCTGGCCGAAGAAGGTTTTGCCCAGCACCAACTGCACGGTGGCCGGTTGCAAGGCCGCGTCCCAACTGCCCGCCATGCTGGCGGTGATCAACAGTAGCCACGCTACGCCAGAAAACAGCCCGACCCAGGCCAGGGCGCGGGTGATGCGCAGCAGGCGCCGGTCCAGTGCCGGCTGCGGTTCAGCGCCGAGCAGCCAGGGCCTGAAGACACAGGCCCCGAACATCAGCAACACGACGATGAAATGCAGGAAGCGACACAGCACCAGCAGGGTCGCCATGGGTTATTGGCCGACCTTGAAGCTGTATTCACCGTTGCTCTTGTGGGTGTCGACCGAGACAGCGTTCCACACCACTTTGTAGTTGCCGGCAGCCAGCGGGGCGGCCGGTGTCACCACCAGGACTTTCTTGTCGGCGTCCGGCGTTTCCAGGCCCTTGATGGCGATTTCGGTGCCGTCCTTGCTCAGGGAGACCTTGGTGAACGTGGCTTCGACGCCTTCGCTGAAGGTCAGGCGCAGGTCGGCCGGGGCGGCGACGGTGCTGTCGGCGGCAGGGGTGGCGCTCTTGAGGTGAGCGTGGGCGAACGCTGCCGAGGCTCCCAGCAGGGAGGCGAGCAGCGCGGCAGTGGTGAGGGTTTTCTTGATCAGCATGGTTCAGCACCTTCAGGTGAGAGAGTCGGTAACGCCAAGTGCAGCAAGGGAAAGGGCTTGCCTTCGCCATCCAGCGGCGAACGCGCGACCTGGATGAAACCATAGTGCAGGTAGAACCCCACGGCCTGGGGGTTCTGTTCGTTGACGTCCACCGTCAGGGTGTCGTGGCGGGCGCGGGCGTGGTCCAGCAGTTGGCGGCCAATACCCTGGCCACGGCGCGCAGGCTCGATGAAGAGCATTTCCACATTGTGCCCACCGGTGCCGATAAAACCGGCGACGCCGGCGCTGTCTTCATACACCCACACGTCGAGGGCGGGCATGGGCAGGTACGTATCACGCACCAGAGGCAGCAAGCGTTGAATGTCATCCTCGGGGAGGAAGTCATGGGTGGCTCGCACCGAGCGCTCCCACAGTGCTCCCAGCACTGGGTCGTCGGCGGCCACGCGAGGTCGAATAGTCATGGCAGTGATCCTTCATTGGGATCGCGATCCTAACCAATCCGATTTCCAGCGGAAAGGCTCGTACAGGAAGTTTCACCTGGCTTGCACGCGGCTCTTCACTCCGCCGCAAGCCTGCGCCGTTTTGTCTGGTACATGTCACCGTCGGCATGGCTGAGCAGCGTATCGGCGTCCTCACCGTCCGCTGGATAAAACGCCACGCCGATGCTGCAGGACGGCATCTTGACCCCTTCGAAGCCTGCGCCCAACGGTTCTGCCATGACCGCGAGGATCTGGGTCACTTTCGCGTAAACGGCGTCCTGGGACTGGATATCCGTCAGCAGCACCGTAAATTCATCCCCGCCCATCCGCGCCACCAGGTCGCCCTCACGCACACAGCGTTCCAGCCGTCGTGCAATCACGCAGAGCACCCGGTCGCCCACGCCATGGCCATGCACGTCGTTGATGCCCTTGAAGTCGTTGACGTCCAGAAACAGCAACGCCAGGGTGCTGTTTTGCCGTTGCGCGGCCTGAAGGGCCGTGTCCAGCCCGTCATTGAACAGCGAGCGGTTGGTCAGCGCCGTCAGCGGGTCGTGATGGGCGAGGAAACGCAGTTCCTCCTCGGCCTGGGTGAGGGCCGTGACGTCCCGTGCAACGCCGATCCGTGCCCCCACTTCTTCGGACCAGAAGGCGGCCCACAGGATATGCACGACACCGCCGTCCTTGCGGATATAGCGGTTGCGGAAGTCGACATGGGGTTTGCCGTTCATGACCCGCACGATGGAGGCCCGGGTGCGCGCCAGGTCCTCAGGGTGCATGTAGTCGGTGATGAGGGTGCCGGTCAATTCGTCGGCACGGTAACCGAGCAATGCTTCACAGGCATCGCTCACAAATACGATGTGGTTGTTGCTTTCGACCACGAAGACCGTGTCCAGCATCAGGTGAATCAATTTTGGATAGAGGGCTTGCAGGTCAACGGCCATAGGTCAGGGGTCCGGTTCAGATGTGCCGATCATAGCCCGTTCACAAGGCAGGACGCCGAGGAAAACTGCAGCCTTTGCGCCGCAAAAGTCGATCTGTCGATCAACGGCATGTCCGGGCAATCGGCTGCGTAAGCCGAAGTTGGGGCAGCAGGTGTGTGGCCTAATGTGTCTGTTCATGATGTGATGGCGCACGTGCCGTTTGAAGCGTCCATAGACAGTGAGTGGGTTTGCAGCCTTTATGGGTAATCACAAGATCGGAATTCGTCGAGTCAACGTCGAGAAAATCCTGCTGGCGGCGGAGAAAATCTTCGCCGAAAAAGGCTATGGCAGCACCGCCATGGCCGACATTGCCGAAGAAGTGCAACTGCCTCGTTCCAACCTGCATTACTACTTCACCACCAAGAGCGAACTGTACAGCGCGGTGCTGTTCGACTTGCTGGAAGTGTGGAAGCAGGACGCCCTGAGTTTCGAAACCTTCGATGACCCAAGGGTGGTGCTCAGCAGTTACATCCGCGCCAAGATGCAGCGTTCGCGCACGCGGCCGTATGGATCCAAAGTCTGGGCCAACGAGATCATCCATGGCGCGCCCACCCTCGGTGAGGCGCTGGATGAAAGCCTGTACGACTGGGCCAAGATGAAGGAAGCGAAGATTCGCCAGTGGGTGGAGGACAAACGCATCCTGCCGGTGGAGCCGTCGAGCCTGCTGTATATGATCTGGGCATCGACCCAGCACTATGCCGACTTCGATCACCAGGTGAAGATCCTGAATGACCACCAGCCGTTGTCGGACATGCAGTTCGAGAAGGCGATACAGACGGTGACGAGTGTGATCTTGCGGGGGATTGGGTTGGAGCCTTGATTTTTGTGGTGAACCTAAGGGCCCCTTCGCGAGCGAGCCCGCTCCCACAGTTGACCGCGTTATAGAGGGAGGAATGCAGTCGAATGTGGGAGCGGGCTTGCTCGCGAAGGCGGTCTAAAGGGCTACACCGCCTCCCGGTAGGGATTCCTAGGATCCTGCGTCCAATTCAAAAACGGCTTGCCGGTGTCCATCGGCACCATCTCGATACAGTCCGCCACCGGGCAGGTGATCTGGCACAGGTTGCAGCCCACGCACTCTTCATCGATCACCTCATATTTGTGCGTGCCATCCGCCAATTTCACGCTTTCGATGGCCTGGTGTGAGGTGTCTTCACAGGCGATATGGCAACGCCCACAACCAATACAGGCTTCCTGGTCGATCTTGGCGATCACCTGGTAGTTGATATCCAGGTACTTCCAGTCTGTGGTGTTGCCCACCGCCCGCCCGGAAAATGCCTGCAAGTTGTTGTAACCCTGACTGTCCATCCACCGCGACAACCCATCCTTCATCTCCTCGACAATCCGGAACCCATGCAGCATCGCCGCCGTGCACACCTGCACCGCGCCGCAGCCCAGCGCGACGAATTCCGCCGCATCGCGCCAGTTGCCGATGCCGCCAATGCCGCAAATCGGCAGGCCCTGGGTCTGCGGGTCGCGGGCGATTTCGGCGACCATGTTCAGCGCGATCGGCTTGACCGCCGAGCCGCAATAGCCGCCGTGGGTGCTTTGGGTGCCGACCACCGGCAGGGCGACCATGCGCTCCAGGTCGACGCTGGTGATGGAGTTGATGGTGTTGATCAGCGACACCGCGTCCGCCCCACCGCGATACGCCGCCCGCGCGGCCACGCGGATATCGGTGATGTTCGGCGTGAGCTTGACGATCACCGGCAGTGAGCAATAGGTCTTGCACCAGCGTGTTACCTGTTCCACATACTCCGGCACCTGGCCAACCGCCGCGCCCATGCCGCGCTCGGGCATGCCGTGGGGGCAGCCGAAGTTCAGCTCGATACCATCGCAACCGGTGGCTTCCACCAGGGGCAGGATGTTTTTCCACGATTCCTCTACGCACGGCACCATCAGCGACACGATCAGTGCGCGGTCCGGCCAATCCTTTTTCACCTGGGTGATTTCCCGCAGGTTAATCTCCAGGGAGCGGTCGGTGATCAACTCGATGTTGTTGATGCCCAGCACTTCACGGTTGGCGCCGTAATGGGCCGAATAGCGTGACGACACGTTGACCGCCGCCGGGTCTTCACCGAGGGTTTTCCACACCACGCCGCCCCAGCCGGCTTCGAAGGCGCGCACCACGTTGTAGGCCTTGTCGGTGGGCGGCGCAGAGGCCAGCCAGAAGGGGTTGGGGGCTTTGATACCGGCAAATACAATCGAGAGATCGGCCATTACGCAGCCTCCACAGTCAGCATGAGTTGGGCGTGCATGGCCTCGGCGGCCAGCTTGCCGTGTTGCACAGCCTGCACGGTGAGGTCCTGACCGAGGCTGACGCAATCGCCTCCGGCGTACACCCCGGGAACGCTGGTTTGCAGGTGCTCATCGACGAAGATCCGCTCGCCCACGCGGTGCAGCTGCTGGGCCAGCGGGTCGTGCAGTGCCGCGTTGTCGAAGCCCTGGCCGATGGCCTTGAAGATCGCATCGGCGGCCAACTCGAAGGTTTCGCCCGTGGGGTGCAGGCGGCCGTTTTCCATGCGCGTGCGCAAGAAACGCATGCCGCGCACATGGCCCCGATCATCCAGCAGGACTTCTTCGGGTTGCGCCCAGGTCAGCAGGCGGACCTGGTTGGCCTTGGCAATGTCCTGCTCATGGTGGGTGGCGCCCATGTCCGCCAGGCCACGGCGGTACACCAGGTTGACGTCGCGGGCGCCGAGGCGGGCCATCTGCACGGCCATGTCGATGGCGGTGTTGCCGGCACCGAGCACGATGCAGCGGTCGGCCAGGGGCAGTTGCGTGAGGTCATCGGCCTGGCGCAGTTCACGGATGTAGTCGGTGGCGGCGAGCAAGCCGGGGGCGTCCTCATGGGGCAGGCCGAGCTGTTTGCTGGCGGCCAGGCCGAGGCCGAGGAACACCGCGTCGAACTGCTGGTGCAGTTCGCTCAAGGTGAGGTGGTCGCCCAGGCGTTGGCCATGGCGAATCTCGATGCCGCCAATCTGCAGCAGGAAATCCAGCTCCTTCTGGGCGAAGTCATCCACCAGCTTGTACTTGGCGATCCCGTATTCATTCAGGCCACCGGCTTTTTCCCGGGCTTCGAAGATCACCACGTCATGGCCGTGCATCGCACTGCGGTGGGCACAGGCCAGGCCCGCAGGCCCGGCGCCGATCACCGCGATGCGCTTGCCGGTCGACGCGGCGCGATGAAACGGATGCTCGGTGAAGTGTGCGTTGTCCACCGCGTAGCGCTGCAACAGGCCGATCAGCACCGGGGCGCATTCTTCGGCGTTGTTACGCACACAGGCTTGCTGGCAGAGGATTTCGGTGGGGCACACCCGCGCACAACTGCCGCCGAGGATGTTGGCCGAGAGGATCTTCTGCGCGGCGCCTTGGATGTTTTCGGTGTGGATGTTGCGGATGAACGACGGGATGTCGATCTCGCTGGGGCATGCGTTCACACACGGCGCGTCGTAGCAGTACAGGCAGCGCGAGGCTTCCAGTTGGGCCTGGCGCGCGTTGAGCGGCGGCGCCAGGTCGGTGAAGTGGCTGGCGAGCGTTGCCCCGTCTTCATGGGGATGGGGGAGGTGGGTCAGGGTCTGGATCACGGGTTTGGCCTCACGGTTTTTTTTGGATTGCCTCTAAGTGGGCATTTTTTGTTGCCTGTACTGGCCTCTTCGCGAGCAAGCCCGCTCCCACATTCGACCCCATTTTGTCTGGGGGAACGCGGTCGAATGTGGGAGCGGGCTTGCTCGCGAATGCGGTATCAGCGCTTTACAGCCACGGGCCTGGAATGCTCAGCCCGCTTGCTCAACTGCTCAAACACCGCCGGATACGCCGGCCGCTCCACATACCGCCCGGCCCCACGTTCGGCACGCAGGTCACCGTCGGCCCACACCAGTTTGCCCTGGCTGATGGTGTGGCTCGGCACGCCGCGCACGGTCTTGCCTTCGAAGATGTTGAAGTCGACTTGCTGGTGGTGGGTCTTGGCGGAAATGGTCCGCGTACCCTCGGGGTCCCACAGCACCAGGTCGGCATCGGCGCCGACGCGGATCGCACCTTTGCGGGGGTAGAGGTTGAAGATCTTGGCGGTGTTGGTGGAGGTCAGGGCGACGAATTCCTGCATCGACAAGCGCCCGCTGTTGACGCCTTCGTCCCACAACACGGCCATGCGGTCTTCGATACCTGCCGTGCCGTTGGGGATCTTGCTGAAGTCGTCCCGGCCAGCGGCTTTTTGTTCGGCGCAGAAGCAGCAATGGTCGGTGGCGGTGGTGTGCAGGTTGCCCGATTGCAGGCCATGCCACAGCGCTTCCTGGTGCCCGCGCGGGCGGAACGGCGGGCTCATCACATAGCCCGCTGCGGTCTGCCAGTCGGGGTGCTGGTACACGCTGTCGTCCAGCAGCAGGTGGCCGGCGAGCACTTCGCCATAGACCGGCTGGCCTTTGCTGCGGGCGTAGGTGATTTCATCCAGCGCTTCCTTGGTCGACACATGCACCAGGTACAGCGGGGTGCCGATGGTCTCGGCAATGCGGATCGCCCGGCTGGCCGCTTCGCCCTCAACTTGCGAGGGCCGCGACAACGGGTGCGCTTCCGGCCCGGTGATGCCCTGGGCCATCAGCTTGCGTTGCAGGTGATACACCAGCTCGCCGTTTTCCGCGTGCACGGTGGGCACGGCGCCCAGTTCCAGGCAGCGCTCGAAGCTCGCCACCAGGGTGTCGTCGGCCGCCATGATCGCGTTCTTGTAGGCCATGAAATGCTTGAAGCTGTTGATGCCGTGGTGGCTGACCAGCTCGGCCATTTCCTCGCGCACCTGCTCGCTCCACCAGGTGATCGCCACGTGAAAGCCGTAGTCGGAGGCGGACTTTTGCGCCCAGCCGCGCCATTGATGAAACGCCTCCAGCAACGACTGCTGCGGGTTGGGGATCACAAAGTCGATGATCGAGGTAGTGCCACCGGCCAGGCCAGCGGCGGTGCCACTGAAAAAGTCTTCGCTGGCCACGGTGCCCATGAAGGGCAGTTGCATATGGGTGTGGGGATCGATGCCGCCCGGCATCAGGTATTGACCGCTGCCATCGAGTATTTCAGTGCCGGCGGGAATATCCAGGTTCGTACCAATAGCCCGAATTAGACCGCCTGCGCATAAAACATCGGCGCGGTAACTTTCATCATGGGTAATAACGGTGGCGCCACGGATCAACAGCGACATGTCGAGTTCCTCACAGGCTTGACCGGCTTGTGCCAGTTCTAAGTGTTGTAATGCTGCTTACCGATGGTCGGTTAATTCCTGTCATCGGTGACAGGAATAGAAACTAGCTCGAGTTTTTCGATTGGGCAAGAAGATTTTTTATAAGCTTATATCGTATTCAAAGTATTGATTTATAAGGATTAAAAATGATTTTCACCAAAATGAAGCGCTGTCTCACCATTTTGACGCACTTGACAGGTTCTTAAATTGAGCAACATTTCTTATTGCAAATCAGACGCTTGAGACATGCCCCTTGACGGGCATGGGAAATAAAAATAATTGTGTTGCACCAGATTGAGTCCTGACAGTTCGGATAACGTTCGCGTGATTTAGCCTGAGTCACGCAGCAAGTCCCCAGGGCCCAATCGGAAAGCTGATAAACATCAGTACGTTATATAAGCGGTGCGGTTTCGGTAACGGTTGTCGGCACGGTTATTGAGTGCAGTGGCGGCTGGCCGGGCCTGTGATGTCATGTTGTTTACGAGGTACTCCGGCCACCTGGCGTGATGCGTTGGGTGAGCAAAAATAATTCGAAAAAACCGTGGAGCGGCCATGCAACAGAACAGATCGCAAGTCATTGAGCGCAACGGCCTGTACGAACTCGACGCCGGCCCCGACGTCCTCGACAGCCCTCGCTACAACCACGACATGGCACCGACCAAGGTGCACGAACGAACCTGGAACAAATGGCACATCACCGCCCTGTGGGTCGGCATGTCGATCTGCGTGCCCACCTACACCTTGGGCGGGGTGCTCACGGCGTATTTCGGCTTGTCGGTGGGCGAGGCGCTGATGGCGATCTTGCTCGCGAACATCGTGGTGCTGATCCCGCTGACCCTCAACGCCTTCCCGGGCACCAAGTACGGCATTCCGTTCCCGGTGTTGTTGCGGTCCTCCTTTGGCATCCTCGGCTCCAACGTGCCGTGCCTGATCCGCGCGCTGGTGGCCTGTGGCTGGTTCGGCATCCAGACGATGTTCGGCGGGCTGGCGATCCACCTGTTCCTGGGCTCGATCTTCGAGGGCTGGAAGTCCCTCGGCGGCACCGGCGAGGTGATCGGCTTCATGATCTTCTGGACGCTGAACCTGTGGGTGGTGCTGCGTGGCGCCGAGTCGATCAAGCGCCTGGAAACCCTCTCGGCACCGCTGCTGGTGGCGGTGGGCATCGGCCTGCTGGTGTGGGCGATGCCCAATGTGTCCATCAGCGAGTTGATGGCGATCCCGCCCAAGCGTCCCGAAGGCGCGAGCCTCACCGGTTACTTCATGGCCGGCCTCACCGCCATGGTCGGTTTCTGGGCCACCCTGTCGCTGAATATTCCGGACTTCAGTCGTTATGCGAAAAGCCAGAAGGACCAGATCCTCGGGCAGATTTTCGGCCTGCCGCTGACCATGTTCCTGTTCGCCGCCCTCGGCGTGATCATGACCGCCGCGTCGGTGAAACTGGTGGGCGTGAGCGTGTCCGACCCGGTGACGCTGATCGGGCATATCCAGAGCCCGGTGTGGGTGGCCATTGCCATGGCGCTGATCATCATCGCCACCTTGTCCACCAACACCGCGGCGAACATTGTCTCGCCCACCAACGACTTCCAGAACATCGCGCCGAAGCTGATCAACCGCACCACGGCGGTGATCCTCACCGGGCTGGTGGGGCTGGCGCTGATGGCCCATGAGCTGCTGAAAAAGCTTGGGCTGATCGTGTCCGACGTGAGCCTGGAGACCGTGTATTCCAACTGGTTGCTGGGCTACTCCAGCCTGCTGGGACCCATCGCCGGGATCATGGTGGTGGACTATTTCATCACCCGCAAACAGCAACTGGACCTGGCCGGTTTGTACCGCGATGACGTGTACCCGGCGTGGAACTGGAGCGGCTTCATTGCCTTCGGCGTGCCGGTGGTGCTGACGTTGCTGTCCCTGGGCAGTGATGCGTTCAGTTGGTTCTACAGCTATGGCTGGTTCACCGGTTCGGCATTGGGCGGCTTGATGTATTACGGGCTGAATGCCAAGCGTGCGGCCCGTCCAGTGACCGCCAAATCCCCGCTGTAACCGAAGTGGAATGCAATCCACATGTGGGAGCGGGCTTGCTCGCGAATGCGGTGCATCAGTTATCGAAAGTGTTGCCTGAAAGACCGCTTTCGCGAGCAAGCCCGCTCCCACATTTTTGATCGAGTTACGCTCGTTCAACCTATAAAAATGTAGCCTGAGGAGATCCCCATGAACGCTGCCCTCGACGTTCTGCAATCCACCCATCAGCACATCAACCGCGACCGTTTGTGGCAGTCCCTGATGGACCTGGCCAAGCTCGGTGCCACGCCCAAGGGCGGCGTGTGTCGCTTGGCCCTTACCGACCTCGACCGCAAGGCCCGCGACCTGTTCGTGCAATGGTGCGAAGCGGCGGGCTGCACGGTGACCGTCGACGGTATCGGCAATATTTTTGCCCGTCGCCCCGGGCGCAATCCCAACCTGCCACCGGTGATGACCGGCAGCCATATCGACACTCAGCCCACCGGTGGCAAGTTCGACGGCTGCTTCGGTGTGCTGGCCGGCGTGGAGGTGCTGCGCACCCTCAACGACCTCAACGTGGAAACCGAGGCACCGCTGGAAGTGGTGGTGTGGACCAATGAAGAGGGCTCGCGTTTCCCGCCGTGCATGATGGGCTCGGGGGTGTTTGCCGAAAAATTCACCCTGGCCGATACCCTGGCCAAGGTCGATGCTGACGGCGTCAGCGTGGGCGATGCGTTGAATGCGATTGGCTATGCGGGAACGCGCGCCGTCAGCGGGCACAAAGTCGGTGCTTACTTCGAAGCGCACATCGAACAAGGCCCGATCCTTGAGGATGAACAGAAAACCATCGGCGTGGTGCTGGGGGCGCTGGGCCAGAAATGGTTCGACCTGAGACTGCGCGGCGTGGAAGCCCACGCGGGACCTACCCCGATGCACCTGCGCAAGGACGCCCTGGTGGGCGCGGCGGCGGTGGTGGCCGCGGTGAATGCGGCGGCGCTGGGCCATCAGCCGCATGCGTGCGGCACCGTCGGGTGCCTGCAGGCGTATCCGGGGTCGCGCAATGTGATTCCGGGTGAGGTGCGCATGACCCTGGATTTCCGTCACTTGGAACCGGCACGTTTGGACTCGATGATTGCCCAGGTGCGCAAGGTGATCGATGAGACCTGCGCCAAACATGGCTTGAGTTTTGAGATGGAGCCCACAGCGGATTTCCCGCCGTTGTACTTCGATAAAGGCTGCGTGGAGGCGGTGCGCGATGCGGCGAATGGGCTGGGCCTGTCGAACATGGACATCGTCAGCGGGGCAGGGCACGACGCGATTTTCGTGGCCGAACTGGGCCCGGCGGGGATGATTTTTGTGCCATGCGAGGGCGGCATCAGCCATAACGAAATCGAGAATGCTGCGCCGGATGATCTGGCGGCGGGGTGTGCAGTGTTGTTGCGGGCGATGGTTGCTGCGTCCGCCGCGATTGCCAGTGGCAAGCTCGCTGCCTGAAATACCGTCATCGCAGCGATGCGGCGACCCGACAAGCCAGCTCCCACATTGAACGGTGTGAACCCGATCAAATGTGGGAGCGGGCTTGCGCGCGAAGGCGTTAGATCAGGCGCCGGGTTGCCAGCCACCGCCCAGCGCTGTGACTAAGCCGACGCTGGCTTGCAACTGCCGCGTCTGCACCGCCTGCAACGTGCGCTGTGCCTGCAACGCGGCGGTCTGCGCGGTCACCACATCCAGATAACTCACTGCCCCCGCCTGGTAGCTGTTCATCGCCAGCGCCTGGGTGTGCTGCGCCGCATCCGCCGCGGCTTGTTCATCCTGGGCTTCCTGCTGCAGATCTCGCAGTTGCGCCAGGTTATCTTCCACCTCGCGGATGGCTTTCAACACATGGCTGCGGTACTGCGCCGAAGCTTCTTCGAATTCGGCTTTGGCCTGACGCTCATTAGCGCTCAAACGGCCGCCATCGAAGATCGGCAAATTGACCAATGGCCCCAGCGCCCAATAACGATTACCCGCCGAAAACAGGTTGCCGACCCCCTGCGTCTGCCCGCCAATCAACCCGGTCAAACTAAAATCCGGGTACCACGCCGCCTTGGCCACGCCGATGTTGGCGTTGGCGGCAAACACCCTGCGTTCCGCCGCAGCAATGTCCGGGCGCCGTTGCAGCAGGTGGCTCGGCAGCTGCGATGGAATGCCGGGCAACGCGATTAATTGCTGGCTTGGCGGCAGCGTGAAGGTGCTGGCGGCTACCCCCACCAGTTCGCCAATCGCATGCTCGGTCAGGTTGCGCTGGCCGCGTACTTCATCCAGTTGAGCCTTGGCTTCGGCCAGCTGGTTTTGCGCGCGGGTCAGGTCCAGCTCCGAGGCAATCTGGCCTTCGTAGCGGCTGCGGGTCAGTTGCAATGCCTGGCTGAAATCGTCCAGCGAGCTGTTGAGAATCCGCGCCTGGGCATCCAGGCCGTTGAGCTGCACGTACAAGGTCGCCAACTGACGCTGCAGGCTCAAACGCGCCACGGCCAGGTCATCGCCAGACGCTTGCGCCTGGGCATCACCGGCTGCCACCTGGTTGCGGATTTTGCCCCACAGGTCCAGGTCATAGCTCAACGAAAACCCGGCGGTGTTGCTGTTGTACACCGACGGCTGCGTGCTGCCACGCAACGGTCGCGTGTCCGATTGCCGCTGGCGCAGGGGTTGCGCGCTGGCGGTGAGCTGCGGGAACAAGCCGGCATGCAGCTGGCTGGCGTAGGCCTGGGACGCATCAAAGTGCGCCAACGCTGCGGCCAGGTCCGGGTTGGCTTTGAGCAGCTGTTGTTGCAACGCGCTCAGGCGCGGGTCGTTGTAGAGCTTCCACCATTCGGGTGCCAACTGGTCGGACGGCTGCGCGCTGTGCCACGGGCCGTCGCTGGTCTGTTCGCGATAGCCGGCGGGCAGGTCCACGCTTGGCACCGTGTAGGTGGGCGCCATCGAGCAGCCTTGCAGCGCCAGCAGCATCAAGGCCGCGAAGGGCTTAAGCCTTGGGCGCATGCGCACCTCCTGCGGCATCGGCCAGTTGCACCGGGTCACCTTCGCGCAGGGCATCGGGCGGGTTGTCGACGATACGGTCGGCGGGCTTGAGGCCCTGGTCGATCACCAGGCGTTCGCCGAGGTCGAGGCCGATGTGGATGTTTTGCAGGTGCACGTGGTTCTGCGCGTCCAGTACCGCCACTTGGGTGCCTTGGGCGCGGAAGATCAGCGCGCTGGCCGGGATGCTCACGCCATGGGTGTCGGCCGGGATCGGCAAGGTGGCTTCGGCGTAGTCACCGGGCAGCAATTCACCGTTGGGGTTATCGGCCACGAACTGCGCGAGCAGGGTGCCGGAGCGGCGGTCGATGGCGGTGGAGTCGCCGATCAGGCGCGCCTTGAAGTGCTCGCCCGGGTGCTCGGGCACGGTCAGCTCAGCTTCGAGGCCTGGGTGGATCACTGCTGCATAGTTCTGCGGCACCGGCACGTACAGGCGCAGTTGGTGGGTGTCGGCGATGTTGAACAGCTCCGGGTCGCTGTCGGTATCGGCCTTGATCAACTGGCCGATGTCGGTGTTGCGTGCGGTGATGGTGCCGGCGAATGGCGCGCGGATGGTCTTGTAGCTTTCCAGTGCCGACAACCGTGCGTAGTCGGCAGCGGCGGCTTCGGCATTGGCTTTGGCCGCGGCGGCGTTGGAGGTCTTTTCATCGGCCTCCTGGCGCGACACTGAATGGCTGGCCAACAGGTTTTGCCAGCGCGTGGCGGTGGTTTGTGCCAGGCGCGCATTGGCTTGTTCCTGCATCAGCCGGGCGTGGGTTTGCGCCAGTTGCTGGTCCAGGTCAGGGCTGTCGATTTCGGCGAGGACTTGCCCGGCTTTGACCTGGGTGCCGATGTCGGCTTTCCAGTCCTTGAGGTAGCCACTGACCCGGGCGTGGATCGGCGCCTTGCTCCAGGCTTCCAGGTGCGCCGGCAAGCGCAGCGTGTCACCGGCCGCGTTTTGCTTGGGCTGGAACACCATCACCTGGGGGATGGCGGCCGTTTCCGTCCAGGCGGTCACCGATTGTTCGTGCATCGTGCGGGCGTGCAGGCCGTTGGCGACCAACAGGGCGGCCAGAGTCAGGCCGCCGACACCCATGAGCATCAGACGCTTGCGCGAGGGTTTGTGATCAGACGACATGTGAAGTTTCTCCAGCAACAGCGCGAGTAGGATGACGCCCGTGGACCAGGCTGAAGACCACGGGAACAAACAGCAGGGTGGCGACGGTGGCGAAGATCAAGCCACCGATCACCGCCCGGCCGAGGGGGGCGTTTTGTTCTTGGGAAATCGCCAGCGGCAGCATGCCGATGATCATGGCCAGGGCGGTCATGCACACCGGGCGAAAGCGCGTATAGCCGGCTTCCATCGCAGCCTTCAGTGCGTCGCCATGTTCGGCCAGGCGCTCACGGCAGAAGCTCACCACCAGGATCGAGTTGGCCGTGGCCACGCCCATGCACAGGATGGCCCCGGTGAGGGCCGGCACTGACAACGACGTGCCGCTGAGGAACAGCATCCACACGATGCCAGCCAACGCAGCGGGCAGCGCGGTGATGATCACAAACGGGTCGGCCCAGGACTGGAAGTTGACCACGATCAGCAGGTAGATCAGCACCACCGCACCGAGCAGGCCGAAGCTCAGGCCGCTGAAGGCTTCATGCAGCGCATCGATCTGCCCGTGCAGGCTGATCACTGCGCCTTTGGGGCGCATGGAGGCGGTGTCATCCAGCACTTTTTGCACGTCGCGGGCGACGCCGCCCAAGTCACGGCCTTGCACGTTGGCGTACAGGTCCAGGGTCGGCTCGATGTTGTAGTGGGTCACCACCGCCGGGCTCTGCACCCGCGAGATGGTGGCCACGCCGCCGAGGATCTGCGACTGGCCATCGGCACCGGTCACCGGCAAGGCCTCCAGGGTCGGCAGGCTGTCGAGGCGGTATTGCGGGGTGGCGGCGACGATCGAGTACGACACGCCGTTGGCCGGGTTGAGCCAGAAGGTCGGTGCCACTTGGGAGCTGCCGGCGAGGGAAGCGACCATGCTGTTGGTCACGTCACGCTCGGTGATGCCCAGGCCATTGGCACGCATGCGGTCCACGTTCACTTGCAGCGACGGGTAGCCGGTGGACTGCTGGATGCGCAGGTCGGCGATGCCCGGTACGTGTTGCAGGCGACGCTCCAGTTCCACCGCGTAGGCGCGGTTTTCTTCATCGCTGCGTCCGGAGATTTTTACGTCCAGCGGGGCGGGTGCGCCGAAGTTGAGGATCTGGCTGCTGATGTCGGCGGGCAGGAAGGCGAAGTGGCTGCCGGGGAAGCTTTCGGGCAGGGCTTCGCGCAGTTTCTTCACGTAGTCGGCAGTCGGTGCATGGTCTTTTTTCAAGGTGATCTGGATGTCGCCATCCTGCGGGCCGATGGTGCCGCTGCTGCTGTAGGCCATGTCGATGCCGCTGAGGGGAATGCCGATGTTGTCGACGATGGTGTCGAGTTCTTCGGCCGGGATCACTTCGCGGATCCGCGCTTCAATGCGGTCGAAGGCGGCCGCGCTTTCTTCGATGCGCGTGCCGAGTGGCAGGCGCACGTGCAGGGCGAGGGCGCCGGCGTCGGTGGCTGGGAAGAAGTCCTGCCCCAGGCTTGGCAGCAGCAGGAACGAGGCGAGCACGCAGCCCAGGAACCCGACGATAAAGCGCTTGCGGTGGGCCAGAGCCAAGGTCAGCAGGCCGTGGTAGGTGTCGCGGATATTCGAGAAGTGGCGCTCGAAACCTTGCTGGAAATTCAGCACCGCTTGCAGCACGGCATTGCGCGGTTTTGTGTGCTGCTCGCCTTCGTGGTGGTTGATGAACTCATCTTCCGGGTGATGCCCCGGCCCTTGCTCCGGCACATGGGGCTTGAGCAGGAACATCGCCAGGGTCGGCACCAGCGTACGCGACAGGATGAACGAGCTGGCCATGGCAAAGATCACCGCCAGGGCCATCGGCCGGAACAGGTAACCGGCGATGCCTTGCAGCAGGAACATCGGCACGAACACGATGCAGATGCACAGCAGCGAGACGAACGCCGGGCCAACGATTTGCGCAGCGCCATCGAGGATCGCGGTCTTCACCGCCTTGCCTTGTTCCAGGTGCCAGTTGATGTTTTCGATGGTTACCGTGGCGTCGTCCACCAGAATCCCCACCGCCAGCGCCAGCCCGCCGAGGGTCATGACGTTGAGGGTTTGCCCGGTGGCGGCCAGCAGGGCGATGGCCGAGAGCACGGCCAGGGGAATCGAGGCGGCGATGATCAGCGTCGACCGCCAGCTGCCGAGGAACAGCAGGATCATCGCACTGGTCAGCAGGGCGGCGATGATGCCTTCCTGGGCCACGCTGCCGACCGATTCTTTCACGAACACCGAGGCGTCACCCAGCAGCGAGGTCTTCAGCGACGGCGGCAGGGTTTCGTTGATGCGCGGCAGCATCTGGCGGATGCCGTCGATGATCGACAGGGTGGAGATGCTGCCGTTTTTCAGGGCCGGCATCAGCACGGCGCGGTGGCCGTCGACGCGCACGATGTTGGTCTGCGGTGGCGAACCGTCACGCACGTGGGCCACCTGGCCGATGGTGATCAGCGCACCGTCGACGGTCTTGATCGGCAGGTCGTTGAGTTCATCGATGGCCTTGGGGCTGTTGTTGAGCAGGATCGTGTATTCGTTGGGGCCGAGTTTGGCGGTGCCCACCGGGATGATCTGGTTCTGCAGCGCGAGTGCGTTGCCCACGTCCTGCGCCGACAAGCCTTTGGCTGCGAGTGCCTGCGGGTCGAGGTCCAGGGTGATCTGGCGTTGCTTGCCGCCCATGGGCGTGGGCATGGCCAGGCCGGGCAGGGCGCTCAGGGGCAGGCGGATGTTGTTCTGCACCAGGTCGCGGATCTTGGCTTCCGACAGGCTGGGGCTGGAGAACGCCATCTGCAGGATCGGCACGGTGGAGGCGCTGTAGTTGAGGATCAGCGGCGGCGTGATGCCCGGTGGCATCTGCTTGAGGACGGTTTGTGAAACGGCCGTCACTTGGGCGTTGGCGGTGCGGATATCCACGCCGGGTTGGAAGAAGATCTTGACGATGCCCATGCCGGGCAGCGATTGCGATTCGATGTGTTCGATGTCGTTGACGGTGGTGCTCAGGGAGCGTTCGTAGGTGTAGATCACCCGACCGGCCATGGCGTCCGGCGACAGGCCGTTGTACTGCCAGACCACGGCGACCACGGGGATGCCGATATCGGGGAAAACATCCGTAGGAGTTCGCAGGGCCGCCATCGGCCCGATGATGCAGATGAATATGGCCAACACGATAAACGTGTACGGCTTTTGCAGTGCGGTCTTTACCAGCCCGAGCATGCGTGAACCTCCATTGGAGCAGGATTGCAAACCCCGGCAGTCTTGCCCGACCCACCTAACACGCGCCTTTCAGCGAGGTGAAGGAACATTTAGTTAAGGGCTGAAGATCGTTTCATATGTATTCATTTGTTCTACAAAGGGTGGCTCCTCAAGCTTGTAACCCATCGGACGCGACACCGTTGAGTGCCGTCCACCGCGTTTATCGATGTCCTTTTGGAGCCCTGCCATGTCACTTAAACCGTTGTTGTTGATCCCTGCCCTGGGTGCTGTCCTGTTGTTGTCGGCCTGCGCCGGCCCCCTTCCCAAGGCTGACCCGAGCGAAGCCTGGATTGGTTTGAAGGAAGAAGCACCGAATGACCTGATGGCCGAGCGCGTGGATGGCAAGCGCGTGGATGATGGGCGCTTTTTTGAAGTGACCCCGGGCGAGCATCGCCTGGATGTGACGCTGTTCGAAGAAGAGCCAGGCGACGACAACCAGCAGGACTGCCAGGGTCGGGTCGACTACAAGCATTTCAAGGCGGGTGAGCACTACACCCTGGTGGAATCCAGCCTGGGCACCACCGTGCGCGCCTCCCTCAAGGATGGGCACGGCAAGGAAGTGGCTGCGACGCAGGACTTCAGTTGCATGCCTGGCTAGGCGTGGTGCACCGCGGCCTTATGGGGCTTGGCCGGTGCAGCCGGTTTGACGTGGGGGTGATGGTGCCGACGGGTCACGCGCATGACCCCCCACAACATGGCGCCGGCAACCGCCAGCCAACCGCAGATCAACAGGAAAATCGTTGTTGCAAGGCTCATTCGGGCCTCCTTTCGCCCCCTGCGGGGCACACACAGTCTTCTCAATGGACAGTCTAGTCACCTGGCGGTTGCCCGCTATTGACCAATGGTCGAGTCCGTCCAACTTCTTTGCTCTATCCCGCGTGTTTTACTAAGGCCTTGGGCTATACCGGCGTGGCTCGGCGCCCTATGATCAAGGCCCTTACCGGAAGCTGATCAAGCGAGTAGAAAATTGCGGTTACGGTCGAACCTTCAAACATCCTTGTTGCTGGCCTGCGCGCTGGGGTTGGGCGCCTGTTCCGGGCAGCCGTCGAAACTGGCGGGCCTGCCGGAGCGTGTCGAACTCAATGGCGTGCCGACCTTTCGCAGCGAGGCTTACCAGAGCGGCCCCTCGGCTTTAGCCAGCATGCTGTCGCAACAAGGCATTGTCATGACACCGGGGTTGTTGGATAAACCGCTGCACTTGCCGGGCGGCGAGGCGAACCTTGAGCGCACCATGCAGGTGCTGGCGCGCGAGTACGGGCTGATGGTGTACCCGGTGGATGCCAAGCTGACGGCGGTGCTGGCGCAGGTGGCGGCGGGTTACCCGGTGATGGCGCGGATCAATTCGAGCTTCTGGTCGGGGACGCGCTACGTCGTGGTGGTGGGGTTCAACCAGCAGAAGAGTACCGTGCTGCTGCGATCGGGCATGGACCGGCGGCTGTTGATGAGCTTCAGCGACTTCGAATCGGCGTGGAAGAGTGCGGGTAACTGGGGGATTTTGACCCAGCGCCCGAGCCAGTTGCCGGCCAATGTGGATGCACAGCGTTGGCGTGATGCGGCCAATGCGACGGCGCAGGCTGGGCAGGAGCAGGCAGCGGCGCAGGCGTTGAAGGTGTTGGCGGAGAAAAAGTAAACAACAGAGCGTCGCAAACCCCTGTGGGAGCGGGCTTGCTCGCGAACGCGGTGGATCAATCGCTACTTTCGGTGACTGACACTCCGCCTTTGCGAGCAAGCCCGCTCCCACATAAACCCGTGTTCACACAGGGAGGTAGCGGGTTTAGCGGCGCACTTCTGCAGCGTTAGGACGGTTCTTCAGGTTCTTGTCGGCCTTGTAGCGCAATGCTACGTCAGGCACCGAGCCGCTCTTGCCGGTCTCGACCCAATTGCGGATGCGGCCAGCGTCGGCGAAGTGAGTGAACTTGCCGAAAGCATCCAGGATCACCAGCGACACCGGGCGGTTACCCATGCTGGTAACCAGCACCAGGCAGTGGCCGGCCTGGTTGGTGAAACCGGTCTTGGTCAGCTTGATGTCCCAGTTGGCGCGGTTGATCAGGTGGTCGGTGTTGGAGAAACCCAAGGTGTAGTTGGGTTTGCGGAACGACACGGTTTTTTCCTTGGTGGTGCTCAACTGGCTCAACAGCGGATAGTGGCGCGCAGCGGCCAGCAGCTTGCTCAAGTCGCGGGCGGTGGACACGTTGTGGATCGACAGGCCGGTGGGCTCCACGTAGTGGGTGCTGGTCATGCCCAGCGCCTTGGCCTTGGCGTTCATCGCCGCGATAAACGCCGGGTAGCCGCCCGGGTAGTGGTGGGCGAGGCTGGCGGCGGCGCGGTTTTCCGAGGACATCAGGGCGATCAGCAGCATTTCCTTGCGCGGCATTTCGCTGCCGATTTTCACGCGGGAGAACACGCCTTTCATTTCCGGCGTGTCCTTGATGTTGATGTCGATGTACTCATCCATGTTCTGCTTGGCTTCCAGCACCACCAGGCCCGTCATCAATTTGCTCACCGAGGCGATGGGCACCACCACGTCCGGGTTGCTGGAATAGATGACCTTGTTGGTCTGCAGGTCCACGAGCATGGCGCTGCCGGAGGCGATTTGCAGTTTGGAAGTATCACGCGGCGCCAGGGTGGTTTCGGCGGCGTGTGCAAAGGTGCCTGTAAATGCAAAAAATAGGCTGACGAGAGAGAGACGAATTTTCACGCGGATGAACTCGCTAAAAAAGTAAGGAAATACCGTTCGGGAACGGGTTTTTGATAAATGCCGTTACATTTTAGGAGTATGGATCAGAAACTGTCGAATGTTCTTCTAGAGCCGGACGAAAGTTCTTAAAAACTAAGAAAAAAAGGGTTTTTTACGGACAATAAAAAGCCCTGCGATAAGGCAGGGCTTTTTCAGTACGCCTGGTTATTAACCGTGCAGGGTCTCTGCGGCATACAGGGTGTTTTCCAGCAGGCAGGCACGTGTCATCGGGCCAACGCCGCCGGGTACCGGCGTGATCCAGCCGGCACGGGGCAGGGCGGTTTCGTACACCACGTCGCCAACCAGCTTGCCGTCTTCCTGGCGGTTGATGCCCACGTCGATCACGATGGCGCCTTCCTTGATCCACTCACCCTTGACCAGGCCCGGCTTGCCGGCGGCCACGACCACCAGGTCAGCGCGGCCGACGTGGCCCGCCAGGTCCTTGGTGAAGCGGTGGGTGACGGTCACGGTGCAGCCGGCCAGCAGCAGCTCCATGGCCATTGGGCGACCCACGATGTTGGAGGCGCCAACCACGACGGCGTCGAGACCGTAGAGGTCGACACCGGTGCTTTCCAGCAAGGTCATGATGCCTTTAGGGGTGCACGGGCGCAGCAGCGGGATACGCTGGGCCAGGCGGCCGACGTTATAAGGGTGGAAGCCGTCCACGTCTTTGTCGGGGCGAATGCGCTCCAGCAGTTTGGAGGCGTCCAGGTGTTCGGGCAGCGGCAGTTGCAGCAGGATGCCGTCGATGGCCGGGTCATCGTTGAGGCCGTCGATCAGGTCGGTGAGGGCCTGTTGGGTGGTCTCGGAAGGCAGGTCGTAGGCCTTGGAGATAAAGCCGACCTCTTCACAGTCTTTACGCTTGTGCGAGACATAAACCTGAGAGGCAGGATCGCTGCCGACCAGGATCACCGCGAGGCCGGGCGTACGCAGGCCTTGCTGGCTACGCTCGGTGACGCGTTTGGCGATCTGCTGGCGCAGGCTGGCGGCGATTGATTTGCCGTCGATAAGTTGTGCAGTCATTACGCGTGATTAACCATCGAGAGGGGGAAGAAAAGTGCGCGCATTCTCGCATGCCAGGACGTGAGGGCAAAGGCGCTTGGTCAGCAAATTGCCCTAACCCCTTAAATAAAATGAATTTTTTTCAAAAAAGATTTGACGGGTTTCCAGGCCCTCTATACTATTCGTCGCACTTGTCGGGCACAGCCTAGCACTGGTTAAGAAGGTCGAGCAGAATGGTTGTTCTGCAAGGCTGGAAGCACTTAGTTTGTAATCCTCCAAGAGTACAGATTAATAAGGCGCCCGTAGCTCAGCTGGATAGAGCATCCGCCTTCTAAGCGGATGGTCGCAGGTTCGAGTCCTGCCGGGTGCGCCATTAGGCAGCTTTGGCACAAGTAGCGCAATATGGTGGGCGTAGCTCAGTTGGTAGAGCACAGGATTGTGACTCCTGTTGTCGTGGGTTCGATCCCCATCGTCCACCCCATATTTCGAAAGGCGCCAGATTAAACATCTGGCGCCTTTGCTTTAAGAGCTTCAAGCGCGGATGTGGTGGAATTGGTAGACACACTGGATTTAGGTTCCAGCGCCGCGAGGCGTAAGAGTTCGAGTCTCTTCATCCGCACCAATCAAGCTTTACCTGGTCTTCGGGCAGGGTGAGGCCAGACAAGGAAGCTGTTCGAGTTCTTTGTTGATGCAATATGGTGGGCGTAGCTCAGTTGGTAGAGCACAGGATTGTGACTCCTGTTGTCGTGGGTTCGATCCCCATCGTCCACCCCATATTCGGAAAAGCGCCAGGTCAATGATCTGGCGCTTTTTTTTGCGTCCCGAAAAGGCTCTGTCGTGCTTACAGAGGTGGGAATGTCCTTGTATGGGCCTGGATTCCCGTCAGGTGGTGATTGACGTCCAGAAAAAAACAAGCATTCTCAATGCCTTGGCGTTAGAATCGTTGCCGGTTTTGAGCGTGTGGAACTGATTCAGGGCTATTTCCGGATCAGTACAGCTATTTAATAGCGAAGACGGCACAGTACCTGGAAACGGGGGCTGTGCCGTTTTTGTTTAAGTGTTTCGAGTTTTCAGGGTAGGGCGCTTCGTCGTATTTGTGTGTCTCGATGCTGCCGCCGTACCCGCTGGTCTTGCGTGCAAGTCCAGCGGTCAGGGGCGTGTTTCCAGGCTCTTCTATATATAGAAGGGTTGAGGCAGAGCCCTGGCGTGATGAGCTGTATTTGCTAACGGGATGAGGTGCATGCGTGCACTTGAACCTATAAATGGCCTGCTGTTTTTCTACCCGTTTTCAGTAGGGTGACTTCTTGAGTTTGACCCACTAGAATGCATGCCCTTGATTCTGGGGTCGGAAACGGCCGGCTAACGTCTGTGCAACGAGGAATATCCATGCAAGTTTCTGTTGAAAATACTACTGCCATCGAGCGCCGCCTGAGCATCACCGTTCCGGCAGAGCGTATTGAGACTGCGGTCAACAAGCGTCTGCAGCAGACTGCCCAAAAGGCCAAGATCGCTGGTTTCCGTCCAGGCAAAGTGCCAATGACCGAAATCAAGCGCCGTTTCGGTGCCGATGCGCGCCAGGAAGCGATTGGTGACGTGATCCAGGCTTCCTTCTACGAAGCCGTTGTCGAGCAGAAGCTGAACCCGGCTGGCTCGCCTTCGATCGAGCCTAAGTCCCTGGAAGCTGGCAAGGACCTGGAATACGTTGCCGTATTCGAAGTGTTCCCAGAGTTCGAAGTTGCCGGTTTCGACGGTATCGCCGTAGAGCGCCTGAGCGCTGACGTAGCTGATTCGGACCTGGACAACATGCTGGAAATCCTGCGCAAGCAGAACACCCGTTTTGAAGTGGCCGACCGTGCTGCCCAGAACGAAGACCAGCTGAACATCGATTTCGTTGGCAAGGTTGACGGCGAAGCATTCGCTGGCGGCTCCGCCAAGGGCACTCAACTGGTGCTGGGTTCCAACCGCATGATCCCTGGCTTCGAAGACGGCCTGCTTGGCGCCAAAGCCGGCGAAGAGCGCGTTCTGAACCTGACTTTCCCAGCTGACTACCAGAACCTGGACCTGGCTGGCAAAGCCGCCGAGTTCACCGTGACCGTCAACAGCGTTTCCGAGCCTAAGCTGCCTGAGCTGAACGAAGAGTTCTTCGCTCAATTCGGTATCAAGGAAACCGGTATCGAAGGCTTCCGCACCGAAGTTCGCAAGAACATGGAGCGCGAGCTGCGCCAGGCCATCAAGTCCAAGGTCAAGAACCAGGTCATGGACGGTCTGCTGGCCGCCAACCCGATCGAAGTGCCTAAGGCCCTGCTGTCCAACGAAGTGGATCGCCTGCGCGTTCAAGCGGTTCAGCAGTTCGGTGGCAACATCAAGCCTGACCAACTGCCGGCCGAGCTGTTCGAAGAGCAAGCCAAGCGCCGCGTTGTGCTGGGCCTGGTCGTGGCTGAAGTGGTCAAGCAATTCGACCTCAAGCCTGACGAAGATCGCGTTCGCGAAATGATCCAGGAAATGGCTTCGGCCTATCAGGAGCCTGAGCAGGTCGTGGCTTGGTACTACAAGAACGACCAGCAACTGAACGAAGTACGTTCGGTTGTGCTGGAAGAACAAGTTGTGGATACTGTTCTGCAGAAGGCTAAGGTGACCGATAAAGCGGTCTCTTACGAAGAAGCAGTCAAACCGGCGGAAGCAGCACAAGCCGACTGATTGTCCAACTCGTTGGAAATTCAACCATAAGCCAGCCTCGCGCTGGCTTATGCGTTTTCAAGACATGACTATTTGGGAGTAACTGCAGAGCATGTTCCGTAATTCCTATATTCAGCAGAACTCTGATATCCAGGCCGCTGGCGGCCTGGTCCCGATGGTTGTAGAGCAGTCCGCTCGTGGCGAACGCGCCTACGACATCTACTCGCGCCTGCTCAAGGAGCGAGTGATCTTTCTGGTTGGCCCCGTAGAGGACTACATGGCCAACCTGATCTGTGCGCAGCTGCTGTTCCTTGAAGCCGAAAACCCGGACAAGGACATCCATCTCTACATCAACTCCCCAGGCGGTTCGGTCACTGCAGGCATGTCGATCTACGACACCATGCAGTTCATCAAGCCGAACGTGTCGACCACCTGCATCGGCCAGGCGTGCAGCATGGGCGCATTCCTGCTGACCGCAGGTGCCGAAGGCAAGCGTTTCTGCCTGCCCAACTCGCGCGTGATGATTCACCAGCCACTGGGCGGTTTCCAGGGGCAGGCGTCGGACATCGAGATCCACGCCAAGGAAATCCTGTTCATCCGCGAGCGCCTCAATACATTGATGGCCAAGCACAGCGGGCGCACCCTGGAAGAAATCGAGCGCGACACCAATCGCGACAACTTCATGAGTGCCGAAGCTGCCAAGGCATACGGCCTGATCGATGAAGTGATTACCCAGCGCCCCGCTTAATATAAGCCGCTCAAAATAGGGCTGGTCGGCGTGTCCGACCACTGGCGGGCTTGAAAAAGCCCGCATAAGCCTTCATCTTGTGTTGCAAGCCTATCGGATTTGGATCGAACGAATGACTGACACCCGCAACGGCGAGGACAACGGCAAGCTGCTCTATTGCTCCTTCTGCGGCAAAAGCCAGCATGAAGTACGCAAATTGATTGCCGGCCCCTCGGTGTTTATCTGCGACGAGTGCGTCGACCTGTGCAATGACATCATCCGTGAGGAGGTGCAGGAAGCCCAGGCCGAGAGCAGTGCGCATAAATTGCCTTCGCCTAAAGAAATCAGCGGCATCCTTGACCAGTATGTCATTGGTCAAGAGCGTGCAAAGAAGGTTCTGGCCGTAGCGGTGTACAACCACTACAAGCGCCTGAACCAGCGTGACAAGAAAGGCGACGAAGTTGAACTCGGCAAGAGCAACATCTTGCTGATCGGTCCTACAGGCTCGGGTAAAACCCTGCTTGCAGAAACCCTCGCTCGCCTGCTGAACGTTCCGTTTACCATCGCCGACGCCACCACCCTCACCGAGGCTGGCTACGTGGGTGAGGACGTCGAGAACATCATTCAGAAGCTGCTGCAGAAGTGCGACTACGACGTAGAGAAGGCCCAGATGGGTATTGTCTACATCGACGAAATCGACAAGATCTCGCGCAAGTCCGACAACCCGTCGATCACCCGGGACGTTTCCGGTGAAGGCGTGCAGCAAGCCCTGTTGAAACTGATCGAAGGCACGGTCGCTTCCGTACCGCCACAAGGCGGCCGCAAGCACCCGCAGCAGGAATTCCTTCAGGTTGATACACGCAACATCCTGTTCATCTGTGGCGGTGCGTTCTCGGGTCTGGAAAAAGTTATCCAGCAGCGCTCCACCCGGGGTGGCATCGGCTTCAGTGCCGAAGTGCGCAGCAAGGAAGAAGGCAAGAAGGTGGGCGAGTCCCTGCGTGAAGTCGAGCCTGACGATCTGGTCAAGTTCGGTCTGATCCCGGAATTCGTTGGCCGTCTGCCGGTCCTGGCTACGTTGGACGAATTGGATGAGGCGGCTTTGATCCAGATCCTCACCGAGCCGAAAAACGCCCTGACCAAGCAATACGCCAAGCTGTTCGAGATGGAAGGCGTGGACCTCGAGTTCCGCACCGACGCCCTGAAGTCCGTGGCCAAACGGGCGCTGGAGCGCAAGACCGGTGCACGTGGCCTGCGTTCGATCCTCGAAGGCGTTTTGCTCGACACCATGTACGAAATCCCCTCGCAGTCCGAGGTGAGTAAAGTGGTGATCGACGAAAGCGTTATAGAAGGCAAGTCCAAGCCACTGTATATCTACGAAAACAGTGAGCCGGCTGCCAAGGCTGCACCGGACGCGTAAGCGTTTTGCAGTCGCAGAGCAAGCAAGGGGCCTTTCGGGGCCCCTTGTTTTTTGGGGCGGTTTTTTAATTAGCGTTGATTCATGCGTTTAACTGCTGGCATTGCGCTTGTTTTTTTTGCATGCAGCCCCCATCTTGGTTTCAAGCTTATTTTTCATCTGTCATAGAGGCGAAATCATGAAGACCACCATCGAATTGCCTCTCCTGCCGTTGCGTGATGTCGTCGTCTATCCGCACATGGTTATCCCGCTGTTCGTGGGGCGCGAGAAGTCTATCGAAGCCCTCGAGGCCGCGATGACGGGCGACAAGCAGATCCTGCTGTTGGCCCAGAAGAATCCTGCTGATGATGATCCAGGCGAAGACGCCCTGTATCGCGTCGGCACCATTGCCACTGTCCTGCAATTGCTCAAGCTGCCTGATGGCACCGTCAAGGTGCTGGTAGAAGGCGAGCAGCGGGGCGCCGTGGAGCGTTTCATGGAGGTGGATGGCCACCTGCGCGCCGAGGTGGCGCTGATCGACGAAGTCGAAGCCCCTGAGCGCGAATCCGAAGTGTTTGTTCGCAGCCTGCTCTCGCAGTTCGAGCAGTATGTGCAGTTGGGCAAGAAAGTCCCGGCTGAAGTCCTGTCTTCCCTCAACAGCATCGATGAGCCAAGCCGCCTGGTCGACACCATGGCCGCGCACATGGCGCTGAAGATCGAGCAGAAGCAAGACATCCTCGAAATCATCGACCTGTCGGCCCGTGTCGAGCACGTGCTGGCCTTGCTGGATGCCGAAATCGACCTGCTGCAGGTTGAGAAGCGCATCCGTGGTCGCGTCAAGAAACAAATGGAACGCAGCCAGCGCGAGTACTACCTGAATGAGCAGATGAAGGCCATTCAGAAGGAACTCGGCGACAGCGAGGAAGGCCACAACGAAATCGAAGAGCTGAAAAAGCGCATCGATGCCGCGGGCCTGCCCAAAGACGCCCTGACCAAGGCCACCGCCGAGCTGAACAAGCTCAAGCAAATGTCGCCGATGTCGGCCGAAGCCACTGTGGTGCGCTCCTACATCGACTGGCTGGTGCAGGTGCCGTGGAAGGCCCAGACCAAGGTGCGCCTGGACCTGGCGCGTGCCGAGGATATTCTCGACGCCGATCACTACGGCCTTGAAGAAGTCAAAGAACGCATCCTCGAATACCTCGCCGTGCAAAAGCGCGTGAAGAAGATTCGTGGCCCGGTGTTGTGCCTGGTGGGTCCGCCTGGTGTGGGTAAAACTTCCCTGGCCGAGTCCATTGCCAACGCTACCAACCGCAAATTCGTGCGCATGGCCCTGGGTGGTGTGCGTGATGAAGCGGAAATTCGTGGTCATCGCCGTACTTACATCGGTTCGATGCCAGGAAGATTGATTCAAAAGATGACAAAGGTTGGCGTGCGCAACCCGCTGTTCCTGCTCGATGAAATCGACAAGATGGGCAGCGACATGCGTGGCGATCCAGCGTCGGCGTTGCTGGAAGTGCTCGATCCTGAGCAGAACCACAATTTCAACGACCATTACCTGGAAGTCGACTACGACCTGTCCGACGTGATGTTCCTGTGCACCTCCAACTCCATGAACATTCCGCCAGCATTGCTGGACCGGATGGAGGTGATTCGTCTGCCGGGTTACACCGAAGACGAGAAGATCAACATCGCCGTCAAATACCTCGCGCCCAAGCAGATTTCGGCCAATGGCCTGAAGAAGGGCGAGATCGAATTTGAGGTCGAGACCATTCGCGACATCGTGCGCTACTACACCCGTGAGGCCGGAGTACGGGGCCTGGAGCGCCAGATCGCGAAAATCTGCCGCAAGGCGGTCAAGGAACACGCACTGGAAAAACGCTTCTCGGTGAAGGTGACAGCCGACTCGCTGGAGCACTTCCTCGGCGTGCGCAAATTCCGCTACGGCCTGGCCGAACAGCAGGATCAGGTAGGGCAGGTCACTGGCCTGGCGTGGACCCAGGTGGGCGGCGAATTGCTGACTATCGAAGCGGCGGTGATCCCTGGCAAAGGCCAACTGATCAAGACCGGTTCACTGGGTGATGTGATGGTCGAATCCATTACCGCCGCGCAGACCGTGGTGCGCAGCCGCGCGAAGAGCCTGGGGATCCCCCTGGACTTCCACGAGAAGCACGACACTCACATCCACATGCCGGAAGGGGCTACCCCGAAAGACGGCCCTAGCGCTGGCGTAGGCATGTGCACGGCCCTGGTGTCGGCATTGACCGGCATTCCGGTACGCGCTGACGTGGCCATGACGGGTGAAATTACCCTGCGTGGTCAGGTACTGGCGATCGGTGGTTTGAAAGAGAAATTGCTGGCTGCACATCGGGGCGGTATCAAGACCGTGATCATTCCGGAAGAGAATGTTCGCGACTTGAAGGAAATTCCTGACAACATCAAGCAGGATCTTCAGATTAAACCGGTTAAATGGATTGACGAGGTCCTGCAAATTGCGCTGCAATACGCGCCGGAGCCCTTGCCGGATGTGGCTCCGGAGATAGTCACAAAGGACGAAAAACGCGAGTCTGATTCCAAGGAAAGAATTAGCACGCATTAATGCGATTAAGCCTGGTGGCTTCCTTGACAGCTTTTTAGAGCCCTTGTTATAAAGCGGCTCTTAAGTGTCTGTAGGCCATTCAGCACTGGTTTTTGCTTTCACCAAAAAACTTAGAATCATACTCAATAGATATATAAGGGGACTTAGAGTGAACAAGTCGGAACTGATTGATGCTATCGCTGCATCCGCTGATATCCCGAAAGCTGCTGCTGGCCGTGCGCTGGATGCAGTAATCGAATCCGTCACTGGCGCTCTGAAGGCCGGCGACTCCGTGGTACTGGTAGGCTTCGGTACTTTCTCTGTGACTGATCGCCCAGCTCGCACTGGCCGTAACCCACAGACTGGCAAAGCACTGCAAATCGCTGCTGCCAAGAAACCAGGTTTCAAAGCCGGTAAAGCCCTGAAAGAAGCCGTTAACTAAGCTTCGCTCAAGCCTTACCTACCCGGGTCGGACGAAGGTCCGGCCTGGCAGCGGAGCGGTAGCTGACCCAAGTATCCATCGGGTCGCCACGCCGGGGGTGTGGGTTCAAACCCCCGTCCGCTCCGCCAGTTACGAGAAGGCGCATCCTCGGATGCGCCTTTCTTCTATCCGGACTCTACCCACGCTCCACGGTTGCCTAATTTTTGAAGTTCAACCGTTTCTGGGGGACGCATGCTGCAGAATATCAGGGACAATTCACAAGGCTGGATTGCCAAGACCATTATCGGGATCATCGTCGCATTGATGGCGTTTACCGGTATCGAGGCCATTTTCCAGGCTTCGACCAACAATAAGCAGGACGTGGCCAAGGTCAACGGTGAAGAGATCACCCAGACCGAACTGAGCAACGCTGTCGATATGCAACGCCGTCAGCTGATGCAACAGCTGGGCAAGGATTTCGATGCCTCCCTGCTGGACGAAAAGTTGCTGCGCGACGCGGCCCTCAAGGGCCTGATCGATCGCAAACTGTTGCTGCAAGGCGCGGCGGATTCCAAGTTCGGCTTCTCTGAAGCGGCACTGGACCAGGTGATCCTGCAGACTCCGGAATTCCAGGTGGACGGCAAGTTCAACGCCGAACGCTTTGACCAGGTGATCCGTCAGCTGGGTTACAGCCGTATGCAGTTCCGTCAGATGATGACCCAGGAAATGCTGATCGGCCAGGTTCGCGCAGGCATCGCCGGCAGTGGTTTTGTGACTGACGCCGAAGTGCTTGCATTCGCCCGTCTGGAAAAACAGACCCGCGATTTCGCCACCGTCAATCTCAAGGCCAACCCTGCCGCGGTGAAACTCACCGACGATGAGGTCAAGGCTTACTACGACCAGCACGCCAAAGAGTTCATGACCCCGGACCAGGTGGTCATCGACTATCTGGAGCTGAAGAAGTCTTCCTTCTTCGACCAGGTCACCGTCAAGGACGATGAACTGCAAGCGGCCTATCAGAAAGAAACCGCCAACCTCGCTGAACAGCGTCGTGCCGCGCACATCCTGATTGAAGTCAACGACAAGGTCACCGAGGCGCAAGCCAAGGCCAAGATCGAAGAGATCCAGGCACGCCTGGCCAAGGGTGAGAAGTTCGAAGCCCTGGCCAAGGAATTCTCCCAGGACCCGGGTTCGGCCAACAATGGCGGTGACCTCGGTTTTGCCGGCCCTGGCGTCTACGACCCGGACTTCGAAACTGCCCTGTATGCCTTGAACAAGGACCAGGTATCGGCACCGGTACGCACCTCGTTCGGCTGGCACCTGATCAAGTTGCTCGGCGTTGAGGCACCGCAAGTGCCAACGTTCGCCAGCCTGAAAGACAAGCTGACCCGCGAGCTCAAGACCCAACAGGTTGAACAGCGTTATGTCGAAGCGACCAAGCAATTGGAAGACGCGGCATTCGAAGCCTCCGACCTGGCGCAGCCCGCTGCTGACCTGAAACTGACTGTGCACACCTCCGCGCCATTCGGCCGTGAAGGTGGCGAAGGTGTTGCGGCCAACCGTGCCGTGGTGACCGCAGCGTTCAGCCCGGAAGTGCTGGATGAAGGTGCCAACAGTTCGGCCATCGAGCTGGACCCGGAAACCATCATCGTGCTGCGTGCCAAAGAGCACTTGAAGCCAACGCAGCTGCCGCTGGAAAGCGTCTCTGCGGCAATCCGCACCCAGATGACCAAGGAGCGCGCCAGCGCGGCGGCCAAGACCCATGCTGACGAGTTGATCGCCAGCCTGCGTGATGGCAAGACCCCGCTGAACCAGCCGATCGACGGCCAGGCCTGGAAGGTTACCGAAGCGGCTACCCGCAACCAGGAAGCGATTGACCCGGCCGTGCTGCAAGCACTGTTCCGCATGCCCAAGCCTGCGGCCAAGGACAAGCCGACCTTCACCACCGTGACCCTGGCTGACGGTAGCCTGGTGATCGTACGCTTGAACGGCGTCAACGAGGCGGCTGCTCCTACGGACGAAGAGAAAGCGCAATACCGCCGCTTCCTCGCCTCCCGTATTGGCCAGCAAGACTTCGCGGCGTACCGCAAGCAGTTGGAAGCCAAGGCTGACATCAAGAAGTTCTGATGCACGCCTGAACAAGAAGCCCCCGGCCTGAAAAGACCGGGGGCTTTTTTATGGGCGTCGCGCGGTCTTCAGCGCGCCTGCAAAGGCCAATAACATCAGCAACACCACCGCCCAGGCAAAGGCCGAGACGCCCCAGCCCTGCAGCAACACACCGCCCGCCAACCCGCCACCTGCAATGCCCAGGTTCCACACGGTCACCAGCATCGATTGCGCGGCATCCGCCGACTCGCCGGCCGATTTGGCCAGTGCCGTTTGCAGCAGGGCCGGCAGCCCGCCGAATGCCAGGCCCCACAGCGCCACGGCGAGGTAGATGATCACCGGCTGCTTGATCCAGAACGCCAGCGCCAAGGCGATCAGGCCAAACAGTGCGCAACTGATCAACAGCAGCGTGCGCAGCCATCGGTCAATCAACACACCGGCCAGCCAGATGCTTAACAACGCGGCGAGGCCGAACACCAGCAGCACCCGGTCTACATCGGTGGCAATGCCCGCAGGCACCAGCAGCGGGGCGATGTAGGTGTAGAGAATGTTGTGCGCCAGCACGTAGGTAAAGGTCACCCACAACACCGGACGAATACCCGGCAACGCCACTACCTCATGCAGCCCCAGGCGTTTACCCGCCTGTTCGCCGGCGAAGTCCGGAAGTTGCAGGCGCGCCCAGATCAGCAGCAGTAGCGTGAGCCCGGTCATGATTGCAAAACTCAAGCGCCAACCCACGGCCGCGCCGAGGAAGGTGCCAGCGGGCACCCCCAGCGACAGTGCCAACGGTGCCCCGAGCATCGCTACCGCAATTGCGCGGCCTTGCAGGTGGGGCGCCACCATCCGGCTGGCATATCCGGCCAGCAGCGCCCACAGCAGCCCGGCAAACACACCCGCGAAGAAGCGCGCCACCAGGGTCAGCCCGTAGTGACTGGAAAGCGCAGTGACGCTGTTAACCAATGCAAAGCCGCCGATGGCCACCAGCAGCAACGGTCGGCGTCGCCAGCTTCGGGTCAGCAGTGTCAACGGGATGGCCGCCAGCAGTGATCCAAGGGCATACAGGGTGACCAGTTGGCCGACCAGCGCGGGCGACACGCCGAGGCCGTCGCCCATCTGCGGCAGCAGCCCTGCAGGCATGGCTTCGGTGAGGATGGTGATAAACCCGGCGCTCGCCAGGGCGAGCAGGCCGCCCAATGGCAACGTGTCCCGCTGGGTGGTCACGGGAGATTCGGTCAGTGAGGTCATCGCGCTCTATCCAAGCAAAAGGCAAGGCGGCAGAGTAGGGGGCTGTGGTCAACGGAAAAACAGGCTAAGGTTCCGAACTTATCGGACGCTGATGTCCGCAATCAATAAGGACCCTGTCATGGACAGTCTGGGCAGCCTTTCGGTCTTCGTGCAGGTGGCCGAGACTCGCAGTTTTACCGTCGCCGGGCGTGTGCTGGGTGTGTCGTCCTCGGCCATCGGCAAAACCATCGCGCGTATGGAAGAACGCTTGGGCGTGCGTTTGTTTCACCGCAGCACGCGCAGCATCACCCTGACCGGGGAGGGCGCGTTGTTCCTGGAGCGCTCGCGGCGCATCCTGGCAGAGGTCGAGGCTGCCGAGCGTGAGCTCACGGAGGCCAGCGCCACACCCCGCGGCAAATTGCGCATCAGCGTGCCGCAAGTGCGCGGCCTGTTGATGCCGGTACTCAGCGATTTCATGCGCGCCTATCCGCAGATCGAACTGGATGTGGATTTCTCTGACCGCATGGTGGACGTGATCGAAGAAGGGTTCGATGCGGTGATTCGCACCGGCAAGCCCGAAGACTCCCGACTGATGGCACGTCACCTGGGGCACTATCAATTGGTGCTGGTGGGCACCCCGGCCTACTTTCGTGAGCACGGCACGCCGCAGCAGCCCCAGGATTTGAACAGCCATGCCTGCCTGCGCCACAAGTTCTGCGCGACCGGCAAACTGGAGCCCTGGCCCTTGCGCCTCGAGCCTGGCGCCGCAGAGCCGGTGTTGCGCGCGCCGTTGGTCAGTACCACCGTCGAGTCACTCAACCATGTAGTACACGAAGGCTTGGGCATCGCCTGCCTGCCGGACTATATGGTCAAGCAAGCCGTGGCGGAGGGGCGCCTGCAGCGGGTACTGGACGATTACCTGGAACATCGCGGCAGCTTCTGGATGTTGTGGCCCTCCAGCCGTCATGCCTCGGTCAAACTGCGCGTGTTTATTGAGCATATGTGCGCAGGGTTATTTCCTGCAGGCACCGGTGCGTAGGTCTGTGACGTTTTACCGACAGGAATCCGCGCGCCAAGGCCTCGTTCTGTTGCACAATACCGGCCGGACTGTTTTTCTCAGGATTTTCGATGTCGACATCATTTCACTTGCGTAACCTCGGGTTGGCGCTGGTGCTGGCGGGCGCCGCGGGCTGCTCGTCACCCAAGACCGCTATTTATGAACATGAGAATTTCGACGACTCCGGCACGTTCTCCCGTGATTACCCGGTCAGCGATGCGGCTGCCTGTGAGGCGGCGCGTCGTGCGCTGTTGAGCCAGGGTTACATCATCACCAGCAGCGATCCGAAGTTGGTGGTGGGTAACAAGAGCTTCCAGCAGACCGGCGAAACCCACATGCAGATCAGTTTCAACGTGGTGTGCGCCAATGATGGCAAGGGCAACAATCACTCGACGATGTTTGCCAACGCCCTGCAGGACCGTTATGCCCTGAAGAAGGTCAACAACTCCGCGAGCCTGGGCGTCGGCGTGTTGGGGTCGGTGTCGATGCCGATCGGCTCCACCGATGATTCGATGGTGAAAGTGGCGAGCGAGACTGTCTCCGCGCCGAAGTTCTACGAACGTTACTTCGCCCTGGTGGATGTGTTCCTGCCGCAGGAAGTGAAGCAGGCCGAACATATTCCCGAGAAGCCCAAGGCCGACCTGGGCGTGCCGGAACCCAAGGCTGCTCCAGTTGCCGAGAAGGTCGAGGCGCCGAAGGAAGAACCCGCCGCACCGGCTGCTCCTGCTGCGTCCGAGCCTGTGGTGCCGCCTGCCGAGCCGGCACCCGTGGTGCCTCACGAGGAGCCTGCTCCGGCACCCGCGCCGACCAATCCAAGCCTGCCGGCGCCGACAGAAGCGATTCCGCCCCTGCCAACGCCTGCGCAGTGACTCAGACCGCTACGGGGTCGGCCTTGTCGACGTCGATCCCGTAGCGGCTGATGGCTTCACCCACCTTATCCCGGCCAATCACGCCGTCATCCGCCAGGGCCTTCAGCGCCGCCAGCACGATGAAGTGCCGGTCCACTTCAAAGAACGCACGCAAGGTTTCCCGGGTGTCTGATTGCCCGAAACCGTCGGTGCCCAGCGCCACAAATCGGCGGCCGTTGACGAAGGGGCGAATCTGGTCGACGAACAGCTTCATGTAGTCCGTCGCCACCACCACCGGCCCAGGCTGGCCGGCCAGGCACTGCTCCACGTAACTCGCACGCGGCTCGCTGTGCGGGTGCAGCAGGTTCCAACGTTCCACCTGGTGCCCGTCACGGCGTAACTCGGTAAGGCTGGTCACGCTCCACACATTGCTGCGTACGGCAAAATCCTTTTCGAGCAATTCGGCGGCGGCGATCACCTCCCGCAGAATCGAGCCGCTGCCCATCAACTGCACCTGTGGCTGTTGGCTGGCTGTCAGCCTGTACATACCCTTGAGGATGCCTTCCTCGACACCTTCGGGCATGGCCGGGTGTGGGTAGTTCTCGTTGAGCAGGGTGATGTAGTAGTAAATGTCCTCCTGTTCGACGTACATGCGCCGCATGCCTTCGCGAATGATCACCGCCAGCTCGTAGGCATAGGTCGGGTCATAGGACACGCAGCATGGAATCACCGACGACAGGATATGGCTGTGGCCGTCGTCATGCTGCAAGCCTTCGCCCATCAGCGTGGTACGCCCGGCCGTGGCCCCCAGCAGGAAGCCACGGGCCCGTGCGTCACCGGCCGCCCAGGCCAGGTCGCCGACACGCTGGAAGCCGAACATCGAATAGAAAATGTAGAACGGCACGGTCATCAGGCCGTGGTTGCTGTAGGACGTACTCGCTGCGATCCACGAGGAAATGGCGCCGGACTCGTTCAGGCCTTCCTGCATGATCTGCCCGTCTTTGCTCTCTTTGTAGTAGCTCAGTTGCCCGGCGTCTTGTGGGGTGTAGAGCTGGCCGACGGCAGAATGGATGCCGATCTGGCGGAACAGGCTTTCCATGCCGAAGGTACGCGATTCATCCGGCACGATGGGCACGATCAGCTTGCCCAGGCTGGGGTCTTTGAGCAGGGTGCCGAGGATGCGCACAAACGCCATGGTGGTGGAGATCGCGCGTTCGCCGGTGTCCTTGAGTTGGGTGGTGAACGCGCTCAGTTCGGGAATCTGCAACGGCTCGACGGCGCTATGACGCGCCGGTACGTAGCCACCCAACGCCTGGCGGCGTGCCGCGAAGTAGCGCGCTTCTTCGCTGTCGGGCGCTGGCTTGAGGTAGGGGATCTGGTCGAGCTGGTCGTCCGCCACGTCCAGGTCGAAGCGGTCGCGAAAGGCCCTGACGGCGTCGGCGCCCATCTTCTTGAGCTGGTGGTTAATGTTCTGGCCTTCGCCGGCTTCGCCCATGCCGAAGCCCTTGACCGTTTTCGCCAGGATCACCGTCGGCTGGCCTTTGTGGCGCATGGCAGCCGCGTAGGCGTTGTAGACCTTGTCCGGGTCATGCCCGCCCCGTGAGAGCTTCCAGATATCGTCGTCGGACATATCGGCGACCAGTGCCAGCAACTCGGGGTATTTGCCGAAGAAATGTTCGCGCACATAAGCGCCGTTCTGCGACTTGTAGTTCTGATAGTCGCCGTCGACGCATTCCATCATGCGTTGGCGCAGCAGGCCGCTCTTGTCCTTTTCCAGCAGCGCATCCCAGCCGCCGCCCCAGATCACCTTGATCACATTCCAGCCGGCGGCGCGGTACAGGCTTTCGAACTCCTGGATCACCTTGGCATTGCCGCGCACGGGGCCGTCCAGGCGTTGCAGGTTGCAGTTGACCACGAAGATCAGGTTGTCGAGTTTCTCGCGCCCGGCCAGGGAGATGGCGGCCAGGGATTCCGGCTGGTCCATTTCGCCGTCACCGAGGAAGGCCCACACCTTGCGGCCCTGGTGCGGCTTGAGCGCACGCAGTTCCAGGTAGCGCATGAAGCGCGCCTGGTACGCCGCAGTGATCGGCCCCAGGCCCATGGACACGGTGGGGAACTGCCAGAAGTCCGGCATCAGCCGAGGGTGAGGGTAGGACGACAAGCCCTCGCCACCGGCTTCGCGGCGGAAGTTATCCAGCTGTGCCTCGCTGATGCGCCCCTCAAGGTAGGCGCGTCCGTAAATGCCTGGGGAGGAGTGGCCCTGGATATACACCAGGTCGCCGTCGAACGTGTCGGTGCGGCCACGGAAGAAATGGTCAAAGCCTACGTCGTACAGCACGGCGGCTGACGCGTAGGTCGCGATATGCCCACCCACGCCTGAGTGTTTGCCAGCGCGCAACACCATGGCCATGGCGTTCCAGCGGATAAACGCGTTGATACGGCGCTCGATGGCCAGGTTGCCGGGGTAGGGCAGTTGGCGTTCGAGCGCGATGGTGTTGACGTAGGGCGTGGTCACCCGCCCGTGGAAGTCGCCATGCCGCGCTACGTCGAAATCCAGCAACTGATCAATCAGGTAGTGCGCACGCGGGCGGCCTTCGGTGGACAGCACCGATTCGATGGACTCCAGCCATTCGCTGGTTTCCTGTGGATCGTTGTCCGGTCTTACTGCGTGATTCGTGGTCATGTGCGGCTCCAGGGTAGGCAGATTTCAAGCGGCAGGCTCTTTGTGGGAGTGCTGCAAAAGTAATTGCAATTGCAACTACATGCCGGAATCTAGCGCGGGATGAGGTACTATTGCAACCTTCTTGAAAACCCCCGGATGGTGTTGCATGTCGTCGAAAGAGCCTGATGTCTGGTTTCGTTTTGTCAGGGCCCACAGGACGGTCATCCGTGAGATCGAACGCCGCCTGGCCGAGGCTGGCCTGCCGCCCTATGCCTGGTATGACGCCTTGTGGGGCCTGGAAAGCGGCCCCGACGGCACCCGCCGCATGCACGAATTGGCCGATGTGCTGGCGATCGAGCGCTATAACCTGACCCGGCTGGTAGACCGCCTGGAAAAGGACGGCCTGGTGGTGCGTTCACGTTCCGAGGGTGATGGTCGTGCGGCGTTTGCCTCGATCACCGACGCTGGCCGGGTGTTGCGTAAAAAGATGTGGAAGATCTACGAAAGCACCGTGGATGAGCTGTTCCTCTCGCAGATCGAGCCGGAGCAGCGCCAGCTGTTTGCCGACACCCTGGAGCGCACGGCGGGGTTGGCGATGGAGGCAGGTGTGCAGCCCAGGACCCGGCGCAAATCCTGACCCCGGTGGAGATCCACTGTGGGAGCAGGCAAGCCAGCTCCCACAATTAAACGCATTCCAGTTCATTCGAGGGGGTACCGGGCCATCGCTGTTTCCACCTGCTGAAGATCAATGCACCCTTCATTCGCCAGCGCCCGAAGCGCCGACACCACGATCCAATACCGGCTCGGCGCCGACACCTGTACCGTCCCCGCGCCCAGCGCGACAAACCGGGCATCCACATACCCGGCCAACTGATCGACAATCGCCTGCGGGTAGCCGGTCACGGCTATCACTGGACCCTGGCTGTCACCAAGGCAATCGCGCAAATGGCAGCCCTGCCTGGGCGCTGTAGGATGCAAGCGGTTCCACCGCTCGGCCGCCGCCGCTTCACGGGCCAGGCGGGTATAGCTGGGGCAACTCCACACCTGCGCCGAAATATTCCAATCCTGTTTGAGCAATTGCGCAGCGTGCATCACCGCTTCCAGCGCCCGGCCCGCGCCGAGCAGTCGCACCTCAGCCGGGCCGTCAGGCGTGATCCGGTACATCCCCTTGAGTGCGCTCTTGCGCTGCCGGGCAGTGAGCGGCATGGAGTACTCATGGTCATGCAGCGCTAGGTAATAAAAACCGGGCATGCCGTCGACATACAGCCGGCGCAGACCCTCCAGCACAATCGCGCGGGCTTCTTCTGCGCAAGCCGGGTCATACGGGGTGCAATGGGGATGGGTAGAGAGCCACAACGGCAGTGAAGGTTGTGCGCCTTTGGGCCAGGTTGAGAGTTGGTTCTCGATGCTATTGCACAGGATGCCACGCCGCGCCGTCTGGTCCGAGAGTGCACACAACTGCGCAGAAGACGCGGCACTGTGCAGGTACAACAGCGGTTTTTCCGCGGTGTTGCGTCCGAACCAAACCGGCCAACTGTTCGCACGGCGTGAGTGTGACTGGCCGCGAATCACCCAGGCATGACGGCTGGACTCCAACGTATTGGCCATGGCCATGACGGTAGACAGCGGTGAGTTGCGCGGCTGCCCGGCAGCATTCAATGCATCGATGCAGAGCAGCGCCGAAAGCGCGGTTGAAGCGGGCATGGGTCGAGCCCCCTGATGGTGGATGCCCATACCCTAAAGGAAAAACTCATACGATTGCAATTGCAATGATTGCAATAGCGCCTCAAATCGCGAGTGCTAAATCATCCCAACGCTGCTACGTTTATTCTTGAAGTGCAGGAACGTCATGGCGTCGACATTTTTTCGTCATCACGGCACTTTAGGCTGGGTTTGCAGGTCATTTATCTGCGAACGCTTTCAACCTGAAAAGGAGTCCACCATGGACGATTACCAAGAAGAGCTGCTGGAGTACCACGCGTTTGAAATGGATCCACTGGATCCAGCCGACGACGCCACCGAGCTGTAAGACCGACTTCAGGCGGAATGCCGTTGACTGCGGCGAAATTCCCCTGGGGTCTGGTTGTTCCACCGCCTGAACGCCCGTTGAAACGCCTGGGCCGAGGCAAAACCGAGCAAGTAGGCGATCTCGCCAAACGCCAGTTCCGTGTCGCGAATGTAGGTCATGGCCAAATCGCGGCGGGTATCGTTGAGAATTGCGCGAAACTGAGTGCCTTCTTCGGCCAGTTTGCGGCGCAGCGTCCAGGTTGGCAGCTTCAAGCGTGCCGCCACCTCTTCCAGGTCGGGTTCCCGGCCGCCATTGAGCATCGGCCCGAGCAACCGGGTAATGCGCTCGCGCAGGCTGCGGGTGCGGGTCAACTGCTCCAATTCCCGTTCACATAATTGCAGCAGCATCTGCCAGGTACTGGGGCAGTGCTGGGGGTTGCGCATGGCCAGGGTGTGCTGGCTGAGGCGCAGTTGGTTGGCCTCGGCACCGAAGTGCAGCGGACCATCGCCCAGCACGCTGTAGTCTTCGCTGTAGTCTGGCGCTTCAAACTCGATATCAATGCGCTGTGCCTGCACTGGCTGCTGGGCCAGGCTCGACAATTGGTGCAGCCAGCCGGCGATGATTGAGTCCACCACAAAGCGGTTGTAGGCGTTGTAGGGGCTGATGGAATAGAAGCGCAGCCAGGCGCCTTCGGCATCCTCATGAAAGCTCGACTGCCCGCGATAGTTGGAGCCGTACAACGCCTCGAAACGGGTCAGGGCACGTGCCGCCTCCCGCACGTTGGGCGCCTGGGCGGCCGTTACACCCGCCAGGCCAGCCTGGCTCAGGCGGCTGAGCTGGCCCATGCGCAAACCCAGGCTGGGAGCGCCGGTGAGCTGGATGGCCGCATGGCCCAGGCGCATGTAGCGCGGGATCGACAAACGCGCGCCGGCTTCGGCGAGGCGCGCCGGGTCGAGGCCGTATTGCAGCAGCAGCGGTTGTGGGTCCAAGCCATGGCTGTGGACGGCATCGGCCAGGGCCTGCACGAAGCCGACCGACAGATCCCCCAGGCGTACGGGCTTCACGGTGTCACAACCAGATATTCAGCAAGCGTGCGCCACGGGTGCCGCTGTCGGCGGTGACTTGCCCGTTGCTGCTCAGGAAGCTGTGGCCGGCGGTGCCCAGGTCCCAGAATTGTCCGCGCAGGAACACGCTCATGCCGGCGGTGGCTTGGCTGACCGGCTGTTGGCTGATCAGGGTCAGGCGGCGCCAGGCTTCGCCTTCGCTGAGTTCCTCGGGCTTGAGGCTGATTTCGGTGGGGGTCGAGACACTCTTGAAGCCGCGCCACGGGCGGTCCCAGGTGTCGCGGCCGATGACAAACGCCGGCACCGCCACCAATTGCGCGCCTTGCTCGTTGAGCTTGCGGTAGTTGTCCGGGTACCAGCTGTCGCTGCCGATCAGCACGCCCAGGCGACCGGCCGGGGTATCCACCACGCTGACGATGTTTTCATCACCCGGTTCGATAAACCCGCGCTCGTCGTAGATCGGGTAGAGCTGGCGCTGCGGCTGGCCAACGGGCAGGCCGTCGGTACCGAACACCAGGCTGGCGTTGTACAGCGCGCCATGGCCCACCTGCAGTTGGCCGTCTTGAACACTTGGGTTGGGCAAAGCGATGGAGCCGGCCACCAGGGTCACGCCAAATTCCTTGGCCAGGCCGCCGAACAGCGCCTGGTAGTCGCGGGCCATGCCCTTGGCCTTCATGCGCAGGTAGGCGTCGTCGGTACGGTTATCGCCGGTGGCGGCGATCCAGGCACGGGCAAACAGGAACGGGTTGCTGGCCGACAGCCAGTTCATTGCATCTTTAAGGTGGGTGGCCTGGTACAGCTCGTTTTTCTCGCCGCTGAGCATCAGCCAGGTGCCGATGTGCTCGGGCAGCACCACGATGGTTTTCTGATTGATCAGCCCCTGGTCCCGGGCCTTTTGCAGATAAGCCGCGAGCTTCAGGTGCAGGCGTTCAAGGCTCTGGTAGTCGGCCGGGAACAGCTCCGGCTGGATGCCCAGCAAGTTGCCCCGATCGGCCGGTAGGCCTTCATTCACGGCCAGGGTAATGCGCAGGTCCGACAGGTAATGCGCCACGGGGCGCTCCTGGGTCCAGACCAGATACGCGGCGACGGCGGCAACCAGGGCCATGGTGACGGTGAAGGCAAGAAGTTTACGCATGGGGCAACAGACAACAGACCGTGTATAGGGTTCGCCGACTAGGGTAGGGCCCATGGCAGGGCTTGCCAAGGGGCGCTGTGCATTTGGATCAATAACTTGTCAGTTTCAGTCATTGAGCCGTCGTCCAGCGCCTCTTAGTCTGTGGGACATAAACCGATGGCAGGCCATTCGAGCCTGTCACGTCCCGTGATGATCCGTTGTGGAGCTTGACCATGACCGCTGCTGCCTACCCGCACCTGCTGGCCCCGTTGGACCTGGGTTTCACCACCCTGCGCAACCGTACCCTGATGGGCTCGATGCACACCGGCCTGGAAGAAAAACCCGGTGGTTTCGAACGCATGGCCGCCTACTTTGCCGAGCGCGCCCGTGGCGGTGTCGGCCTGATGGTCACCGGTGGCATTGGCCCGAACGATGAGGGCGGGGTGTACGCCGGTGCGGCCAAGCTCACCACCGACGCAGAAGCGCAGAAGCACAAGATCGTGACTCAGGCCGTGCACGAGGCAGGCGGCAAGATCTGCATGCAGATCCTCCACGCCGGCCGTTATGCCTACAGCCCCAAGCAGGTGGCGCCCAGCGCGATCCAGGCGCCGATCAACCCGTTCAAGCCCAAGGAGCTGGACGAGGAGGGCATCGAGAAGCAGATCCAGGATTTCGTGACCTGCTCGTTGCTGGCCCAGGTGGCTGAGTACGACGGCGTCGAGATCATGGGCTCCGAAGGCTATTTCATTAACCAGTTCCTCGCCGCCCACACCAACCATCGCACCGACCGTTGGGGCGGCAGCTACGAAAATCGCATGCGCCTGGCGGTGGAAATCGTGCGCCGCGTGCGCGAGGCCGTGGGCCCGAATTTCATCATCATTTTCCGCCTGTCGATGCTGGACCTGGTGGAGGGTGGCAGCACCTGGGAAGAGATCGTGCAGTTGGCCAAGGCCATCGAGGGCGCCGGCGCGACGATCATCAACACCGGCATCGGCTGGCACGAAGCGCGAATCCCGACCATCGCCACCAAGGTGCCGCGTGGCGCATTCAGCAAAGTCACCGCCAAGTTGCGCGGTGCGGTGCAGATCCCTTTGATCACCACCAACCGTATCAACACCCCGGAAATCGCCGAGCAGATCCTCGCCGAGGGCGACGCCGACATGGTGTCCATGGCGCGGCCGTTCCTCGCCGACCCGGCGTTCGTCAACAAGGCGGCGGCCGGGCGTGCCGATGAAATCAACACCTGCATCGGCTGCAACCAGGCCTGCCTGGACCACACCTTCGGCGGCAAGCTGACCACCTGCCTGGTCAACCCTCGGGCGTGCTACGAGACCGAGCTGAACTACCTGCCGGTCAAGCAGATCAAGAAAATCGCGGTGGTCGGTGCGGGGCCTGCGGGCCTGGCGGCGGCGACGGTGGCAGCGGAGCGCGGTCACCAGGTGACGTTGTTCGATTCGGCCAGCGAAATCGGCGGCCAGTTCAACATCGCCAAGCGCGTGCCGGGCAAGGAAGAGTTCTTTGAAACCCTGCGGTATTTCAAGCGCAAATTGCAGACTACCCATGTCGAGCTGTGCCTCAACACCCGCGTGGATGTGGAGCAATTGGCGGCCGGTGGGTATGACGAAATCATCCTGGCCACCGGTATTGCCCCGCGAACGCCGGCGATCCCGGGTATCGAGAACGCCAAGGTGCTGAGCTACCTGGACGTGATCCTGGAGCGCAAGCCCGTGGGCAAGCGCGTGGCCGTGATCGGCGCTGGCGGTATCGGTTTTGACGTGTCGGAGTTTCTCGTGCACCAGGGCGTCTCCACCAGCCTGGACCGTGACGCGTTCTGGAAAGAGTGGGGCATCGACACCCAACTGCAGGCCCGTGGCGGCGTGGCCGGCATCAAGCCGCAGCCGCACGCACCGGCGCGTGAGGTGTTCTTGCTGCAACGCAAGACCTCCAAGGTGGGTGATGGCCTGGGCAAGACCACCGGCTGGATCCACCGCACCGGCCTCAAGAACAAACAGGTGCAGATGCTCAACAGCGTCGAATACCTGAAGATCGACGACGAAGGCCTGCATATCCGCATCGGCGCCGAAGGCGAGCCCCAGGTGCTGGCGGTGGACAACATCATCATCTGCGCCGGCCAGGACCCGCTGCGCGAACTGCAGGATGGCCTGGTTGCCGCCGGCCAGAACGTGCACCTGATCGGCGGTGCCGACGTGGCCGCCGAGCTGGACGCCAAGCGCGCCATCAACCAGGGCTCGCGCCTCGCCGCCGAGCTGTAAAAGCCGAAGAGGGGTGGTGTTAAACTACTGCCCCTTTTTTCATGCAGATGTTCCCCGATGGGTCCGTTCGATTGGCTTCCCCAGGCACCGCTTGAGCCCTTGCAGTTGGACTGGCTCAGAGGTGTCGAGTTGGCGGTGCTGCGCCTGGACCGCATCGATCCGCTGATCAGCGGCAACAAGTGGTTCAAGCTCACCGGGCACCTGGCCCAGGCGCAAGCCGCCAGCGGCCTTATCAGCTTGGGCGGCGCTTACTCCAATCATCTGCACGCCGTGGCGGCAGCGGGGAAACGCTTTGGGTTTCCCACTGTCGGCCTGCTGCGCGGCCACCCGCAAGACACCCCCACCGTTCTCGATCTGAAAGCCTTTGGCATGCAACTGCATTGGCTCGGTTATGGCGGCTATCGCGCGCGCCATGCGCCGGGTTTCTGGGCTCCTTGGCGAGAGCAGTACCCGGATTTTCATCCTGTGCCCGAAGGGGGCGGTGGGCGGGCGGGAGCAATGGGGTGTGCGGAGCTGGTTGAGCAGGTGCGCGGGCAACTGGCGGCGCTCGGCTGGGACGATTACGACGCCTGGTGGCTGGCAGCGGGCACCGGCACCACCTTGGCGGGCTTGGCACTGGCGGAGGCCGGCGCGCACCCGGTGTACGGCGCCATGGCCGTGCCTGATGATCACGGTGTCGCCCAGAATGTCGACGCCATCGTGCGGGGGGGTTATGAGCTGTTGGACGCCAGCCGAGGGGGCTTTGCCAAGGTCGATCCGCTGCTGCTCGACTTCATCGACACCACCGAACGCGCCTGCGGCCTGCCGCTGGAGCCGCTCTACACCGGCAAGGCATTGTTGGCGTTGAAACAACAGATCGAAGCCGGACGCTTCAGCCCCGGCACCCGCCTGATTTTCGTCCACACCGGAGGCCTGCAAGGCCGCCGCGGCTTTGCAGCCTAGCGCAGATCCCCTGTGGGAGCGGGCTTGCTCGCGAATACGGTCTATCAGTCAACTGTTTTGGTGGCTGTTCCGCTGCCTTCGCGAGCAAGCCCGCTCCCACCTGGCATCATTCTCAAGGCAGTGTTATCGCGCAGCACATAATGATGAAAGATACCCGCCAGAGCATGCAGGCCAATCAGCCAGTAGCCGATCTTGCCGAACAGCACATGCCAGCCTTCGATCTGCTTGGCCAGGGCTTTGTTCTCGGCGATCAGCGGCGGCAACTCCATGCCGTAGAACATCACCGAATGCCCTTCGGCGCTGACGATCAGCCAGCCGGCAATCGGCATGCCGATCATCAAGGCATACAGCGCGAAGTGCATCAGGGTGGCCAGCAGGCTCTGCCATGCCGGCGGTGCCGGTACGATCTTTGGCGCCACTCCCAGGCTGCGGGCAAACAGGCGCAGCCACACCAGCACAAACACGGTGAGGCCGAACATGAAGTGCATTTCAACGATCAACGTTCGCCCGCCACTGCCTTTGGGGAATTGGCCGCGTAACTCAATGCAGGCGTAGACCACCGCCAGCAGCACCACCATCAACCAGTGCAACGCGATCGACATGGTGCTGTAGCGCGTATCGGAGTTTTTCCACGGCATCGCTGGGTTCCTCACTCATCAGGGCAAACCTGTGGCGAGGGAGCTTGCTCCCGTCGGGCTGCGTAGCAGCCCCCTGTCCAGGGTCGCTTCGCGCCCCAGCGGGAGCAAGCTCCCTCGCCACAGGTACAGTTTCATCACAGGACAACATTGCGTTCTTGGATGACGCAGTGGTTTAACTGTATGCCGGTTTTGAGTGGTTTGCCTGGCGTGAATGCCGTTGTGTTGACCTCTATCAGTGGCTTTGCGGCATTTCACCGCGGGCCAGGCGCTTGTTGATATCGGTGATGACCGCCGGCAGGTCGTTGAGGGTGTCGATCAGGTAGTGCGGGCGCGAGCCCTCGAAGATCGCCTCGATGCGCTTGCGCTCGCTGGTCAGGGTGGCGGCATCCAGCGCGCGGAACTGCTCGTAGGTCAGGCCCAGGGCATTGCCGGAGCAGGTCAGGGCCACGGTCCACATGCCAGCGCGGCGGCCTTCGAGTATGCCTGGCACGGTATCGTCAACCTTGACGCACGCCGCCACATCGTCAATGCCCAGGGCAATCACGTTGGCCAGTGCCTGGGCCGGCCACGGGCGGCCGTTGGGCACCTCGTCGGTAGCCACCACATGGTCGGCGATATAGCCGTTGGTGGCGGCCAGGGCGACGACTTTATCCATGACTTGCTTGGGGTAGCCGGAGCAGCTACCCACCTTGATGCCTTGCACCCGCAGGCGCGCAATGGTGTCCAGGGCGCCGGGGATCAGCGCCGAGTGCTCGGCAATTTTCTCGATCTGCAGCGGCATGAAGCGCTGGTAGATGGCGGTCACATCATCGTCGGTCGGCGTGCGGCCAAACGCCTTGCGATAGCGCTCGGCAACCTGGGGTTGGTCGCAGAGCGTGCGGATGTGGTCCCACTTGCCCATGCCCATCGGGCCACGGGCTTCTTCGATGGAGACCTGCACGTCGAACTCGGCAAACGCCTCGACAAAGATCTGGGTGGGCGCGAACGAGCCGAAGTCGACCACGGTGCCGGCCCAGTCAAGAATGACGGCCTGGAGGGTGTTGGGGTTCTGATAGTTCATACACAAATCCTGTGGGTCAAATTGGGAACTGTAGGAGCCGGCTTGCCGGCGATAGCGATCGTGAGGACGCCATCGCCGGTGAGGGGGTCAGATGTCGAGTATTTCCATTTCCTGCAGCACTTCGGCGATCGCCGTCACGGCAGCCCGCATCCCGGCTGCATCCACATGCCCGATGCAGCCCACGCGGAAGGTCTCAACCTGGGTCAACTTGCCCGGGTAAAGGATGAAACCCTTGGCCTTGACCCGTTCGTAGAAGTCCTTGAACTGATAACGCGGGTCTTTGGGGGCGTGGAAGGTGACGATGATCGGCGCCTGGATCGCGGCCGGCAGGAAGCTGCGCAAACCCAGTGCGGTCATGCCGTCCAGCAATGCCTGGCAGTTGCCCGCGTAACGTTGGTGCCGCGCGGGCAGGCCGCCTTCTTCGTGGTATTGCAACAACGCTTCGTGCAGCGCCGCCACCACATGGGTCGGCGGGGTGAATCGCCATTGGCCGGTCTTGGCCATGTAGGCGTGCTGGTCGAACAGGTCCATCGCCAGGGAGTGGCAATTGCCTTCGGCGGCGGCCAGTGCCTGCTTGTCGGCGAAGACAAAACCCATGCCCGGCACACCTTCCAGGCACTTGCCCGAGGCGGCGATCAAGGCGTCGAACGGCACGTGGCGGGCGTCGATGGTGAGTGCGCCGAAGGAACTCATGGCGTCGATGATCAAGCGCTTGCCGTGCTGTTTCACGACCTGGGCGATGTCCGGCAGTGGGTTGAGGATACCCGTGCTGGTTTCGCAGTGGATCAACGCGACGTGGGTGATGCTGGGGTCGGCGAGCAACAGGCGCTCGACGTCGGCGGCGCAGGTGGGTTCGTCTTCGGCGGTTTCAAAGGTGCTGAAGTCGCGGCCTAACACTTCGCAGATCTTCGCCAGGCGCTTGCCGTACGCGCCATTGACCAGCACCAGCACTTTGCCATTGCGTGGTACGAGGGTGCCGATGGCGGCTTCGACGGCGAAGGTGCCGCTGCCTTGCAACGGCACGCAGTGGTGGCTGGCCGCACCGTCGATGATTGCCAGCAATTGCTCGCAGACGCTGGCGGTGAGCTGATTGAAGCGCTCATCCCACGAACCCCAGTCCATCATCATCGCCTGACGGGTGCGGTGGGAGGTGGTCAGGGGGCCGGGAGTCAGCAGGATCGGCGCGGCAGTGGTCATCTCAAGTCCTCGCAAAGCATCGGGGTTGAATCTACGGCGCCTAAATTGCAGTTTGGCTTGTTATCAATCAAATTGTTTGTTGTTATGCGAGCTATCAGTGAGGCCGATAGCTATGAACCTGTTCCAATTGCGTGCATTCGATGCCGTGGCCCGCGAGGGCAGCTTTACCCGTGCGGCGGCGCGGCTGTTTATCAGCCAGCCGGCGGTGACCGGGCATATCAAGGCCCTGGAGGAGTACTACCAGATCCCGCTGTTGCGCCGTACTGCCCGTCGCGTGGAGTTGACCGAGGAGGGCACGCGCCTGGCGGCTATCACCCGGGCGATCTTTGGGTTGGTGGACGAGGCGCAGGCGCTGCTGGAGGCCAATCGACAACTGCTCACCGGACGCCTGGAAGTGGCAGCCGATGGTCCGCACCTGGTGATGCCGATGATCGCCAGCCTGCGTGCGCGCTACCCCGGCATCACCGTCAACCTGCGCCTGGGCAACGCCCAGGAAACCCTGGCGGCGCTGTTGTCCGAGCATGCTGATGTGGCCGTGCTCACCGAAGTGGAACCGCGCACTGGCTTGCACCTGCAGCCGTTGAGCGAGTCGCGGATTTGCGCCCTGGTGCCGGCCGGGCACCCGTGGACGGCCGAGAAGGCGGGCATTCGCCTGGAGCAACTGAACGAGGTGATCATGGTGCTGCGTGAGCCCAGTTCCATCACTCGGCGCACCTTCGACAACGCCTGCCTGGCAGCTGCGGTGCAGCCCAAGGTGCTGCTGGAGCTGGACAGCCGTGAAGCGGTGACCGAGGCCGTCGCCGCCGAGCTGGGGGTGGGGGTGGTGTCGTCGATGGAAGTCAGCCAGGACCCGAGGGTGCGTGCGGTTGCGCTGCAGGGCGAGGGGCTGGTGAACCGGCACATGCTTGGCTGCATGGAGCGGCGCCGATCGCTGCGATTGATCCAAGCCTTTTTCGAGCTGGCGCCCTGACGGTTTTTGGTGGAACGATGGGTTTTTGCGCTATAAACTCTGCCCCCAAAGCGCCGGCCAGTAGACGTTTGGGCGCGATGGATAGAAGAGAGTGAGTCATGGGCGCACAGTGGAAAGTCAAACATAAAGAAGCGGCAGCCAATGCCAAGGGCAAGATCTTCGGCAAGCTGGTGAAAGAAATCACCATCGCCGCCCGCAACGGCGCCGACACCGCCACCAACGCCCACCTGCGTCTGGTAGTGGAGCAGGCCAAAAAGGCTTCGATGCCCAAGGAAACCCTGGACCGCGCCATCAAGAAAGGCGCCGGCCTGCTGGGTGAAACCGTGCAGTACCACCGCGTGACCTACGAAGGGTTCGCGCCGCACCAGGTGCCGCTGATCGTTGAGTGCGTGACCGACAACATCAACCGCACCGTGGCGGAAATCCGCGTGGCCTTCCGCAAGGGCCAGCTCGGCGCTTCCGGCTCCGTGGCCTGGGACTTCAACCATGTTGGCCTGATCGAAGCCTCGCCGGACACCCCGGACGCCGACCCGGAAATGGCTGCCATTGAAGCCGGCGCCCAGGATTTCGAAGACGGCGAAGAAGAGGGTTCCACCCTGTTCATCACCGAGACCACCGACCTGGATGCCGTGCAAAAAGCACTGCCGGAACAGGGCTTCACCGTGCTGTCGGCCAAGCTGGGGTATATCTCGAAGAACCCGGTGAGCGGCCTGACCGACGAGCAGATGGCTGAAGTTGAAGCCTTCCTGGAAGGCCTGGACAACCATGACGACGTGCAGGACATGTTTGTCGGCCTGGCGGGCTGATCTGTAGCTATGAATGTGATCTAAATGTGGGAGCGGGCTTGCTTGCGAAGGCGGTGTATCAGTCAATCATGCGGGCGACTGACACTCCGCTTTCGCGAGCAAGCCCGCTCCCACATTGGTTTAGGGGTGTTGTATAGAGACAAGGGTGGTTTCGATTTCGCTGAAGGCTGGTCGTGCGAGCACATCCGGCTGGCAGCAACGTTCCTGCAACGTGATCAGCGCTTGATCGACCGACCCCGTCTCGACCCGCTCCAACAATTCCCCCAGCAACACCCCGAATGCCCTGACCTCGATCCGCTGCAATGCGCGGGTTTCCTCGGTATCCGCCGTGGCATGGAACGACGCCGCGCCAAAATCCCCCAGCAGGCAATCGCCGGCTTCATTCCACAGGATGTTGTGGCCGTAGAGATCGCCGTGGGTGATGCCATGCCGGTGCAAGTGGGCCGCCACCGAAGCAATCCCCCGCGCCATGCGCAGCGCTACTTCGAGACTAAAGCGAGTACCCGGCTCATAAATGTCGCGGGTGCACGACGCCAGGCTCGGCAGGGCCGCGAGGTTGCGGTAGCTTGGGTCGATCAGGTCCATGACCAGTGCAGCCTGGCCCTCCGGATGGCCGACCACGCGGCCTTCGACCTTGATCAGGTTCGGGTGCAGCCCGGCCGCGATGCAGGCCTGCATTTCGTGCAACGGCGAGCCATCGCTGGTGATCGTGCCTTTGTACAGCTTGACCGCGACCGGCTTGGCGGCGGGCTTCCATAGCGCCTTGCGGATAATGCCCGAAGCGCCTTCGCCCAGCACCTCGGCCAGTTCCAGGTCCGACCAGGCAATATCCGGCGTCGCGTCATCGGCCGACACGTCCACCGCCATCTCCACCGGATTGCCCGCGTAGGCCAGCCAGGTCAGGCTTGGCAGGGTCAACAGCCACTGTGGCAACTGGGGAAAGCGGTTGGAGGCGATGCGCAGCAGTTCCAGGTTCTTGCAGTTGACCAGGCTCCGGGGCAGCGCCGTGAGCCGGTTGCCGGCCAGCATCAGTTTTTGCAGCAAGGGCCGCTCGCCCAGTTCGTCCGGCAGTTCGCTGATGTGGTTATCGGTGAGGATCAGCCAGCGCAACAACGGCGGCAACGCAGCGGCGGGCACGAGGCTGATCTGGTTAGCCTTGAAGCCGATCATGCTCAAGTTGGCGCACTGGCCCAGGCATTCCGGCAGTTCGGTAAAGGCGTTCTCCGAGCAGAACAGCACGCGCAGGTGCGTGAGGCGGTGCAGGTCGTCGGGCAGGCGGCTCAGGGCGTTGCCCGTGAGGTTGAGGATTTCCAGCGAGTCGGCCAGTTCGAAGATTTCCGGCGGGAATTCAGTCAGCCCGCAGGACAGGTCCAGGCGTTTGATGCCGGCCAGCTGGCCGGCCTTGAGTTGGGCGAGGGTATTCATGAACGGCGCGATCACTCGGCAAGGGTGCGTAAATGGCGCTCATGATACCGGGTCGGGCGAGTGTTGCGGGCTCACCGATTGCAATTGGCCCAGGCGGCTGGCGGTGCGGGCCAGGTCGATGGCCTGGCCCTCCAGCGACTGTGCCAAGGGCTGCCGACCGATCAGGGTGAGGCGCTTGTCCTGATCGTAGAGCACGTCCACCAGGTTGATGAAACGCTGCTGCACAGCAATCGGGCTGTCGGCCAGGTGCGGCAGCCCGTCGATGATCCAGTGGTCGAAGTCCTGGCACAGCAGTAGGTAATCCATCACGGCGGTGAGCTGTTCGCACAGGTCGTTGAAGGTAAAGGCGATGGTTCGCCCCTGGCGGCTGCGGCAGGTCAACTGGCGGGTGCCGACGGGCAACGGTTGCGGCGGGCAATCGTCGGCGGGCAAGCCAAGGGCTTCGCGCTGCGCCAGGCTGCCGGGCCACACGTACTGGCCGCCGGTGAAGCGCTGCTGCGCGTGGGCCTGGGGCAGGCTGCGAAAGTCTTGCGGCGAGCTGACCTCCAACACCTCCATGCGCGCGGCGATCAGGTCGATCACCGGCTTGAACCGCTGGTGATACAGCGGGTTGGGCAACAACCCTTCGGGCGCGTAGTTGGAGGTCACCAGCACCAGCACGCGGCGCTGGAACAGCGCCTTGAACAAGCGGCTGATGAGCATGGCGTCGCCGATGTCGTGGACATGAAACTCGTCAAAGCACAGTACGCGACAGCCCGCCAGTAGCTCATCCAGGGTGACACCCAGGGCATCGTCATCGGCCTGATGCTTGAACATGCCCCGGTGCAATTGGGCGAAGAACGCGTGGAAGTGTACGCGTTGTTTTTCGGCAATCGGCAGGGCCTGGAAAAAACCGTCCAGCAGCCAGCTTTTGCCACGCCCCACCGGGCCGTGCAGGTACAGGCTGCGGGTGGGCTGGCCCGCGAGCAGGTGCCCGGTTTCGCGGGCCAGGGCGGCAATCGCCTGGGTCTGGCCCGCGCTGAGGGTATAGCCCTGTTGTGCGGCCTTGGCCTGGAAAAACGCCGGGATCGGCGACGCAGCCAGGGCTTCGGCGGGTTTGCCGAGCAGGCGCCGGATAAGGGAAAGCACGGCCAATACACATCACTCTGTCTTTCGATGGTCACCCACTTTAGGGCGCCCGTCACGATTTGACCAATAGAGAAGGGTGCCACCACCTATCTCGAAAAGGCATGGCGCAACGCTGAATCCGCCGAGACTGGCAGTTTCCCTCTGAATGGCTAACCTCATACACAGCAGTCACCCCTGTATAAGGAATTGGGGCAGTGAAGGGACGAGCGGTATTGGCAGTCATGGGCGCGATGCTCTGCAGCACGGCTTCAGGTGCGCAGCTCCAGGTGGAGGTGCGGATCGACGTGCAGCGGGGTTGCCAGTTGGTGGGCACCACCCGCAGCGCTGGCATCGAGCAACTTGGCGTACTGGATTTTGGCAGCGGCCCGCGTCTGGATGACCCGGCCGGCCCCCTGAGTGCGGCCCTGATCAGCCAGCGGCAACCGCGCCTGGAATGCAACCCCGATACCCCTTACCAAGTCCGCGTCGACGGCGGCCTGCATGGCGGCACGGGCGAAGTGCGCTACCTCGCCGCCGCAACGCCATCGTCCAGCAAACCCATTCCCTACCGTCTTTACGCTGACGCCGCGCGGCGCATTCCGCTGCCGGTGAATGAGCCGCTCAGCGGTCGTGTGCCAGACACCGGGAGCGTTGACCTGCCGCTGTACGGGCGCATCGAGCCGCTCAAGGAAATTCCCGCCGTTGGTCGCTACAGCGACCTGCTCAAGGTGACCGTCACATGGTGAGTCGCAGCCTGGCCCTGGCGGCGTTCGGCGGCTTGTTACTGCTCGCCGATGACGCCTGGGCGGCGGTCGCCAGCGGGCAGATTCATGCGCGCCTGGTGATCACCGCCAGTTGCCAGGTCAGCAGCGTTGAAAGTGCGCCGGTGAGTCCTACAGGTGGCACAGCGCTCCTGGACTTCGGCAGCCAGGGGCCGACCTGGAACAACACCTTGGCGGCGGGCGTCACCGACGGCGACAAGGCGCCGCTGTCAGTGTCATGCAACCCTTCGGTGGTCAGCAGCTTTACCGTGACCATCGACGGCGGCGCCCACGGTGACGGCACCACGCGGCGTCTGAGCAACGGCACCCAGACCATACCGTATCGACTTTCGGCCGATCCGTTGGGACACAGCACCTACAACATCGGCCAGCAGCGAAATTTCGTCGTGACCCGGGGCGCGCAGATACCCATTCCGGTATTCGGCTCGGTGGTGGCGAATACCAGGGCCTTACCGGCCGGCATCTACACAGACACCCTGACGGTGACTCTGGATTGGTAAACCATGAGGATGGATATCATGCATGTACTCGTATCGCGTTTAGGCGTTTGTGCGCTGGGCCTGGCAATGGCCTCCAGCCTCAATGCGGCCACCACCGTGACCGGCCAGATCACCTCCAGCCTGACGCTGATCGCCAGTTGCCAGGTCAACGGTTCTGGCGCGGCCAGCGGGTTGAACTTCGGTAGCCTCAACTTCGGTACAACCAACAGCCTGTTCACCAATGCCGACGCCCAGTTGCTGGGCGGTACCGGTACGGGCGGAGCGTTGTCGGTGCTGTGCTCGGCGGGGACTGCGCCGACCATCAAAGTGCGTGCGGGGGCCCATGACAATGCCTCCGCCGGCGGTACTCGGGCACTGGCCGATGGTCTCGGCAACTTTGTGCCCTATGACTTCTACACCGACAGCGGGCATTCCTCGCTGCTGGCCATCGATGGCGTGATCGCCCTCGCCACCAGCACCGGCGTGGCGCAAACCGTGAATCTCTACGGTCGTGCGGTGGGCAAGGCGGGGCTGCCGGCGGGCACCTACACCGACACCGTGGCCGTGGAACTGACGTTCTAGCGTCATGACCCGGTCAGGGTGGGTGAGGGCGTTGCTGGTGTGCGGGCTGGTGGTGCCACTGCCGTTGTCGGCGGTGACCAGCCAGAGCTTCCAGGTGAGCGCCACTGTCACCCCCGGCTGCCTGGTGGTGGGGGGCGGCTCCAACTATGGGGCGCTGACCTATGGCAGTTATTCGGCGCTGTCCACCAGTACGGTGAGCGCCGCCCTGATCGGTGGTGTGACCCTGCAATGCACGCCGGGGGTGACGCTGAGCATGAGCGTCAACGGCGGCCTGCACAGCAACACCGGGCGCAATTTGCAGCTCAATACCGGCACTGCACGGGTGGCGTATCAGTTGTTTCAGGATGCAGCGTTCAGTCAAAGCCTGGGGATCAGTCAGAGCGTCAACGTGACCTACAGCGATGCAAACAACATCAGCCTGCCGATCTACGGGCGGGTGCAGTTACCGGGCAACCAGCCTGGGGGGACGTACAGCGACACGTTGCAGGTGCAATTGTCGTGGTAGGGCTATGGGTATGAGGAGTGGTTTTATGTGTTCACCTTCCCGGCGGTTGTGGGCCGCGGGTTTTGCTGTGTTGGCGGGGGCATTGAGCAATGTGGTGGCGGTGCAGGCGGCCAGTTCGGTGCTGATCTGGCCGATCGACCCGGTGCTGGAGGCCGACCAGCAGGCCAGTGCGTTGTGGCTGGAAAACCGTGGCACCGAGACGGCCAACTTGCAGATTCGTGTATTCGCCTGGAGCCAGAACGGCTTCGACGAGCAATACCAGAACCAGCGCGACGTAATAGGCAGCCCGCCGGTAGCGAAGATCGAGCCGGGGCAGAAACAGCTGGTGCGCCTGACGCGCACCCGTGAAGTGCCACCCGGGCAAGAGCTGGCCTACCGCATCATCATCGATGAAATCCCTTCGCCCTTGCAGGTGCCGACCCCACCGGAAGGCAAGAACACGGCGGCGGCGATTCGCTTCCAGATGCGCTACTCGGTGCCGTTGTTTGCGTATGGCGCGGGTCTGTGGAGCAAGGAAGACGCCACGCGCCAGCGCGATCCCAAGGGCGCCGGCAAACCGGATCTGAGCTGGCGCAAGGTCTCGGTTGCCGGGCGCAGTTACATCGAAGTTCGCAACCAGGGCGCCGTGCATGCGCGACTCACCGACGCGTCGTTCAAACAAGGCGGTCAGACACGACCTGTGGCGGACGGCCTGCTGGGCTATGTGCTGCCGGGCGCGACGATGCGCTGGCCGGTGCCGGAGGCGGTGTCAGCCGACCAGCCGTTGCAGGTGCGGATCAATGGCGCGGCACAGGTGGAGGCCCTGGCGCCGGCGCGATAACGGAGTAGGCAGCGGGACGGGGTAAACCCGGGTTCAACAGGATGGAGATGTCCATTGAAGGACACAACGCCATGTGTGAGTCGTGGTCGGGCTCGTTGTATGTGGCCGTCGGTGGCAGTGGTGAGCGGGCTGTGGGGCGCGATGTTGGCGCTTCCGGGGGTGGCTGGCGACCTGCCGCCGCCCCCGAGCAGTATGGAGGCTGTCGCCGATGCACAGCTGTTTCTGGAACTGGTGGTCAACCAGATGGACACCGGCCGCGTCATCGCGGTCGATCAACGGGCGGGCGAGCTGTATGTGCCCGCCAGCGCGCTGCAGGACGTCGGCATGAAACTGCCCAGTGATCCCACCGGCAGCATCGCCCTGGACAAGCTGCCCGGCCTGCACAGTGACTACGACAGCAACGGCCAGCGCCTGTTGCTGGATGTGCCGCCGTCGTGGTTGCAGGAACAGTTCATCGGCAACCGCAACACCTATCCGCGCACTCAGGCCATGAGCAGCTTCGGTGCCTTGCTCAACTATGACCTGTACTTCAACGACACCGAAGAAGGTGGCAGCTACCTGGCCGGCTGGAACGAAGTACGGCTGTTCGACACGTGGGGCACGTTGTCCAACACCGGGCAATACCGTCAGACCCTGTCGGGCAATGTGAGCAACAGCACCCTCGACAACGGCTATCGCCGTTATGACACGACGTGGCGTTTCTCCGATGACGAACGGATGCTCACTTACGAGGCTGGCGACGTGATCAGCGGGTCGCTGCCCTGGAGCAGTTCGGTACGTCTGGGTGGGGTGCAGTTCTCGCGGGATTTCGCAGTGCGACCGGACCTGGTGACGTATCCGTTGCCGCAGTTTGCCGGCGAGGCGGCGGTGCCCTCGTCGGTGGACCTGTTTATCAATGGCTACAAATCCGAGAGCGCCTTGTTGCAGCCGGGGCCGTACACCCTCACTAACGTGCCTTTTATCAACGGTGCCGGCGAGGCGGTGGTGGTCACTACGGACGCCTTGGGGCGCCAGGTGTCGACCACGGTGCCGTTCTATGTCACCAGCACTTTGCTGCAAAAGGGGCTGACGGATTTCTCTGTGGCGGCCGGGACCTTGCGCCGCGATTACACCGTACGGGATTTCGCCTATGGGCCGGGCGTGGCCAGTGGCACCTTTCGCTATGGCTACTCCGACAACCTGACCCTGGAAAGCCACGCCGAAGCGTCAAGTGACCTGACCCTCGGTGGCCTGGGCGGCAATCTGCGTCTGGGCAACTTCGGCATCCTCAATACAGCCCTCAGTCAGAGCCAGTTCGACGGTCGCAATGGCCAGCAACTGAGCCTGGGTTATCAGTACAACAGCACGCGCTACAGCCTGTCGTACCAGCGCGTGGAGCGGCACAACGAATACGCTGACCTGACCTTGGTGGACACCCCTTACGCGAGCCTCAGCAAGCGCAGCGAACAGGTTACGCTCAGCCTCAATCTGGAGCGTTTCGGTAGCCTGGGCGTGGGCTATTTCGACGTGCAGGCCGCGGACGATTCGCGCACGCGTCTGCTCAACCTGAGCTGGAGCAAGCCGCTGTGGCGCAATACCAGTTTTTACCTGTCGGCCAACCGTGAGGTCGGCGACAGCAACTGGGCCGTGCAGGCACAACTGGTGATCCCGTTCGACCTCAATGGCAGCCTGGCCCTGAGCAGCGAACGCAGCAAGGACGGTGCCAGTCGCCAGCGCATCAACTACAGCAGCTCGGTGCCCAGCGAAGGCGGGGTGGGTTACAACCTCGGCTACGCCCAGGGCGACGGGCCGACCTATCGCCAGGCCGACCTGACCTGGCGCTTGCAGTCGGTGCAGTTGCAGGCCGGTGTATACGGCAGCAGTGATGCCGAGACGCGCTGGGCGGATGCCAGCGGTTCGTTGGTGTGGATGGGCGGCGATACCTTCGCCGCCAACCGCATCAACGATGCCTTTGTGGTGGTGAGCACCCAGGGTTTCGCCGGGATTCCGGTGCGCTACGAGAATCAGTTGGTGGGCCAGACCGACCGTAACGGGCACCTGCTGGTGCCCTGGAGCAGCGCTTACTACCGTGCCAAATATGAGATTGACCCGCTCAACCTGCCACCGAATATCCAGAGCCCGAACGTGGAACAGCGGGTGTCGGTGCGCCGGGGCAGCGGTTACCTGCTGGAGTTTCCGCTGCGTCGGGTGATCGCCGCGAGCATCACCCTGGTGGACGGCCAGCACCAGGAATTGCCCTTGGGCAGCCTGGTGGTGCACGAGCAAAGCAACACCCAGGCGGTGGTGGGCTGGGAGGGTCTGGTCTACCTGGAAAACCTGGCGACCCACAACACATTGCAGGTCACGATGGTGGGCGGGCGTACCTGCCAGGCGACCTTCGAGATGGACGTGCAACAACCGGACGTGCCCCTGATCGGGCCGTTGGTGTGCCAATGAGCGACTGAACAAGGAGCGAGCGAGTGAGGGGCAAGGGATGGCTTTACAGCGTGTTGGCGAGCACCAGCCTTGGGGTGTCGGGGCAGGCGATGGCACTGTGTTCGGTGGTGGCGACGACACCGGCCAGCTTTGGCTCGGTCAGTTCGATCAACGTGCGCACGGCCTCGCAAGGCAGTTCGACCCAGAACGCCGGCTTGAGCTGCGGGGCGTCGCTGATCGCGTTGGGCACCAGCGATCACTTCTACCTGACCATCAGCTCGCTGACGGGCGGCCTGGTCGGCCCCACCGGTGATGTGATCGGCTATACGGTCTACGGCAACAACACCACCAACTTTCCGATCAATCGTAACAGCCAGTTCGACTTCGGCCCCAATGGCCTGGCTAACGCTGCCGGGCTGTTGAGCGGGCCGGGCAACAAGACCATGCCGCTGTACTTCGCCAGCATCACGGGCAGCAACGTGGCGGCGGGGGTCTACACCGAAGTGCTGAACCTGGCCTGGAGCTGGGATTACTGCATCGGCCTGGGGGTAGGGTCCTTGTGTGTGCTGCGTGACAGAAATCTTACGCCCCAGACCCGCACGCTGACGGTGAGCATGACCGTCACCAACGACTGCCAGATCACCGCGCCCAACATCAGCTTTGGCAGCGCACCGGTGATCAGCGCCTTTACCCCGGTCACTGGCCAGACCATCAGCATCTCCTGCACCAAGGGCAGTGCCTACAGTGTAGGTTTGAGCGATGGCCAGAACGCGGTCAGCGTGGGCGGGCGCCGGCGGATGATTTCGGGCAGCAACTACCTGGCTTACGACATCTTCAAGAGCGCCGGCACCACGCGCTGGGGCAGTGTCGGCGCTGCACGGCGAGACAGCTCCACCGCCGAGGTCAACCCGGGCAACGGCCTGGGCACCGGTAGCCAGGTGTTCAACTACAACGCCAAGATCTACACCGACCAGGCCACGCCGCCGGGCGGTACCTACCTCGACAACGTGGTGCTCGACGTGGGGTTCTAGAATTTGATCGTCTGCTTGATCAGCCGCGCGGTCGGCTCGTCATTGGGGCTGACCATCGCGTAGTTGTAGCCGGCGCCGGACCAGTATTCGGCCTGCAACCCGTCGGCGCTGCGGCTGCCCCGGGGCAGGAAGTTATTTTCCGGACCTGGTGGGCGGATGTAGAAACTGATCTTGTGGCCTTCACGGTTTTCATACATCACCATCGCCGCCGCCCCGGATTCGGTGGTCAGCAGGCGCCCGCTGACCGGCGTGAAACCGGAGGCGCTGAGGTCGGGAAGGCGGTGGGCCTGGTTGAAGTAACGGTCGAGCCAGGCCTGCATGTTGCCGCTGCCCTGGGTGTTGTAGTCGGCGGGCAGGATGCCGTCCTGAGCAAACAGGCGAAATGCCTGCATCGCATCGGCCATTGGCAGCATCGGCGGTTGAGTGACCTCGCGGGCATGCCAGCCGCCAATGCCGCCGAGGCTGACGGCGATCAGCAACACGGCGGCCGTTGCCAGGTGGCGGCGGGACTGGTGCCGGATACGCTGGCGAATCAGCGCAGGGTCCAGCTCAGGGTTGGCCGGTTGCTGCAAGGCACCGCTCAATGACGCGCGCAACAATTGCGCATCCTGTTGCCAGGCCTGGACCTGGGCGGCGACGTCGGGGTGGGCGGCCAGGTAGGTTTCGAGCACACGGCGATCACTCTCCAGCAGTTGGTGGTCGACGTAGGCATGCAAATCGCGTTCGCTGGGGGGCAGGCTGATCATTTGAGTATCCGCAGGGAAGGGCTGGCTATTTCGCCATCACTGAGTTGACGCAAGGCTTGGCGCGCCCGGGACAGGCGCGACATCACGGTACCGATGGGCACGTCGAGGATCTCGGCCACCTCCTTGTAGCTCAAGCCTTCGACCGACACCCACAGCAGCAAGGCGCGCTGTTCGGTGTTGAGCTGGTCGAAGGCTTGCAGGGTCGATTGGGCCATCACCGTGCGTTCGACCGACGGTTGCGCGTCATCGCGGCCGGTGAAGAATTCGAGCATGCGCGCATAGCGCCGGCTGCGACGGTGCGCATCAAGGAACTGGCGGTAGAGGATCGAGAACAGCCAGGCGCGCAGGTCGCCTTCGAGGCGTTTGTCGGCCCAGCGGATGATCGCCCGTTCCAGGGTCGATTGCACCAGGTCGTCAGCGCTGCTGGTGTTACGGGTCAGGGACACGGCAAAACGCCGCAACCTGGGGATGAGTTCACGTAACTGTTCGTCGAGTTCATGCATGGTCGGCTGGCTGATCACTACGCTGGGACTGGAGAGACGTCCGGCGTTGAAGGTTATTCCCCGCTCCTAAAAATAAATCCGGGGCCAGGGAATAGAGCAGATCGGCGTTCGTCTTAATGCTCCGACCTTATGTTCCACCCCTAAGGCCTTTGGCCCTGGAGTTTCTTCATGGTAGATCACTCATCACCGCCTCGTCCTCCGTTGAGCACGGCGAGCCTGATCGCACGGCTCATCGGTATCGGCGCCGTGGTTGCGGTTGTTGCCGGGGCATTTGCCTACGTCAACGGCACACTTGACCCACAGCGCCTGCGGCCCAAGACCCTGGTCAATGCCCTGGAAACCAATAACGGTATCCACCCGGGCTTCCGGCGCAACCATGCCAAGGGTGTGTGTGTGGCAGGTTACTTCGAGAGCAGCCCAGAGGCGCGTGCGTACTCCAGCGCCCAGGTGTTCAGCGAGGCCAAGACCCCGGTGATCGGTCGGTTTGCCTTGCCCAGCGGTAACCCTTATGCACCGGACAGCAGCGTGCCGATCCGCAGCTTTGCGTTGCAATTCAGCCAGGCCAACGGCCAGCAGTGGCGGACCGGGATGAACAGCATGCCGGTGTTCCCGGTGGGCACGCCGCAGACGTTCTACCAGATGCTGCAAGCGGGCGCGCCCGACCCGGCCACCGGCAAGCCGAACCCGGCGAACATGCCGGCGTTCTTTGCCGCGCACCCTGAGACCGCGCCGTTTTTGGCGTGGGTCAAGACGGCCAAGCCGTCCGCCAGCTATGCAACGGAAACCTATAACGGGATCAACGCGTTTTTCCTGGTGGGCGCCGATGGCAAGCGCCAGGCGGTACGTTGGGGCGTCGTGCCCCAGAGCCTGGACGCGCCGGGTGATGTAGCACCGGCGGGCAGCGACTTCCTGGAAAAAGACCTGGTGCAGCGCCTGGCCTCGGGGCCGTTGCGCTGGCAGTTGAACATGACGCTGGCCAACCCTGGCGACCCACTGGACGATGCCAGCAAAGCCTGGAGCGGCGAACACAAGGTGTTGAACGCCGGCACCCTGGTACTGCAGAGCAGCCAACCCCAAGCGGACGGCGATTGCCGTGATATCAACTTTGATCCACTGGTTTTGCCCAGTGGCATCGAAGCCTCCAACGACCCGCTGCTGGCCGCACGCTCGGCGGCGTATGCCAGCTCGTACGTGCGCCGCGCCGGTGAAGTCAGCCCCTTGCACAGTGCCCCTCAGGAGTCGAAACCATGAATGGTCAACCGCGGTTTTTCGCCCCTCTGGCGCGCCTGCTGCATTGGCTGATGGCGTTGATGATCATCGCGATGTTGTTTATCGGCGCGGGCATGGTGGCATCGGTGTCGGAGCGCCATGAGTGGCTGATCCACCTGCACAAACCGCTGGGGATCGCGATCCTGGCTCTGGTGATCGTGCGGTTGGTGGTGCGCTTTTCGACGCGTCAGCCGCCGTTGCCGACGGACTTGCCCCTGTGGCAAGTGCTGGCAGCCAAGGCGTCCCACTTAGTGCTGTATGCGTTGATGCTGGTGTTGCCGGTGCTGGGCTGGGCGATGATCTCGGCGGCGGGCGACCCAGTGATGCTCAGCAGTTCGGTGCAATTGCCTGCGTTGGTGGGGGCCAATGCGCCGTTGTTTGCGGTGTTGCGCAAGGCTCATGGCTTTCTCGCCTACCTGTTGTTCCTGACGGTGTTGTTGCACCTGGCGGCGGCGTTGTTCCACGGGCTGATTCGACGCGACGGTGTGTTGCAAAGCATGACCGGCAGCAAACGCTGACCGTGTAGGCGCCGGCTTGCCGGCGATGGCGTCCTTGAAATTTCTGCCGTTATCAAGGACCGCATCGCCGGCAAGCCGGCTCCTACAAGGGGTTAGCGCAGGGTGGTCACGATGTCGGCGACGGTGCTCAATACGTCCTTGCCCAACTGCTTGGATCGTTCACCGGACCAGCCGGTTTTCGGGTTGGGAGCGTCGTCGTTGTCCTTGAAGGGCATTTCCAGGGTCAGGGACAAGCAGTCGTACTTCTCGCCAACGGCGTTGCAGGCCAGGGTCATGTTGGCTTCACCCGGCAGGTCGCGGGTGTAGCCGTGGGTGGTCTGGAAGTCGCGGGTGAGGGCGCTCAAGTGGCTGCGAAAGTGTTTTTCCAGCGCCTCGATGCGCGGGGTGTAGCCGGGGTTGCCTTCGCAGCCTGCGGTGAAGACGTAGGGGATTTCTTCGTCACCGTGGATATCGAGGAAAAGGTCCACGCCGTACTTGTCCATTTGCTCCTGGGCGAACAGCACTTCCGGGCTGATTGCCTGGCTGGCGCTCTGCCAGGCGCGGTTGAGGTCCTGGCCCATGGCGTTGGTGCGCAAGTGGCCGTGGAAGGCGCCGTCCGGGTTCATGTTGGGAATCAGGTACAGGTCGGCCACGGACAGGAGTTTTTTCAGCTCGGCGTCACCGTCCTGTTGCAGGCGCTCGATGATGCCTTCCATGAACCACTCGGCCATGTGCTCGCCGGGGTGTTGCTGGGCGATGATCCACACGTTACGGCGGCCTTCGCCGCCTTTGCCTCGGCGCAGCAGTGGGATGTCACGGCCTTCGGCACTTTTGCCGGTGGCCAGCAACTGGGTGCCGGCACGGTTCAGGGCCTGCTCGATCAGCCAGTCATGACGCTCGCGGCTGTAGGGCTCGAAGTAGGCGAACCAGGCACGCTTTTCACGGGTTTCCAGGCTGATGTGCAGGGTCTCGCCATCAAAGCGCGTGGGCACACGGAACCAATTGATGTGGTCGTAGGACGCCACTGCGTTGTAGCCACTCCACGCGTGCTTATAGGAAGACTGGCCCGCATTGCTCAAGCGGAAGGTGTGGGTGTGGCCCACGTGCATGCCTTCGGCCTTGAAGTGGAACCATTGGAAATGCGGGCTGCGGGTGTCAGGTTTGATCGCCAGCAGCAATTGATAGGCGTCGCTGGCATCCAGGACCTGGATGTTGCCGCTGTCAAAGTCGGTGCTGATCTTGATGGAGGTCAAGGCCACGGTCATGGTCGGTTCGCCTGGGTAGCTGTGTTGTGGCAGATATCTTACACAGGAGTCAGGCGAAATCTTGATGCAAAATTGTTGCACGGGGGAGGGGGGCGTCGTCCTTGACGCGACAGCAGCTTAGAATCTATGAGATTGATTCTCAAGCGCTATTTCTTAAAGATCCGGGCTAGAGCGCTCGTTCGGCTTTCTTTTGGCGATGGTCTTTTGCTACCATGCGCGCCATCAAGCAACACACAGTCTTCATTAGCCTGAAGCCACGCCAGGGAAACTGGCAAAAAAAAGACCCGGCCAAAGAGCCGGGTCAAAAACCGTGATTAGCCTGATGAGGAGATATTCCAAGAGTCCGACCTAAGGTCCCTTGGTCTATCGACTGATCTCGCGATCAGCTGCGTCCAATAATAATCATTATCATTTGCAAGTCAAATGTTTTTATCCGTGGGATAGAAATATTTTTCTTTCGCGCCCGTTACACGTTTGCCGGTGCCTGCTGCGCCTGCAACGACCGCTCCACCATCGCCTTCGCCATATCGATCAAATACACCACTGAAAATGCCAGGTCGCGTTGATTGCCGTGATGGTTGCTCGCGGACTCATAGGCCGTGGCCGCTGCACTGCGCAGCAGGTCGGAGGCATGCACCAAGGCTTCCTCCTGACTGATGCCGGGCTTGATGGCAAACAAGGTGTCGTCTGGTATGGGCGCCGACATGTCTTCTTTCAGGTAATAGTTCAGTGCGCGTTGGGCGGCACCGCTGTTGCGCATGTCGTGCAACTCATCGTTTCCAGCGGTTTCAGGCAATAGGTACGGGCTTGTCGTCATAAGGATCGGTACTCCGGTGGGGTGTCGAAAACCATATGACCGATGATAGTACGTATCGTATTTATGTCGTTTTGTGGATTACTACAAACTGTTTATTGCCCTGAAAAATACGCGACGTATTGTCAGGCCCCATGGATAACTGGATAGCGTTGGTCAAGGCCAACATGAAAGACCGCAAGGTCACGCAGGATCAACTGGCTGAACGCCTGGGCATGTCCCAGGGCGGTGTCGGCCACTGGTTGAACAAGCGCCGCGTGCCGAGCCTGGAAGACATGAACCGGCTGTTGCAGGCCTTGGGGCTTGGTGACCTGGAAGTGGCGCTGGAGATCCGCGAACGAAGCGCCCCGCACGAGCCGTCACCGGCGAAACACTACAACCCGTATTTCCGTTACCCGGTCAGCGACTGGAAAAGCCTGTGCGAAACCCGTGAAGAGCGCGCCACCTATGACACCCGGCGCTTCGAACTGACGGATCAGCGCTGCGCCGGCGCGGCGTTCTGGCTGCCCGTCACCGGCGACGCCATGGCTGCCCCCAGCGGCTTGAGCATCGGCGCCGGCATGATGATCCTGGTGGACCCGGCCGTCGAAGCCGAGCCCGGTAAGCTGGTGGTTGCGCAATGGGCCAACAGCACCCGCGCTACTTTCCGCCAGTTGAGGGAAGAGAGCGGCCAGCTTTACCTGATGCCACTCAATCCAACGTATCCCAAGCAGCTGTTCACCGACGACTGCCGTATCCTCGGCGTCGTCGTGCAAGCCATGGCCAAGTTCTAGCCCGCCGTTTCCAGCTCCACCAGTGCGCTGCCTTCGGCGACCATTTCGCCTTCCTGGCAAAACAGTGCCTTGACCACCCCGGCCTCGGGCGCGCGAATGCTGTGCTCCATCTTCATCGCCTCCAGCACCACCAGTTGCGCGCCGGCTTCCACGGTTTGCCCCACTTCAACCAACACGCGCACGATGCTGCCGTTCATGGGCGCTGTGAGGCCGCCCTGGTGAGACTGGTTGGCCTCGACCGCGGCAATCGGGTCGAACAGGCTGATGGCGTGCATCTCGCCGTCCCAGCGCAGGAACACGCTGCCCTCGCTGCGCACGGCCAGAAGGTCGCGACGCACGCCTTGGCGCTCGAACGACAATTGCTCGCCGCTCAAGGCGAAGGCATCCCCCTGCAACGTCACCAACCGATCCTGCCCATTGCAGCTCAGGTGCAGGGAAACCTCCGTGAGTAGCCCCGCCCGGAACCCTCGGGTATCCGCCCAAGGCCCATCACCGGCCGGTAGGCTCTGCATAAACGCGGCGCCCGCCGCCTGCCAGAACTCATCGCTCAAGGCACCAACGGCCGGCAGCAATTGGTCCTGGTAACGCGGAATAAACCCGGTATCCAGCTCGGCGCTCGCAAAGGCCGGATGGCCGATGATCCGACGTAGAAAGCCCAGGTTGGTCTTGAGCCCGCCCACGGCAAATTCATCAAGCATGCTCAGTAACCGCAGGCGCGCCTGTTCACGGTCCTGGCCCCAGGCGATCAACTTGCCGAGCATTGGGTCGTAGAACGGCGACACGTCGTCCCCCTGCGCCACACCGCTGTCCACACGCCGCCCGGGGCCTGGGGCAGATTCGCGGTACAGCGCCAGGTGGCCGGTGGCTGGCAGGAAATCATTCGTCGGGTCTTCAGCGTACAAGCGCACTTCAATCGCATGGCCGATCAGCGGCACCTGCTCCTGGGTGATCGGCAGCGCCTCGCCCTGTGCGACACGGATTTGCCAGGCCACCAGGTCCAACCCGGTAATCGCCTCGGTCACCGGGTGTTCCACTTGCAAGCGTGTATTCATCTCCATGAAGAAGAATTCGCCACGGGCATCCAGCAAGAACTCCACGGTGCCGGCGCCCACATAGCCGATGGCCTGGGCGGCGCGCACGGCGGCCTCACCCATGGCTTTGCGCTGCTCGACGCTCAGGCCCGGCGCCGGGGCTTCTTCCACCACTTTTTGGTGGCGACGCTGAATCGAACAGTCGCGCTCGTTGAGGTACAGGCAGTGTCCGTGCTGATCGGCAAACACCTGGATCTCCACGTGGCGCGGCTTGAGCAGGTATTTCTCCACCAGCATTTGCCCGTTGCCGAAGGACGACAGCGCCTCACGCTGGGCGGAGGCCAGGGCTTCGGCCAGTTGGCTGACCTCCTCGACCACCTTCATGCCCTTGCCACCGCCACCGGCCGTGGCCTTGAGCAATACCGGGTAGCCAATGCGTTCGCAGGCGGCACGGAAGGTGTCCAGGTCCTGGGCTTGCCCGTGATAACCCGGCACCAGCGGCACACCCGCGGTTTCCATCAGCGCCTTGGCGGCCGATTTGCTGCCCATGGCATCGATGGCCGAGGCGGGCGGGCCGAGAAAGATCAGGCCCGCCGCTTCAATGGCGCGGGCGAAGCCGGCGTTTTCCGACAAGAAACCGTAGCCCGGGTGGATCGCCTGGGCGCCACTGGCGTGTGCGGCAGCGATCAGTTTGTCGATTTGCAGGTAGCTTTCAGTGGCTTTGCTGCCGCCCAGGTCCACGTGAATATCCGCTTCGCGGCTATGGCGCGCGTCGCGGTCGATGGCGCTGTGCACGGCCACGGTGGTCAGGCCCATGGCTTTGGCGGTGCGCATCACGCGGCAGGCAATCTCGCCACGGTTGGCCACCAGCAGGGTGGTCAGTGTGCTCATGAGCGTGGCTCCTGTGCTTGCCAGCTGGGCGGGCGTTTTTGCAGGAACGCGCGCAAGCCTTCCTGGCCCTCGGCGCTGACGCGAATCCGCGCAATGGCGTTTTCGCAATAGCGGCGCAGGGCGGGTGTGAGCGCGCCGTTCCCGACTTCACGCAACAGGTCCTTGCTGGCACGCATGGCGGCCGGGCTGTTCTGCAACAGGTTGGCGACCCACAGCTGCACCTGCAGGTCCAGCTCGCTGGCGGGGTAGCTGTCGGCCAACAAGCCGATTTCCCGCGCGCGTTGGCCGTCGAAACGTTCGGCGGTCAGGGCATAACGCCGCGCCGCGCGTTCGCCGATGGCCTGCACCACGAACGGGCTGATCACCGCCGGTGCCAGGCCGATGCGTACCTCTGACAAACAGAACTGCGCGTCATCGGCGCCAATCGCCATGTCGCAGCAACTGATCAGGCCCAGCGCACCGCCGTAGGCCGCGCCTTGTACCACCGCCAGCGTAGGGATCTTCAACTTGGCCAGGTTGTACATCAGCTCCGCCAGTTCGCGGGCGTCATCCAGGTTGGTGTGGTAATCCAGCTCGGCCGATTGCTGCATCCAGGCCAGGTCGGCCCCGGCGCTGAAATGCTTGCCGCGCCCGCGCAGCACCAGAAAGCGCAGGGACGGATCGCCCTGCACCTGGTCGAGGGCGATGATCAGTTCGCGGATCATCTCGGCATTGAACGCGTTGTTCTTGGCTTCGCGACTGAGCCACAGGGTGGCAAAGCCACGGCTGTCGGTGATCAGTTCGAGGGTGTTGAAATCGCTCATGGGGTACAGCTCCATTTACATGCGGAACACGCCGAAGCGGCTCGGCTCGATGGGGGCATTCAGCGAAGCGGACAGGGCCAGGGCCAGCACGTCACGGGTCTGCAGCGGGTCGATCACGCCGTCATCCCACAGGCGGGCACTGGAGTAGTAGGGGTGACCCTGGGTTTCGTACTGGTCGAGGATCGGCTGCTTGATCGCCGCTTCTTCCTCGGCACTGAACCCGTTGCCGGCCCGTTCAGCCTGTTCACGCTTGACCTGCACCAGCACGCCGGCGGCCTGTTCGGCGCCCATCACGCCAATGCGTGCATTCGGCCACATCCACAAGAAACGCGGGTCATAGGCGCGGCCGCACATGCCGTAGTTGCCGGCCCCGAAGCTGCCACCGATGATCACGGTGAACTTCGGCACTTTGGCGCAGGCCACGGCGGTGACCAGCTTGGCGCCATGTTTGGCAATGCCTCCGGCCTCGTACTTCTGGCCAACCATGAAGCCGGTGATGTTCTGCAGGAACAGCAGGGGAATCCCGCGCTGGCAGGCCAGTTCGATAAAGTGCGCGCCTTTCTGCGCAGCTTCGGCAAACAGGATCCCGTTGTTGGCAAGGATCGCAATCGGGTAGCCGTGCAGGTGCGCAAAACCACACACCAACGTGGTGCCGAACAACGCTTTGAATTCATCGAACACCGAACCGTCCACCAGCCGCGCGATCACTTCGCGCACGTCGAACGGCTGCTTGGCATCGGCCGGGATTACCCCGTACAACTCGTCGCTGCTGTACAGCGGCGCCACCGGCGTGCGTTGCAGCAGTTCGCCCTGTTTGCGCCAGTTGAGGTTGGCCACACTGCGTCGCGCCAGGGCCAGGGCGTGTTCGTCGCTGTCGGCATAGTGGTCGGCCACGCCGGAGATCTTGCAGTGCACATCGGCACCGCCGAGGTCTTCGGCGCTGACCACTTCACCCGTGGCTGCCTTCACCAAAGGTGGGCCGGCGAGGAAGATGGTGGCTTGCTGGCGCACCATGATCGCTTCATCTGCCATGGCCGGCACGTAGGCACCACCGGCCGTGCAGGAGCCCATGACCACCGCGATCTGCGGGATGCCCTGGGCGCTCATGTTGGCCTGGTTGAAGAAGATCCGCCCGAAGTGCTCACGGTCCGGGAACACTTCGTCCTGGCGTGGCAGGTTGGCGCCGCCGGAGTCCACCAGGTAGATGCACGGCAAGCGGTTCTGCTCGGCGATGGTCTGGGCGCGCAGGTGTTTTTTCACGGTGAGCGGGTAATAGGAGCCGCCTTTGACCGTGGCGTCGTTGGCAACGATCATGCATTCGACGCCTTCCACACGGCCGATCCCGGCGATCACCCCGGCTGCCGGTACGTCTTCGCCATACACCTGATGGGCGGCCAGTTGGCTCAGTTCCAGGAACGGCGAGCCCGGGTCCAGCAGGCGGTTGATACGTTCGCGCGGCAGCAGTTTGCCCCGCGAGGTGTGCCGCTCCTGGGCCTTGGCGCCGCCCCCTTGCTGCACGTGGGCGAGCAGGGTGTGCAGGGCATCGACCTGCTGGCGCATGGCGGCGCTGTTGGTGGCGAACTCCGCCGAGCGTGGGTTGAGCTGGGTGTGCAGGGTGGCCATGGCGCGCTCCTTCAGCGGGTTTCGTTGAAGAGTTCGCGGCCGATCAGCATCCGGCGAATCTCACTGGTGCCGGCGCCGATTTCGTACAACTTGGCGTCGCGCAGCAGGCGGCCGGCGGGAAACTCGTTGATGTAACCGTTGCCGCCGAGAATCTGGATGGCGTCTAGGGCCATTTGCGTGGCGCGTTCGGCGCTGTACAGGATCACCCCGGCGGCGTCCTTGCGTGTGGTTTCACCGCGCTCGCACGCCTGGGCCACGGCGTAGAGGTAGGCACGGCTGGCGTTAAGCTGGGTGTACATGTCGGCGACCTTGCCCTGGATCAGCTGGAATTCGCCGATGCTCTGGCCGAACTGCTTGCGGTCGTGGATGTAGGGCACGATCAGGTCCATGCACGCCTGCATGATCCCGGTGGGGCCACCGGAGAGCACCACGCGTTCGTAGTCCAGGCCGCTCATCAACACTTTCACGCCGCCGTTGAGGGTGCCGAGGATGTTTTCTTCGGGCACTTCCACGTCATCGAAGAACAGCTCACAGGTGTTGGAACCGCGCATGCCCAGCTTGTCGAACTTGTTGCTGCGGCTGAAGCCCTTCCAGTCGCGCTCGACGATGAACGCCGTGATGCCGTGGGCGCCTTTCTCCAGGTCGGTCTTGGCGTAGATCACATAGGTGTTGGCGTCGGGGCCGTTGGTGATCCAGGTCTTGCTGCCGTTGAGCACGAAGCGGTCGCCGCGTTTGTCGGCGCGCAGTTTCATCGACACCACATCGGAGCCGGCATTCGGCTCGCTCATGGCCAGGGCGCCGACGTGTTCGCCGCTGATCAGTTTGGGCAGGTACTTGAGTTTCTGTGCGTGATTGCCGTTGCGGTTGATCTGGTTCACGCACAGGTTGGAGTGGGCACCGTAGGACAACGCCACCGAGGCCGATCCCCGGCTGATCTCTTCCATGGCCACCACGTGGGCCAGGTAACCCAGGCCCGCGCCGCCGTATTCTTCCGGCACGGTGATGCCCAACAGGCCCATGTCACCGAACTTGCGCCACAGGTCGGCGGGGAACAGGTTGTCGCTGTCGATCTGTGCCGCGCGAGGTGCGATTTCCTTGGCTACGAAGTGCTGCACCTGTTCGCGCAGCATGTCGATGGTTTCACCGAGGGCGAAGTTCAGGGACGGGTAACTCATGGACAGGCACCTTAATGTGGGCGTTGTTTTTGTGTGGGTGGCGCGCCAGGGGAGGGCGCTCACCTTTACGTTAACGTAAGCTTGCGTTACGGCGCTGTCAATCGTAGTTTACGTTTACGTCAACCTACAAAAAAGACAACAGGGGTCGTTATGGATCAACCGAATCAGAGCTACAGCCGTGGCTCTCAGGACAAGACCTTGCTGGCCATGACGATTGGCCAGGCGTTCGATCGCACCGTTGCGCAATTTCCCGAGGGCGAGGCCCTGGTAGTGCGCCATCAACAATGTCGCTACACCTGGCGGCAACTGGCCGACGCCGTTGACCTGCACGCCCGTGCCTTCCTGGCCCTGGGTATGCAGACCGGTGATCGGCTGGGCATCTGGGCGCCCAACTGCGCCGAGTGGTGCATCAGCCAGATCGCCAGCGCCAAGCTCGGGGTGATTCTGGTCAACATCAACCCGGCGTACCGTAGCACTGAACTGGACTACGTGCTCAAGCAGTCGGGCTGCCGGTGGCTGGTGTGCGCCGGTTCGTTCAAGACCTCCGACTACCACGCCATGCTGCAGGCACTGAAACCGGACCTGCTTGGCATCATCAGCCTGGACCCCAACCCGCCCGAAGGCTTCATGCCCTGGTCGCAGTTGGCGGCGCTCGGGGCAGGCGTCCCGCCCCAGCAACTGCACACGCGCCAGGCCAGCCTGCACTTCGATCAGCCCGTCAACATCCAGTACACCTCCGGCACCACCGGCTTTCCCAAGGGTGCCACCCTCAGCCATCACAACATCCTCAACAACGGCTACATGGTCGGTGAAAGCCTGGGCCTGACCGCCCAGGATCGCCTGGTGATCCCGGTGCCGCTGTATCACTGCTTCGGCATGGTGATGGGTAACCTGGGCTGCATCACCCACGGCACTACCATGATCTACCCCAATGACGGCTTCGACCCATTGCTCACGCTCACCGCCGTCGCCGAAGAGCGCGCCACCGGCCTGTACGGCGTGCCCACCATGTTCATCGCGATGCTCGACCACCCGCGCCGGGGCGAGCTGGACCTGGCCACCCTGCGTACCGGCATCATGGCCGGCGCCACCTGCCCCATCGAGGTGATGCGCCGGGTCATCAGCGAGTTGCACATGGCTGAGGTGCAGATCGCCTACGGCATGACCGAAACCAGCCCGGTGTCCCTGCAGACCGGTGCCAACGACGACGTGGAGCGACGCGTCACCACCGTCGGCCGCACACAGCCCCAACTGGAAAACAAAATCATCGACGCACAGGGCAACACGGTTGCGCGCGGTGAAATCGGCGAATTGTGCACCCGTGGCTACAGCGTAATGCTCGGCTACTGGAACAACCCCGACGGCACGCGTGAGGCCATCGACGCGGCCGGCTGGATGCACACCGGCGACCTGGCGACCATGGACGAGCACGGCTACGTGTGCATCGCCGGGCGCAACAAGGACATGATCATCCGGGGCGGCGAGAACGTGTACCCGCGTGAGCTAGAGGAGTTTTTCTTCACTCACCCTGCGGTGGCGGATGTGCAGGTCATCGGCATTCCGGATGAGCGTTATGGCGAAGAGATCGTCGCCTGGATCAAGTTCCACCCTGGCCATGTGGCCAACGAACTGGAATTGCAGACCTGGTGCAAGGGCCGCATCGCGCACTTCAAGACGCCCAGGCATTTCAAGTTCGTGGATGAGTTCCCCATGACGGTCACGGGCAAGATCCAGAAATTCCGCATGCGCGAGATTTCGATTGAGGAGCTGCGTGACGACTGCTGAATCGCGGTACATGTCTACTGCTGCGTGATGAAGGGCAGTGCCTAAAGTGGCGCATTCTTTCGCCACTTGAAGGCCATGGCTATGACCAGTACCCCTATTGACCCTCCCACGCGTCCGGTTGCAAGCGAGACCAGCCCTCACGGCCGCGTGATACAGGACAACACCCCCGCCTGGTACACGGACGCGCTGGATGAGCGCAAAACCGAATTGGCCTCATTGCAGTTGAGCATCCCGGACTGGTACACAAATGCCTCAACGGATGCGAAAGACCGTATGAGGGTGATCCATCAGCGCAGCCGGTACTCCTTGAATCAACTCGACCAGATGTTCAGGCCATTGAAAGGGCCGGCCGAGTATGCCGAACCGTTGTTGGTGGCTGCGATTGAAAAGAAATTCGGGGAGCGCCTGGACGTCAGACAAGTATTTTTCGCCCGCAAGATGGAGCAGAAAGTATGCGAAACCGATCCCCGAGAGGTCTCGACCCGCCGGGTCAGCGAGTTGGCACCGCAATTCTATTTCTACCGGGGGATCAGCTTGCTGGGGGCTGCGCTGAACAATTTCACCCAAGAGGAAGCGAGTGAGCCGGTCTGTGCAGATTGTCACCTGGTCACCCTTTACGACTTTTCCAGCGCTTCACGCATCCGGCTTCCTGCTCCAGGCAACGTCCAATCGGTCAGGCTGAGTATCAAGGCGTATGAATTCGCCACACTGTGCAGGGAACTGGATCTGGGCAGCTCGTACAGCGAGTATGTACGAAGCTTCATCAATAGCCGGATACGTATCACCAGCACGGAAGCGGGCATCGGCAAGCTGTACAGCACGTTGATCCTCAGCCACCGGCATCAGTTGGAGTTGGCGGCAGAGATTGCCTTGATGAAAGGTGATATCCAGCCCGATGGCCACCAATTGATCATCGATCTTCTGCGAAGCCAGTCACAGGTGAAATGGGCGGGTGAGGAGGTCAAGTTTTCACCGTTTCGGTTATTCGCGTTCGACATCGAAAACATCCTGATCATCGGTCCGGTTGCATGGCGGGCGAACCTGAGGAATGCCGAATTGGTCTCCCGGCCGTGTATTGTCTACATCCCGGGGGACCCCCAGCATCCCCTCAAGTCATATGACAATATTGCCGCGTTTACCGACCACCTGACGACGCGTCTGTGTCGGGTCCAATACCGCACTTTCTTCAGCCAGTTCGTGCCGCTTTCCAGCCAGGATGCATTCTTCACTCGGCTCAAGGCCTTTCTGGATCCGGAGGCCCGTCACGCCGACGATGGGGACTTTGCGCCCGCCCAAAAGGGGCGGGTCAACCGGCATGGTAGCTACGCCTCTTCATGGCGTGATGTGTGGGCAGATTGCGCGGTAAGGCGCATGCAACTGACCGTGGAAAATGCTCGCGCCAGTGTGGTGCCTACCCGGGATGTGGATGAGCGTGTCTACAACGCCTGGTTGTGGTCGTTCGGCAGTCGTGCGCTGGACATTCTCAATCTTGCCTCGTTCGTGGTGCCTTTCCTGGGGGAGGCGATGCTGATCGTCGCCGCCGTGCAGATGACCTACGAGCTAGGCGAAGGCATTGAAGCCTGGTCACAAGACGAAACCAAAACCGCCTGGGCACACTTTTCGGCGGTGGCGCTCAACCTGGCGGGGCTGGCCGTGCCACACGGGCTGATGGCAGCCAAAGATGCCCCTTTCATCAAGCGCCTGGTGCATGTGGAATTCGGTGGACGCAAGCGCTTGTATGCATTCGACCCCGCACACTACCTGCACCGGATAACGCTGCCTGAGGGGCAACGACCCGATACCCAGGGCCTGTATCGTCATGAAGGCGAGCTGTATTTGTCAGCAGGCGGGGGCAATCATTACAAGATCCGGCCCAGCGGCGAGCCCAATGAATTCAGACTTCTGCACCCCGATGGCGATTCACGTTATGCACCACGCGCTCGACACAACGGGGAAGGGGCCTGGGTGCACGAGTTCGAGCAGCCTTTGACATGGGATCGCAAGACTCTGTTACGGCGCATTGGCCATTCGGTCGATCACTTGAGCGATAACCAATTGGAACTCGCCAGGGCGTTCAGTGGTGTGTCGGATGATGAGTTGCGAAGTGTGTTCATCGATCATCACGCGCCCGCGCCTCTGTTCAAAGACATGCTTCGACGATTTGAGTGCGACAACAAATACCAAAGGGTTATCGACCAGCTAAAGCACCCGGACCCTGTGGTTTTTGGTCGGATCGACTGGCGGATGCAAGTGCAGTTCTTGATGGAAGGCGGCCTGTGGCCCGAGTCGCGGGTATTGGTAGCGTTGGACGCAGAGGGGCATCAGGTATGGCGCTCAGCCGTCCCGAAGGACTCCACTCAAGTTGTTGAGCTGACGCACGAACAACTCGACAGTGGTCTGCTGTTCCGGTCCTTTGTCCAGCAATTGACGGAGCCTGAAATGCGTCAGTTGTTGGGTGAGGATCTGATGACAGAGCGAGAAGTTAGCGAACTTTACCTGCGTACCCGAGACGTTTCAGATGATGATTCGGTTGCGCGTTCCCAGACGCGGGAAGATGAAAGCGCCGACCCGTTGAGGCAGCACTTACGCAGGCCGCATGCAAGGTTCGTGAGGTATCGAGACCGTTTGCTGAGCGCGGCCAATAGCAACAGAAGCCGGCTGGTCAAGCGCGAGTTATCAGGGGGTGATGTGTCTAACGACGCCAACATTCAACTGATACAGCGCGACTTTCCTGGCTTGCCTAAATGGGTAGCCGAAGAAATTGTGGCCCACGCCAACGTTCGGGAGCTGGCTCGCATGAAGTCTGCGTCGCGCTTGCCGCAGCGGTTGGCCGAGGAGGCGCGCGTGTACCTGCAGAAGGCGCGGGTCATGCGGGCGCAGGCTGATCTTCTATTCGACAATCAACTCACATTGGACGGTGTGCACTTGGCATTGCACAAGATGGCCTCTATTCCCGGGCTGCTCAAAGAGACGTGCATCGAGCTTCGCGCGGGCACCTACGATGGCGCTTTGCTGGACAAAGTGGGTGATGTCGGCGGCGCTCGACAGCTTCGTCTTATTCATACCGATTTGACGGAATGGAAGCTCTGCAGCAGCCCGGAAAAAGTCGAGTACTGGCGCCGCGATAAGGACGCCTTCTTCAACGCCCTGTGGATGGCGAGCAGTGGCGAGTTCACCGGTTGGTCGGTCTTCAACGCGGCTGCTCAACGGTTGAAGAGGCAACTGGCGGAACAGCCTCTGAGTGAGTTGCAAAGCCGGCAAGCGCTTGGCATGCAAGTGATCAAGCCCGGTTTCAAATCACCCATGCGCCTGGCTGACGGACGCCTGGGCTATCCGCTCAGCCCATTGGGCGGCGCTACTGAGCGTCCCCGGGTGTGCTGGATGAAAGCGATGTCGCTCTATCCGTCAAGGTCCATGCAAGAGATCGAGACGATGCTCGGCCTTGAGGGGGTTGATGACAGTATGCTCCTGGCGAAGCTGACCCAACTTGAAGAAGAGTTTGCCGCATTGGATCAAGCGCTGGTCAGTTGGCAGCAAGAAGGAGGGGCGGGCTACGCAAGCGCCAGGCGCAGAGTGACGGGGACCATCAAGGCAGCCTGGCGCAGAACGGGTGCACAGGCATTGGCAGGGGACCAGACACCGATCGGCTATGTGCTGGATCTTTCGGATGAAAGCGTGGGCGAGTTGCCGGCGCTCAACGCCAACATGGATCACGTGGGGCACCTGGTTCTGCGTCGAATGGCGCTATCGGATGCCTCACAGCCGTTCCTGCGTGCCTTCGGCGGTTTGCGCTGGCTGAACATGAGTGATAACAACCTGACGCAACTGCCGGAGTTCGCCAATGCAGGTGCCGGGCTGACAAAGCTCAATCTGAGCAGCAATGACATTCAGCTGACCGAACACAGCCGCCTGCGCCTGGAAGGGATGCAGAGCCTGAAGATTCTCAAGCTTGGCGGCAATCGCCGCTTGGGCTGGCGGGCGGATTTGCGCAGGCTGCGAAACCTCAACCAGCTTTATCTGCCAGACACCGGCACCACTGCATTTCCTGCAGGCGCCGAACAATTGCCTAACCTGGCCCGCATTGATCTGCATTCAAACCAGATCACCACGTTGCCTGAATACGCGTACCAGCATCTGGAACGTATCAATGTGCATGACAATCCCTTGTCGGCGGCCACGCTCGCCCGGCTGGATCAGCGTTTTAACCCGGTGCAGTGGGATGAGCACATCTCCGTGGACGAAGCACGGGGCTTATGGCTGGAGGGGGTGTCTGCGGACCAACGGGCACGGCGCGGTGAAGTGTGGGATGAACTGCGGGGTAGCCCCGAATCGGCCGCTTTTTTTGCAGTGGTGGCTGACATCACCCGCAGCGCCGAGTACGTCAGCGAAGTGACTCGCCCAGTACTGGCTGAGCGGGTGTGGGACATGCTGACGGCGACCAGTGAAAATCAGGCTATTCGCGAAGCGTTATTTACCGCCGCCGATGATCGGGTGACCTGTGGTGATGGCAGTTCGGTCGAGTTCATGAACCTTGAAAGTGAGCTGATGGGGGCGAGGGCCGTTGAACTGGCAGAAACGGACAATGCCGAAGGCGCGCTGATCGCCACCGCCAGGCAGCTGTTTCGTTTAGCGCTGGTCGACGCCATTGCCCTACGCGATGTTGCGGCAAGAGGGCCGGGGTTTACCGAGCAGGTTGAAGTCGTATTGGCTTATCGAACGCGGCTTGCCGCCCCTCTGGAACTGCCGGTCAAATCCCAGGGTATGTTGTTTCCCCAACAGGCCAACGTGGCCCAGGCGACGCTCGATGCGGCGTGTGAGCAGGTACTCCGGGATGAGCGCAACCCTGAGCTTGAGGAAGAATTTTTTGTCGGGCGCACGTTCTGGGAGAAGCACCTGCGTACCCGTTACTCGCAAGCGCTGAGCGCGCTGATGGCACCTGAACTTGGTGTGATTGATGAGAAAAGTGCGGCTTTGTTCGAACTCTCGGACTTGCAAGGTCAGCCGGACGCAGGAGAGGGGAAGGAATGGCAGGCTAGGCACGGTGCGGCCGCGGACCACCTGGCGGGACTGTTGGGTAAACGCAGGGATGAAATCCTGGTGAACGGCTCGATGCAAAGCGCATTTTATGAGCGAGAGCTCAACAGCTTGGGCGCTGAGCGCCACCTGTTGGAGCAGCGAGCCTTGAAAACCTTGACGCGCAGGGTACTGAACAACTCCGCAGCCACGACCGGGACATCCCTCTGAATCAAAGGGCCAGACAGCACAAAGGGGACCCGAAGGTCCCCTTTAATTTGTCGTTGCGTGCTCTTTTTTTATTATTGAGGGGCGGCCTATTGTTGTTTTTGGCAGCCGTGACCCTTTACCACTGTTTTGGGCGACCCCCATCCGGGGTCAAGAGCAAACGTATTTTTTTGAGCGCTGATCTGCTTCTTCGCACGCGATCCAACCAGTGGGTAGCTACCTTGAGGTAGTTTTGTTCTTCTCTAACCGGTTGCGGGTTTCGGCACGCCGTACCCTGCGAAGCACATCTTCTCCAAAAAAATCTGTTAGCTGCGTCTCTGCCGTGTTGTTCTTGTTATGTCAGAGTCGTTTCGTCTTATTTTTATTAGGTTTGGCGCTTTTTATTCTTGTTATGCCATAGAGATAGCAGAAGCCGTGCCAACTTTTAAAAGTCCTTTAAAATCAATGGTTTGATTTTTGTGTAAGGTTTGGCCTACGGCAAATACGACAAAATATGTTCCCGTGTTACTCGTTATGTAAGCCGGCGGTAACACATTGTCACGGCTAAGGGACTCAACTGGCGTTACGCGCCTTGGCCACGCGTGACCCCGTCGGCCGGCCCAGCACAGTGCTGATCTGTTGGCCCGCGTCAATCAAGGCCTGCAGGTCGATACCCGTCTCGATACCCAGGCCGTCGAGCAGGTACACCACGTCTTCGGTGGCGACGTTACCGCTGGCGCCCTTGGCGTAGGGGCAGCCGCCGAGGCCTGCAATAGAGCTGTCGAACACGCTGATGCCTTCCAGCAGGCTGGCGTAGATATTGGCGATGGCCTGGCCATAGGTGTCATGGAAGTGACCGGCCAGCTTGTCCCTGGGCACCTGTGCACCCACCGCCTCGAACAGGCTGCGCGTGGCGCCCGCCGTGCCGGTGCCGATGGTGTCGCCCAGTGAAACCTCATAGCAGCCCATGGCGTACAGCTCACGGGCGACCGCCGCCACTTGCTGCGGCGCGACCTGGCCTTCGTAAGGGCAACCCAACACACAGGACACATACCCACGCACGCTGATGCCGTGCTGTTTGGCGGCCGCCATGATTGGCGCAAAGCGCTCCAGGCTTTCACTGATGGAACAGTTGATGTTGCGCTGGGAAAACGCCTCGGAGGCTGCCGCAAACACGGCCACTTCCTTGACTCCAGCCGCCAGCGCATCTTCAAAGCCGCGCAGGTTCGGTGCGAGGGCGCCGTAGGTCACCCCGGGCTTGCGCTGGATCCGTGCAAACACCTCGGCGGAGCCGGCCATCTGCGGCACCCACTTGGGCGATACAAAGCTGCCGACTTCGATGTAACCCAGGCCCGCCGCGCTGAGGGCGTCCACCAGCCGGACCTTGTCGGCCACGCTGATGGGCTGGGATTCGTTCTGCAAACCGTCGCGCGGGCCGACTTCAATCAGGCGCACATGGGAGGGGAGGGACATGGCAGTTACCTTTTGATCAATGGCCAACCTGGCTCATGGTGTGGGCCAGGGCCTGGGTGCAGCGCTCTTCGGCGGTGTCCAGTTCCAGCTTCATCTGTTCGATGTCCAGCAGCTGTTGCTCCAGTTGTTCACGGCGCTCGGCGATCTTGGCCAGCATGCTGTTGAGCTGGATGTGGTTGCCGCTGGTGGGGTCGTAGAGTTCGATCAGCTCGCGGCACTCGGCCAGCGAGAACCCGATGCGCTTGCCGCGCAGGATCAGCTTGAGGGTGACCTTGTCCCGCGCCGAGTAGATGCGCTCCTGGCCCCGGCGCTCGGGGCTCAGCAGGCCTTGTTCTTCATAGAAGCGGATGGCGCGGGTGGTGATGTCGAGCTCGCGGGCGAGGTCGGAGATGCTGTAGGTGGTGCTCATGGCGGCGCTCAAGAAGGTCTTGAGCGCTAGGCTAGTGTCTGCTTGACGTTAACGTCAAGCAAATCACTTTTGGATCAATTCACCTGTGGCGAGGGAGCTTGCTCCCGCTGGCCTGCGCAGCAGGCCTGTCTTTTGGGGTCGCTTCGCGCCCCAGCGTGAGCAAGCGCCCTCGCCACGAAAACGGTCAGGGTTGTTTGCCATCGAGTTTCTTTTCATGGGCCGTCACCTGCTGGCACAGCTCGATCATTTGCTCGCGCATCCAGCGGTTTGCCGGGTCCTGGTCGGTGCTTTCGTGCCAGTACAGGTGGGTTTCCACCGGTGGCACGTCATTGACCGGCAAGTTGAACCAGTGCAATTCATGGCGGCGGGCGAAGCGCTCGGGCACGGTCATCACCATGTCGGTCTGCTGCAGCACCTGCGAGGCCATCAGGTAATGCTGGGAGCGCAGGGCAATCTTGCGTTGCAGGCCCATCTTGCCCAGCGCCAGGTCGACATGGCCCAGGCCGTTGCGGCGGCTGGAAATATGGATGTGGGTCAGCCCTAAATAATCATCGAGGGACAGTTTGTCCTTGCTCGCCAGCGGATGGCCCTTGCGCATGGCGCACACGTAGCGGTCCTCCATCAGCTTGACGTGACGCACCTGCGGGTCGGTGTTGAGCGGCGCATCCACGGCAAAGTCCAGGCGCCCGGCCGCCAGTTCCTTGGTGGTTTCGCGGCGTTTGGACAAAAAGCTCTCGATCACCACCGTCGGCGCCAGGCGGCGCAGGCGCTGAAACAGCAACGGCAGGATCACCGCCTCGGTCAGGTCGGTCATGCTGATGCGGTAGGTCTTGGCCGCCTGCTGCGGGTTGAAGATGCGGCTTTCCTGCACCGACACTCGCAGCAACGACAACGCGTTGCGCACCGGGCCGATGATGTTCTGCGCCATGGGCGTGGGCACCATGCCTTGGGCGGTGCGCACGAACAGCGGGTCGTTGAAGGTCTCGCGCAGGCGGGCCAGAGCGTTGGACACCGCCGGCTGGGTGATGCCGACGATCTGCCCGGCGCGGGTCAGGTTGGCTTCGGTGTAGATCGCGTCAAAGACGATGAAGAGGTTCAGGTCGACCTTGCTCAGATTCATTTCGTTGCGCTCTTATTGTTAGGTGTCCATACGCCGATCATATATCGGTGATGAATGTTAATACACGCCGAGAATAGGCTAGGTAAATTATGAGCGCTGTTCTAGCATCGATTGCATGACCTAAACAACCTCTCAGAGAAGGGAGCTGCTCATGGATTTCGCCTATTCGCCCAAGGTTCAGGAACTGCGTGAACGCGTCACCGCGTTCATGGATGCTTACGTTTACCCGGCCGAGCCGGTGTTTGAACGCCAGGTCAGCGAAGGTGACCGCTGGCAGCCCACCGCAATCATGGAAGAGCTGAAAGCCAAGGCCAAAGCCGAAGGCCTGTGGAACCTGTTCCTGCCCGAATCCGAACTGGGCGCTGGCCTGACCAACCTTGAATACGCACCGCTGGCCGAGATCATGGGCCGTTCGCTGCTGGGCCCGGAGCCGTTCAACTGCTCCGCCCCCGACACCGGCAATATGGAAGTGCTGGTGCGCTACGCCAATGAAGAACAGAAACAACGCTGGCTGGAGCCACTGCTGCGCGGCGAGATTCGCTCGGCCTTCGCCATGACCGAGCCGGACGTGGCTTCCTCAGACGCCACCAACATGGCCGCCCGCGCCGAACGCCAGGGCGACGAGTGGGTGATCAACGGCAAAAAGTGGTGGACCTCCGGCGCCTGCGACCCGCGCTGCAAGATCCTGATCTTCATGGGCCTGAGCAACCCGGATGCGCCGCGCCACCAGCAGCACTCGATGATCCTGGTGCCGGTGGACACCCCCGGCGTGAAGATCGTGCGCCCGCTGCCGGTATTCGGTTACGACGACGCGCCCCACGGCCACGCCGAAGTGCTGTTCGACAATGTGCGCGTGCCTTACGAAAACGTGCTGCTGGGCGAAGGTCGGGGCTTTGAAATCGCCCAGGGCCGCCTTGGCCCGGGCCGCATCCACCACTGCATGCGCTCCATCGGCATGGCCGAGCGTGCGCTGGAACTGATGTGCAAACGCTCCGTCAGCCGTACCGCGTTCGGCAAGCCCTTGGCACGCCTGGGCGGCAATATCGACAAGATCGCCGACTCGCGCATGGAAATCGACATGGCCCGCCTGCTCACCCTGAAAGCGGCATACATGATGGACACCGTGGGCAACAAAGTGGCGAAAAGCGAAATCGCCCAGATCAAGGTGGTCGCCCCGAACGTGGCCTTGAAGGTGATCGACCGTGCGATCCAGATCCATGGCGGCGCCGGGGTGTCCAACGACTTCCCGCTGGCCTATATGTACGCCATGCAACGCACCTTGCGCCTGGCCGACGGTCCGGACGAAGTGCACCGTGCGGCGATCGGCAAGTTCGAGATTGGCAAATATGTACCTAAAGAGCTGATGCGCAGCGGCCAGTAAGTTAGACCGAGCCGCCTGCATTCGCGAGCAAGCCCGCTCCCACAGTTGACCGCATTCCAATGTGGAAACACGGTCAGAATGTGGGAGCGGGCTTGCTCGCGAAGAGGCCAGTCTGAACAACCTATAAGCCCTGGGTTCAGTAAACCCACACCTCCACCCGCCGATTCTTGATCCGCCCCTCATCCGCCGTATTCGCCGCCACCGGCATCTGCGCGCCAAACCCCTGGATATCGCGCAGCACCACACCGTTCTTCACCAGCTCACGGCGCACGGCCATCCCACGCAATTTCGAAAGCAACGCCGCGCGCTGCGGGTCATTCTTGGCATCGCCAAACCCCACCAGCGTGACCTGCTTGTCGAGCTTGCCGTGGGTTTTCAGGTAGGCCACCACCCGCTGCAGGTCCTGGCGCGCCTTGTTGTCCAGGCTCGCGCTGCCTTCTTCGAAACGGAAATTCACGCTCAGGCGCTGGGCCTCACGGGCGATCGCCTGGTATTCCACCGGCATCGAGGCGCGCGGTTCCACGCCCATGGCTTGTACCTGCTGCGCGATAAACCCATTGGCGGCCACGATCGCCTGGCCCTTGCTGCTCTGGGCGAAGTTCACCAGCGCCTTGGCCCACGGGTTATGGCTCGACGGTGGCAGGTAAAAGAACAAACGGCGCGACAGCGGGTAGTCTTCGGTGGCGATCAGGCTGTTGAGCGGCAGCATCGGTTGTGAATCACCGTCGACAATGGCCACCGCCTTGGCCTGGCGCACGTAGGGCAGGCCGATAAAACCGATGCCCTGAGGGTCCTGGCTGACCGCGTCGGACAACTGCTCGCTGGATTCAAAGCGCTTTGCCGACGGCGCAAGGGGTTTGCCACGCAGGCGCAAGACCAGGTCCTTGAAGGTGTCGTAGGTGCCGGACTGATCATCCCGCGCATACAGATGAATGGCCCCGCCGACGCCGCCGAGGGCTTCCCAGGTGCTGATTTCACCGTTGAAGATTTGCGCCAGTTGCTCGGTGTTCAGGGTGTTCAAGGGGTTTTGCGGGTTCAGAATGATCGCCAGGCCGTCGATCGCGATCACTTGCTCGGCCTCGGGGCTTTTCAGGTCGCCCAGGGGTTCAAGATCGACCAGTTCGCTGTCCTTGATCGGGCGGGACGAGGCCGCGAGGTCCGCCGCGGCTTTTTTCAGCGAGCTGAAACCAGTGCTGGAACCGTGGGCGGCCACCTCGATGGTCACCGTCTTGCCCGCGCGGGTCTTGCCGACTACCCGTTGTTCATTGGCGCCTTCGGCCGGTTCGCTGTGTACGCCTTGCAGGCCCTGATGCTCCATCAACCCCTTGACCAGGGCCGGCCCCAGCGCTGCGCCAATGGTATTGGAGCCCTGCACACGTAGCGCGGGGCCTTGATCGGGAACGGGAAGGGGGGCAGACACGGCAAACAGGGGATACAGCACCAGCAGGAACAGAACGCGCAGCCTCATGCCGGCACCTTCTCAAGCCAAAGGGAGTGCCGCGAGAATAAGTCAGGCAGGTTGCAAAGATATGACGGCTGCACTGGGGAACACATTGTGGGAGCGGGCTTGCTCGCGAATGCACTGGATCAGTCAATAAACCCTTGACTGACACACCGCTTTCGCGAGCAAACCCGCTCCCACATTTAAACCAAGGACAGCCAGAAATCAGCTCAGTTCAAGCCAGATCGGCGCATGGTCCGACGGTTTTTCCAGCCCGCGTAGTTCGTAGTCCACCCCCGCATCCTTGACCCGCGACACCAGGCCGTTGGACGCCAGGATCACGTCAATGCGCAGCCCACGCTTGGGCTCGTCCTCGAAACCACGGCTGCGGTAGTCGAACCAGCTGAAGCGGTCGGCCACTTCCGGGTTGAGGTGACGGAAGCTGTCCACCAGGCCCCAATTTTTCAGGCGGGCCATCCACTCGCGCTCTTCGGGCAGGAAGCTGCACTTGCCGGTCTTGAGCCACCGCTTGGCATTGTCGGCGCCGATGCCGATGTCGATGTCTTCGGGGGAGATGTTGATGTCGCCCATCACCACCAGTGCCTGCTCATTGCTGAACTGGCTTTCCAGCAATTGCTGCAGGTCTTCGTAGAAGCGCTGCTTGGCCGGGAACTTGGTGGGGTGGTCGCGGCTTTCACCCTGGGGGAAGTAGCCGTTCATGATGGTGATCGGGTGGCCGTTTTCATCGGCGAACGTGCCCCAGATAAACCGACGCTGGGCGTCTTCTTCATCGCTGGCAAAGCCTTTGTGCAGGCTCAATGCAGGCTGACGCGACAGCAACGCCACGCCGTAGTGGCCTTTCTGGCCGTGGTAATACACGTGATAGCCCAGCGCCTGTACTTCGGCCAGGGGGAACTGGTCGTCATGCACCTTGGTTTCCTGCAGGCCGATGACGTCCGGTTGGTGTTTTTCGATCAGCGCCGCCAGCTGATGAGGGCGGGCACGCAGCCCGTTGATATTGAAAGAGACGATTTTCATGGTCGGCAGTCCAGTCTGGCAAAAGGGCGATGCTAGCCGACAAGTCGGACGGGAGCCAGCGTGGCGGTAGGGCAGATGCGCTGCTAATGTCTGGGAACGACTCGTACCGTGCAGGTTCGTACCCATAAGAACGCCATCTTTTTCAGTGGCGCCCAGGGAGATTGACCGTATGCCTGAAACCTCGACTGCCGTTGCCGAAATCCGCCTGCTCAACAGCGATTATTCCCGTGAAGCGCGCTCCTTGCTGTATCAGGCTTACCGGCATGAACCGACCTTTGCTTATATCTTCGAAGCCGAGCGGCGCGGCTATGAACAACGGGTGCGTGCCACGGTGCGCGAGTTGGTCAAACAACACTTTTTCCAGAAGCTGCCCGCCATTGGCCTGTTCGTCAATGATCGCCTGATCGGCATCGCCCTGATCGCGCCACCGCAACGACGCCTGGGCATCACCGAAAGCTGGGCCTGGCAGATTCGCATGTGGCTGAGCACCGGCGTGCGTGGCACGCGGCGTTACCTCGACTACCATCACGCGGTGCTGGCCTGCCTGCCCGGCGAGTCGGTGCATGTGCTGCCGTTGCTGGGCATTCACCCGCAATTCCAGGGCAAGCATTACGGCGAGCAGTTGTTGGAGGCGGTGCACAACTGGTGTGCCGAAGACCCGCATTCCTCAGGCGTGGTGCTCGATACCGGCAACTCGCGCTACCTGGAGTTCTACAAACGCCAGGGCTACCAGGAAATTGGAGAAGTGGCTGTAGGGCCGGTGCTTGAGCACGTGTTTTTTCATCCCAATCCCCAGTCGTTACATGCTGCAACGGCTTAGGACAGAATTATTCAGACAATTCCCAATTCAAAGAAACTCCCTAGCTCGTGTAGCATCCGTGCCTATGAAGTTTCCAGGAAGATATACCAGCGGCTTGATTCTGCTGTTCACAAGCTGCAGCGTTTTTGCGCAAAGCGAGTTGGACGTGCGCATCAAACCCTCAAACGACGCGTTGAAAGCCAACATCGAAGGCTACATCGGCGGGGTTGGCGATCGTGATGAAGAAGCCTTGCTGCGGTTCAGCCGTGGCGCAGAGGAGCAGGCGCGCAAGGCGGCCCAGGCCCTGGGCTTCTATCAACCGCAGATCGAGAGTGACGTGAAGGGCGGCAAGAACCCGCGCCTGATCCTCACCATCGACCCCGGCGAACCGGTGCATTTGCGCAACGTGACCATTCGGGTCGATGGCCAGGCCGCGAACCTCAAGGGGTTTCGCGTGCCCGCCAGCGACGACCTCAAATCCGGCGCCGTGCTCAACCACGGCCACTATGAAGACGCCAAGCGTCTGATCCAGAACCAGGCCTCGCGCTACGGCTTTTTCAGCGGGCGCTTCACCAGCCAGAAGTTATCCGTCGACCCCCAGGCGGGCGTGGCTGACATCGAACTCATTTACGACAGCGGCCCGCGCTACACCATGGGCAACGTCAGCTTTACCGGCGACACCCCTTTTGATGAGGACCTGCTGCAACGCATGGTGCCGTTCAAAAGCGGCACTCCCTATGACTCTGAACTGATCGCCGAACTCAACCAGAACCTGCAAGGCAGTGGCTTTTTCGAAGGCGTGCGCGTGGACGCCGCGCCTGCTGCTGCGTCCAACGATGTGATCCCGGTGACCGTGCAACTGGAAACCCGCAAGCCGCGCACCATGGGCCTGGGCCTGGGGTTCTCGACTGACGTGGGCCCGCGCGGCAAGGCAAACTGGACGCGCCACTGGGTCAACCCCCAGGGCCACAGTTACGGCTGGGAGGCCGAGCTGTCGGCGCCGCGCCAGAACGTTGGCCTGTGGTACGACGTTCCCCTGGACCCGCCGCTCACCGACAAATTGCGTTTCGCCGGTGGCTACCAGAACGAAGAACTGGCGGGCACCGACACCTTGAGCAAACTGCTCACCGTCGGCCCCGAATGGCACAGCAAGTTGCCCAGTGGCTGGACCCGGGTGATCTCCCTCAAGTACCAGCGCGAAGAATATCGCCTGGGCAATGACTCGGGTCTCAGCAACCTGGTGATGCCCGGTGTCAGCTATTCCTACCTGCGCAGTGACAACCGCATCGACCCGCACAATGGCTATCGCCTGATGTTCGACACCAAGGTGGCCAAGGAAGGGCTGGGCTCCGACACCAACTTGCTTTACGGCACCGCCACCCTCAAGGGCTTGACCACCTTGTGGGACAACCATCGCTTCCTCGCCCGGGCACAGGTGGGCGGCAGCGCCACCAACGGCTACAAGTCGGTGCCGCCGTCGCTGCGTTTCTTTGCCGGTGGTGACCAGAGCGTGCGCGGCTACGAGTACCAGACGCTGTCCCCGGAGAACGATCGCGGTGACCGTATCGGCGGCCGCTACATGATGGCCCTGAGTGCCGAGTATCAATATTCCATCGCCGATAAATGGCGGATCGCCACGTTCATCGACCAGGGCAACTCCTTCAACACCCTGGAGATGCCCAGCCTGAAAACCGGCGTCGGCGTCGGCATACGCTGGGTTTCGCCCGTCGGCCCGATTCGCCTTGACCTGGCCCATGCCCTCGAAGATCCGGGCGGCATTCGTTTGCACTTTTCCATGGGGCCTGAGCTGTGATGCGTGGTTTGAAAATAGCGGGGCTGGCCGTGTTGGCGGTCCTGGCGTTGGTGCTGTTGGCGTTGTGGAGCGTGCTCGGTACCCAGGCAGGCAGTCGCTGGGCTCTGGGCCAGGTGCCGGGTATGACCGTGGAGAATTTCCAGGGTCGCCTGGGCGGCCAATGGCGTGCTGACCACCTGGTGTGGCAGCAGGACGGCAGTCGTGTGGAACTCACCACGCCGACGTTCGATTGGTCGCCCGCGTGCCTGTTGCGCATGACCCTGTGCATCAACACGCTCGACGTTGAGCAGGTCAGCCTGCAATTTCCGCCAGGCACCGAGGAGAGCAGTGGGCCGATTCAGCTGCCTGAATTGAAACTGCCGGTTGCGATCCAGTTGGGCGACGTTCGCGTCGGTAGCCTGCTGTTTAACGGCAGCGAAGAACTCAAGGGCTTGCAACTGGTGGCGCACTGGACGGTCGCCGGCCTGCAGATCGACTCGGTGCACCTGCAACGTGACGGCCTGGTGCTGGACCTGGCCGGGCTGCTGCAACCCACCGGCAACTGGCCGCTCACTGCCAGCGGTAACCTGAGCCTGCCCTATGCACCGGGCGGCGCACCTTGGACAGTGGCCCTCAAGGTCGAGGGCGACCTACTCAAGACCCTCACGCTCGACGCCGACAGCAGCGGCTACTTGCCCGCCAAGCTCAGCGGCGAGCTGCAACCCCTGGTGGAAAACCTGCCCGCCCAGGTGCACATCACCGCCGATGGCTTCAAGGCCAGCGCGGACCTGCCCGACACCCTGCAACTCAATGGGCTGGACCTCACCGCCAAAGGCGACCTGAACAGCGGCTACCAACTGCTCGGCAAAGCCGTGCTGCCCGCCGAAAAAGGCCCGGTGGATCTGCTGCTGCAAGGCAAGGTCGACGCCAAGGGCGCGCAGATCGCCGGCCTGGACCTGACGGCCGGTGACAAGCAAAGCCTCAAGCTCTCGGCCCAGCTGGATTGGCAGCAAGGTTTCAGCGCCGACGCCAAGATCGACTGGCTGGATTTCCCCTGGCACCGCCTCTACCCGTTGATCGACGAACCGCAGGTTGCATTGCGCACCTTCAATGGTGAGATCTCCTACAAGGATGGCAACTACCTGGGCAACCTCAAGGCCGATCTCGACGGCCCGGCGGGCAAATTCAATGTAGTCACACCGTTCAGTGGCGACCTCAAGCAAATCTTCCTGCCCGAGCTGAAACTCACCGCGGGCCAAGGCAAGGCCGAAGGTCACCTCAACGTGCAGTTCGCCGATGGTATCGCCTGGGACACCGCGCTGGACCTGTCGGCCCTCAACCCGGCGTACTGGGTCGCGGAATTGCCGGGCACCCTGGCCGGCCCGCTGCGCAGCAAAGGCGAGTTCAAGAACGAGCAACTCAAGCTGAACGCCGACCTCGACCTCAAGGGTCGCCTGCGCGGGCAAACGGCCGTGCTGGCCGCCAAGGCCGAAGGCGCGGGTGAGCAATGGACCCTGGCCAACCTGGATATCCGCCTGGGTGACAACCGCATCAATGGCAGCGGCAGCCTGCAACAGCGCCTGGCCGGGCAGATCGATATCAAGCTGGCGCGCCTGGCCCAGTTGTGGCCGCAGTTGCGTGGGCAAATCAACGGCCGACTCGACGTGGCCGGCAGCCTGAAAGCCCCGCAAGGCAAGCTCGACCTCAAGGGCCAGCAGCTGGCGTTTGCCGACAACCGCCTGCAAACCCTCACGCTCGACGCCAGCCTCGACAACGCTCAGCGCGCCAAGCTCGACCTGAAGGGCAGCGGTATCCAGTCCGGTGACACGCAGGTCGGCACCCTTACCGCCAGCGCCCAAGGCGACATCAAGCGCCAAGAGGTCCAACTGGGCCTGACTGGACCGCTGGTCAAGCTGGCCCTGGCGCTGGACGGCAACCTCGACAAGGGCAACTGGCGCGGGCGCCTGGCCAGTGGCGATGTGCAAGCCGGTGGCCAGGACTGGAAGCTGCAAGCCCCGGCGAAGATCGAACGCCTGGCCGACGGTAAGCTGACCTTCGCCGCGCATTGCTGGGTGTCCGGCCCGGCCAGCCTGTGCGGTGAAGACCAGCGCCTGATGCCGGAGCCCAAGCTGCGTTATCACCTCAAGCAGTTCCCCATCGACAGCCTCGCGGCGTTCTTGCCCAAGGACTTCGCCTGGCAGGGCAAGCTCAACGCCGACGTGCAGCTCGACTTGCCCAACAGCGGCCCCAAAGGTGTGGTGTCGGTGGACGCCAGCGGTGGCACCTTGCGAGTCAAAGACAAGGACCAGTGGCTGGATTTCCCGTATGACACGCTGAAGCTGGAAACCACCCTGAACCCCAAGCGCATCGACACCCAGTTGAATTTCCAGGGTGGCAAGCTCGGCGAGCTGCTGTTGCAGGCGCAGATCAACCCGTTGCCGAAGAACAAGCCGATCACCGGCACCTTCAACCTGACCGGCCTGGACCTGGCCGTGGCGCGGCCGTTTGTGCCAATGGTGGAAAAGCTCAACGGCAAGCTCAACGGCAGCGGGCGCATATCCGGAGGCCTGCTGGCACCGCAGGTCAACGGCAACGTGAACCTGATCGGCGGCGAGATCTCCGGGCCGGAACTGCCGGTCAGCCTCGAAGGCTTGAACGTGCAGGCGCTGATCGCCGGCGAAAGCGTGCAACTCAATGGCGGCTGGCGCAGTGGCAAGGCCGGGCAGGGCAACCTCAATGGTCATATTGGCTGGGGCCAGGCCCTGGTGGTCGATCTGGCGTTAAAAGGCTCGCAACTGCCGGTGACGGTAGAGCCTTACGCCGTATTGGAAGTCGCGCCGGACCTGAAGATCAGCCTCAAGGACGACAAGCTGGCCATCGCCGGCAAGGTGCAGATTCCGCGCGGTGACATCACCGTGCGCGAGTTGCCACCGTCGACGGTCAAGGTGTCGGATGACACGGTGATCGTCGGCAGCCAGACCGAGGAAGGCAAACCACCGATGGCCATGGCGATGGATATCGACGTCGCAGTGGGCGAAGACCAGCTCAACTTTTCAGGCTTCGGCCTCACCGCCAAGGTGCAGGGTCACGTGCATATCGGCGACAACATGGACACCCGTGGCGAGCTGTGGCTCAACGACGGCCGCTACCGCGCCTACGGCCAGAAGCTCGACGTGCGGCGTGCACGCCTGCTGTTTGCCGGGCCGCTGGACCAGCCGTACCTGGACATCGAAGCGATCCGCAAGACCGACGACGTGATTGCCGGTATCCGCCTCAGTGGCAGCGCCGAACAGCCCACCACGCAGATCTTCTCGGAACCGGCCATGAGCCAGGAACAGGCACTGTCCTACCTGGTGCTGGGGCGTCCGTTGAGTACCACTGGTGAGGACAACAACATGCTCGCCCAAGCCGCGTTGGGCCTGGGCCTGATGGGCAGCGCTGGGGTCACTTCGGATATCGCCAAGAACCTGGGCATCCAGGACTTCGAACTCGATACCCAGGGCAGCGGCACCACCACGGCGGTGGTCGCCAGCGGCAAGATCACCGAAAAGCTCAGCCTGCGTTACGGGGTGGGGGTGTTCGAGCCGGCCAACACCATCGCGCTGCGCTACCTGTTGAGCAAGAAGGTGTACCTGGAAGTGGCCAGTGGCGTGGCCAGTTCACTGGATATTTTCTACAAGCGCGATTTCTGACGCCGCCGCGTCACCAGCCAGCAGCTTGTCCAGGTACTGCGCCGGTGTGCTGCCCAGCAAGCTGCGGAACATATAGATGAACGCGCTGGCACTGCGATAACCCAGGTCCAGCGCGATTTCATTGATCGACACACCTTGTGCCAGCCGGCAGATCGCCTCATCGACCCGCACCTGCAAACGCCACTGGTGGAAGGTCACGCCGGTTTCCTCTTTCATGCGCCGCGCCAGCGTGCGGGCACTGGCACCGATGCGTTCACCCCAGGCTTCCAGGGTGTCGTTGTTGTCCGGGCTCTGCAATATGGCATCGCACACCCGGCGCAAGCGACGGTCCATGGGCATCGGCAGGTTGTGCGCCTGGGGCTTGGCGCGCGCCAGCAGCTGCACGAGCAGGGCGGAGGCCAACGCCCGTGGCTGTTCGTCGGCCATGGCGCCATCGAACAGCATCAGGATCAATTCGCGCATCAACGGTGTGACTGTCAGCACGCAGCAATCTTCCCAGTGCCAGGGCACGGCGCTGGGGTCGAGGTACACTGAGCGCATGGAAATTTCACCGACCATGCGCACTTCATGGGTGATGCCCGGCGGAATCCACAAGGCGCGCATCGGTGCCAGTGTCCAGGCGCCGGTCTCGGTGGACACGCGCATCAACCCCTGGGGTGAATACATCAACTGGATCCGCTGGTGGGAGTGGGGCTGCTGCCGGGCCCCCGACGCGTACTCGAACGCGCGCACCACCAGCGCGGGGTCGTCGTCAGCAAATTCCTTGTAGCTGTTGGCCGCTTTTTGGGGGAGATGATCGTGGCCGGCAGAAAAGCGCCAATTCTGTCCTTTCATCGATATTTGTTGTCCTGAAGCCAAGTAAATGGACTGGCAAAATTAATGCAAATTAATCGCATTTACAACCTGTCAGGTCCCTTGAACGCCATGAGCAGAAGCCTCGTTGAACGCTTGTCCTACGCGCCGCTGTGCCAGTTCCGCTTCAACCGATTGATCCTCAAGCATGTTCTGCTCGCACCCCTGGCTCTGGGGGTGGCGACGGTGCATGCACAATCGGCGCCGATGATCCTGCCCCAGACCCAGATCGTGGCCGACCCGGTCCAGGACACGGCGAGCACCGAAGGCAGCGACAGCTACAAGCCGGCACTGGTAACCGTCGGCAAAGTGGCCGCGCAGCCTAAGGACATCCCGGCCTCGGTGACCACCATCACCCGCCAGCGCATGGACGACCAGCACATGACGTCCGTGGACGAGGCCCTGCGCAATACCCCGGGGATCACCGCCGTGACTTACGGCGACGGCACCAGTTATTTCCAGTCGCGGGGTTACCCGGCCGAGGTGCAGTTTGACGGACTGCCGGCCAACAATGGCCTGCAATACCTGCCGCAATTCGACCTGGCGCTGTACGACCGCGTCGAAGTGCTGCGCGGCCCCGCCGGCTTGCTGCAAGGGTTCGGCAACCCGGGCGGCACGGTCAACCTGGTGCGCAAGCGCCCGCAGGATGAATTTGCCTTGACCGGCTCGGTATCTGCCGGCTCCTGGGACCGTTACCGCACGGCCTGGGATGTCACCGGCCCGTTGAACGACAGCGGCACCGTCAAGGGCCGCTTCGGGTTCGCCGGCGAAGATGAAAACGCCTTCGTCGACAAGACCGGCTCGGACCAGGGCCTGCTCTACGGTTCCCTGGCCTTCGACCTCGACCCGGACACCCAACTGACGGTCGGCGCCGCCCACCAGAAAATCAGACTCGACGGCTTTGACTATGGTCTCTCGACCTACACCAACGGCAGCTTCGTCAATGCCAAGCGCTCGGGGTTCTACGGCACCGACTGGAGCCATGCCGACACCGACATGACCGAGCTTTACGCCGACCTGGTGCATCAGTTCGGCAACGGTTGGCAGAACCGCACGGCGATCAACTACCGCACCTCCGACGTCGCCTCCAAGTACGGCTATGTGGACGGCCCGGTCAACCTCGACAACACTGCCGATTACTGGCTGCAGCGCCAGCATGACCGTTACCGCTGGCTGGGAGTCGACTCCTACGTCAGTGGCCCGTTCGAGCTGTTTGGGCGAACCCACGAGCTGATGGTCGGCATCAACTATGCCAGCACCCACCAGCGCAGCGTGTCCGGAGGCACCAGTGGCGGGGTGGTGGATGTGTTCAACATCAACCAGCCGAACGTGGATATTCCCTACACCTTCGGCACCACCTCGGACACCTCCCAGGTCGGTGTCTACGGCCAGGTCACCTTCAAGCCTACCGACGATCTTTCGCTGATCATCGGCGGGCGCCAGAACCACTACGAGAGCTCGCGCCAAACCCGGCTGCCCAGCGTGCAACCCACCGTGGACGACCCGACCCAGAATAAATTCACCCCGTATGCCGGCATCGTCCAGAACCTGGGGTATGGCCTGTCCGCCTACGCCAGCTATTCGGATATCTTTACCCCGTCCCAGGCCTTCCAGAGCACCTTCAACGGCAGCGTGCTCAAGCCGCGCACCGGCAAGCAGGCCGAGGTCGGCCTCAAGGGTGACTGGTTGGACGGCCGCCTGGGGGCATCCGTGGCGGTGTTCCAGATCGACGACAAGAACCGTCCGATTGCCGACGACGCCCACCCGACGTACTGGGTCGCCCAGGGCCAGGCCCGCACCCGGGGTGTCGAGACCGAGCTGACCGGCAAGCTCCTGCCGAACTGGGACGTGCAGGCCGGCTACACCTACCTGCAAAGTGAACTGCGTGGCCAGGCTGCCGTCGCTGGCACGGCCCAGGACGCCGAGGAACCCAAGCACCTGCTCAAACTGTGGAACACCTATCGCTTCCAGGCCGAGCCACTGAACAACTGGCGTGTCGGCGGCGGGGTGCGCGCGCAAAGCCGCACCACGCGCAACAACACCAGTTACCAGGGTGGCTACGCGGTGATCGACGGCCTGATCGGCTATCAAATCAACCCGCACTACGACCTGGCGCTGAACGTCAACAACCTGCTCGACCGCACCTACTACGCCCGCGTGCCCTCCAGCTACTACGGCCTGTACGGTGACCCACGCAATGCCACCCTGACGCTGAACGTGAAATTCTGACCGCTTATGCCTTCACTCAAACCTGCTGCCGGGTTGCCCGGCACTCCGTTCGCCCTGTTGCTGTCACTGCTGCAGGGCGCCCGCGGGCTGTTGCTCCTGGCCACATTGGCCAGCCTGGTCGGTGGCCTTGGCGCCACCGCCATGGTCGCGCTGATCAACCAGGCCCTGGGCGCCGGGGATGACCAGCTCAGTCACCTCGGCCTGCAATTTGCCGGGGTGGTGGGCGGTGTGCTGCTGTTGCGTCTGCTCTCCCAGGCGCTGTTCATGTACCTGGGTCAACGCGCCAAGGCGCAGGTGCGCTTGCGTGCCATCGGGCACATGGCGCAGGCGTCCTACGCGCACCTTGAGCGCTACGGAGCGGCCCGGCCCCTAGCGATCCTGACCGGCGACCTGGACACCCTGGTGGTGTTTTTCCTCAACCTGCCGACGCTGCTGACCCAAGGCACCGTGATCCTCGGCTGCCTGGCGTACCTGGGCTGGCTGTCGTGGCAGCTGCTGGTGTTCGCGCTGCTGGCGGTGGCCCTGGGGGCGCTGGGTTTCCTATTGGTCAATGGCCGCGCCCTCGACCTGCTGCGGCGCTCGCGCCAGCGAGAGGACGACTTGATCCAGCAGTTCCGTGCCTTGTTCGACGGTGCCAAGGAACTCAAGCTGCACCGGCGACGGCGACAAGTCTTTGTCGAGGAAACCCTCGCGCGCCCGATCGAATCGGTGCGCCGCCAGCGAACCCTCGGCTATGTGCTGTTCAGCGCCGCATCCAGCTGGGGCAGTCTGGTGCTGTTCGGGTTTATCGGGCTGACCCTGTTCGTGCTGGCCCGGGTGTTTGCCGTCGACGGGCATGTGGTTTCCGGTTATGCGATCACCTTCCTTTACATCATCCTGCCCATTGAAAGCCTGCTGGGAGCGATCCCGGTGATCGGCTCGGCGCGTGTCGCGCTGGAGCGCATCGCCCGGCTCGACAGCGACCTGCCGCTGGAACCGATCGGCACGGCCGAGCCTGATCAGGGGTTTGAGCGCATTGAATTGCGGGGCATGACCCACCAGTACTTTCGTGAAAAGGAAAACAGCCTGTTCCAGCTCGGTCCGGTTGACCTGGTGTTCACCCCCGGCGAAATCACCTACCTGATCGGCGGCAACGGCAGTGGCAAGACCACCCTGGCCAAATTGCTGGTGGGGTTGTACGAAAGCGAGGCGGGTACGCTGCTGCTGGATGGTTCGCCCGTCGATGCCAAGGGCCGCGATGCCTACCGCCAGTGCTTCTCCACGGTGTTCAGTGATTTCTACCTGTTCGACAGCCTGCTCGGCGTGCTGGCGCCGCACCTTGAATCGCAGGCGCGCCTGCTCTTGCGCGAGCTGCAACTGGAGCACAAGGTCAGCATCGAAGACGGTGGCTTCACCACCCTCGACCTGTCCCAGGGCCAGCGCAAGCGCCTGGCGTTGTTGGTGGCCTTGCTGGAAGACCGGCCCTTCTACGTGTTCGACGAGTGGGCGGCCGACCAGGATCCGGAATTCAAGGAAGTGTTTTATAAACGCCTGCTACCCGACCTCAAGGCGCGTGGCAAGGCGGTGCTGGTGATCACCCACGATGACCGCTATTTCAACTTGGCCGACCGCCATATCAAGCTGGACATGGGCAAGATCGTTGCGCACAGCCACAGGAGCGACTCGATTGATGAGCCGGTTTGAACCGCCGCTGGCCCAGGCTGAGGTCCTGTTTCGCCTGGAGGGTGTCAGCGTGCGCATGGGCGCGCGAACCTTGCTGCACCCCCTCGATTTGCAGTTGCACAGCGGGCGAGTGTACGGCCTGGTCGGGCACAACGGCTCGGGCAAGTCGACCTTGCTCAAGCTGCTGGCGCGCCAGTCGATCCCCACGGCGGGTAGGCTGACGCTGGCTGGCCAGCCATTGCCGCAGTGGTCTTCACGGGCCTTTGCACGGCAGATCGCCTACCTGGCGCAACAACCGCCAGAGGTCGACGGCATGCGGGTGCGTGAGCTGGTGGCGCTGGGGCGTCACCCCTGGCACGGCGCGCTCGGTCGCTTCAGTGCCCAGGATCGCCAGTGGGTGGAGGAGGCGATGTGCGCCACGGAGGTCGCGCAGTACGCCGAGCGTGCCGTGGACAGCCTGTCGGGTGGCGAGCGCCAGCGTGTCTGGATCGCCATGCTGGTGGCGCAGAACTGCCGCTGCATGCTGCTCGACGAACCCACCTCGGCGCTGGACATCGGCCACCAGGTCGCCGTCCTGCAACAGGTGCGCAACCTGTGCACCCAGCGTGGCATGGGCGCGGTGATCATCCTGCACGACATCAACATGGCGGCGCGCTTCTGCGATGAAGTCATTGCCCTGGGCGAGGGTCGGTTGCTGATGCAGGTGCCGGCCGCCGAAGTGTTGCAGGATGATCATTTGCAACGGATCTATGGCACGCCGATGGGGGTGTTGCGCGACCCCGTGAGTGGCCGCCTGGTCAGTTTCCCACGATGAACCGTCGTCAACTGCTGCAAGCCTTGGTGTGCGCCGGACCTGCCGTGTGGCTGGCCCGTGCGTCGGCGGCCGACGGGCCGAGGCGAATCGTCTCGCTCAGCTGGGAGCTGACCGAAACCCTGTTGGCCCTGGGCCACACACCGATTGCCATGGCGCTGCCCGACTGGTACCGGCGCACGATTGTTGAACCGCCGCTGGCCCAAGGGGTGGTCAATGTCGGCCTGCTGTACCAGCCCAACTTCGATGTGCTGCGCGACCTGAAGCCAGACCTGTTGATCCTCACGCCGGGGCATTCCAACTTGAAACCGGCCCTGGAACGCCTGTGCCCCACGCTGACCCTGGGCGGCTATATGGACAGCCCGCAACCCTACCCGGCATTGCTTGATGACACCCGCACCCTGGCCCGTGCGTTGGGTGAGTCGGCCCGCGCCGAAGCGTTGATCGACGAGGCCCGGCGCCGTTTCGAGGTGCCCATCGCGCCACGGCTGACGGCGCTGCCGACGATCGTGGCCGACGCCGTCGATGGGCATTTTCTGCGGGTGTACGGCCAGGGCAGCCTGTTCGATGCGGTGATGCAGTCGCTCGGCGTGAGCAATGGTGCGCAGGCTGCCGGTTGGTCGAGCAACCGCGCGGGCAATGCCCTGGTGCCGTTGCAACGCCTGGCGTCGGCACCGCTGGCCAACCTGTTGCTGGTGGGGCCGGTGACCGCTGATGTGCGTGCGGCCTTGCAGGCCAGCCCGGTCTGGCAGGCGTTGCCCTGTGTGCGCCAGCACCGTGTAGCGGAACTGCCGGTGATCGCGCCCTACGGTGGGCTGGTGTCGTTGCAACGCTTTGCCCGTGCGTTGCACGTGGCCTTGGCACAGATCGAGAACCCGGAGGCCGCCCATGGTTAACCCCTTACGCCAGGCGATCCCGCGTGGATGCCTGGGGCTGCTGTTGGTCTTGCTTTCGGTGGCGAGCGCGTTGGCCTTGATCCAGGTGCAGGACCTGCTGGGCAGCAGTGGCGGGTGGCAGGCCTGGTTTGCCCCGGACCCTGACGTGCTGCCCCAGGTGCTGCTGCATGCCTCACTGCTGCCACGGGTGGCAATGGCGCTGTTGTGCGGGGCCGCGCTGGGGCTGGCGGGCGCGCTGGTGCAACAGGTGCTCCGCAACCCGTTGGCAGAGCCCATGACGCTGGGGATTTTTCCGGGGGCCTACCTGGCGCTGTCGCTGTCTGCGTTGTATTGGCCGGGCGAGGTGGCCCTGAGTCGCGAGGCCGTCGCCTTGGCCGGTGGCGCCGCGGCCGTGCTGGTGGTGTTGCTGTTGGCGTCGCCGCAGCGGTTGTCGCCCATGGCGGTGATTCTGTCGGGCATGGTGGTCAACCTCTATTGCGGGGCGATCAGCCTGGCGATTGCCCTGGGCAACTTCGATTTACTGCGCGGTTTGCAGATCTGGGGCGGTGGTGCGCTGGAGCAGTCCGGCTGGACGCCCAGTGCCCACCTCGCCCTGGGCCTGTTGGGGTGTAGCGTCGTCGTGTGGTTCAGCCGGCGCCCCTTGGCCCTGCTCGACAGCGGCGAAAGTACGGCCCGCAGCCTGGGCGCGAAGGTCGGCACGACACGCCTGCTGGCGGTGTTGCTGGCCGTGGTGCTGACGGCCCTGGTGGTGGCCCAGGTAGGGGTGATCGGCTTTGTCGGGTTGGCGGCGCCAGCGCTGGCCCGGCTGTTGGGCGCGCGCACGCTGTACCAGCGCCTGGTGTGGGCGGCGTGCATTGGCGCGGGACTGTTGTGGGCCACTGACCAGATTGTGTTGCAGGTGTCGAGTGCCAGCCCGTTTGCGGCCCACTTGATTCCTACGGGCACGGTCACGTCGTTGTTGGGCGTGCCGTTGCTGGTGTTCCTGCTGCCGCGCTTGCGCCAGGGGCTGTCGAATGGCTGGCGCTTGAGCACGCACGGCGAGGCGCGATTTGCTCTCGGGCGCACGCTGGGGTTGCTGCTGCTCAGCCTATTCCTGTCGTTGGCAGTGTCGCGCAGCCTGCACGGCTGGCAGGTCGCCAGCCTGTCACAACTCAGCGCGCTGCTGTTCTGGCAGGTGCCTCACACCGTCGCTGCCGCGGCGGCGGGAGGTTTACTGGCATTGGCCGGGACCTTGCTGCAACGGCTCACGGCCAACCCCATGGCCAGCCCGGACCTGCTGGGGGTGAGTTCCGGCGGTGCGCTGGGGGTGATTGCGGTGGTGTTGCTGGTGGCACAGCCTTCGGCTGCGTTGCTGTTCGTTGCCTGCCTGGCCGGCGCGTTGACGGCGCTGGGCGCGCTGCTCTGGTTTGGCCGGGGAGCGTTCACCGCGCAGCGCCTGTTGCTGGTGGGGGTGTCGGTGAGCGCCTGGGCCCAGGCGATGGTCAGCGCCAGCCTGGCCAGTGGTGACCCGCGCGCCGGGTTGATGCTGCAGATGATGATGGGCTCGCTGTATTACTTGCCGGCGTCGATGGCCTGGGCCAGTGCGGCGGTGTTTGCCTTCGGGCTGTGCCTGGTGCCGCTATTCAGCCGCTGGTTGTTGGCGTTTTCGCTGGGGGAGGGCACGGCGGCCAGTGTCGGCGTGCCGGTCAGCCGAGCACGCTTGTTGATCCTGTTGTTCGCCGGCGTCTTGACCACCACGGCGACCCTGCTGGTGGGCCCGTTGTCGTTCGTCGGTCTGCTGGCCCCCCCTATCGCCCGCCTGGCCGGCGCCCGTCGCCCGATGCAGCAACTGTGGCTGTCGGCGTTGTTCGGCGCCACGTTGATGGTGCTGGCCGAATGGCTGGGCCGGCAACTGGTGTTCCCCGAGCAAATGCCCGCAGGGCTGGTCGCCACCCTGTTGGGCGGGCCGTGGCTGGTGCTGTTGATGGTGCGCCGTGGCGCACGCTGATTGCGCCGTGAGCCACCGCTTATCGGTCAATTAGCAAGCAAGCTAATTATTCCATTTGACATTCGCTGCCTAAGCAGTAACATCTTGTCATACATTCACTGCCTAGGCAGTAATAAGGTGACTTCCGATGCCCCACTTCACCCCTGACAGCTTCCGCAACTGCCACCTCGGCCTGCTACTGGGTCGGGCGGCGCTGCTCAAGGACCGCATTATCGACACCCACATGGAACCCCACGGCGTCACGGCCGCGCAGTTCAAGGTGTTGATCATCATTGCCCAGTTCGACGTCGATACCCCGGCCGAACTGTGCCGCAACCTGTCCCTGGACAGCGGTTCCATGACCCGCATGCTCGACCGCCTGGAACAAAAGGGCTTGCTGGCCCGCCAGCGTTCCGACCAGGACCGGCGCCAGGTCCGGCTGGTGCTGACCGAAGACGGCCAGCGCTTGGCAGACATGCTGCCGCACATTGGCGCGCAGTCGATGAACGAACTGGCCGGCGCCCTGGAGCCCGGCGAGTTGCAGATCCTGGAAAGGATCCTCACGAAAATTCTAGTAGCTGCCGGTGACGCCATCGTCATCCAGCGGGTAGGTAACCAATGAAAACGCGTGCACTGAGCCTGGTGCTGGTGGCGATGAGCATGGCCGGTTGTGCCAACTTCAGCGGCCTCGACACCCAGGGCCAACGCCTCGACGCCAACACCCTGCAAACCGGTAAATCCCTGAGCGGCGTGACGCTGTCGCCAGCCGCCTGGCCCACCGCCGACTGGTGGAAGAGCCTGGGCGACCCTCAGCTCGACGGCCTGATCCAGGAAGCCCTGCAAAACAGCCCCGACATGCAAGTGGCCAGCGCCCGTGCCCACCAGGCCGAAGCCGCCGCCTTTGCTGCCGATGCCGCACGTATGCCGACCCTGGACGCCAGCGCCGGCGTCAGCCGTTCGCGCCTGGCCAAGGACCAGGACCCGCGCGGTGAAGGCGATGCCTACGCCACCGTGCGTAATATCGGCGCCAGCTTCAATTACAACTTCGACCTGTGGGGTGGCCAGCGTGCCGCCTGGGAAGCCGCATTGGGCCAGGCCCGCGCCGCCGAAGTCGACCAACAGGCCGCACGGCTGACCCTGGCTGCCAACGTGGCCAAGGCCTACAGCGACCTGGGCCAGGCGCACATCGTGCGTGACCTGGCGAACGACGACCTCAAGCGCACCCGCCAGATGCTCGACCTGGGCAAGCGCCGCCTGAATTCAGGCATCGACAGCCAGTACCAGTACCAGCAGACCGAGAGCCTGGAAGCCAGCTCCGAGTCGCAACTGATCGATGCGGAAAAACAACTGCAGAGCGCCAAGATCGCCCTGGCAGTGTTGCTCGGCAAAGGCCCGGACCGGGGCGGCGAACTGGCCCGGCCCAACGTGCTCAAGCCCAGCGCCGTGGCCGTGCCCTCGGTGTTGCCGGCCGAGCTGCTGGGCCGTCGCCCTGACCTGATCGCCGCCCGCTGGCGCGTAGAGGCCGCGAGCAAGAACGTGGCCGCGAGCAAGACCCGCTTCTACCCCAACCTCAACCTGAGTGCGAGCGCCGGGGCCGAGTCGTTGCTGGGCGACGCGATGTTCGGTTCGGCCAGCCGCTTCTTCAGCATTGCGCCGACCCTCTCGCTGCCAATCTTCGACGGCGGCCGCCTGCGCGCCGACCTCGATGCCCGCGACGCCGACTACGACCTGGCGGTGGCGCAGTACAACAAGACCCTGGTGCAGGCCCTGGGCGATATCGGCAACAGCCTGGTGCAATTGCGCGAAACCGGTCGGCAGATCCAGGCCCAGCAACACGCCGCGGACATCGCCCAGCAGTCCTACGACACCGGTGTGCAGCGCTACAGCTCCGGCATCGGTAACTACCTGGATGTGCTCAGTATCGAGCAGCAATTGCTGCAGGCCCAGCGTCAGCTGGCGACTCTGAATGCTGCGCAGATCGATCTGTCGATTCAATTGATGCAGGCCCTGGGTGGCGGATACAACGCCGCAAACGTGGCAGCGGCCACCCCAGCAACGCGTACGGAATAATGTGAGGTATTAGTCATGGCCACTGCCGACAGCAACGCCGCAACAGAAAAAGACACCAACCCACGCAAGCGCAAGGTGATGCTGATCGGCCTGGCGCTGATCGTCATCCTCGGCATCGTTGGCGTGTGGGGTTGGTATGAACTCTACGGCCGCTTCAATGAAAGCACCGATGACGCCTATGTGAACGGCAACGTGGTGGAGATCACCCCGCTGGTCACCGGCACCGTGGTCAGCATCGGCGCCGACGATGGCGACCTGGTCCACGAAGGCCAAGTGCTGATCAACTTCGACCCCAACGACGCCGCCGTCGCCCTGCAAAGTGCCCAGGCCAACCTGGCCCGCACCGTGCGCCAGGTGCGCGGCTTGTACAGCAATGTCGACGGCATGAAGGCCCAGGTGCTGGCGCAACAAGCCAACGTGCAAAAGGCCCAGGACAACTACAACCGTCGTAAGAACCTCGCTGCCGGTGGCGCGATTTCCCAGGAAGAACTGTCCCACGCCCGCGACGACCTGACCTCGGCGCAAAACGCCTTGGCCAACGTGCAGCAACAGTTCAAGACCAGCAGCGCGCTGGTGGATGACACGGTGATTTCGTCGCACCCGGATGTGCAGGCTGCGGCCGCCCAACTGCGCCAGGCCTACCTGACCAATGCGCGCAGCACCCTGATCGCGCCGGTCACCGGCTATGTGGCCAAACGCACCGTGCAACTGGGCCAACGCGTACAGCCAGGCACTGCCTTGATGGCCGTGATCCCGCTGGACCAGCTGTGGATCGACGCCAACTTCAAGGAAACCCAGCTGCGCAACATGCGCATCGGCCAGCCGGTGGACATCGAGTCGGACATCTACGGCAGCGACGTGAAGTTCAGCGGCACCGTCGACAGCCTCGGCGCCGGCACCGGCAGCGCGTTTGCCCTGCTGCCTGCGCAGAACGCTACCGGTAACTGGATCAAGATCGTGCAACGGGTACCGGTGCGCATCCACGTCAACGCCGACGAACTGGCCAAGCACCCGCTGCGGGTAGGCTTGTCGACAGTGGTCAATGTTGACCTGCACGACCAGAGCGGCCCGGTACTGGCGCAACAAGCGCCGCAAAAAGCCTCGTTCACCACCAACGTGTACGACCGCCAACTGGCCGAAGCCGACGCCATGATCACCCAACTGATCCATGACAACAGCCTCGCCGCACCCAAGGCTGTGCAACGCTGATGAGCAATAACGCCTCCTTCACGCCACCCAGCCTGTTGATGGCCACTATTGGCCTGTCGCTGGCGACCTTTATGCAGGTGCTCGACACCACCATCGCCAACGTGGCGTTGCCGACCATTTCCGGCAACCTGGGCGTGAGTTCGGAGCAGGGCACCTGGGTGATCACCTCGTTTGCGGTGAGCAACGCCATTGCCTTGCCGCTCACCGGATGGCTGAGCCGCCGCTTTGGTGAGGTGAAGCTGTTTTTGTGGGCGACCATGCTGTTCGTGCTGGCCTCGTTCCTGTGCGGCATTTCCACCTCCATGCCCGAGCTGATCGCCTTTCGCGTCATTCAAGGCCTGGTGGCCGGGCCGTTGTACCCCATGACCCAGACGCTGCTGATTGCGGTCTACCCGCCGGCCAGGCGCGGCATGGCCCTGGCACTGCTGGCGATGGTCACGGTGGTGGCGCCGATTGCCGGGCCGATCCTCGGTGGCTGGATCACCGACAGCTACAGCTGGCCGTGGATCTTCTTCATCAACGTGCCCATCGGCGTCTTTGCGGTGATGGTGGTGCGTTCGCAGTTGAAGAAACGTCCAGTGGAAACCAGCTACCAGCCGATGGACTACGTCGGCCTGCTGAGCTTGATCGTCGGGGTGGGGGCTTTGCAGATCATCCTCGACAAGGGCAATGACCTGGACTGGTTCGAGTCCAACTTCATCATCATCGGCGCGGCCATTTCGGTGATCGCCCTGGCGGTGTTCGTCATCTGGGAACTGACCGACAAGCACCCGGTGGTCAACCTGCGGCTGTTCGCCTACCGCAACTTCCGCATCGGCACCATCGTGTTGATCCTGGGTTACGCGGGCTTTTTCGGCATCAACCTGATCCTGCCGCAATGGCTGCAAACCCAGATGGGCTACACCGCCACCTGGGCGGGCCTGGCGGTGGCGCCGATCGGTATCTTGCCGGTGCTGATGTCGCCGTTCGTGGGCAAGTACGCGCACAAGTTCGACCTGCGCCTGCTGGCGGGCCTGGCGTTCCTGGCGATTGGCTTGAGCTGCTTTATGCGGGCGGGCTTCACCAATGAGGTGGACTTCCAGCACATCGCCCTGGTGCAGCTGTTCATGGGCATTGGCGTGGCGCTGTTCTTCATGCCGACCCTGAGCATCCTGATGTCCGACCTGCCGCCGCACCAGATCGCCGACGGCGCGGGCCTGGCAACGTTCCTGCGGACCTTGGGCGGCAGCTTCGCGGCGTCGCTGACCACCTGGATCTGGATTCGCCGGGCGGACCAGCACCATGCCTACATGAGCGAGAACATGACCACCTACGACTCGGCGACTCGCGATGCGTTGCAAGCGCTGGGTGGGGCAGGGCACAAGGCCTATGCGCAGCTGGACCAGATCCTCACCAGCCAGGCGTACATGATGTCCACCGTGGACTACTTCACGTTGCTGGGGTGGATGTTCATGGCCTTGATGTTACTGGTGTGGCTGGCCAAGCCGCCGTTTGGTGCGAAGGCGGGGCCGGAAGCTTCCGGCCACTGATCTACAAAGAGTGGAATGCAATCCCCTGTGGGAGCTGGCTTGCCTGCGATGCAGACACCTCGGTACATCTGATACACCGAGGTGATGCTATCGCAGGCAAGCCAGCTCCCACATTTTGATCGGTGTTGGGCTTTGGGTTCAGGCCCCAGGCAACGCCAACTGCGGGTTCACAAAATCAAACGCCGCCAGTTGAAACCCTTGCTCATCCACCTGCAACGCCCACCCTTGCTTGTCCCAATCCCCCAGCACGATGCGCTTGGCCGCCTGGTCGCCAATCTGCAACTTATGAATGGCGGGGCGGTGGGTGTGGCCGTGGACCAGGGTGCGCACGCCAAACTGCTGCATCACCCGTGGCACTTCCTCGGGGGTCACATCGACGATGTCGTTGGCCTTCATGCGCGTCTGCGCACGGCTTTCACTGCGCAGCTTGCGCGCCAGCTTGTGGCGGGTGCTTAGCGGCAGGTGGCGCAGGATGAACAGCACGATGGGGTTGCGCAGGATGCGTCGCAGCTTCATGTAGCCGACGTCGCGGGTGCAGAGGCTGTCGCCGTGCATCAACAGCACGGGCTCGCCATGGAGCTGCACGACACTCGGGTCCTTGAGCAAGGTGGCACCTGCGGCTTTGCAGAACACCTTGCCGATCAGGAAATCGCGATTGCCGTGCATGATGAAAATCGGGGTGCCGCTGTCGCTCAGCTCACGCAGAGCCTCGCCAATCGAACGCTGGAAGGGGGTCATGCCGTCGTCGCCAATCCAGGCTTCAAAGAAGTCCCCCAGAATGTACAACGCCTGGGCGCCACGGGCGCGGCCGTGGAGCAGATCCAGAAACGCCCGGGTAATGTCCGGGCGCTCCTCTTCCAGATGCAAATCTGAAATAAGCAGGATCACGCTTAGATGATCTCGGCTTTCTCGACGATAACGTCTTCTACCGGAACGTCCTGGTGGCCGGCTTTACCGGTGGTCTGCACGCCTTTGATCTTGTCGACGACGTCCTGGCCTTCGGTGACTTTACCGAATACCGCGTAGCCCCAACCCTGCACGTTCTTGCCGCTGTGGTTCAGGAAGGCGTTGTCGGCGACGTTGATGAAGAACTGCGCGGAGGCCGAATGCGGCTCCATGGTACGGGCCATGGCGACGGTGTACTTGTCGTTGGAAAGGCCGTTGTCCGCTTCGTTCTGGATGCTTGGGCGCTTGTCTTTCTTTTCTTTCATGCCTGGCTCGAAACCGCCGCCCTGGATCATGAAGTTACCGATGACACGGTGGAAAACGGTGTTTTCGTAGTGGCCGGCGTTCACGTACTCGATGAAGTTGGCGACGGTGATCGGCGCTTTCTCGGCGTTCAGCTCGATGACGATGTCACCGTGGTTGGTGGTCAGTTTGACTTGAGTCATGTTCACTACTCTATTTCAGGGAATTCGTGGGTTTGGGTGCCCGGGGCACCACGACCGGTATGGCTAAACGACGGCCAAGGCGCGCAGTTTAGCGTGACCTGCAGGAATTTCGAGGTGGTTTTTTACCGCCCATGCAATAAATGCAGCAGTTTTCGGCCTCGCTCTGTCAGGTGCTTGACAGCATCGGCTATGATATCGCCTTTGTTTTGTCGGCCTAGCCCGGCCACGTACTTGTCTGTTCAAGGATCCTATGAGCAAGCCCACTGTCGACCCTACCTCGAATGCCAAGGCCGGACCTGCCGTCCCGGTCAATTTCCTGCGCCCGATCATCCAGGCGGACCTGGATTCGGGCAAGCACACGCAGATCGTCACCCGCTTCCCGCCAGAGCCCAACGGTTACCTGCACATCGGCCACGCCAAGTCGATCTGTGTGAACTTCGGCCTGGCCCAGGAGTTCGGTGGCGTCACGCACCTGCGTTTCGACGACACCAACCCGGCCAAGGAAGACCAGGAATACATCGACGCCATCGAAAGCGACGTGAAGTGGCTGGGCTTCGAATGGTCCGGTGAAGTGCGCTATGCCTCGCAATACTTCGACCAGTTGCACGACTGGGCCATCGAACTGATCAAGGCCGGCAAGGCCTATGTCGACGACCTGAGCCCGGAACAGGCCAAGGAATACCGTGGCACCTTGACCGAGCCGGGCAAGAACAGCCCGTTCCGCGACCGTTCGGTGGAAGAGAACCTGGACTGGTTCGCCCGCATGCGCGCCGGTGAGTTCCCGGACGGCGCCCGCGTATTGCGTGCCAAGATCGACATGGCCTCGCCGAACATGAACCTGCGCGACCCGATCATGTACCGCATCCGCCACGCCCATCACCACCAGACGGGCGACAAGTGGTGCATCTACCCCAACTACGACTTCACCCACGGCCAGTCGGACGCCATCGAAGGCATCACCCACTCCATCTGCACCCTGGAGTTCGAAAGCCATCGTCCGCTGTATGAATGGTTCCTGGAGCACCTGCCGGTTCCCGCGCAGCCGCGTCAGTACGAGTTCAGCCGCCTGAACCTGAACTACACCATCACCAGCAAGCGCAAGCTCAAGCAGCTGGTTGACGAGAAGCACGTGCACGGCTGGGACGACCCGCGCATGTCCACGCTGTCGGGCTTCCGCCGCCGTGGCTACACCCCTGCCTCGATCCGCAACTTCTGCGAAATGGTCGGCACCAACCGTTCCGACGGCGTGGTCGACTACGGCATGCTCGAATTCAGCATCCGCCAGGACCTCGACGCCAACGCCCCGCGCGCCATGTGCGTGCTGCGTCCGTTGAAAGTCGTGATCACCAACTACCCAGAAGGCCAGGTCGACAACCTCGAGTTGCCGCGCCATCCGCAGAAAGAAGAACTCGGCGTGCGCAAGCTGCCGTTTGCCCGCGAAATCTACATCGACCGCGATGACTTCATGGAAGAGCCGCCAAAAGGCTACAAGCGCCTGGAACCGGCCGGCGAAGTGCGCCTGCGTGGCAGCTACGTGATCCGTGCTGACGAAGCGATCAAGGACGCCGACGGCAACATCGTCGAACTGCGTTGCTCGTACGACCCGGACACCCTGGGCAAGAACCCGGAAGGCCGCAAAGTCAAAGGCGTGATCCACTGGGTACCGGCTGCGGCCAGCATCGAGTGCGAAGTGCGTCTGTACGATCGCCTGTTCCGTTCGCCGAACCCTGAGAAGGCCGAAGACAGCGCCAGCTTCCTCGACAACATCAACCCTGACTCCCTGCAAGTACTCACTGGTTGTCGTGCCGAACCCTCGTTGGGCGAAGCACAGCCGGAAGACCGTTTCCAGTTCGAGCGCGAAGGTTACTTCTGCGCAGATATCAAGGACTCGAAACCCGGTCGCCCGGTATTCAACCGTACCGTGACCTTGCGTGATTCGTGGGGCCAGTGATTCTCTAAGGAAGCCGTTGTGCTAACGATCTACAACACACTCAGCAAGACCAAAGAAGTCTTCAAGCCGCTGGATGGCAACAAGGTGCGCATGTACGTGTGCGGCATGACCGTGTACGACTACTGCCACATCGGCCACGGCCGCAGCATGGTTGCCTTCGACCTGGTGACCCGCTGGTTGCGTTTCAGCGGCTATGACTTGACGTACGTGCGCAACATCACCGACATCGACGACAAGATCATCAACCGCGCCAACGAAAACGGCGAGTCGTTCGACGCGCTGACCGAGCGCATGATCGCCGCGATGCACGAGGACGAGGCGCGCCTCAACATCCTCAAGCCGGACATGGAACCGCGTGCCACGGACCACATCCCGGGCATGCACGCGATGATCCAGACCCTGATCGACAAGGGTTACGCCTACGCCCCGGGCAATGGCGACGTGTACTACCGCGTCGCCAAGTTCATGGGCTACGGCAAGCTGTCGCGCAAGAAGATCGAAGACCTGCGCATCGGCGCACGTATCGAAGTGGACGAAGCCAAGCAGGACCCCCTGGACTTCGTGCTGTGGAAAGGCACCAAGCCCGGCGAGCCGAGCTGGGAGTCGCCATGGGGCGCCGGGCGTCCGGGCTGGCACATCGAATGCTCGGTGATGTCCACCTGCTGCCTGGGCGAGACCTTCGATATTCATGGCGGCGGCAGCGACCTGGAGTTCCCGCACCACGAAAACGAAATCGCCCAGAGCGAAGCGGCCACCGGCAAGACCTACGCCAACGCCTGGATGCACTGCGGCATGATCCGCATCAATGGCGAGAAGATGTCCAAGTCCTTGAACAACTTCTTCACCATTCGCGACGTGCTGGAAAAGTACCATCCGGAGGTTGTGCGTTACCTGCTGGTGTCCAGCCACTACCGCAGCGCCATCAACTACTCGGAAGACAACCTCAAGGACGCCAAGGGCGCCCTGGAGCGTTTCTACCACGCGTTGAAAGGCCTGCCGACCGTAGCGCCGGCCGGCGGCGAAGCCTTCGTGGCCCGCTTCACCGAAGTCATGAACGACGACTTCGGCACCCCGGAAGCCTGCGCGGTGCTGTTCGAGATGGTGCGCGAGATCAACCGCCTGCGCGAGAGCGATCTCGACGCCGCGGCGGGCCTGGCGGCTCGCCTGAAAGAATTGGCCAGCGTGCTCGGGGTTCTGCAAATGAAGCCTGAGGACTTCCTGCAAGCCGGCGCTGAAGGGCGTGTGGATGCGGCTGAAGTGGATGCGCTGATCCAGGCGCGTCTGACTGCACGCGCCAACAAGGACTGGGCGGAATCCGACCGTATCCGCGACCAACTCACCGCCATGGGGGTGGTGTTGGAAGACGGGAAGGGTGGTACCACCTGGCGCTTGGCTGATCAGGCTTGATCGGTAAACGCTGAACAAAAAAACGCCCCGACTGGTTCGGGGCGTTTTTTTTGCACATCATTTTAACGGCTTGCTAGATCCACTGTAGGAGCCGGCTTGCCGGCGATGGCATCTGCTCGGTGTACCTGATCCACAGACCGAGGTGTCTGCATCGCCGGCAAGCCGGCTCCTACAGGGAATGCGGTCGGCAAACTTCACCGGTCGGCTCTAAGGCCGCCGCGTCTGCTTTTGATTTTGATCTGAGGCGCCCCGTTAACCACGCTGGCCGAACGCAGGCTTGAATCCGTGGGTAACCCGGCAGGACGCCGGGTTAGCCGTCTTGGGCCAAGGATGGCCCATGACGGCGGCCCACGGATTCAAGCCTGCGTTCGGGCACACCGAGCCCAGGCAAGGTGCCGAGTGGTGGGGCAAGAGCCTTTTGCTTACTTTTGGGCTGTTCAAAAGTGAGCCGCCGTAAGGGCGGAACCCATAGCAGCCGTTACCGCAGAAATGGATATGTACTCAGCATCTTAGTCGGCCCAGAGTACGCCATCGCCGGCAAGCCAGCTCCTACAGGTGTGTGGTTTCAGGTCTTTGCGATGGCATAGCGGCTCTGCACAAAGCCGTTTGCCGATACGTCCGTGCCGAGATGGCGAAGCGCGTGCTCGCTGCCGATCACGCCGAACAACGCAATGCCTTGCCCCAGCAACACCGGGATTCGCGTGATGATCAACTCGTCGATCAGGCCCGCCTCAAGAAACGCCTGGATCGTCTGCCCGCCGTCGATATACAGATGCTTCAAGCCACGCTCGGCCAACTGCTTGACCAGTGTGCCCACATCCGCCGCCAGCACTTCCACCTTGTCCTGTAGATGCGCGGGAATCTCCAGCGCCTGGCGAGATAGCGCGATGACCGGCAACCCCTCATAAGGCCACTCGGGAAAGGACAGGACTTTCTCTAAAGTCTTGCGGCCCATGACCAAGGCATCGACGCGGGTGATGAAGTGTTCATACGTCACGCCATTCAAGGTGGCGATTTCATATTCCGGGCGGTGAAGCCACTCGATGTCGCCGTCAGGCCGTGCAATGAAACCGTCAACGCTGGCTGCGATAAATACCGAACACTTGATTTCCATGTGGGATGTTTCTCCTTTTTCCTATTTGTTTTGACGTGTGCCGAATCGTGGCTTTAGATAAGTCTACGATCAAATCCACGACGAAAAGGGCAGTGATTAAAATGGATTGTATTTTCTGCAGCATTGTTAAAAAGACCTCCCCAGCTCACATCCTGTGGGAAGACGACCAGCACATGGCCTTCCTCTCAATTTTCCCCAACACCCCGGGTTTCAGCGTGGTAATCCCCAAGCAGCATTACGGTAGCTATGCGTTTGCGCAGTCGGATGAAGTGTTGGCCGCGCTGGCAGTCGCGGCGAAGAGGACGGCATTGCAGATCGACCGCGCGTTTCCCGATGTGGCACGCACCGGGATGATGCTTGAAGGCTACGGTGTGGATCACCTGCATGCGAAGTTATTTCCCATGCATGGAACGGGCTCGGACAGTGCGTTCAAGCCGTTGAGTTCGAAGGTGGAGAAGTTCTTTGAGGCGTATGAAGGCTATATCTCATCCCATGATCATGTGCGGGCGGACGATACCGAGTTGGCAGAGTTGGCGGCCAGAATCCGATCCTTCGCCTAGCGCCAAACCCAATGTGAGAGCAAGCCAGCTCCCACGGTTTTTACCGAGCCTATGTCACGCAGGTGCGAAGCCCTTTAAATCCCAATCCTAACTTTTCGGTAAGCCCATTACCTTTCTGTGCGTTCTTGTGGCGTGTCTGGCGCGCTCCTATCCTGCGGTCTTTATCTACCCAGGAGTACACCCCATGAGTTTTGATCTCGGCTTGAAAGGCCTTCGTGCCTTGGTTACCGGTGGAACGAAAGGCATCGGTGCGGCAGTAGTCGCGGCATTGCGCGAGCAAGGCGTCGAGGTCATTTCGATTGCACGCTCGGCCAACGATTCACCGCCTGAAGGCGTGCATTTCATTGCAGCCGACCTCGGCACGGCTGCCGGGTGTGCCCGCGCTACTGATGCGGTGAAAACGCAGTTTGGTGGCGTCGATATCATCGTCAATGTGCTCGGCGGTTCCAGTGCGCCGGGCGGCGGCTTTGCCGTGTTGGACGATGAGCAGTGGTCGAATGCACTGAACCAGAACCTGATGGCAGCGGTGCGGGTGGATCGGGCCTTGTTGCCGGGGATGGTCGAGCGAGGGGCCGGGGTGATTATTCATGTCACGTCGATTCAGCGGGAATTGCCGTTGCCGGAATCGACCACGGCGTATGCCGCTGCCAAGGCGGCATTGGCGACGTACAGCAAGAGCCTGTCGAAAGAGGTCACGCCCAAGGGGGTGCGGGTGGTGCGTGTGTCGCCGGGTTGGGTGGAGACGGACGCGGCAGTCGCCTTGGCAGAACGCCTGGCGGATCAGGCGGGTACAGATTACGAAGGTGGCAAGCAGATCATTATGCAGGCGCTGGGTGGCATTCCCTTGGGGCGACCGGCCAAACCACAAGAAGTCGCCGACTTGATCGCCTTCCTGGTGTCACCGCGCGCCGCTTCGATCAGTGGCACCGAGTATGTGATTGACGGCGGTACGGTGCCCACCGTTTAAACGATAGGTTTTGCGTCCTGCCACTTGAGCAGGCCATCCAGCACCGGGCATAGGCGCTGGCCCCACTCGGTCATGCGGTATTCGACTTTCGGCGGCACCACCGGGTAGACCGTGCGGTGCACCAGGCCATCGGCTTCGAGCTGGCGCAGTTGTTGGGCGAGCATCTTTTGCGAGATATCCGGGATCAGGCGTTCAAGGTCGGAATAGCGCTGTACCTGGCCGCCGAACAGGTGGAACAAATGATCAGCTTCCAACGGCCACCGAGCCAGTTGAGGGTGGTCTCGACGTCGGCGGCAGCGGTGGCGGGTGTGTAGATTTTGCTCATCGCAGTACGTCCTCGCTGTATCTCCAATTCAAATGTGGGCGCGGACGTGCTCGCGAAAGCGAAAGCGGAGTGTCAGTCACTGTATGTGTTTCTGATACACCGTATTCGCGAGGAAGCCCGCTCCCACATTTTTTACAGTGTTTGCCTGAGGGATTAGCGACGGCTGCTGACCTCAGCCGGCACATCATCACCCGCCATACGCTTACGAAACAACGCTGTACGCGCCAACAACAACGTGGTCACCGGCACCGTGATCGACAACAAGATCGGGATCAACCACCCGTGCAACACCGGCCCGGACTTGAGCACCGAAAAATAGATAATCGACGCCAACGCCACACACCAGGCGCCCAGCGTCGAGGCCAGTGCCGGCGGGTGCATGCGCTGAAAAAAGTCTTTCATGCGCAGCAACCCGACCGCGCCAATCAGCGCAAATACGCTGCTGAGCACCAGCAGCACCGCCACGATCACTTCCACCCATAACGGCATCATTCAATCACCTCGCCACGCAGCAGGAATTTCGCCAGGGCAAACGAGCCGACGAAGCCGAACAGCGCAATCAGCAACGCCGCTTCAAAGTAGGTGTCACTGGCGTAACGAATGCCCAGCACCAGCATCATCAGCATCGCCAGGATGTAAAGGTAGTCCAGTGCCAGTACCCGGTCCTGGGCCGACGGGCCTTTGAACAGGCGGATCAGCGTCAGCACCATCGCCAGCGAGAACAGGAACAGGCTGAACAGGATCGCATTGGAGAGCAGGGCGCTCATTCGAAGATCTCCATCAGGGGCCGCTCGTAAGTGGACTTGAAGTGCTCGATAAAGGGCGCTTCTTCCTCAAGATCAAACACGTGCAAGAGCAGGATGCTGCGGTCCAGCGCCAGTTCCGACCAGATGGTGCCGGGCACCACGGTGGTGATCATCGACAGTGCAGCCAGGCCGTTGGGGTCGCGCAGGTCTAGGGGAATCTTGATAAAGCGCGAGCGCGGCGGGCGGGAGCCGCACATCAGCACGCCCCAGGCCACTTGCAGGTTGGAGACGATCACATCGCGACCCACCAGGAAGAACAGGCGAATGATCACCCCGGGACGGCGAATGCGGATCGGCAACGGCCGCAACGGCGCCATCATCAGCGGTGCCAGGAACCCCAGCACCGCGCCCAGCAACAGGTTGCCGGGGCTCACGGACAGGTTGAGCACCAGCCACAACAACCACAACGCCAACGAGAGCCACGGGGCAGGGAGCAGGCGCTTCATGGTTGCACCTCCAGCGCGGCGGCCTTGGCTTCAGGGCTCGGCACCGGGCGCGTCGCCATCACCGCCATCACGTAGTGTTCCGGGTTGTTCAGGCTGACGGCGGTGTCCTGGGTGTAGCGCATCAGCGGTTCGGCCTTGAAGGTCAGCAGGATGCTCAGGCCGAGCAGGAAGAAAATTGGCACGCACTCGTAGCGCCGCAGCAGTGGCGAAGGGCGCTCTTCCGGGGTCCAGAAACGCTGGATGCCCAGGCGCGCGAAGGCGATCAACGAGGCCAGGCCAGAGAGGATCAGCAGCGCCACCAGGCCCCACGCCGCAGGGCGGATCGGCGCATCGATGCTGACGCCCAAGCCCAGCGGGTTGACCAGTGCACTCAGCAGGCTGAGCTTGCCGATGAACCCGGACAGCGGCGGCATGCCGATGATCAGCAGGGCGCAGGCGATAAAACTCAAGCCCAGGAACGCCATGGTCCAGGGAATCACCTGGCCGACTACCGCTTGCTGTTCATCGTCGAGGTTCACCCCAGGACGCGGGTGCAGGGACTCCATGGCCTTGGGCAGCGCATCGATTTCTTCATCCAGCGGCAGGTCGTTGGCCGAGCGCGAACGCTCGATCAACTCGGCCAGCAGGAACAGCGCGCTCAACGCCAGTGTCGAGCTGACCAGATAAAACAGCGCACCAGCGGTCAAGCTTGGCTGAGCAAAGCCGACGGCCGACAACAAGATCCCCGCCGACACCAGAATGCTCAAGCTGGCCATGCGCTCCAGCCGCTGCGCTGCCACCATCGCCAGGCCGGCGCAGATGATGGTCGCCATGCCGCCGTACACCAGCCAGTCGCCGCCAAACAGTGCCGAGGCACCGGCCTGGCCGGAGAACAGCAGGGTCCACAGGCGCAGCACGGTGTACACGCCGACCTTGGTCATGATCGCGAACATCGCCGCCACGGGCGCACTTGCCGAAGAATAGGCGGGTGCCAGCCAGAAGTTCAGCGGCCACATGCCGGCCTTGGCCAGGAAGGCCGTCGCCAGGATCGCCGCACCGGCGTGAAGCAAACCGCGATCAGCCTCCGGCACCAACGGGATTTTCAATGCCAGGTCGGCGAAATTCAGCGTGCCGGTCACGCCGTAGATCATCGCCGCGCCAATCAAAAACAACGACGACGCCAGCAAGTTGATTGCAATGTAATGCAGCCCCGCCGACACCCGCGCCCGGCCCGAGCCGTGCAGCATCAAGCCGTAGGACGCCGCCAGCAGCACCTCGAAGAACACAAACAGGTTGAACAGGTCGGCGGTGAGGAAGGCGCCGTACAAGCCCATCATCTGCACCTGGAACAGCGCGTGGAAACTGGTGCCCGCGCGGTCCCAGCGGGCCATGGCGAACAGCAGCGCGCTCACGCCGATGATGCCGGTGAGCACCAGCATCAGCGCCGACAGTTGGTCCACCACCAGCACGATGCCGAACGGCACCTGCCAGTTACCCGGCAGGTACACGCCAATCGAGCCGGGGCCGCCTTTTTGCGTCCAGTACAGCAGCAGGATCGCGATGCCCAACCCGATGATGCTGGAGACCAAGTTGATCTGTGCTTTCAGCGGGCGGCGTTTTTCGCCGAGCATCAGCATCAGCGCAGCAGTCATCAGCGGCAGCAGGATCGGCGCGACGATCAGTTGATTCATCCACGTCATTCCTTGGGCTCCCGGCCGTCCACATGGTCCGTGCCGGTCAAGCCCCGGGAGGCAAGTAGCACCACCAGGAACAAGGCGGTCATGGCAAAGCTGATCACGATGGCCGTGAGCACCAGCGCCTGGGGCAGGGGGTCGGTGTAGTTGAGCAGGTCTTGCGGCACGCCGTCCTTGATGATCGGCTCCTTGCCGATGAACAGGCTGCCCATGCTGAAGATGAACAGGTTGACCCCATACGACAACAGGCACAGGCCCATGACCACCTGGAAGGTCCGTGGTCGCAGGATCAACCACACGCCGGAGGCCGCCAGGACCCCAATGGCAATTGCGATGACTTCTTCCATCAGGCGGCTCCTTCTGTGGCGGCCACGGCTTTGGCCTGGTTGCTCGGTTTGTGCGCGCGCACCGACTGGTGGCCGAGGGCGGTGAGCATCAACAGCGTCGAGCCAACCACCATCGCGTACACGCCGACGTCGAAGAACAGCGCGCTGGCGATATGGATATCACCCAGCAGCGGCAGGCTGAAATGCCAGGTGTGGGTGGTGAGGAACGGGTAACCGGCCAACAGCGCGCCGAGCCCGGTGAGGGTTGCAGACAGCAGGCCGAAGCCCATCCAGCGCATCGGCCGCAGGCTCATCTGCGCCTCGACCCACTGCGTGCCGGCCACCATGTATTGCAGGATGAACGCCACCGACATCACCAAACCGGCGACAAACCCGCCGCCCGGCTGGTTGTGGCCGCGCATGAACAGGTAGAACGACACCACCAGCGCAATCGGCAGCAGCAGGCGCACCAGCACCGCCGGCACCATCATGAAGCCCAGGGCGGTGTCGCTGGCCTGGCGCGGGTTAACCAGGTCGGTGGCCACGTCCGGCGCCAGCTGACGCTGTTGTGGCGGCAACTCCATGCTCTCTTTGGATGGACGGAATCGTCGTAGCAGCGCATAGACCGTCAGCGCCACAGCGCCAAGTACGGTGATTTCACCGAGGGTGTCGAAGCCCCGGAAGTCCACCAGCATCACGTTCACCACATTGCTGCCGCCGCCTTCGGGCAGCGCGCGGCTGAGGTAGAACGAGGAGATGTCGTTGGGGGTCTGGCGCGTCAGCATCGCGTAGGACAGCAACGCCATGCCGCCACCGACCACGGTGGACAGCAGGAAGTCGCGCAGACGACGGATGCGCGCCTTGCGCAAGGAACTGGGCAGTGGCGACACTTCTTCGATCCGCCGTGGCAGCCAGCGCAGGCCCAGCAGGATCAGCACGGTGGTGACCACTTCCACCACCAACTGGGTCAGCGCCAGATCCGGCGCCGAGAACCATACGAAGGTGACGCAGGTCATCAGGCCGCACACGCTGACCATGGTCAGGGCTGCCAGCCGGTGGTACTTGGCTTGCCAGGCGGCGCCGAGGGCACAGGCAATTGCCAACAGCCACAAGGTGACGAACACGATGGAACCCGGGATTTTCGGGCGATCGCCCCAGCTGAGGCCGCTGTTAAGCATCGGGATCATGCCGCCGACCACCGCCACCAGCACCAGCAGGAACAGCTGGGTCTGCAGGCGCTTGGTGCTGATGCGTTTCTCGATCTTGCGCACCCCGCGCATCATCACCACCAGGCAACGCTCGAACATGCGCTTGCCGTTGAAGTAGCTGATGATCGGCGGGTATTTGAAGCGGCCGCGCTTGAGTTGCTTGCGCAGCACCAGGTACAGCACCACGCCGCAACTCATGGCCACCAGGCTCATGATCATCGGCGCGTTCCAGCCGTGCCAGATCGCCAGGCTGTACTCCGGCAGCACGCCGCCGACCACCGGCAAGGCGGCCGCCGCGAGGATCGATCCCACCACCTGGGCCGGGAAGATCCCCACCAGCAGGCAGGTGAACACCAGCAGTTCAACCGGCGCACGCATCCAGCGTGGCGGTTCGTGAGGCGTGTGGGGCAGGTTGGTGGCAGTAGGGCCGAAGAACACATCGACGGTAAAGCGCAGGGCGTAGACGACGCTGAACGTGCCCGCGATGGTGGCGATCACCGGCAGGGCGAACTCCACCCAGGCGGTCGAGGAGATAAAGACGGTCTCGGCAAAGAACATTTCCTTGGACAGGAAACCGTTGAGCAACGGCACCCCGGCCATGGACGCACTGGCAACCATCGCCAGCGTGGCGGTGAACGGGATCAGGCGCACCAGGCCGCTGAGCTTGCGAATGTCGCGGGTGCCGCTTTCATGGTCGATGATCCCCGCCGCCATGAACAACGAGGCCTTGAAGGTGGCATGGTTGAGGATGTGGAACACGGCGGCGACGGCGGCCAGCGGGCTGTTGAGGCCCAGCAGCAAGGTAATCAGGCCGAGGTGGCTGATGGTGGAATAGGCCAGCAGGCCCTTGAGGTCGTTCTGGAAGATGGCGCAGTAAGCGCCGAGGAGCAGGGTGAGCGCGCCGGCACCGCCGACGATGTAGAACCATTCTTCGCTGCCGGACAGCGACGGCCACAGGCGGGCCAGCAGGAACACGCCGGCCTTCACCATCGTCGCCGAATGCAGGTACGCCGATACGGGCGTGGGCGCTGCCATCGCGTGGGGCAGCCAGAAGTGGAAGGGGAACTGCGCGCTTTTGCTCAAGGCGCCGATCAACACCAGGGCCAGCATCACCGGGTACAGCGAATGCGCGCGAATCTGATCGCCCGCCGCCAGCACCTGGTCCAGGTCATAGCTGCCGACGATATGCCCCAGCAACATCACGCCCGCCAGCAGGCACAAGCCGCCCGCGCCGGTGACCATCAACGCCATATAGGCGCCACGCCGTGCATCGGCGCGGTGGTGCCAGTAGCCGATCAGCAGGAACGAGAACAGGCTGGTCAGTTCCCAGAAGAACACGATCTGGATCAGGTTGCCGGAGATCACCAGGCCAAGCATGGCGCCCATGAACGCCAGGAAAAACGCAAAGAAACGCGGCACCGGGTCGTCCGGCGACATGTAGTAGCGCGCATACAACGACACCAGCGTGCCGATGCCCAGCACCAGCATCGAGAACAGCCAGGCAAACCCGTCCATGCGCAACACGAAGTTCAGCCCGAGGCTGGGCAACCACATGAATTCTTCGCGGATCACGCCACCGTGGGCGATCTGGGGGTAGAGCAGGGCGACTTGAAGGGTGCCGACCAGGGCCACTAGGCCGGCCAACAGGGATTCGGTGTTACGTGCATTGTGCGGCAGCATGGCCGCCAGACAGCTGCCAATGAATGGCAGAAGCAGTAGAACTATCAGGGACATAGGCTTCTAATCTGCGGGAGTTTGGGATGCATCATACGTGCCGCTTTCACGATCACCAAACGGCAACATGTGGCAGGATCCTACAAGGTAGGCCGAAAATGCCTACTTGGCACTGTGCACCGTAGTCAATAATTGGAATCCGATCCCTGTGGGAGCCGGGCTTGCCCGCGATGACGGCCATCCAGCCAACCCGGTTCTATCAGGTATAAATCAGTCAAATGTGGGAGCTGGCTTGCCTGCGATAGCGGTATGTCTGTGTACATATCCGTTCCTGCGGTAACGGCCACTTATGGTTCCGCTCTTACAGCGGGTCACTTTTGGAAGAGCGCCAAAAGTAACCAAAAACGCTTCGCCCCACCCCTCGGCACCTCGCCTAGGCTCGGTGTGCCCTCTCTCCGGCTTGAATCCGTGGGCCGCCGTCATGGGCCATCCCTGGCCCAGGACGGCTAACCCGGCGTCCTGCCGGGTCACCCACGGATTCAAGCCTGCGTTCGGCCAGCGTGGTTGACGGGGCGCCTTGGATCAAGATCAAGATCAAGGTCAAAAGCAAAGCAGATCAAAAGCCGGGTGTTCGGTGGGCCTTAACCGATGCGTTCCTGCTCCAACGCATCCTCTCGCTCTGCTGCCCTCTGCCCCTTGGTCTTCATCTCGCTCACAATCACCGCTGCCACAATCAACGCCGCACCCAGCATTGCTATCGGCGGGAAGCGCTCACCGGCAATTCGCCCAACCACGCCTGCCCACACCGGCTCACCGGCATAGATCAACGTGGCTCGGGTCGGTGAAACGCTTTGCTGCGCCCAGTTCATCGCGACCTGGATCACCGCACTGGTCAGGCCCAGGCCCACGGCACTGAACAGCAGCAACCACGAGAACCCCGGCAACGCTTCGCCCATCGGCACCACCATCATGAATGACAGCACCGACGCGGTGGCGAGTTGCACCACGGTCACCCGGCGCACGTCTACCTGGCCGGCAAAGGCGCCGATCAGGATGATTTCAGCGGCAATCGCCACCGCGCCGATCAGCGTGGCGATCTCGCCGGGGCTGAAATTCAGCGAAGCGCCCGCAGGCCCGGTCAGCAGCATCAGCCCGGTAAACGCCAGCATGATGCCAATGCTCGGCATCAAGCCCGGGCGACGGCCCAGCACCACCCATTGCAGCAGCGGTACAAACGGGACATATAAAGCGGTGATAAACGCCGACTGGCTGCTGAGGATCGTCTGCAAACCGATGGTTTGCAGCCCGTAGCCAAACATGATCGCCACGCCGATAAACACCCCGGCCTTCAACTCGAACACGGTCAGGTCACGCAACGTGCGTAGGGAAAAGAAGCCCACTACAATCGCCGCCGCCGCAAATCGCAGGCCCACGAAAAACATCGGGCCGCTGACGGTCATTGCATGCTGCACCAGCAAAAACGTGCCGCCCCAGATCATGGTGATCACCACCAGGATGCATTCGGCTTTACTGAAACGGTTGAAACGAGGTGAGGCGTTCGGCGTGGTCATGGCGGCTCGGTCTTGCAAGGGAAAGGCACGGACCGCACAATGCGCCGCACGCTGGGCAGTATACTGCGCACACCCACCCATTGAGCAATATAGTGCACAAAGAAAATCCACAACGGGCCTCGGTCCTGCAGCACGTCAGCCAGAACGTTCGTCGCCTGCGCCACGCCGCCGACCTGAGCCAGACCGCGCTTTCGGAAAAGTCCGGGGTCAGCCGGCGCATGCTGGTGGCCATCGAGGCGGGGGAGAAGAACGTCAGCCTGTCCACCCTCGACCGCGTGGCCGAAGCGTTGGACGTGGCGTTCAGCGACCTGATCCAGGCGCCGGACGCCCCCGATCACAGCCGCATCAACGAACTGGCCTGGGCCGGTGAAATCCCCGGGAGCAAGGCGGTGTTGCTGGCCAAAGCCACGGCGCGGCGCGAGGTCGAGTTGTGGGAGATGCACCTGGAACCCGGCGATCGCTACAGCCCCGACCCAGACCCGGAGGGCTGGAGCGTGCAATTGTTTGTGTTCGAAGGTTGTCTCACCTTGTTGGTGGGGGATGAAGACAAATGCGTCGCCGCCGGTGAGTTCTACATGTTCGCCAGCCGTCATGTGCACGGCTATCGCAACGACGGCGACGTGCCGGTGCGTTTCGTGCGCAATGTGGTGATCTAACTGTTTGCCGGGCAACAGTGGATGGACACTTTGCTGGTTTGAAACGCCATCCAAACACCCGATTAGTCAGCAACTGACTGATTTCATTAGGTTATAAATTCAGGCACGACTCCTGCAATCCTCCAGGTCATCCCATCGGAGCCTGGAGTCGGCCCATGTCAGCCCACCCTCAACACCCTGCCCATATCATCCGCTCGGACGCGGAGGCCATCGAGGTCGCCACCCGCCTGGCCGCGCGTTTCGCCGTCGACGCCAGCGCGCGCGACCGCGAACGCCGCCTGCCGGTGGCCGAGCTTGACGAGTTCTCTGCCAGCGGCTTGTGGGGCATCACCATTCCCAAGGCCTATGGCGGCGCCGAGGTGTCCTATGTGACGGTGGCCGAGGTGATCAAGTTGATCTCCGCTGCCGACCCGTCCTTGGGGCAGATTCCGCAGAACCACCTGGGTGTGGTCGATATCCTGCTGCAAACCGCCACGGAGGAACAAAAGCAGTATTACTTCGGCAAAGTCCTGCAAGGCTATCGCTTCGGCAACGCCTTTTCCGAAGCCAAGAGCAAAAACGCCGGCACCTTCGACACGCAGATTCGCTTCCACGGCGATACCGCGCAAATCAACGGCGAGAAGTTCTACTGCACCGGCGCGCTGTTTGCTCATATCGTGCCCACGGTCGGCAACAACGAAAAGGATCAGGCCTTTATCGCGTTCATCGAGCGTGATGCCCAAGGCTTGAACGTGATCGACAGCTGGGACGGTTTCGGCCAGCGCACCACCGCCAGCGGCGGTGTCACCCTCGACGGCGTCACGGTGCCGCGCAGCGCGGTGATCCCGGCTCACCTGGCCTTCGATCAGCCAACGGCCAACGGCCCGATTTCACAGATCATCCAGGCGGCGGTGGATACTGGCATCGCCGTCGGTGCCCTTGAACAGGCGAAGATCTATGCCCGCCAGGCGCGGCCCTGGATCGACAGCCAGCAGGATCACGGCTGGCAAGACCCGTTCACCATCGCCGCCATCGGCGATCTGCAATGGCGCGTACACGGCACCGAAGCCATCCTCGCCAAAGCGGGCCTGGCCGTAGACCGGGCCCTCGCTGAACCCAGTGAAGACAGCGTGGCCCAGGCCTCGTTGGTGGTCGCCCAGGCCAAGGTGCTGTCGGCCGAAACCGCCTTGCTCGCCAGCAGCAAACTCTTCGAACTGGCCGGTACCCGCTCGGTCACCGGCAAGCACAACCTTGACCGTTTCTGGCGCAACGCCCGCACCCACACCCTGCACGACCCGGCGCGCTGGAAATATCACCTGATCGGCAATTTCGTGCTCAACGGCGTGAAGCCTGCGCGCCACGCCTGGAACTGAGGACTACCTATGACCGCATTGAACCTTGCGCGCCAGTTGCTGGACAGCACCCGCCGCCACGTTGAAAAAAGCGACGACCCCTACGTGATCAGCCGTTTCGGCGACTTGCAGATCCGCGTCGACGTGGCCGCCGCGCTGCTGGACCGCGCCGAAACCCACCCCAGTCCCGTCGCGGCCACCGAAGCGCAGATCGCTGCCGCCGAAGCACTGATTGCCGCCAGCAACGCCGAATTCGAACTGACCGGCCAACGCACCACGCTGCCGTCGAGCCTTGATGATCCCTTGCGTGCCAAATACCGGATCGTCGGCAACTACCACCTCAACGGAGTGCTTTGATGGCCCGTGAAATCCGCTTGAATGCCTTCGACATGAACTGCGTCGGCCACCAATCCCCTGGCCTGTGGGCGCACCCCCGTGACCGCTCGTGGCAGTACAAGGACCTGGAATACTGGACCGACCTGGCCAAGATCCTCGAGCGTGGCAAGTTCGATGGCCTGTTCATCGCCGACGTGCTCGGCATCTACGACGTGTACAACGGCAATGGCGACGCGGCGATTCGGCAGGCGGCGCAGGTGCCGGTCAATGACCCGCTGTCCCTGATCGCGCCGATGGCGCTGGTCACCGAGCACTTGGGGTTCGGCCTGACCGCTTCGCTGTCGTTCGAACACCCGTACCCGTTTGCACGTCGCCTCTCGACCCTGGATCACCTGACCAAGGGTCGCGTCGGCTGGAACATCGTCACCTCCTACCTGGAAAGCGGCGCCAAGAACCTCGGCCAGAAAGCCCAGACCGAACACGACGCGCGCTACGACTACGCCGAGGAATACCTAGAGGTTTGCTACAAGCTCTGGGAAGGCAGTTGGGAGGAGGGCGCGGTGTTGCGTGACCGCGAACGGCGGATCTTCAGCGACCCGAGCAAGATCCACGAGATCCGCCACGTCGGTAAACACTTCCAGGTGCCCGGCATTCACCTGTGCGAGCCGTCGCCCCAACGCACACCGGTGCTCTACCAGGCGGGCGCGTCCAGCCGTGGCAAGCAGTTCGCCGCCGAGCAGGCCGAATGCGTATTCGTTGCCGCGCCGTCCAAGGTGCTGCTGAAAAAGACCGTCGCCGACATCCGCCGTCGGGCGGCCGAGGCCGGGCGTGATCCGAAGAAAATCCTGATCTTCAACCTGCAGACCGTAATCGTCGGCGAGACCGACGCCAAGGCCAAGGCCAAGTTCGAGGAATACAAATCCTACGTCAGCTATGAAGGTGCCATGGCGCTGATCTCTGGCTGGACCGGCATCGACTTCAGCCAGTTCAAGCCCGACGAGCCGCTCAAGCACGTGCACACCAACGCCATTCAATCGGCGGTGGAAGCCTTCTCCACGGCGGACCCGAACAAGGTCTGGACGCCGAACGAACTGGCCGATTGGGTTGGAATCGGTGGCTTTGGTCCGCTGTTCGTCGGTGGCCCGGAAACTGTGGCCGACCTGCTCCAGGAATGGGTCGAAGAGACCGACGTGGACGGCTTCAACCTGGCCTACGCGCTGACCCACGAAACCTTCATCGACGCTGTGGACCTGCTCGTGCCGGAGCTGCAGAAACGCGGGGTGTACAAGACCGAGTATGCCCAGGGCACCTTGCGCGAAAAGCTGTTTGGCGACGGTGCACGGTTGGGCGCGAACCACCCGGGCGCCAGCTACCGCAACCTATCGAACCTACACAAAACCAATGTGGGAGCGGGCTTGCTCGCGAATGCGGACTGACATTCACCCTTTGTGTCGACTGACCCAACGCTTTCGCGAGCAAGCCCGCTCCCACATTTTGATCTTCATTGTTTGATCGATCCCGGCCAGCGGACCACCGCACGCACATAACCCTAATAGGAGAACCTCCCTATGAGCGTGCACGAACTCAAACGCCCGCTGGCTGTGGAATGGCCCGCTGAACTGCTCGGCCACCTGCCCAAGGCCCTGGAACAACTGCATCACTGGGCGCAGATCACACCGTTGCACACGGCCCTGCGCCACAAGCGCCAGGGCCAGTGGTATGCCTGGCGCTGGATCGACGCTTTGCGCGATGTAGAGCGCCTGGCCGATGGCCTGCGTCAACAGGGCTTCAGCGACCAGTCGCGCCTGGCCTTGAGCGGTGCGTTCGAACCCAACCTGTTGCTGCTGGCCCTGGCCGCGCAATCCATCGGCGGGCAGGTGTTGACCCTGGCCGACAACCTCGACCCCGAGGCGCTGCAACAGCACCTGTGGCGCATCCGTCCCACCCATTCCTTCACCCAAGACCGCCAGCAAGTGCGGCATTGGCAGTCCGCCAACCTGCTGGCGTTCGCCCAGCTGCTCGGCCCGGTGGACCCTGCGCAACACCTCGCACGCTGGTGGCAACCCACCGGTGAAACCGCGTTGTGGAGTGAAGAGGGCACCCATTGGCAGGGCGGCCTGGCGGTGTTGCTGGAGCAATGGCTCAACAGCGGTCACGGCCTGGCGTTTCCGGAAAGCCTGGCCTCGGCGCAGCGCGATCGCCGCGAAGTCGCCCCCACCGGCTTGCTGTTGTCGGCCGAACGCCTGCAACACCTGGCCGATGAAATCGAACACCGCCTGGCCTCCCACGGCACCTGGCGCCGACGGTTGTGCGATTGGGCCATTGCCCACCCCCAGAGCGGCCTGCGCCGGTTGCTGAAAAACCGCGTGCGCAAGCTGCTCGGTTTCCAGCGCCTGGCCTATATCTGGCAACCCCTCAAAACCACCCCCGAGCCCGCTTGGCTGGCCGAATTCAAACGGGACATCGCATGAGCCACGCCATCCTCCAGGTGCGGGATATCTCGCTGTCGTTCAAAGGGGTCAAGGCCATCAATGCCTTGTCCTTCGAGGTCGCACGCGGGGAAATCTGCGCGCTGATCGGGCCCAACGGCGCGGGCAAAAGCTCGCTGCTCAATGTGCTCAACGGCGTGTACCGCTTTGACACCGGCCAGATCGTGTTCGAAGACCAGCATTTCCACCGCATCGACCCACTGGGCGCCGCACGCCGGGGCATCGGCCGCACGTTCCAGAACAACGCGCTGTTCAAGAAGATGAGCGTGATCGACAACCTCCTCACCGGCCTGTCGCGACACATGCGCAGCCGTTTTATCGAACAGGCCCTGGGCCTGCCACGCGCACGTCGTGAGGCCGAAGCCTTCCGCCTGCGCGCCCAGGGCATCCTCGAATTCCTTGAGCTGCAAGCCCACCGCGATGTGCTGGTGGGCAACCTCTCTTACGGCCTGCAAAAACGTGTGGAGTTGGGCCGGGCGCTGATCGCCGGGCCCAGCCTGTTGCTGCTGGATGAGCCGATGGCTGGGATGAATGCCGAAGAGAAACAGGAAATGGCGCGCTTCGTCGCCGACGTGAACCGCGACCTCGGCACCACCGTGGTGTTGATCGAACACGACATGGGCGTGGTGATGGGCCTGTCCGACCACGTGGTGGTACTCGACTACGGGCGCAAGGTCGGCGACGGTACGCCCGCCGACGTCCAGGCCAACCCCGACGTGATCGCGGCTTATCTGGGGACGGTGCACGCATGACCTTCTTCTTTGAAACCCTGCTCGGCGGCCTGCTCGCCGGCACCATGTACTCCCTGGTCGCCATCGGTTTTGTACTGATCTACAAGGCCAGCGGCGTGTTCAATTTTGCCCAGGGCTCGATGCTGCTGTTTGCGGCCCTGACGTTCGTGAGCCTGCACGATCAGGGTGTGCCGTTTGCCTTGGCATTGCTGCTGACCGTGATCGTGATGATCGTCGGCGCCTTGCTGATCGAGCGCCTGGTGTTGCGGCCGCTGGTGAACCGTTCGCAGATCACCCTGTTCATGGCCACGCTGGGCCTTTCGTTCATCATCGAAGGCCTGGCCCAAGGCTTGATGGGCTCGCAGGTACGCGCCCTGGACCTGGGTATTGACGACGTGCCGCTGTTTGTCGGCCCGCTGATGCTCAGCCAGTTCGACCTGATCGCCGCCGCAGCGGCGGTGGTACTGGTGACGGTACTGGCGCTGCTGTTCAACAAGACCCGCATCGGCGTGTCGCTGCGCGCCGTGGCGGATGACACCACGGCGGCGTTGTCCATCGGTATCAACCTCAACCGCATCTGGCAGATCGTCTGGGCGGTGGCTGGCATCGTCGGGCTGGTGGCCGGGCTGCTCTGGGGCGCGCGCCAGGGCGTGCAGTTTTCGTTGTCGCTGGTGGTGCTCAAGGCCTTGCCGGTGCTGATCATCGGCGGCTTCACCTCGATTGGCGGGGCGATTGTCGGCGGGTTGATCGTGGGCGCGGCAGAGAACCTGGCCGAGGTGTACGTCGGCCCGTTGATCGGCGGCGGCATCACGCCGTGGTTCGCCTACGTGCTGGCCCTGGCTTTCCTGTACATCCGTCCTGCCGGCCTGTTCGGCGAGCGCGCCATCGAGCGAGTCTGAAACCATGTCGATTCCTGTTGTTCAAGAAACCGCGCCATTGCTACTGATCCAGCGGCGCGTGCCCTGGAGCCTGCTGGGCCTGTTGGCGCTGGCCTTTGGCGTGGTGCCGCTGTGGGGCAATGACTACTGGCTCAATGCGATCCTGATCCCGTTCCTGGTGTTGTCCCTGGCCGGGCTGGGCCTGAACCTGCTGACCGGCTACACCGGGCAAACCTCGGTGGGCGCTGCCGGTTTCATGGCCGTCGGCGCGTTTGCCACCTATGGGTTCTTGCTGCGCCTGCCGGAACTGGGCTTGCCGGTGGCGCTGCTCGGTGGTGGGGCCATCAGTGCGCTGGTCGGGCTGTTGTTCGGCTTGCCCAGCTCGCGGATCAAGGGCTTCTACCTGATGGTCACCACCCTGGCCGCGCAGTTTTTCCTGGAGTGGCTGTTCGTCAAGTTCCCCTGGTTCTACAACTACGGCTCGTCGGGCACCATTTCTGCGCCGAAACTCTCCTTGTTCGGCCAAGACCTCAACACACCGCTGGGCCGCTACCTGCTGACCCTGGTGACGGTGCTGGTGCTAACCTGGACCGCCGTCAACCTGGTGCGCAGCCAGGTGGGGCGCAACTGGATGGCGATCCGCGACATGGACACCGCCGCTGCCGTGGTCGGCATTCCGGTCGCGCGCTACAAGCGCCTGGCGTTTGCCGTCAGTTCGTTCTACCTCGGCATCGCCGGCGCGCTGTGGGCCTTCGCCTACCTGGGCACGGCCAGCGCCAGCAGCTTCGATATCAACCGGTCGTTCCAGATCCTGTTCATCATCATTATCGGCGGCATGGGCAGCATCGCCGGCAACTTTGTCGGCGCGGCCTTCATCAGCCTGTTGCCGATCTTTCTCAGCCATGCCGGGCAGGCGCTGTTCGGTGGGGCGGTGGACGCAGGGCAATTGCAGAACCTGCAGAAAATCATCTTTGGCGTGTTGATCATCGTGTTCCTCATCAAGGAACCCGAGGGCTTGATTCGCCTGTTGCACAACCTTCGCGACCGGCTACGTCAGTGGCCCCTACGTTTTTGACCCATAAGAGAACTCTCATGCGTGCATCCTTGAAACGATCCCTGGTCGGCGCTGCATTCGCGCTGGCTGCTTTGGCGGGTGCTGTCCCTCAGGCAATCGCCTCGCCGGACCAGCAATTCATTCCCCTGGCCACCTACCGCGTCGGCGCCTACGCCTCCAGCGGCGTGCAGGTGTGGGCCGGCATGATCGACTACCTGCGCTACATCAACGAGGTCGAAGGCGGCATCAACGGCGTGAAACTGGTGTGGCAGGAATGCGAGACCGAGTGGACGGCGGAGAAGGGCATCGAGTGCTATGAGCGCTTCAAGAATGGCCTGGATGGCGCGCCGGTCGCGGTGTACCAGCCCAACGGCGCGCCGGCGGCCTATGCCTTGAGCGAGCGGGCCGAAGTGGACAAGATCCCGCTGATCACCCTCGGCTATGGCCGCACCGAAGCCACCGACGGCACCGTATTCCCCTATAACTTCCCGGTGATGCTGACCTTCTACAGCGAGGCCTCCACCCTGGTGAACTACATCGCCCAGCGCGAGGGCGGTTTCGACAAGCTCAAGGGCAAGAAGATCGCCACGGTCTACCACGACTCGGCCTACGGTCGCGAAACCCTCGGCCCGCTGAAATTGCTGGCCGAGAAATACGGCTTCGAGAACATCCAGATTCCGGTGGCCGACCCGGGCAACGAGCAATCCGCGCAATGGCGCCAGGTACGCCAGGCCAACCCGGACTGGGTGTTCCTGCGTACCTGGGGCGTATCCACCCCGGTGGCGGTGAAGACCGCGGCACGCTTTGGCTTCCCGGTGGACCACATCATCGGCGATATCTGGGCCAGTTCCAGCGAAGACGTGTTGCCCGCCGGCGCCGCCGCCAAAGGCTACCTGGCGCTCACGCCATACCCGGCCGGTGCCGACTTCGAGATCCACAAGCGCCTCAAGCAATACATCCTCGACAAGGGCCACAGCGACCTCAAGGACCTGAAAAACTTCGGCAGCGTCTACTACAACTCCGGCCTGGTGAATGCCGCCGTGGCGGTGGAAGCGATCCGCACCGCCCAAGCCAAGTTCGGCAAGCGCCCGCTCAATGGCGAAGAAGGCCGTTGGGGCCTGGAGCATCTGAACATCGACGACGCACGCCTCAAGGCCATGGGCTACTTCGGCCTGATGCAGAACCTCAAGCTGTCGTGCCGTGACCACGAAGGTGGCGGTTCGGCGCGGGTGCAGCAGTGGGACGGTGCCCACTGGACGCTGATCAGCGACTGGATCGCCGCCGACCGCGCGTTGCTGCGCCCACTGATCGATGAAAAGTCCGCCGCGTTCGCCAAGGAAAAAGGCCTGACGCCGCGCACCTGCACCGGGGATGAATAAACCATGAGCCTGCCCGCCATTGAGCCTGGGAGCCCGTCGCTGCTGACGGTCAACGATATCGAAGTGATCTACGACGGCGCGATCCTCGCCGTGGCCGGGGTGTCGCTGCAGGTGCCCAAGGGTGCGATTGTCGCGTTGCTGGGGGCCAATGGCGCAGGCAAGAGCACCACGCTCAAGGCGATCTCGGGGCTGGTGCGCGCTGAGCGCGCCGAAGTCAGCCGAGGTTCCATCGAATACGCTGGCACCGACCTGGCCGGCATCGACCCCAGCCAGCGCGTGCGCCAGGGCATGGTCCACGTGTTGGAAGGCCGTCATGTCTTCGGCCAACTCACCGTGGAAGACAACCTGCGCAGCGGCGGCTTTGTGCGGCGCCTGAGCCGCAAGGCCATGGAGCAGGACCTGGAGCGAATTTACAGCTGGTTCCCCCGGCTCAAGACCAAGCGCCACACCCGGGCCGGGCTGACCTCCGGAGGCGAGCAACAGATGGTCGCCATTGGCCGTGCGCTGATGACGCGCCCGACGTTGGTGCTGCTCGACGAGCCGTCCATGGGGTTGGCGCCTATGATCGTGCAGGAGATTTTCGAGATCATCGCGCAGCTCAATCGCGAGCAGCAGGTGAGTTTTTTGATCGCCGAACAGAACATCAACGTCGCGCTCACCTATGCGACCCATGGCTACGTGCTGGATACTGGGCGGGTGGCCTTGAGTGGCAGCGCGGCCGAACTGCTGGCGCGGGGCGATGTGCATGATATTTATCTGGGTAAACAGTAAGGGCGAATTTGCATGACTGAATCCATCCGCAACGCTGATGTCCTGATCATCGGCGGCGGGCTGAGCGGCACGATGCTGGCGGTGCAACTGCTGCGCCTGCCTGGCCAACGCCAGATCCTGGTGATCGAGTCGCGCGCCGAACTTGGCCGTGGCGAGGCCTACAGCGCTGTCGAGCTGGGCCACACCCTCAACGGCAATGCGGCGCGCATGAGTGTCGATCCGGACAATGCCGATGACCTGACCCAGTGGCTCACCGACTACATCGGCGCCGGTGGCTGGCCGGAGTCGGACCAGCAGCACGTGCCCATCAGCGAACTGTTCCCGCCACGCGGGATTTTCGGCTTGTACGCGCAGCAACGCCTGAGCGAGGCCAAGGCGCTGTCGGCGTCGACGGTCGAGCATGTGCGCGCAGAAGTGGTCGACCTGCAAGTGGATCAAGCCTCTACGTTGCTGACCCTGGACAACGGCCAGCAATTGCGCGGCAACTATGCCGTGTTGGCCACCGGAATGTTCCCGGCGGCGCGCACGCCACAAACCGAATCCAGCGGCTTGAACGCGGCGTCGGTCGACCCGTGGGACGTCCAGGCCATGCGCCAGATCGACCCACAGGCGCCCGTGTTGATCATCGGTTCGGGGCTGACCATGGTGGATGCCGTGGTCTCGCTGGAACAGGCCGGGCACCGTGGGCCGATCGAGGTGTTCTCGCGTCATGGGCTGTTGCCCCACGTGCGCCGGCAACCGCCGAGCTGGGTGGATTTTCTCGCCGAGGATCACGGCTTGCGCAGCCCGCTGCAATTGTTGCGCGAAGTGCGCCGACAGTGCCGCATCGCGATCGCCCAGGGCATCGATTGGCAAGCGCCGTTGGACACAGTACGGGCGCATATCGGTCGCTTGTGGAGCCAGGCCAGCGAACGGGAAAAACGCCAGTTCGTGCGCCATGTGCGGCCGTGGTGGGAGAGCCATCACCACCGCTCGCCGCCGCTGAGCGCTCAGCTGGTGGCGCGCTTGCATGGGGAAGGGCGCCTGCGCATTCAGGCAGCGTCTTACAAGGGGCTGGAAGCGTCGGCCAACGGCGTGACCATTCGCCTGCGCCGTCGCGGCGAGCAGGCGGTGACCCAGGTGTCGGGCGCGGCGTTGATCAACTCCAGCGGCATCGAATACGACTGGCGCCGCGTGGCCCGGCCGTTGCCGCAGCAGTTGCTCAAGCGCGGGTTGATCAAGCCCGGGCCATTGGCGTTGGGGATCGCGGCGGACCCATCAGGTGCTGTGGTGGATGCGCAGGGGCAGGTCAGCTCGCGCTTGTTCGCCATGGGCCCACCGCTGCGCGGGATGTGGTGGGAAAGCACAGCGGTCACTGATGTGGCGCTGCAAGCCAAAGCCCTGGCCGCCCGGCTGACACACATCTAAATGTGGGAGCGGGCTTGCTCGCGAATACAGTGTGTCAGTGATGGATGTGTTGACTGACACACCGCATTCGCAGGCAAGCCAGCTCCCACAGGGGATCGGCGTTTCAGCTTCCGATCTTCACGAAGCCGGGTTTTAGGCCGAACACTTCGACGCCTTGGGGTGTGGACTGCCCGGTTGTCACCTTCACCCGCTCAACCGGCTTATCCATCGCCTCCCGATACTCCACTTCACCCCCGTTGATCGCTTGCGCCGGTACCACCATCGCCTGCTCATTGTTGTAGGTGACGATGGTCAACCGCGCACTCATCCCCAGCCGTACCCGCTGCAACTGCTGCGGCGTGAGCTTGGGAATCGACAGGGTCACCGGAAATTGCGCGCTGCCCTGGCTGTCGCCGGCAATCGCCAGGCCACTGACCACGCTGACGGAGCCGGTCAGCCGTTCACCGTCGAACCCGTCGCCCATCACCTCCACCGCCTGGCCCTGGTGCAACTGGTTGATGTCCAGCTCCGAGACTTTGGCGACGATCTTGAGCCGTTCGATATTGGCCAGGCCGAACAGCACCTGACCCTGGCTTACCTTGCTGCCGGCCTGCACGGGTGCATTGTTGTTGCCGCCGCCTTGGGACGAACTGCTATTACCGGGAGCCGGTACCACGATCCCGGAAAACGGCGCCTTGACCTCGCGGCCATCGAGCAGTTTGTGCAGGGCGTCGTATTTCACCGTGGCGTTGGTCAGCTCCATGTCAGCGATCTGACGGTATTCGCCTTTGCCCTGGTCCAGCGCCTGTTGCAGTTCACTGCGTGCCGAGGCCAGGTCCAGTTGCTGCTGTTGGGTTTGTTGCCGCAGGTCATCCAGCTCATTGCGCGGGATGATGCCGCGCTTGAACAGGTTCTCGCTTTCGGTGAGCCTGCGCTGGTTATTGTCGGCTGTCATTTGCGCCGTGCGCAGGGTGCGGCGCGCGCGGCTGACGATTGTGCCGCTGTCCCAATCCTGCATTTCCTGCACGGTACGCCGGGCCTTGAGTTGGGCGGACAAGGCATCGCGCAGTTGCACTTCGAGGGTCGACGGATCCATGCGCAACAACACCTGGCCGGCCTCCACACGCTGGCCCTGTTCCACCAGGTTGACCTGTACATTGCCGTCGAACGGCGCCGTGAGGGTGATGGTCGTGTCGGGTTCGATCTTGCCCACCAGGCCGATCTGATGCACCAACGGGTCCGGCTTCACCGCCAGCCATTGCTCGGTCGTGCCGGCCGGGTTGGCGGCAGGGCTGCGCAGGCTCAGCACGGCGATGCCCGCACCCGCCAGCAGCACGATCGACACAGCAGCCAGCAGGCGTTTGTTTTTAGTAGTCATTGAGGGCGATTTCCCAACTTTCCAGCGTCATGCCCAGGGTCAAGTCGAGCTGGGTCTGGGCGTTCAGATAAGCGATCAGCGCATTGAGCTGCGCGTTTTCGGCGTTGCGCAAATCGGTCTCGTAGCTCAGCACCTGGAAGTTGGTGGAGCGCCCGGCGCTGAGTTTTTCCCGTTCGATCTGGATCTTGCGCCGCGACAACTCCACCGCACGCTGGGAGATTTCATATTGGCGCCAGCGGGTGCCAAGGTCGCGCACCACGTCGTTGACGCTGCGTTCCAGTTCCTGGCGTGCGTCGGTGATGCGGATCTCCTGGTCCTCCACATTGACCCGCGCACGCACTTCGGCCTGGCGCGTGCTGATGTCGCCGATGGGGATCTGCACCTGCACCCCGGCGTAGCTGTCCCAGGTGCGGTTGTTGGTGTTGCCGGCGTCGTTATTGTAGGCGTCGCGTACCTGGTTGGCGCCGGCCACCAGGTCCACTTGCCAGCGTCCGGAGTCCTTGGCGATCACCAGGTTGAGGTCGGCCTGCTGGCTGCCGAGCAGGGCGGCGAGGTACTCCGGCTGTTGGGTCTGCGCCAGGTTGAAGGCCTGGCGTTTATCGATGACCATCGGCTTGGCCTCCAGGGCTTCGCTGGCGCGGATCGGTGTCGACAGGTCCAGTGCCAGCAAGCGCAGCAGCGCCAGGCGGCTGGTGTCGAGCTGGTTCTGGGCCTCTTCGACACCCAGTTGCTGGGTGGCGATATCGGCTTCGGTCTGCACGATTTCGAACTCGGCCATGCGACCGGCACTGATCAGCGCCTTGTTCACCTCCAGCAAGGTGTTGGAGCGCTTGAGGGCGTCCTGCACGATGCTCAGTTGTTCCTGGGCGCGCAGCAGTTCGCGGTAGGTGGCGATGATCTGGCTGATGGTCTGCGCCACGGTGGCCTTGAGGTTCAGGCGGTTGGCCTGTTCCGACAGGCGTGACAGGCGCAGCGGCGCGGTGGTGGCGTCCCAGCCGGCGCCGCGCATCAGCGGTTGGATGATCGCCAGGTCCAGGCCATCGCTGCGGTAGCGCCCGGCGCGGTCGGCGTTGTTCAGTTGCTGGGTCCAGGCCATGCTCAGGCGCGTGCCGTACTCGCCGAGCAGGGTGGCGTTCGGCGCCAGGTTGGCGTTGCGTGCGTTGTCCGCCGAGCCGCGGGTGCTGCGGTAATAACTGTTGAGGGTGAGCTTGGGGTTGAACGTGTCTTCGGCCACACGCAGGTCGAACTTCTGCGCCACCCGCTGCAGGTACGCGCTGCGAATCGCCGGGTTGTTGCGCAAGCCCAGGTACACCGCATCGCCCAGGGTCAGGGTGGTGACCTGGGCGTTCAGCGAGACGCCCCGGTCATAGCCGCTGCGGGTGCTGCTGGGGGCCGAAGGGTTGATCACCACGTCGGCGGCCACGCAGGGCAGGCTTGCCAGGGCGAGGGCAAGCAATAGGCCTTTATTCATCGCGCAGGGCCTCCACTGGCTGCAACTTGGAGGCCGACACCGCCGGGTAGATGCCGAAGAACAAACCCACCAGCAAGGTACTGCCCACCCCCAGGGGCAGGGCGGCTGCGGCCAAGGCAAAGGCCCAGCCCGACATCCACGCATAGAGCCAGGCCGCGGTCATGCCGATCACTGCGCCACACGCTGCGCCCACGGCGGTCAGGGTCACTGCTTCAAGCAGGAACAGGTTGCGGATGTCGCGCTGGCGCGCGCCCAGCGCCATGCGGATACCGATTTCACGGCGGCGCTCCGAGACGTTCATCAGCATCACGTTCATCACCCCTACGCCACCGCCCACCAGCGAGATAGCCCCCAGGGCCAGCAACAGATAAGCAAAGGTGCGGCTTTGCCGGGTCATGCCGTCGATCATTTGCTGGGGTACCTGGATGTCGACCGTGTGGTCGGTGAGTTGGCGCTGCAGGGCGGCGCTGGCGTCGCGGGCGATGCGTTCCATGTCCTGGCCGGGCGTGGCGCGGATGATCACGTTGCCGATCTGCGGCGAGGCGTAGATACGGCGCATGCCCTCGGCGGGGATGAACAGCGATTCGTTGGCTTGTACCGGCATCAATATCGCGCGTGGCTGGCTGTGGAGAATGCCGATCACCAGGAACAGATAGTCGTTGATGCGCACCCGGTCACCCAGTTTGACCGGGTCGCCGGGGACGCCCAGGGCCTGGGCGAGCTGGTCACCGATCACGCCATAGGTTTCATTGGCGTCGAAGGCGGACAGGAAACGGCCTTCGCGCACGACGATCCGCATGGCGTCCTTGATGTCCGGTGTTGTCCCGACAAAGTTCGCATTGGCGGTGCGGCCATGGAAAACCATGGGCCCGCTGAACAGGGTGAGCGCGCCGATGTGGGCAATGCCCGGTACGGCCTGGCGCACCGCTTCAAGATCGAGGCTGGCGCGCATCGTGGCGGGGCTGTTGCCCTTGGGGGGGAACTGGGCCACCAGGGTGTCGGTGCCCATGTCCTTGAAAATCATTGCCGCGTCGACTGCGGCGTTGTGGCCGATGTTGATCAGGGCCACCACCGAGGAACTGCCGATGACGATGCCCAGCAGTGCCAGGATCGAACGTTTGCCCAAGGTACGCAGGCTGATGAAGGCTTCATGCAGCAACTGGCTGAGGCTTTGTTCGACCCGCAGGCTCATAGGCACCCGGCCTCTTGCACCACGCCATTGCGCACCAGGATCTTGCGGTCCAGGCGTTCGGCGATGTGGGGGTCGTGGGTGACGATGATCAGCGTCACCTGTTGCTCGCGGTTCAGGGCCAGGAGCAGGTCCATGATCTCCTGGGCGGTGGTGCTGTCGAGGTTGCCGGTGGGTTCGTCGGCGAGGATCACCGAGGGCTTGCCCACCAGTGCCCGGGCAATCGCCACGCGTTGGCGCTGGCCGCCAGAGAGGTCGGCGGGGCGGTGGTGGGCGCGTTCGGCCAGGCCGACCTGTTCGAGCATGCGCAGGGCCTGTTCCACCGACTCATGACGTGACACGCCACGGTAGCTCAGGGGCAGGGCGACGTTGTCGAGGGCACTGAGGCGCGGCAGCAGGTTGAAGCTCTGGAACACGAAACCGATCTGCTGGTTGCGGATCGCGGCCAGTTGGTCGGGGCTGGCGCTGAAAATATCGTGCCCGGCAAAGTGATACCTGCCGCAGTTGGGCAGGTCCAGCAGGCCGAGAATGTTGAGCAGGGTGCTTTTGCCGGAGCCGGAGGCACCGAGGATGCCGCAGCTGTCACCTTTGGCGATGGACAGGCACACATCATTGAGAATGGACAGTTCTTGCCCGGCCAGCTGATAACGCTTGCCGATGCCTTGCAGGGAGATCAAGCCTGGGTGCGCGGGGGTATCTGTCATCATGACTACGCCTGCAGTCTCGACGGTGCCGCCATGCCCCCGGAAAATCCTTGTAACAAGTTCGGGAGCTGCCTGGTACGCGTCACGGACTGGTTTTATTTCTTGTTTTTAAAATATTGTTTGAATAGTAACCGCGTTCCAGGCGCTCCGCCAGCCATGGATGTAGAGCGGTTTTACCCTTTGAAATGATTTTTCCAGCGGTCGCTCCAGGGGGCAAAAAAATGCCTCGGCTAGGGGCAATGTGCCCGTTTATACAGGCTTTTAGTAGTATGGCGCAGTGTCACTACTTGCTTTCGAAAGGCCGCCCCGGTATAAAAAATCAAATTATTTTTTAAAACAATATTTCCCACGTGGAACCCCTATGGTCGCGAAGAAACTCAGCGCTCCAAACGTTACCAAGACTCGACTGCTGGATGCGACAGAGGCTCTCTTCATCAAATACGGCTATGACGCCGTGCTGCTCCGGCAGATTACCGAGCGTGCCCAGGTGAACCTGGCCGCCGTGAATTACCACTTCGGGGACAAGGATTCCCTGATGAAAACCCTATTGATGCAACGCCTGGAGCCGCTCAACGAACAGCGCCTGGAGTTGCTCGCGCGTTGCGAAGCCGAATCCGACGGCCCGCTCGATTGCGACACCTTGCTCGGCGTGCTGTTTGCCCCGGCCATGGGCCTGGAGCGCAGCGACCCGGCCAGCGCCAGTGGGGAAGGGCGCTCGTTCATCCGGTTCCTGGGCCGGGTCTACAGCGACACTTCGCCGTTTATCCAGGAATACCTCAAGGTGCATTACCAGCCGGTGTTCCAGCGTTTCTTCGAAGCCTTTGCCCTGGCCTTGCCGGACCTGCCGCGCAATGAGCTGGGCGTGCGTCTGCAATTTGCCCTCAAGGCGATTTCCGGGGTAATGGCGGGCACTGAACTGCGCCTGCTGATGAACTCCATGAGCCTGGGCCGTCCGGCGACGGATGCCGAAGTCATGGCCAAGTTGATCACCCTGGTGTCGGCGGCGATTCGTGTGCCGCAGCAGAGCCCGGAAGCCGAGAATGCCTTGGCCAAGGTGCTGGACACTCAGCGGGCCATTCGTGAACAGGCCAATGAACCAGCGGCCAAGGCCTCGCGCTAGCTCAAATCCCAGGCAAAAAAAACCCGCTGGGGCGGCGGGTTTGATGTGAAGCATTTGTAACGGATGAGGCTTCACACTACGGCTCGCGATGTGAATAAAACGTGAAAAGTTTGTAAGGCAAAGTGTGAAAACGTCGAGATGTGTAAACGTTTCTGAGTTTTCCCATTGCGCCGGTCGAATTCAGATTTTCCAGCGGCCGGCGCTCTTCGCCAGGCGCTGGCGCATCGCGTCCACGTTCTGTGCCAGTTGCACGGTCAACAAGCGATAACCATCCAAAGCGCTATAAACCGGCGCGTCCAGCGCGGGTTCTGCCCCGATGTGGCTGGGACGCTCCAACCGCTCCGTCACCCCCGACTTCAACGCCCGCGCCATCCCCACCAATTGCACGCGGATCTGCCGGTGCTCGGCCTTCAACATCACCTGCATCCGCGCGCTCGCCTGCTCGTCACGCGGGTCCGGCCGCGTGTTGCCCAGAATCTCCAGGGTGCTGATGCACATGCGCAGGTGCCGCTGGATCGCATCCAGCTCGGTCATGGAAATGCGCACTTCCTTGGACACCGACGGCATCAGCGAGCGCAATTGCAGCATCGCCGCGTTAAGGCGGTTCATCAGTTTAAGGTGCTCGTCGTCGGTGACCGACCGCCCGCTGATGATCCGGCTGTAGATCTCGGCGCAGTCACGCAACGCGCTGGCCAGGTTGTAGCGCCACGAGTACACCGCATACAGCGGCAGGGCGAAGGAGAAGGCCAGTGCCAGCACAATACCGATCAGGATGTCCACGGTACGCCACAGGCCATCGGAGATCGGATTGTCCCCGTGGCCTGCGACGATAAACACCGTGATCGCCGACAGCAACGCGATGTACCCGCCCTTGCCGATGGCGTGATAGGAAAAGAACCCGCACACCACCGACATCAACAGGTAGGTCAAGAGCGGCTGGCCGAAGTAAGCCTGTTGCAGCACCAGCAACAAACCGACGCTGGCGCCGATCAAGGTGCCGTAGGCGCGCTCCACGGCTTTCTTGCCGATGTTGCCGTGGTGCTGCAGGCCGCCGATCACGATCAGCATGGTCACCGACGCCCATTCTCCGTGGGGCAGGTTGATGCCGGTGGTCAGCAGGATCGTCGCCAGCAAGCCAATGGACACGCGCACGGCGTGGATCAACTTGGCGTGGTGGTAGCGGCGGTAGGGGTCGAGCAGGGGGCGCAACAGGCGCCGGGCAAACAAGGGCAGGTTCATCGCTAATAAAAGGACCTCGGTTCCAGGGCTGTACACAAACACGTGTGGGAGCGGGCTTGCTCGCGAAAGCGGTGGTTCAGTCACTGATGTATCGAATGACACTCTGCCTTCGCGAGCAAGCCCGCTCCCACATTTTTGACCGGCGTAGTTCTCAGAAAATGTAGTCAGTGGTCAGGAAGCTCGAATCACGGTTGCGCAGGATGTTGCTGACCAACGCCTTGTTGCTCTCCTGGAACTTGGTCGCCACCAGCGTGCGGATCGAGAACACCCGCAACGCGTCATGCACCGACAGCGTGCCCTCGGCCGAATTCTTGCGCCCGTTGAACGGGAAGGTATCCGGCCCGCGCTGGCACTGGGCGTTGATGTTGATGCGACCGACCTGGTTGGCGAAGGTATCGACCAGGCGCCCGACTTCCACGGCGTTGGTGCCGAAGAGACTCAGCTGTTGGCCGAAGTCCGAGTCCAGTACGTACTCGATCACGGTTTCCAGGTCGCGGTACGGCACGATGGGCACCACCGGGCCGAACTGTTCTTCGTGGTACACGCGCATCTGCGGGTTCACCGGGTACAACACTGCCGGGTAGAAGAACGACCCACGGCTCTCGGCGCCGTGCTCATTCACCACCTTGGCGCCGTGCTGCGCGGCATCCGCCACCAGCCCGTTGAGGTAATCCACCTTGCCCACTTCGGGCAAGGGCGTCAGCGCCACGCCGTCTTCCCACGGCATGCCGGGTTTGAGCGTGGCCACCTTCTTGTTGAATTTGTCGATAAAACTGTCGACCACGTCTTCATGCACAAACAGGATTTTCAGCGCGGTGCAACGCTGGCCGTTGAACGACAGTGAACCGGTAACGGCTTCGCTCACCGCGTTGTCCAGGTCCACTTCAGGCAGCACGATGCCAGGGTTTTTCGCGTCCAGGCCAAGGGCAGCACGCAAACGGTGTGGCTTGGGGTGCAGCTTTTTCAAATCACTGGCGGCCTTGTTGGTGCCAATGAACGCAAAGATATCGATCTTGCCGCTGGCCATCAGTGCGCTGACGGTTTCGCGGCCGCTGCCGTAGATCACGTTGATCACCCCGGCCGGGAAGCTGTCTCGGAACGCCTCCAGCAACGGGCGGATCAGCAGCACGCCGAGCTTGGCCGGCTTGAACACCACGGTGTTGCCCATGATCAGCGCCGGGATCAACGTGGTGAAGGTTTCGTTGAGCGGGTAGTTGTAAGGGCCCATGCACAACGCCACGCCCAGCGGCACGCGGCGGATCTGGCCGAGGGTGTCCTGCTCCAGCTCGAAACGGCTGCTGCGGCGGTCGAGTTCCTTGAGGGCATTGATGGTGTCGGTGATGTAGTCGCAGGTGCGGTCGAATTCTTTCTGCGAGTCCTTGAGGTTCTTGCCGATCTCCCACATCAGCAGCTTGACCACCGCTTCGCGCTGTTCACGCATGCGCCGCAGGAAGGCTTCGACATGCTGGATCCGGTCAGCCACGCGCATCGTCGGCCATTCACCCTGGCCCCGGTCGTAGGCGCGCACGGCGGCGTCCAGGGCGGTGAGGGCGGTGTCGGCGTCCAGCAGCGGTGTGCTGCCAATGTGTACGCGCTCTTCACCGAATTGAACCGGGCTTTGTACCCGGGCTAAGGGGCCGTTCCACACGTGCAACTGGCCATCGACCAGGTAATCCCGTTGTTCAATGGGCGCTCCGAGCTGGAATTGCGCGGGAATCTCGTCGGCGGTGGCGGGAAACAGCTGGGCGAGCAGGTTGCTGGTGGTCATGTCGCTACCCCTGGAATAGTTGCAAAACATGACTAGAGAGTCACCCAACAACAGGCTCTATGGCAAGGCTTGCGCGCTTTCTTCTACGCCTGCGGGTAAACTGCGCGGCTTTTCAGAAGGAGTTCACATGAGTCAGTACCAGCCGGGCATTCTTGCCGCACCGGTGCCGTTGCAGGCACGCCATCTGTTTTTTTCCGTGGAAAGCCTGGCCGCTGTGCCCGCAGCGCTGGACGCCCTGGTGCAGTTGGCCGATTCGGCGGCGGTGGTCGGTTTCGGTGAGCCGCTGGTAAACGCTTTGGGTGTTCACATTGATGGCCTGCGCCCATTCCCGGCCGTCAGCGGCCCGGGCGCGCACAACCCGTCGACGCAGCAGGCGTTGTGGGTGTGGTTGCACGGTGTGGATCGCGGTGAACTGCTGTTGCGCAGCCGCGCGTTTGAAAAAGCACTGGCCCCGGCGTTTCGCCTGGTGCAGATGACCGAAGGCTTCCGCTACAAGACCGGCTTTGACCTGACCGACTACGAAGACGGCACCGAAAACCCCCACGACGACGCCGCCGTCGAAGCCGCCCTGACCGACAGCGGCGCCAGCTTCGCCGCGATCCAGCAGTGGCAGCACGACCTCGACGGTTTCGCCGCGCTGCCGGCCCAGGAGCGCGACCACATCATCGGCCGTCGCCATGGCGACAACGAAGAGCTGGACGACGCCCCGGCGTCCGCCCACACCAAACGCACCGCCCAGGAAAGCTTCACCCCGGAAGCCTTCGTGGTACGCCGTTCGATGCCCTGGGCCGAGAACGGCCAGGCCGGGTTGATGTTCCTCGCGTTCGGCCACTCCTTCGACGCCTTCGAAGCACAACTGCGCCGCATGAGCGGCCTGGAAGACGGGATCGTCGATGGCCTGTACCGCATCAGCACGCCGTTGACCGGTGGCTACTACTGGTGCCCGCCGATCAAGGACGGGCACCTGGACCTGAGCGCACTCGCCCTCGCGTCGCACCGATAAACCCGTAGGAGCCGGCTTGCCAGCGATGGCGGTGCGTCAGCTTGCATCGCTGCAACGGATAGACCGCAATCGCCGGCAAGCCGGCTCCTACAGTGGGCGCGTCGTGCCCCCCATCCTCTTGATCAACTGTTCTGCCTATCCCCATGCGCCGCCTGGCGCTGCGCGAACAGCGGCATCATCCCGGCGCCCCGGCAGTGGCGGCAGCCATACACCCCCAGCACCACCGGCTCCTTGACCACAGGTTTGGGCGCAGGCGCCTGTTCGAACCAGGTGGGCGCGACGAAGCGATAACCCTGGCCCGGCGCCGTGGCGATGTAGAACGAATCGTCGTCGTTCAGGGCACGCCGCAGCGTCTTGATCTGGGTGCGCAGGTTGCATTCTTCCACCACCAGCTTGGGCCAGGCGATGTCCAGCAGTTCGGTTTTCTCCAGCAGTTGGCCGGGCCGCGAGGCGAGGGCGATGAGCAAGGTCAGGGCGCGGTTGCCCAGGGCCACGGGTTGCCCGTGCTTGAGCAGCAGATGACGTTGGGGCAGCAGGCGGAACGGGCCGAAGTGGATCTCGAAGGAAGCGTCATCGGTGAGGTAGCTGCGGGTCGGGTACGTCATGTCATTTAACCTTTAGGCGTTGGAATCACAGCCCGGTGCGGCTCCCTTTTGCGCCGGGTTGCAGGGGAGGGTCAGGTCTTGATTGCAGGGATCGGATAGGCACTCATGGATCACCTGGAAGTTCTTTCATATAGCAATGCCTGCGAACTAAGGGGTTTGGCTATTAGTGCAACTGTACTAATTCGTTTGGGGAAATTAGTTGCCAACGCGGTTTAAGGTCACTCGCGCCGAGCTATCAAACGCGATCATTAAGTCGCTTTTGTTACAAATGGAAATATCTGGAAAGTTGGGCAAAGGGCTATTAGCGAAAAATGTGAAGTTGTCCCGAAAAAAGTTGTGAAGGTGTGACCTGTCAGTCACTTCGGTGCGGGGTGGGTGGGCAGCAAGGCTCGATGAGTCGGGGTGAGAGCCCCGTAAACAGGGGGCTCTGTCGTGTCTTGAATTTTTTATAAAAGTTCCATGACCTGAAGGCGGTGAATTTTTCTCAACGCCAGGTTGAGCCAAACCTTTCACACGGCGTATCTGAAACGTTTCACAAGCTTTCACAGCGAAGGCGTTTTGATCCTGAGTAGTATGGATCCCATGCAAACCAACGGCGGTTCGAAAGCTCACTGTCTGACGTTTTGGGCATTCACCGGTTTGCATACTTTCAGCTTGCTGTTGCGCAACTGAATAACTTCCCTATCGATGCAAGGAGATGAACATGGCTGATGTCCCACCAGTAAAAGCAGGCGGCGCCGACGACGCTATCGCGAAGATGGAAGCGACCTTCAACATGGCTATCGAGAAGTCGGCCAAGATCACCGAAATCAGCACCGCGAAAAAAGCGGAGCTCGACGCCACTAAACAGCGTCCGCAGAACTGATTCGCCAAAACGGGCGGCGCCGGCGCTGCCCGTTTACCTCCTGATTGTTGACCCCGTTGCACCGTTGTTGATCGGCACAGGCGTGCCTGCGGCCTGTGATTCTCAAGGGGGCAAACCCGAACATGACAGCCTTGATTTCTTTGGGCCCGGTCGCCGGTATTGGCGCGCCGACCCTGACAGTGACCGGCGGTTTGCACCAGGGCAGTTCCCTGGTGCTCGACCAGCCGGTCTATACCATCGGCGCCGACCTGGCGGCCGATCTCGTACTCAGCGATCCCGGCATTGCCGGCCTGCACCTGCGCCTGCGTTTCGAAGGCGGGCAAGTGGCGGTCGAAGCCCTGGGTGGCGAGGTGCTGATCGCCGGTCTGGTGCGTATCCCCCAGGGCAGCGGCCATCGCGCGCGACTGCCCTTGCAGCTGCGCATTGGTGCGGCAGGCGTGAGCCTGGCATTACCGGCGGGCGCAGAACAACCTGTGGCCGCACCGCGCAAGTGGACGCCGTGGATCGTCGCCACGGCGTTGCTGTTCATTTGCGCGGGCGCGTTGGCGTTTCGCAGCGAAGCGCCGGTGATCCCCGCAGCCGCCGTGGCCGAAACGCCGCTGGTGAAAAAACCTTCCCGCGAGCAGGCCAAAACCTGGCTTGAACAGCAACTGCTGGCGGCCCATCTGGACGGCATCAAGGTCAGCAACGGCAACGGCCAGCTCAGCGCCGTGGGCACCTTCGAGCAATCCCAGAAGCCGCAGTGGCTGGCCTTGCAACAAGCCTTTGACCAGCGTTACGGCCAGCAAGTGGTGCTCAACCCCCGGGTGACCGCGCGCGCGGATGCCGCGCGGCCGCGTGTGCGGTTCCAGGCCGTGTGGTTCGGCACCAATCCCTATGTGATCAACGACAGCGGCAAGCGCCTGTACCCCGGCGCGGCACTGGCGGACAACTGGGTGCTGGAGCGCATCGAGAACAACCAAGTGATTCTCGCCCGAGGCGAGGAGCGCTTTACCTTCACGTTATGAGCCTGCCCATGGAATGCACACGATCCAACCGTAGGAGCGCCCTACGCCCAATACGAGCCCATGCATGAAAGTCGAACCCCGCCCGCTCATCCAAAGTGACGTACGCAGCGCCCCCGTCGAAGCCATTCGCCCGGTCAGTTCGCGCCAGGCGACCGCGTTCGAAGCGGTCCTCAAGACCCGCAAGACCCAGACCCGCCGATCCCTGCGCAGTGACCTTGAAGCACTCACCAGCGCTGCCGGCGTCGACTCGCTGCTGTTCGGCAGCGCACGTTCCCTGGAGCTGCTGGAGCACGTGATGGAACACATCCTGCCCACCCTGGACGCCGAGCCGCACATCAAGGAACTGGCCACCGAGTTGATCGGCGAAGAGATCGAGATGCGCCGCAACCTCGAACAGCAACGCTCGGAGGTGCATGCCTGATGGCCCGCGATAACGACGACGCCGTGCAACTGCTCAAGGGCATTGGCGAGCTGTACCGACGCAATGGGCAGTCCCAGCGTGCCCTGGTGATGTTGCTGATCGCCGTCAGTGTCGCGCCCCACGACGGCGTGCTGCTGCGTTCGTTGGTACTGGCGTTCACCGACAGCGGCGACGCCACCCGTGCGTTGGGCGCCCTGGACCGTCTGGTCGCCCTGGAAGGCGAATCCGCCAGCCTGTTGCTGCTGCGCGCCCGCGCGCTGTGGTACGGCGAGCGCAAGGACGAAGCGCGCCAATGCTTCAAACGCTACCTGGCCGCACGCAGGGCTGGCGCATGAGTGCACTCAACCGCCTGAACAACCTGGCCCGCCTCGCGGCCCAGCGTACTGACGTGATCATTGTCGCCTTTATGCTGATGGCGATTGTGATGATGATCATCCCGCTGCCCACTTACCTGGTGGATGCGTTGATCGGCCTCAACATTGCCCTGAGCATCCTGATCCTCATCGTCGCGTTCTACATCGGCCATTCCGTGGAGTTCTCCGCGCTGCCGCCGCTGATCCTGCTCAGCACGCTGTTCCGCTTGTCGCTGTCGATCACCACCACGCGCTTGATCCTGCTGCACGGCGACGCCGGCCACATCGTCAAGGCCTTCGGCGACTTCGTGATCGCAGGCCAAGTGGTGGTGGGCATGGTGGTGTTCCTGATCATCACCGTGGCGCAGTTCGTGGTGATCACCAAGGGCGCCGAGCGCGTGGCGGAAGTGGCCGCGCGCTTCACCCTGGACGCGATGCCCGGCAAACAGATGAGCATCGACAACGACCTGCGCAACGGCGATATCGACCAGGCCGAAGCCCGTCGTCGTCGCTCGCGCCTGGAGCGTGAAAGCCAGATGTTCGGCGCGATGGACGGCGCCATGAAATTCGTCAAAGGCGACGCTATCGCCGGCCTGGTGATCCTAGCGGTCAACCTGCTGGGCGGCATGCTGATCGGCATGATCGAGCGCGACATGCCCTTTGGCGTGGCGGTGCACACCTACTCGCTGTTGACCGTGGGTGATGGCCTGATCGCACAGATCCCGGCGCTGCTGATTTCGGTGGCGGCGGGCACGGTGGTGACCCGTGTGAACAGCGACGGCGAAGCCGGCGACCTGGGCAGCGAGATCATCAAACAACTCGGTGCCAGCTACCGTGCGCTGGGGTTGACCGCGCTGATCATGATCGGCGTGAGCCTGTTGCCGGGCTTCCCGACGTGGGTGTTCATTGGTTTATCGGCGGTGTTTGGTGGCGCAGCGTTCGTGATGTATCGCCGTCACAATCGCCAGCCCGAGGACGAGGTGCAGGTGCTGGCCGAGGCGCCGGAACCGGTGGCCGACGTGCAAGCCGAACTGGACGACAACCTGCTGCCCGACACTCGCGTGCTGCTCACTCTTGGCAGCGGCTTGTCCCAGAGTGCGCCGCGCCAGTTGCTGCGCCAGCGGGTCGAGGCGTTGTGTCACGACATTCGCACCGACCTGGGCGTGGATGTGCCGGTGCCGGGCATCTACATGGAAGCCAAGGCCACGCCCGGCAGCTTCCGCGTGTCCCTGGAAGGCGTGCCGGTGAGCGAAGGCGAGTTGCCGATCAACTGCCTGCTGCTGCAGGACGACCCGGTGCATGTGCAGTTGCTGGACATCGCCACCGAGCAGGCCGACTCGCCGCTCAACGGCCGCAGCGCGCACTGGATCGAACGCCAGCACGAAGACACCTTGCGCAACGCCGGTATCGGTTTCCTGTTGCCCGATGAAGTGCTGCGCGGTGTGCTTGAACGCAGCCTGCGCCGCTACGCCGCAGACTTCCTCGGTATCCAGGAAACCCGCTTGCTGCTGGAGCGCACCGAAGCCACCTACGGCGAACTGGTCAAGGAAGCCTTGCGCCTTGTGCCTCTGCAACGGGTGGCCGAAACCCTGCGCTTGCTGGTGGGCGAAGGCGTGTCGATCCGCAACCAGCGCGCGTTGCTCGAAGCCATGGTGGAGTGGGGCGCCCGCGAAACCGACGCCGGGCGCCTGACCGAGCACCTGCGTGCCGCACTGGCGCGGCAGATCAGCCATCAGTACGCCGACCGCAACCGCGTCATCGGGGCATTGGTCTTGGCGCCGGGCCTGGAAGACCAGTTGCGCGCGTCCCTGCGCCGCCAGGAGCCCCAGCGTGAATTGATCCCCGAAGACATCAGCCGCGCCTTGCTCGCCCAGTTGCGCCAGGCCTGCGAGAACACCCGTGAGGTCAACAGCGCGGTGTTGCTGGTGCACCCGGAACTGCGCCGCAGCCTGCGTCGCCTGGTGCTGCGCGGCGAGCTGGACCTGGCGGTGCTGTCGTTCCGCGAGCTGGCCACCGAGTACAACCTGCAAGCGCTGGTGACCATCAGCCTCACCGATATTTCCAACCGTCGCGCGCCTGCCGCGGCTTCCGTCACTTCCCTGGCGTCTGCCTCATGATGCGTTTTTGTGTGCTGTTGTTCGCGTTGATTTGCACTGCCAGCCAGGCTCAGGAAATTGCCGCCGGCGCCGGGGGCACCCTTAACCTGGCGTCCGGTGAAGGGCGCATCCTGCACTTTGTGGCACCGGTGGATTCGGTGCTGGTGGCCGAGCCGAACGTGGCCGACCTGCAAGTGGTGTCCCCGGGTACGCTCTACATCTTCGGCAAGGCACCGGGCAATACCAGCCTGATCGCCTTGGGCAACGACGGCAAACAACTGGCCAGCCTGACCTTGTCGGTCAGCAGCGGCACCCAGGCGGTGACGGCGCCGATGCAGGAACTGCACCCCGGCAATGGCGCGCAGATCACCGGTGCTGGTAACCGCCTGATCGCCAAGGGCACCGTAGGTTCGGTGGCCGAAGCCACTGACCTCAACGCGCTGCTCAACCCCCAGGGCCAGGGCTTTCAAAGCGCGATCAACACCACCGAATACACCGGCGCAGCCCAGGTGAACCTGCGCGTGCGGTTTGCCGAAGTGTCGCGCTCGGAACTGCTGCACTACGGCGTGAACTGGAACGCAATGTTCAACAACGGCACGTTCTCGTTTGGCCTGATCACCGGTGGCCCGTTGGCGGCCGCGACAGCGGGTGGCCTGGCGACGGCGGGCACCGGCTCCGGCAATGTGAACATCGACGGCATGCTCGACGCGCTGCAGGCCAACGGCATTCTGCAGATCCTCGCCGAACCGAATATCACCGCCATGACCGGCCAGACCGCCAGCTTCCTCGCGGGTGGCGAAGTGGCGATCCCGGTGCCGGTCAACCGTGACCTGGTGGGCATCGAATACAAGTCGTTCGGGGTGTCGCTGCTGTTCAACCCGACCTTGCTGCCCAACGGCCGCATCGCCCTGCAAGTGCGCCCTGAGGTCAGCAGCGTGGTCAGCGGCGGCACCGTGGACTTCGGCAACTTCCACGTGCCGTCCTTCAGCGTGCGCCGTGCCGATACGCGGGTAGAAGTCGGCAGCGGGCAGACCTTTGCCATCGCCGGCCTGTTCCAGCGTGAAAGCAGCCAGGATATCGAGAAACTGCCGTTGCTGGGCGACCTGCCGATCCTGGGCAACCTGTTCCGCTCCAAGCGCTTCCAGCGCAATGAAACCGAACTGGTGATTTTGATCACGCCTTACCTCGTGGAGCCGGTGCGCGGTCGCACCCTCGCCACGCCCCTGGACGCCCAACCGGCTACCGCAGCGGCCACCGGACCGCGCAGCGGCGGGGCGTTCGGTTTCTACATGAATTGATGAGGGGGCCTGCGATGACTGCTTTGCGTGTGTTGATGCTGTTGCCCCTGGCGCTGATGGGCTGCCAGACCCACTTGGCGCCGGCGTATTACTCCTCCGAATACCGGGCGGATGGTTTGCCGACGCAATGTCAGCAGCCGCCGGCGACGGACACCGTTGGCCTGGGCGAGGATTTCAAGCCGACGCTGGCGTTGGGGTGTGCGAATAATTTGAATCTGATGCAGATGGTTGAGCGCAAGCAGGACCTGACCCAGGGCCGTGCGACGGGCCCGGCCATGGCGGCGCCGGTCGGGCGGGCGGCGCAGGTGTATATCGAGGGGTTTGATCGTGAGCAGTTGCAGCGGCGCAAGGATCAGCAAGAGGCCAAGGCTGGTGCAGCGGGGGGGCAACAATGACCTCCTTTTCTGGCACCCGGTATCTTTCTGACGCCCCACATCCCAACTGTAGGAGCTGGCTTGCCTGCGATGGCGCCCATCCAGCCACCCCAACGCTACCTGACACCCTGCATACCAACTGTGGGAGCGGGCTTGCTCGCGAAAGCTGTGTGTCAGGCGCTAGAGGTTTTGGGGTGGAGTACATATCCATTGCTGCGGTAACGGCCAATTATGGTTCCGCTCTTACAGCGGGTCACTTTTGGAAAGGCCGGAAGCCGGCCCAGCCAAAAGTAACCAAAAGGCCTTCGCCCCACCACTCGGCACCTCGCTTAGGCTCGGTGTGCCCGAACGAAGGCTTTGGAGCGTGGGCCGCCGCGATGGGCCATCCTTGGCCCAGCGCGGCTAACCCGGCATCCTGCCGGGTTACCCACGGATTCAAGCCTGCGTTCGGCCAGCGTGGTTTTATGGGGCGATTGAGATCAAAAGCAGATCAAGAGCAGAGCGGTGTTGTGTCAGTTGGGGGCTACCAACCCCAGTTCTTTCGCCTGCGCCACCGGGTCGCTGATGGCTTTGATGCGTTTCGCTTCCGTCACCAATCGCTCACGCTCGGCAGCGGGGATATCGTCCAGCGGCAGTGTGGCAATGCGCTGTTCGTACCCGGCCAGTACCATCACCAGCAGCACATTGCGCTGGTGCCGGGGCAGGGCGCGGGGGGATTGGGTGACGGGGGCGATGGCGTCCAGCGCTTGTTGCGACTGCCCGCCGAGGGCGTAGGCCAGGGCCAGGTTGCAGCGGTTGTCGAGGTCGTCGGGCTTGAGGCTCAGGCTCTTGGCGAAAGCGGTTTGCGCGGCAGCGGCCTGGCCATTGAGGACGTGCGCGACGCCCAGGCGGGTGTAGGCCACCGGCAGGCCGCCGAGGTCTGCGGCTTGGCTCAGGGCCGTGACGGCGCGCTGGGTCTTGCCCAGTTGCAATTGCGCAGTGCCCAGGCCGAGCAGGGCGTCGGCGTTGCGGGCGTCGAAGCCCAGGGCTTGCTGGAAGGCGCGTTCGGCGCCGAGGGCGTCCTTGGCGTCGAGTTTGGCCTGGCCGAGTTTGAGCCACAGCTCGATGCCGGCCCCCGGCTGCTGGGTCGCGCGCTCGTACAACGCGGCTGCGCTGGCGTAGTCGCCACGCTTGCTCAGGTCGCCCGCCAGTTGCAGCGACTTGTCGGCATCGGTCGCAGGTTTGCTGGAGCAGGCAGCCAAAAGCAGGGTACTGGCGAGCAAAAAGTTCTTGGACATCGTCACGACTCGTTGGGCGAAGGCGGACGCCATGTAAGCATATTTTTGATGGCCGTCCTATGCCTGTTCGGCAGCAGTTTGGCCCGTGCTGCCGAAGAGCCGGCGTGGTTCTCCCAACCCTATGCCTACGTACTGGTGGACCAGGATGTGCGCAGCGCCCTGGAAGAATTCGGCCACAACCTCGACGTGCCACTGGTGCTCTCCGACAAGGTGCGCGGCAAGGCCCGCAGCACCATTCGCGCGGCCACCGCCGGTGAGTTCCTGCAGACCCTGTGCAGCACCAACGGCCTGACCTGGTACTTCGACGGCAACCTGCTGTACCTCAACACCAGCGATGAGATCACCACCAAGCTGTTCAAGGCCAGTGCCCTGAACCTGGACCAGTTGCAGGCCTACCTCAACAGCCTGGACGTGTTCGGCCAGCAACTGTCGATGCGCAATGGCCCCGAGGGCGATGAAGTGTTCGTGTCCGGCCCACCGCCTTATCTGGCGCTGGTGCAGCAGCATGTGGATCACCTGCAACCCATGGTCGTGGCCGCCCCGGTGGCGCGCGAGCGCGGTGTGCGGGTGTTCCGTGGCGCGCAAGTCAGTACCGAAACCCCAACCCAGTAAAGGAGCAGCACCATGTCCGTTACCCCGATCGACAGTACGCCCGGCACCGGTGGCCCAAGCCCCGAAGCCAAGTTCAATGCCGCGGTGAACAACGCCAAGGCTGCCGATAAACCGGCCGACACCTCGGACACCAGCGATGCTGAATTCAACGATGCGCTGATCACGCAGGCGGTCACCATCGGCGGTCAGTTCATCATCATGCCGAAGATGCAGGAACTGCTGAACGACGCCATGTCCGATGACGACGAAGAGTAGGTAACCCTTATGACTATCAGTCTCGCCGCTGGCGCTTCGGCCTTGCCGCCGTCCGCTGGCGCGGGGCCCGCAGGGGCCTCGCAGAATCTGTTCGAGCACATGGCCAATACCGCCAAGGGCATGCCCGAAGGCGCGAGCCCGCACCAGATCGGCTCGGGCTTGATGGAGCGCATGAACAGTTTCATCGACCGCACGCGGGCGTTTTCCGAGCGTGCCGACGTACTCACCAATAACCCGTCGGCGCCGCCACCGGCCTCGGCGGAAATCCGCACGGCCAGTGCTTCGCCCCAGGGCGAGCCGGGCAAGAAAGTCGGCGAGCAACAGGTCGACCAGATCGTCCACTCCCTGGGCAAGATGTTCGACTACTCCATCGAAACCCAGATGGTGGTGCGCGGTGCGACGCAGATTTCCGGTTCCGCCAACACGCTGCTCAAGGGTCAATAACGCCATGCCAAGCCCAAACCGCGCCCTGCGCCTGTTGCTGATCGGCCTGCTGGCCAGCCTGTTGCAGGCGTGCAACACCGACCTCTATACCAACCTCAGCGAGCGCGACGCCAACGCGATGGTCGCGGTGCTGTTGCGCGGTGGCATCCCGGCGGAGCGCAAGACCCAGGACAACGGCCAACTCAAGGTGGTGGTCGACGAAGAACGCTTCGCCGAAGCCATGACCCTGCTCGACAACGCCGGCCTGCCGCAGCAGAGCTTTTCCAACATGGGCGAGGTGTTCAAGGGCAACGGCCTGGTGTCGTCGCCGGTGCAGGAGCGGGCGCAGATGATCTATGCGCTGAGTGAAGAACTGTCGCACTCGGTGTCGCAGATCGACGGCATCGTGGCGGCGCGGGTGCACGTGGTGCTGCCGGACAACGACTTGCTCAAACGCGTGATTTCGCCGTCGTCGGCCTCGGTGCTGGTGCGCTATGACCCGGGCACCGACATCAACACCCTGATCCCGCAGATCAAGACCCTGGTGGCCAACGGCATCTCCGGCCTGAGCTACGACGGCGTGTCGGTCACGGCGATCAAGGCGGCCGTGGCCATCAGCCAGAACCCCGCGCAGCCACGTTTGGCGCGTTTCATGGGCCTGTGGCTGCTGGAAGACAACCTGCCCCAGGCGCGCCTGATGTTCGGCGGCCTGTTGCTGATCGCCCTCGGCGCCCTCGGTGTGTTGGCCCGTCAGCAATGGGCACGCCGTCAGGCCCAGGCGTTGTATGTACTCAAGGAGGGTGAATGAGCGTGTTTGAACGTTGGCAAGGGCTGATCGCCGAGCCGTTGCAGTTTGTGCGCGGGCCCAGCCTGGGTGCGTGTTTTGCCGCCGAGCTGCCGGACGAGGTGCTGCACGCCATGCACCGCCAGCCGCGGTTTCGCCAGCGCCTGGAACAGTTGCTGGTCAGCCATTATCAATTGGCCCCGCTGGACCAACTGGTGACGCCCCTGGCCGCTGATTTGCCGGTGTTGCTGTTGTCGCCGGCGCAGTTCGCGCGCTTGCCGAGGTTGTGCGGCGCGATCTGGCATGCCTCGACCTTGAGCCGCGAGATTCGCCGCGACGTGGTCAACGAACTGCGCGAAGGCCTCGGCGCCGATGTGTTCAGCCAGGCCTTGGCATTGCGCCAACTGGGTGGGGCGGCGGATTTGCTGCGTGACCCCGGCGAGCTGATCGAGGCCATCGACCGCGACGGCCAGGGCTGCGTAGCCGCCTGGTTGCACGCCCAGCAGGCTGACCTGCAAGGCTGGCTGCGTTTGCGCTTTGTCTTCCCCCAAGGTCAGAGCGCCCGGTTGCCCCGCGACCTGGAAATCGTGCAGGCCGCCGCCGCGTGCCTGGCCGCCGAGGACACCACCCCATGAGTGAATTACCGAGCCGGCCCACGGCGCGCATCCTGCGGGCCGAAGAAGCAGCGCTGTGGACCGAAGGCTTTGCGTTTCTGCAAGCCGCCAAGGAGCAGGCGCAACAGGTCAAGGCCGACAGCGACCAATGGCTGCAGGCCGCCCGCGCCGAAGGCTTTGAAAGCGCACGCCTGGAGGGCGCCGAGCAGGTCGCGCAACTGCTGGTAGACACTCAATCCCAGGTGCAGCACTACTTGAGTGGCCTGGAGGCGTCGCTGGCCGACCTGGCCTTGGGCATCGTGCGCGAAGTGCTGGGCGAGCTGGACAACGCCGAGCGTATCGCGCGCTGCACCCGCCAGGCACTGAGCGCGTTCCGCCAGGACCAGGCCCTGACCCTGTGGGTGCCGCCCGCCGACGTCGATGCTCTGCGCCAGCGCCTCAAGGCTGAAGGTCTGGCGATTGCCGTGGACGCCGATGAGCAACTGGGCGCCGGCCAGGCCCGTCTCAACAGCCCCGCAGGCTCCGTCGAGCTGGGCCTGGAAGCCCAATTGCAGAACCTGCGCCGCAGCCTGCTGCCGTTTGCCGAAGAAGGTGTGGCATGAACCTGCAACACCTGTTGCCACGCCTGCATGAGCGCTTGGCTCAGGCCCGCCTGCGGCCGATGCACGGCACCGTGTTGAGCATTCGGGGTGTGCTGTTGCGCGCCAGTGTGGCCGGGGCAAGCATCGGTGAACTGTGTCAGTTGCGCGACCCGGGCAGCGGCCGCAGCCTGAGTGCCGAGGTGATCGGCTTTGATGGCGACGAGGCGATCCTGTCGCCCATCGGCTCCATGGAAGGGCTGTCGACCCGCACGCAAATCACCGCCACCGGCGAAACCCTGGGCGTCGCCGTGGGCGATGCACAGCTGGGTCGCGTGATCAGCCCCATGGGCGATTTTCTCGACGGTGACGGGCTGGCGCCAACCCTGGCCCTGCAGCATTACCCGCTGCACGCCGAACCCCCTGCGCCGTTTTCCCGGCAACTGATCGTACGTTCGATGGCGCTGGGGATCCGCTCCATCGACGGCTTGCTGACCCTGGCCCAGGGCCAACGCATGGGCATCTTTGGCGAGCCGGGCGTGGGCAAGTCGTCGTTGCTGGCCAGCATCATTCGCAACAGCGAGGCCGACGTGATCGTGATCGGCCTGATCGGCGAGCGGGGCAGGGAAGTGCGTGAACTGCTCGACGTGCAACTGGATGCCAAGGCGCGGGCGCGCACGGTGGCGGTGGTGGCCACTTCGGACCGCCCGGCCGCCGAGCGCGTGCGGGCGGCGTTTGTCGCCACCACCCTGGCTGAATACCACCGCGATCAGGGCCGCAACGTGCTGTTGCTGATGGACAGCCTGACCCGCTTCGCCCGCGCCCAGCGCGAAATCGGCCTGGCAGTGGGTGAACCGCCGACCCGTCGCGGTTACCCGCCGTCCTTCTTCTCGGCCTTGCCGCGCCTGCTGGAGCGCGCCGGCCCCGGGCCGACCGGCAGCATCACCGCGTTGTACACCGTGCTCACCGAAGGCGATGCCGCCAGCGACCCGGTGGCCGAAGAGGCGCGTTCGATCCTCGACGGGCACATCGCCCTCAGCGCCGAACTGGCCCAGCGCAACTACTTCCCGGCGGTGGACGTGCTGCGCAGCCGCAGCCGCTTGATGGAACAGGTCGCCGGTGCCGAGCACAAGCGCCTGGCCATGCGCATCCGCGAATTGATGGCGCGCTATGGCGAAATCGAAATGCTCATCCGCGTGGGCGAGTACTCCGCCGGCAGCGACCCCCTGGCTGACGAAGCCATCACCCGCCACGCCGCGATTGAAGCCTTCCTGCGCCAGAACGCGGATGAGCCGAGCAACCTGGAACAGACCCTGACCCGTATGCGCCAGGTGTTGGCATGAGATTGACGATGAACAGCACTCTGCAAGTTTACGCAGAACCCTGTGGGAGCTGGCTTGCCTGCGATGGCGGTGTATCAATCACAGATGGGCTGGCTGATCCACCGCGATCGCAGGCAAGCCAGCTCCCACATTTGATCTTCATGGATTTTAAGATTGTTGCGTTGGCAGCAGTAAAGGAGAACGCCTCATGAAAACCGATCAACTGCGCACCCTGCAAACCCTGCGGGTACTGCGTGAACAACGGGCCGCCAGCCAACTGGCTGCCCAGCAGCAGCGCTGCGAACAGACCCACGGCGTGCTGACCGACGCCAAGGAGCAATTGCGCCTGCACCGTGAAGCCATCGCCGAAGAGGCGCGCCAGGTGTATGCATCCCTCACCGAGGGCTTGTCGGTGGCCAGCTGGCAGGCAGCCCAGGACCGTCTGCGCGGCCTGTCCGATGACCAGCAGCAACTGGAAAACGACGTGAGTCACGTGTCCACCACGCTGCAAAGCCAGGAGCGTGAGCGTGATCTGTTTCGCCAGGAGCGCCTCAGCCGCCAGCGTCAGTCCGACGCCTGGCAAAGCCTGCTGGAGGGCCGCGAAAGCGATGAGCGCCGGGTAGGCGAGCTGCGCGACGAAGGCGTCGGCACATGATTGCAGCCCTTGCCGATCCGCTGTCGCCGTGGCTGACCCACTACGACCCGGCGCTGCTGGCGTTGCATAACCAACTGCACCGGCGCCGTCGTGCCTGGCAGGGGCGCTGCGCCGGGCAAGACCTGCGTGTGAGCTGGGCCGCCGAGCCGCAGCTCCTCAACGCGCCGCGCGATGTGCTGCTGTTGCTGGGGCGAGCGCCGGTGCGCCTGCGTTTGCCCACCGCCGCCCTGGAGCAGGCCTTGGCGCCGCTGGCGTTGCAGTTCGACGCGCAGACGCTGCCGTCGCTGCCGCGCTCGTTGTTGCTGGAACTGGCGGTGCTCGACCTGATCGAGACCCTCGAACCGCTGCTCGGCCACCCGGTGCAGTTGCTCGAAGCCACCGAAGGATTGGGCCAACGGCCGTTTGCCGTGCAGCTGGCGCTGGAACTGAGCTTCGGCAACGGGCCCGCCTTCAGCGCGCAGCTGGAGTTGAGTGAGGGCGCCGCCGAGCGGGTGGCGCAGTTGTTGACGCAATGGGGTGAGGTCGACCCCGACCCGCTGCCCGGCCTGCGCCAGACCCTGGCGGTCGTCGCCGGCAAACAGTGGCTGAGCCTGGGCGAACTGCGCAGCCTGCGCCCCGGCGACGTGCTGATGCTCGAACCTGGCAGCGGTTTGCTGCTCGACCTGGACGGCCGCTTGCAGGCGCGCTGCCAACACCAGGGTGATGCCTTGCGCCTGCAGGAAGCCTTGAAAGCCCCCCTTTTGGATGCGGAGAACACGATGAGTGACGTTGATGCGGCTGCGGCCCTGGATGACCTGCCGCTGAAATTGGTGTGCCAGGTCGGCAGCCTGGAACTGACCCTGGCGCAATTGCGCGAACTGGGCGCCGGCAGCCTGTTGCAGCTCAACACCCCCGGCGTGGACAGCGTCGACCTGATGGTTAACGGACGGCGTGTCGGCCAGGGCCAACTGGTGAAAATCGGTGACGGCCTGGGCGTGCGCCTGTTGAGTTTTGCCACCCCATGACCGGTTATCAGCCGAACCTAATCGAGATCATCCTGGTCGTTGCGACGATCGGGCTGATCCCGTTGGCGGTGGTGACACTCACCGGTTTCATGAAGATCTCGGTGGTGCTGTTCCTGATCCGCAACGCCTTGGGTGTGCAACAGACGCCGCCGAACCTGGTGCTGTACGGCATCGCGTTGATCCTGTCGGTGTACGTGACCACGCCGCTGATTGGCGACATGTATCGCCAGGTGGAGGGGCGCGACCTCAACATCGAGCATGTGGAGCAACTCAAGGATCTGGGCGATGCCCTGCGCCCGCCGTTGCAGGCGCACCTCAAGCGCTTTGCCAACGAATCCGAGCGGGGCTTTTTTGTGCAGGCCACCGAGACCATCTGGTCGCCGGAGGCCCGCGCCGACTTGCGCGATGACGACCTGGTGGTGCTGATCCCGGCGTTCGTCAGCTCGGAACTGACCCGTGCCTTCGAAATTGGCTTCCTGTTGTACATCCCGTTTCTGGTGGTGGACTTGCTGGTGTCCAACGTGTTGATGGCGATGGGCATGTCGATGGTCTCACCGAACCTGATCTCGATCCCGCTGAAGATCTTTTTATTCGTGTCCCTGAGCGGCTGGTCGCGCCTGATGCACGGTTTGATTCTGAGTTACGGCTAACCCGTGTAGGCGCCGGTAAGCCGGGCTCCTACAGGGTGGTGTGTGTTGAGGGGGGAAGATGGGCCAGGACGTATTTTTGTCGTTGATGAAACAGGCGCTGATGACGGTGCTGATGCTCTCTGCGCCGGCGCTGGGGGTGGCGATTATCGTGGGCTTGAGCGTGGGCCTGTTCCAGGCGCTGACGCAGATCCAGGACCAGACGCTGCCCCAGGTGGTGAAGCTGGTGGCGGTGCTGTTGACCATCGTGTTCCTGGGCCCGGTGCTGGCCGGGCAGGTGGCGGAACTGGGCGGCCAGGTGCTGGACAATTTCCCGATGTGGACGCGCTGACCGCCCATGGATGCCAGCCTGACCGCGCAGTTCCTGGAGGTCGCCTACCCGGTGATCAGCTCCGCCTCGCTCGCTGCCTGTCGCGCCATGGGCGTGGTGGTGATCACCCCGGCGTTCAACCGCCTGGGCCTTACCGGCATGATCCGTGGCTGTGTGGCCGTGGCGATTTCCATCCCGATGTTTTTCCCGGTGTTCGAGTCGCTGACCTCAATGCCCGAACACGGCAGCGTGTTTATCGCCGGCTTGCTGATCAAGGAGTTCCTGATCGGCATTCTCATCGGCCTGTTGTTCGGCATTCCGTTCTGGGCCGCCGAGGTGGCGGGGGAGTTGATCGACCTGCAACGCGGCTCGACCATGGCGCAACTGGTGGACCCCTTGTCGTCGGGGGAGTCCAGCGTGATGGCGACGTTGCTCACGGTGATGCTGATCACGCTGTTCTTCATGTCCGGCGGTTTTATCCTGATGGTCGACGGCTATTACCACAGCTATCAGTTATGGCCGGTGACCTCGTTCACCCCGGTGTTTGCCAGTTCGGCATTGCTGGCGGTGCTGTCGATCCTCGACCAGATCATGCGCGTGGGGGTGCTGATGGTGTCGCCGTTGCTGATCTCGCTGCTGATCACCGACCTGATGCTCGCCTACCTGTCGCGCATGGCGCCCAACCTGCATATCTTCGATTTGTCGCTGCCGGTGAAGAACCTGTTTTTCACGATTCTGATGGTGATCTACATCGGTTTCCTGATTCCGCTGATGCTTGACCAGCTCTCCGAGTTCCGCGGCACGGTCGAGCTGCTCAAGACCCTGGCAGGCATGGAGTAGCCATGGCCGATACCAGCGAAGAGAAATCCCAGCCGGCCACGGACAAAAAGCTCAAGGACGCGCGCAAGAAAGGCCAGGTCGCCAAGAGCCAGGACCTGGTGTCGGGCATGGTCATCCTGTTCTGCACCCTGTGCATTTCGATCCTCGCGCCCCGGGCCAAGGCCCAGGTCACCGCATTGATCGACCTGACGGCGCAGATCTACATCGAACCCTTCGCCACCGTGTGGCCACGGGTGCTTGACCATGCCGAGCAACTGGTGATCAGCATCACCCTGCCGGTGATGGCGGTGACCACGGGCGTGGTGATCCTGACCAACATCATCACCATGCGCGGCTTCGTGTTCTCGGTAGACCCGATCAAGCCCGAGTTCAAGCGCATCAACCCGGCCGAGGGCATGAAGAAGATCTTTGCCCTGCGCAACCTGGTGGAGTTCATCAAGGGCTTGATCAAGGTGCACGTGCTGGCGATTGCTTTCTACGTGGTGGGCAAGCACGCGTTGCAGGCGTTGATGGAGTCGTCGCGGTGTGGCGCGGAGTGCATGGAGTCGACGTTCTTCCTGGTGCTCAAGCCACTGGTGTTCACCGTGTTGTGCGCGTTCATCCTGGTAGGCGGCGTGGACGTGATGATGCAGCGCTGGCTGTTCGGCCGCGACATGAAGATGACCCGCAGCGAGACCAAGCGCGAGCGCAAGGACATCGACGGCGACCCGCTGATCAAGAGCGAACGGCGGCGTCAGCGCAACGAAATGCAGGCCTTGGCCACCAAGCTGGGCTTGAGCCGGGCGTCGATGATGATCGGCACCACCGACGGCTGCGTGATCGGCGTGCGTTATGTGCGCGGGGAAACCCCAGTGCCGGTGGTGGTGTGCCGTGCGTCACCGGAAGAGGCGTTGCTGATGCTGCAGGAAGCGTATGACCTGGGCATTCCCCACGCGCCGGACAAGGCGCTGGCCGGGGAGATCTACCGCAAGACGGTGCCGGGCGACCCCGTACCGGATGCCTCGTTCCAGGCCGTTGCGGACTGGCTGGTGGCTGCGCGCCTTATCTGATCCAACACAGATCAAAAATGTGGGAGCGGGCTTGCTCGCGAATGCGGTTTACCAGTCAGCCTATCTGTAACTGATGTACCGCATTCGCGAGCAAGCCCGCTCCCACATTAGTTTTGTGGTGGGTCAGTGCTTTATGAGTTATCGACGTCGTGGTACGGCCCGCCGTAGCCGTCGCCCACGCGCCAGATGATGTCGTGGTTGTCGTTGGTCCATTCCGAGGGCTTGAGCGAGTACTTGTAGTCCTCGGAATTGCGGTTGTTGCCGTCGCCGATGTAGTCCGGGTGGTCGCGCCGATGGTCGCCGCCGCGAATGCTGGAGCGCGCATCCCATTCTTCCTTGCGGAAGTCGAAGATGCTCTGGTCTTGCGGCGCATCGCGCTGGCCCCAGTCGGATAGGTAGGTCTGCAGCCATACGTAGGCTTCATCGCCATTGGGCTTGAGCAGGCCGTCCTGCTTGAAGTCCTGGATCTGGTTCCAGTTCTGCATCGAGATCTTGTGCAGTTTGTGGGACTGCACGGTACTGAGGATCGCGCCGACAAACGACAGCGCGCCGGAGATCAGGAAGCCCACCGGGCCGAGGAACGGGATGATGCGGCCGGTGACGCCGAGGGTGGTGAGCACGCCGCCGCCGGCGGCCACCAGGCTGCTGACGCCACCGGCCATGGACAGCGAGCCGGAGGCGATTTTCACCGGGTCTTTTTCCCGCACGCCGTCGCGCAGGGTGAACGCGGCCTGCACCACACTGATCACACCACCGGCGACGTCGGTGGCCATGCCAATCACCTTGATCGCGCTGCTGGCGAACTTGGCACCAAAACCGGCACCGGCCACGCCGCCACGGCTGGCGATGCCTTTCTCGATGCCTTCCTGCACTTTCTTCGCGCCTTCGTCGCTCCAGCCTCCGCTGTTGAGCACCTTGCCCACGTCCTTGCCGTCGTCCATGGCCTGGTCGACGATCTCGAAGTACTTCTTCTGCACCGCCTCGGCGTCCTTGGGCAGGGCGTGGTAACCCTCGCCGGGCTTGGCCCAGAGGTCGGGCAGCGAGCGGTCGAAACCCATCAGCTTGTAGGCGTTGGTGCCGCGCAACTTGTCATAGACCTTCAGGCCCAGGGTGGCGAAGTGCGAGCCGGTGCCAAGGAAACCGAGGAAGTCGTTGGCGATCCCCAGGCGCTTCATCGGCGTGTCGGCCAGCTTGCCGCCCTGGCCGGCCAGTTGGTAGACGATACGGCCCATGCCGATGGCGCCGCCGACCGAGCCGAGCACGCCGTTGTCCTTGAGGAAGGTCAGGTTCTTCACGAACGAGCTGCGGTTTTCTTCGCTGAGGTTCGGCATGATCTCCTTGCTCACCGCGTGTTCGATATCGCTGAAGCTGATCACGCCGTTCTTCTGCCAGGTATCGCCCAGGGAGATCATCGCCTTGCCGAAGTCGGCGGCGGCGCCCTTGTCCTTGAGCAACTGGTCGACGAACTTGGAATACACCCCCAGCGCCTGGCGCGGCAGGCCGTCGGCGCCGCCCTTGAACATCGAGAGGATGGCCAGGGTGTTGTCCTGGGTGGCCAAGGCGGTGTTGTCATCGCTGATCTTGCTCGGGTCATCCATCAGCTTTTCAACGGCATCGGTGTAGCCGTCGATCTGCAGGTTCTGCAGGAAGTTGTCGGCCTTGGCCGGGTCCACATCCGCCAGGGCGGTGTAGGCGGTCTGGATCTCCTGGGTGGCCAGTTCGGTCTTGCCGTCGTCCTGCAGCGCCTTGATGTACTTGGTGAAGTTCTCCGAGGACGTGCTGTCGATGAGCTTCTGGTGCACTTCATCGACCTTGGCCTGGCCGCCGTCAACTTTGCCCAACGCCGCGTCGTGGTTGGCCTTGATGTCGGCCTGGATGGTCGAGTCGCCGAGCAGCTCGCCGATGGTCTTGTCGATGGACTTGGTGTCGAAGATGTTGTCGCGCACATCCCGTGAGGTCACATCGATCGGCGTGGTGGCGATGCCCTGGTTGCCGAAGCCGTGCTCGGGGATGATCGACATGCCGTTGTCGGCCATGCTCTTGGCTTCCACCGCACGCAGGAACTTGGCGCGTGGGTCGTCCTTGCCGATGCTGCCGTCCTTGACCCCGGCGCGGTAGCTGTCCACCAGGGTTTTCATCGACAGGTCCTGCACCGACAGCGGGTTGCCGCTTTCATCTTTTTCGGTGGTGGCGAGGTTGTCCACCGACACATCCTTGAGCGGCGGCAGGCCGTTGTCGGCGCGCAGTTTGTCGACGTCGGTGGTCTGCTGGGCGATGTCGGTGCGGTAGCCGGAGATCTGCTCGAACATCTGCGGGTTGCTGTCTTCGCTGACCACAATCTTTTCTTCGGCGCCGCCCGGCTTGTGCTGGGTGAAGGCGATCAGGCCGGGGCCATAATCGCCCACGCCGCCGACGCTCATGATGTCTTCGGTGGACGACAAATACGCATCCGGCCCGGCCAGGCTGTAGCCGTCGCCCTTGGCCTTTTCGATCCCGGCCAGGGTCTGGCCCTTGGTGCTGTAGGCGGCGAAGGCTTCGGGGGTGATGTCCTTGGACACCACCAGCAGTTTGCCGTCGGTGCCGTTGACCACCAGGATGCCGTCCATGGGCGCATCGACCTTGCTGATATCGCCCAGCTTGAGGCTGGCCTCGTCCTTGCGCAGCAGTTCCTGGCCGGGCAGGGACTGGGCGTTCTTGATGTAGTCGAAGGCCTGGGTGCCTTCGCTGTTGTGCACCGCGCTCAGGAAGTTGTAGAAGCTGCTACCGGCGTTGGGGTTGGGGTTGCTCAGGTCGGCGCCGGGCTGTGGCAGGGCGGCCTCGGACTGGCTGATCATGTACTTCTTGCCCTGGTGCTCGAACAGGATCACGCCGGATTTGGGGTCTTCGGAGACCACCTTGAGCTGGCTGAAATCCAGGTCGCCGGGCAGGCTGGTGACCTCTTCATAGCCTTTGGCCTTGCCCTCGGCGAGGGCCGCCTTGGTCACGCCGGCACTGTTGAAACTGGCGAAGGCCTCGGGCGTGAGCGCTTCGGAGATTACCAGGGTCTGGCCGCTTTCCATCTCGACCTTGACCACCCCGTCCTTGGCTTCACCCACGGACTTCACATTGGCCAGGCGCACGGTGGGGTCGTCTTCGCGCAGCAGTTGCTGGTCGGGGTTGCCCAGGGCTTCACGAATCTCTTTGCCGGCCGGAGTGCCCTGGGTTTCGGCGAGGGTGTGCAGCAGGTCATAGAGCGGCGTGCCTTCATCCGGCCCGCCCTGATTGACCGGCGCCACCGCGTGGCCGAAGTGCAGGCCCTTGAGGGTGTCGAAGCCTTCCTGGACCTTCTCGGCGCCTTCGCGGGTGATCTTGAACTTGCTGCCGTCCTGCTCGAAGTAGATGACCCCGGCGTCCTTGTCTTCGGACACGACTTTGAGTTTGTCGATGTCGAGCTTGGCGGGGAGGGCGGTGACTTCCTTGTAATCGTCGGGCTTGATCTCGCTGGGCTTTTTCAGGGCCTCGCCGGAATGGGCGGCCAGCACTTTGGGCTTGAAGTTTTTGTCGCCCGACCCGGCGGCTGCCAAGGTCTTGGCCTTGTTGAGCAGGGCGTCGAACACACGTTCCGGTGCCTTGGTTTCGGGGATGCGCGGCGAGGCGGCTTTTTCGGGTCGGTTGATCATTGTTCAGTCCATGTGAGTGGGGGCGCACGAGGACTTGATACTAGGGGGTGGCGGGGGGTGAAAGCGGGATTGTTGGCAAGATCTCACAAGCTTTCACAGGTGTGAAATGTGGGGGGCATTTGGGTGTGCTAGGGGGTGGGTACATATCCGTTATTTGGGTGATGGCTGATATTGGTTCCGCTCTTACAGCGGGTCACTTTTGGAAAAGAGCCCCAAAAGTAACCAAAAGGGCTCTTGCCCCAACACTCGGTGCCTCGCTTAGGCTCGGCATGCCCGAACGAAGGCTTGAATCCGTGGGCCGCCGCCACGCGCCATCCATGGCGCGGGGCGGCTAACCCGGCGTCCTGCCGGGTTACCCACGGATTCAAGCCTGCGT